>CACXBB010000073.1 GCA_902765735.1 uncultured Eubacteriales bacterium | reverse complement strand
ATCACCAATCTGCAGACCGGTCTGAACGGCTGGGAAGTCTACTGCTGCTTCTACCGCGGCAACACCTGCATCACCACCACTGTGGCCGACATCAGCGTCCTGATCCCCGGCACCGCGCCCACCAGCACCACTTACACCACCTATGTTCCCTACGTGTACTACGAGCCCGGCTACTACATCATTGACAATGTGTACTACTACTCCGACGGCACGACTCTCTACGTTGTTGACGACGAGGACTTTGAACCCGACTGGATCGAGCTGGACGGCTCCCGCGTCTACGACCTGAGCGACACCGTCACCGAGGATCGTGAGCCCGATTGGATCGAACTGGACGGTTCCCGTGTCTACGACCTGAACGACTACGAGGATTTTGAGCCCGACTGGATCGAGCTGGACGGCTCCCGTGTCTACGACCTGAACGACTACGAGGATCTTATGCCCGGCTACGTCATGATCGACGGTGTTCCTGTCTATGTCGGCTGATTCAAACAAGGATAATAAAAGAACGCAAACTGCCCCCGGCAAAAACGTACCGTGTACGGATTTGCCGGGGGCCATTTTCAATCGGCTTCCTTCATGGGGCACTCCATATCTTCACTTTTCACTTTTCACTTTTCAAAACAGTCCCAGTGTGCGCAGCAGGACGATCCAGCCGAAGAGCGTCAAGCACGACAGGGCCGTGTCGACGACCACGATGGAGGCGGCAAGCTCGCCGTCGCCGCCGAGCTCACGGGCCATGGTGTAGGAGTTGACCGCCGTGGGCGGGCCGAAGCTCATCATCACCACGCCGAGCGCCACGCCCCGTATGCCGATGGCGGCGGCGCAGGCGAGGGCCAGGGCCGGGATCACCACCAGCTTGAAGGCCACCGTGATCCAGAGGCTCCGGGCATAATCTTTGATCCCCGCCGGGGCGAAGGACGCGCCCAGGATGAACAGGCACAGGGGTGTCGCCACGGCGGCAAGGGACTTGAGCGCGGAGGCAAAGGCCGGGAAGGCGTAAACCGGCAGGTTCACCGCCTTGGCGAGGAGGGCGACAAGGGTGGCGTCGATGAGGGGATTGAGGGCAATGTCCCGGAGCATCTTGCGCAGGTCGATCTTCCCGCCCGCGAACATCTCCAGAAATATCACCGACAGCACGTTGTAGATGGGGATGTTGACGGCGATCATCAGCGAGGCAAGGCCCGTGGCGCTGCCGCCGAACAGGGACTCGAGCAGCGGGATACCGAGCAGCACGTAGTTTCCGCGAAACATGCCCTGGGCCATGACGCCGCGCCGGTCGCCGCGCTTTTCGGTGAGCACGGCCGTGGCAAGGGCGATGCCGCCCGAAGCGATGAGCCCGACGAAGGTGAAGATCACGAGCTTTGCGTCGAAGACCTCGCCGATGGGGGCGTCGTAGATGCTGCGGAAGACCTGGCAGGGGAGAAAGACGCGGAAGGCGACCGAGTTGAATTTGCCGAGGGACGTATCGTCCAGCTTGCCGCGGCGGCGGACAAGGAGGCCCAGGGCGATGATCAGAAAGCTCGGCAGGACGGCGTTGACCGCCACGATCATATGTTCAAACATGGTGTTCCTCCTGTGTAAGCTGCCGCACCATCTCCTCCGCCGGGTCCAGAAGCGGGAGGCGTGTGTACGTCCGCAGGGCTTCGGTCAGATAGGGGAAGTGGGTGCAGCCCAGCACCAGCGCCTCACAGCCGCAGGCCTCGAAGTAGGCCATGAGCGTGTCGAGGTGGCGGCGTCGGATGATCTCGTCCGGGGCGATGCCCGCCTCGATGTCGATGGTGACCTCGGGGATGCCCGCGGGCTGGAGCAGGATGTCGGGGTTTGCGCGCACCATGGCGGTGTCGATCCCGGCGAGGGCCTGGCCGTTGTAGGCCACTACCCCGAGGCGGCGGTAGTTTTTCGCGATCGTGCCGTAGGCGTCCATGGGCGTCACGATTTGGATGCCGAGCTCTCCGGACAGGGCCGGGAAGTCCGCCGAGCCGGCCAGGGAGTTGCAGTAGATAAAGGCGCTGCCGCAGCCGCGGTCCATGGCGTTTCGGAGGATGGACAGGAGCACCGTGTGCTTTTCGTCTTTGGATTTTACCTGGAAGGCGGCCTGCTCCAGCGGGTGCCGGGACACGGGGCAGTTCAGGGCCTCGATGCCGTGGGCCGCGAGCACGTCCGCGCCCATCTGCGTGTCCACCGGCGTCCCCGCCAGCACCGCCAC
>CACXBB010000072.1 GCA_902765735.1 uncultured Eubacteriales bacterium | reverse complement strand
ACCGTCTCCTCCTCCACCGGGGTGATCACCGGGGCGGCGGGAAGGGGCTTTTTGATCTCCGGGATGGTGACGGGGGGCTTGATGATCTCCACCTCCACCTCCTCCGGCACCACCGTCTGCACGGCGGGGCGTTGCAGCGTGGTGAGATAGCCCACCGTTCCCGCTGCCACCAAACATAGCGCCAGGGCTATGTATAGCCCACGGCTGCGCAGCAACGAGGCGGCGCCTTTTTTGAACTCACTCATGGTTTCTCCTGTTGACCGGGCCCGGCCCGGCCGCCGCCGTGGATTCGGAGGGGCGGCGCTCCGGAATAAAAAAGAACCTCTGGGCGTATTGTGGACGCCCGGAGGTCTTTTTATTCCATTCAGGGAGAATTATTTGACAATCAAGGTCTTGCCGTCCATCTCGGCGGGCTGCTTCAGGCCCATCACGTCCAGGATGGTGGGGGCGATGTCGGCCAGGCGGCCGGGACGCAGCTCGCTGGCGGCGCCGCAGACGATGAAGGGCACGGGGTTGGTGGTGTGGGCGGTCATGGGGCTGCCGTCCGGCTGGCGCATATCGTCGGCGTTGCCGTGGTCGGCGGTAATCATGGCGATGCCGCCCATGGAGAGCGTTGCCTCCACCACACGGCCCACGCACTCGTCCACCGTCTCCACCGCCTTGATGGCGGCGGGCAGGACGCCGGTGTGGCCCACCATGTCGCAGTTGGCGAAGTTGAGGATGATGACGTCGTAGGCGCCGGAGCGGATGCGCTCCACGCACTTGTCGCACACCTCGTAGGCGCTCATCTCGGGCTGCAGGTCGTAGGTAGGCACCTTGGGGGAGGCCACCAGCACCCGGTCCTCGCCGGGGTACTGGGTCTCCACGCCGCCGTTGAAGAAGAAGGTGACGTGGGCGTACTTCTCGGTCTCGGCGATGCGGAGCTGGGTCATGCCCATGGCGCTGAGGTACTCGCCCAGGCCGTTATTCACCCGGATGCGGGGCCAGGCCACGGTGACGTTGGGCATGGCGGCGTCGTACTCGGTGTTGCAGACGTAGGTGACGGGGAAATACTCGCGCTGGAAGCCGTCGAACGCGGGATCGACGAACGCGCGGGTGATCTCGCGGGCGCGGTCGGGGCGGTAGTTGAAGAAGATGATGGCGTCGTTGTCGGAGATGGTGCCCTCCTTGTCGCAGACGACGGGCTCCACAAATTCATCGGTCACGCCGTTCTGATAGGATTCCCGGATGGCGGCGACGGGATCCGGGTTCTGGATGCCCTCGCCGTAGACCATCGCGTCGTAGGCGCGCTCAAGACGGTCCCAGCGCTTGTCGCGGTCCATGGCGTAGTAGCGGCCCATGACGGTCGCGATCTTGCCGACGCCGAGCTCGGCGCACTTTTTCTGCGCCTCGGCGACGAAGTCCGCGCCGGAGGTGGGGGAGACGTCGCGCCCGTCGAGGAAGCAGTGCAGGTACACGCGCTTGAGGCCCTTGATGCCGGCCATCTTCAAAAGCGCCCAGACGTGCTCCACGGTGGAGTGTACGCCGCCGTTGGAGAGCAGTCCGTAGAGGTGCAGCGCCGTGCCCTTTTCCAGACAGGCGTCCATCGCGGCGTTGTAGGCGGGATTTTCAAAGAAGGTGCCGTCCTCAATGGCGCGGGAGATGCGCGGCAGGTCCTGGAAGACCACGCGGCCGCCGCCGATGTTGGTGTGGCCGACCTCGCTGTTGCCCATCTGACCGGCGGGCAGACCCACGTCCAGACCGGAGGCGGAGAGCCGCGTATGCGCGTACTCGCCGTTCAGACGGTCGAGCACGGGCGTGTTTGCACCGCGCACAGCGTTGCCCTTGACCTCATCGCTCAGACCGAAGCCGTCCATAATGATAAGGGTGGTGGGGGTTTTATTCATCGCAAGGACTCCTTTCGCTCAGCCCTGATTGGCTGCGTTGACGATGTCCATGAACTTGCCGGCGTCGAGGGACGCGCCACCGATCAGACCGCCGTCGATGTCCTCGTGGCCGAGCAGCTCGGCAGCGTTGGCGGGATTCATCGAGCCGCCGTACTGAATGGTGACGGAGCGGGCGATGCGCGCGCCGTACATGGCGCGGATGGTGGCGCGGATGAAGCCGCAGACCTCGGCGGCCTGCTCGCCGGTGGCGGTCTTGCCGGTGCCGATCGCCCAGATGGGCTCATAGGCGATGACGCACTTGCGCACCTGCTCCGGCGCGACGCCCGCGAGCGCGGACTTGACCTGGAGCGCGATGAGGTCCATGGTCACGCCCATCTCACGCTGCTCGAGGGACTCTCCCACGCAGATGATGGGGTTCAGGCCGACGCCCAGCGCCGCGT
>CACXBB010000071.1 GCA_902765735.1 uncultured Eubacteriales bacterium | reverse complement strand
TTCACAAGGGCAGGAATACCGCTGGCCTCCGCTGCGTCGAACCAGCGCTTCCAGCCCGCAAAGGCAGCAACAGGATCCGTCAGCTTGAAGAGTTCGCAACATCTGCCGTTCGCCGATGGCGGAATTTGTGATGAAGGACATGGTGAAGCGGGCGGGCCTGGCGGACCGGTTTGAGATCGCCTCGGCGGCGACCAGCTACGAGGAGATCGGCAACCCGGTGTATCCGCCGGCGCGTCGTGAGCTTCAGAAGCACGGCATCGGCTGGGCCACGCGGCGCGGCACATGGAGCGGGCGGACTACGCCTGTTACGACTGGCTGGTGGGCATGGAGGAGGTCAACCTGCGCAACATGCGGCGCATCTGCGGCGGCGACCCGGAGGACAAGATCCGGCTGTTGCTGTCCTTCGCCGGGAAGCGCCAGGACATCGACGATCCCTGGTACACCGGGCGCTTTTCGGAGGTCTATGCACAGATCGTCGAGGGCTGCGAGGCGATGCCGAAGGTCCTCACCGGCTGCCAATAATTACAAATCCATTACAACCTATTACAAACATAATTCAGGCTTATTTTTATTACATTTCATTTTGAAGGAATTTATGGGTCATCGTCGAAATTATTATCCGTATTGGGGTCTGCTGTGCCCCATTGAAATGAACAATGACGCGGCAATGGCTGCCGAACGGATAATGAGGAGATTGCGATGAACAGGAAGCAAAGAGGAATGAAGCGCCTGGCGGCGGCGATGCTGGTATTGCTGCTTTTAATGACCACCGCCGCGGTCCCTGCCGCGCTGGCGGAGACCTTTTCGGCGATCGTGACCGTCGAGGAGATGCTGGTCTACCGGGACGCCAAATTGCAGGCCCAGGCGGGCACGCTTCCCAAGGACACCGTGGTGCGCGTGAAATCCTACTCCGGCAAAGCGGCGAAGATCGACTACTCCGGCAAGACCGGCTACGCCCCGGTTTCGGACATGAAGGCCCTGGACGACGTGGCGAAGAAGGCCGTCGTCAACACCGACGCCAAGATGTACAAAAAGCCCGGCGGCGACGGGAAAGCCCAGAAGGTCAAAAAGGGCGCGAAGGTGTACGTCATCACCTGGTCCGGCAAGTGGGCCCGGGTGGAGCAGGACGGCTCGGTGGGTTACATGAAGCTCTCGGCGCTGACCAAGGCCGACGACAACTGGCAGACCGCGGAGGCGAGCGCCGCCGCGACCACGACGTCCGCGTCGGAGACGGCCCAGAAGGGCACCGTGACGCTTAAGACCCTGCCCGTGTACAAAAAGGCGAACGCGAAGTCCGGCAAGGTGTGCACGCTCAAGCAGGGCCAGGTGGTGGACGTGCTCAAGTGGAACACCAAGTGGGCCCGCGTATCCGTGGACGGCAAGACCGGCTACTGCGCCGTGAAGGGCCTTACAAAGGGCGAGCAGGCGGCGACCGCCGAGGCGACGCCCGCGCCCTCGGGCACCCCGGCCACCGCCACGAAGAAGCTGAACATCTACAAGAAGGCCAGCGGCAGCGCCGCGAAGCTGGGGACCCTCAAGGCGGGAGACGCGGTGGAGATCCTCCGCATCAACGGCAAGTGGGCGAACGTTCAGGTGAACGGCACAAACGGCTATGTCTCCGCGGCGGGGCTGTCCACCGGCGACGACGGCGCCGCCATCGCCCCCACCCAGACGCCCTCCACCGAGAACGCCGTGCGCGGCACCGTGACGGTGAACAGCCTGGCGATCCACAAGACCGCCAGCGCCAAGTCCGCCGAGGTGGCCAGCGCGAGCAAGGGTGACGTGCTGAACGTGCTCAAGTGGAACACCAAGTGGGCCTTCGTGGAGCGCGAGGGCAAGTACGGCTTCTGCGACGTGGCGGGCCTCTCCAAGGTGGAGACCGAGGGCGCCGCCGCGCCCACCAGCACGCCGTCGCTGGACCAGGCGGTCAAGGCGGCGGTGTCCGCCGAGAGCGCCACGGTGTACAGCCTGGCCAGCGATTCCTCCGAGGAGCTGGGCACGCTGATGTGGGGCGAGCAGGTGAACGTGCTGTCCGTGACCGGCGGCTGGGCCTACGTGGAGCGCAACGGCAAGTTCGGCTTCTGCGCCAAGTCCGCGCTGACCAAGACGCAGGCCGACCCCGGCGACGCGCCCTCCGACTACAAGAAGGCCAAGTTCAAGGCGACGGTGGTCTATCCCGGCGCGAAGGTGTACGAGCGGGCCTCCACCTCCAGCAAGAGCAAGAAGCTCAAGCTGGGCAAGGAGGTCAAGGTGACCGCCTACTCCAGGAACCTCGAGTGGGCCTGCGTCACCAACGGCAAGAGCCGGGGGTTCGTGCCGGTCAAGCACCTGAGCCGGGGCAAGTACAGCCCCGTCACCGGCAACGGCAGCGCGCTGCAGACCCTGCTCAAGGGGCTGCTGACCTACGGCTACTACGACGGCGTGCCGACCACCAACTACAACACCGCGGCGATCACCGCCATCAAGCGGTTCCAGGCGGCCTGCGGCCTGCCGGAGACCGGCCTGGCTGACACCGCGATGCAGCGCATACTCTTCGCCGGCTACGCGCCGGTGGACCCGCTGCTGTCCAAGACCATGAATTCCAAGTCCAGCGGCGCCGACGTCCGGCGCGTGCAGATGCGCCTGTACGCCCTGGGCTATCTGGCCAAGGCGGAGAGCATCGACAGCAACTACGGCGCCACCACCGCCACCGCCGTGGGCCTGTTCCAGCGTTCCAACGGCATCAGTGTCACCTGCGTGGCCGACACCGCCACCCTCAAGGCGCTGTACTCCACCGCCGCGACTGCGAGGCCCGGTAGCGTGAAGGCCGCGGACGAGGGCGGGTCCGTCAGCATCGGCGAGGTGCTGAACCCCCGGGGCACCGTGAAGCTGTCCAGCACCTACGTGACCACCATGCCCGAGGAGCTGAAATCCACCACCAGCGGCGATCCCGGCGAGAGCGCGTCCGCCGGCCAGAAGCTGGAGTACGCCATCTACAACGCCCAGGAGAACCTGGGCAAGCCCTACGTGTACGGCTCCACCGGCCCCAATTCCTTCGACTGCTCCGGCCTGACCACCTACGCCTTCAGGAAGATCGGCGTGTCGCTCAAGCGCAGCGCCTATTCCCAGGGCTACGACAGCGGCTATGACAAGATCGAGGGCGTCAGCAACTTGAAGCGCGGCGACCTGGTGTTCTTCAACACCATCTCCGACTCCGACCTGTCCGACCACGCGGGCATCTACCTGGGCGGCGGGTGCTTCATCCACGCCTCCTCCGGCGGCCATAAGGTCGTGGTCAGCAACCTGACCACCGGGTTCTACAACCGCGTGTTCAGCTGGGGACGCAGGGTGCTGAAATAGAAAAATGGCATAACAATCGCCTCTCCGAACTGATTCGGAGGGGCGATTGGTGGTTCTTCACGGATACTTGAGGGGTAGGCACCTCATCCGCCCCTACGGGGCACCTTCCCCTCAAGGGGAAGGCATGACCTCTCAGTCACCGACTTCGTCGGCGACAGCTCCCCTGGGAGGGGCACCTCATCCGTCATGGCTTCGCCATG
>CACXBB010000070.1 GCA_902765735.1 uncultured Eubacteriales bacterium | reverse complement strand
TCCGCAAAGCGGAGTAGCGGCGGTGCGTACAAGTCAAGGGAAATCAACGCTGAAATGCAGCCAAAGACGCCGAAAATGCGCTTCAGGCATTTTAGAAACACACTCTAATTCCCCATTATTCATCCCCGCGTCCCTTCCGTTTCGTAAATTCATGTTAAGAACGGGGAATTGCGCCGGTTTAGGCGTTGACGATTTAAAAAATGACGTATATAATAGTATGATGTATGATAATGCTTGGATTGGCTGTGATGACAGCCACAGCAGGGAGGAACAACCGACATGAAGAAGAGTTTGATCAAACTGGGAATCGTTGCGCTGCTGATTGTAGTTGTGGCGTTCCTGGCGCTTCACGGACTGCAGATTGGCAAGTACATTCTCAAGCCCGTGGGCAGCGCCATCAGCCTGGGCCTGGATCTGAAGGGCGGCGTCTCCACCGAGTACATCGCCACGGACACCAGCATGGACAACTATGAGGGCCTGCTCGAGGGCACCGTCGGCGCGCTGCGCACCCGTCTTACCAACGCGGGCTTCACCGAGGCCACCGTGGCCACGCAGGGCCGCGACCGCATACTGGTCGAGATCCCGGACGTGGACGACCCCGAGGAGGTCGCCCGCATCATCGGCACCCCCGCCCACCTGGAATTCCGCGAGCCGGACGGCACCGTGGTGCTGGAGGGCAAGGACATCCGCCAGGCGCAGGTGCAGTGGACCGACGAGACCCAGACCCTGTGCGGCGTGGGCTTCCAGCTGACCGCCGAGGGCTCCCGGGCCTTCGCCGAGGCCACCGGGCGGCTGGTGGGCCAGTCCATCTCGATCTATCTGGACGACGAGCTGATCTCCGCCCCCACCGTGCAGACCCAGATCACCGGCGGCCGCGGCATCATCACCGGCTCCAAGGCCGAAACCACTGAGGAGTCCTACAACTGGGCCAACGCGCTGACGATCCAGATCCAGTCCGGCGCGCTGCCGATGGACATCACCGAGGTTGAGACCCGCGCCATCTCCGCCACCCTGGGCGTCGAGGCCATCAAGGGCGCGCTGATCGCCGGCGTCATCGGCCTGATACTGATACTGATCTTCATGCTGGTCATGTACCGCCTGCCCGGCGTGGCCGCCGACATGGCGCTTCTGATCTATGTGCTGATCGTGTTCTACGCCCTGGCCATCTCCGGCGCGCAGCTGACGCTGCAGGGCATCGCCGGTATCCTCCTGGGCATCGGCATGGCGGTCGATGCCAACGTGGTCATATTCGAGCGCTTCCGCGAGGAGCTCCGCGAGGGCCGCACGCCCTTGAACGCCGTGAAGTACGGCTTCCGCAATGCCGGCCGCGCCGTGGCGGACTCCAACATCACCACGCTGATCGCCGCCATCGTGCTGATGATCTTCGGCACCGGCACCATCAAGGGCTTCGCCCTGACGCTGACCATCTCCGTCGTGGTGTCCCTGTTCACCGCCGTCGTGATCACCCGCAGCCTGCTGATACTCATCTGCAGGCTGGGCATCAACAACCGCAGTGCCTACACGCGCTAATGAGGAGGGGACAAGCATGAAAAAGACGTTTACCGGAAATACGCGCCTGTTCCTCTGCATCTCGGGCGCGATCATCGCCATCGCGCTGATCATGCAGATCGTGGGCGTCGGCATGAACCTGGGCATCGACTTCACCGGCGGCTCCATACTGAGCTACTCCGTCGGCGAAAACTACGACGTCAACGACGTCATCACCATACTGCAATCCGCGGGCTACAACGATCAGCCCACCAAGGCCGCGCCCTCCGCCGCGTCCATCGCGCTGCAGCAGGAGCTGGCCGCGCAGGCCGCCGAGGCCACTGAAGAGGTCGCCGAGGAGACCGCCGAGGCTGCTGAGGAGACCGCCGAGGCCGCCGAGGAAACCGCTGAGGCCGCTGAGGAGACCGCTGAGGCTGTTGAGGAAACCGCTGAGGCTGTTGAGGAAACCGCTGAGGAGGCCGCCGAGGAATTCAAGCCCATGCTGAACATGGACAAGTCCGGCATCAAGGCCGACGGCCTGACGGATCTGCAGATCCGCCTCAAGCTGGTGGACGCCACGGTGGGCATGGAGGAAACCATCGCCAACGCCGTCAAGAGCGTGGTCTCCGGCGCGGAGCAGACCGGCTACCGCACCGCCACCAACCTGGAGGTCAGCGACCTCGGGTATGACCTGAGCTACGCCGGCGGCAACATCATAGAGTTCAGGATGGGCGCCGACTTCGACAAGGCCGCCGTGGAGACCGCGGTAAAGGCCGCGCTGGACGAGGGCGGCTACAACCTGACCGAGATACAGTTCGTGAAGTACGACGCCGAGGCCGAGGCCGCCGCGAAGGCCGCCGAAGCCGAGGAGGAGGCCGCCGAAGAGACCGGGGAGGCCGCCGCCGAGGAGACCGAAGAGGCCGAGGAAGCTGAGGAAGACGAGGAAGAAGTCGAGGAGACCGGCACCGACCTGCGCATCCTCTTGAACATGGACGACGTGACCAGCCAGGTGCGCTCCATCCTCGAGCGCGAGATGAGCGCCAAGTACCCGAACTTCCGGTTCATCTCCGTCGATCACGTGTCGGCCATCGCGGGCCGCGACCTGCTGTCCAACGCCGTCAAGGCGCTGCTGATCGCCTTCGTGTGCATGCTGATCTACATCGCCATCCGGTTCAGCCCGCTGTCCGGCGCTGCCGCGCTGTTCGCGCTGGTGCACGATATACTGATCATGTGCGCGTTCATGGTGTTCTTCCGCTTCGCCTTCCAGGTGAACAGCTCGTTCATCGCCGCCATACTGACGATCGTCGGCTACTCCATCAACAACACCATCATCATCTTCGACCGCATCCGCGAGAACCGCAAGCGCCCCGGCATGAGCCAGCTGCCCATGATGGACGTGGTGGAGGTCTCCGTCAGCTCCACGCTGGCCCGTACCATCAACACCACCCTGACCACCCTCATCACCCTGGTGTGCCTGTTCATCTTCGGCGTGTCCTCCATCAAGGAGTTCGCCTTCCCGCTGATCATCGGCATGCTCGCCGGTACCTACTCCTCCGTGCTGCTGTCCGGTCAGGTGTGGGCCATGTGGGATGAGAAGCTCGTCGCCAAGCGCGCTGCCAAGTCCGCAAAGTAATTGAACAACCCAACCCGAATTAGGAATCGACATACGCCGGTTCCTAATTCGTTTTCACTGATGCTTTATCGATAAATAAACACGAAAAAGGATTGTCCGATGCTGCCACGTAAGCACAACAAGTCGCTCGTTCCCAACGCCCGGCAATTGCGCAGGAATATGACCAAAGAGGAGCGACATCTGTGGTACGATTTCCTGCGAAAGCATCCCTGCAGATTCACCCGTCAAAAGGTGCTGGGATACTATATTGTGGATTTTTACAGTGCGCGGGCACATCTTGTGATTGAACTCGATGGCTCTCAGCATTATGAGCCTGACAGCGAAGCCTACGACGATAAAAGAACCCGATTCCTTGAACAGTACGGCTTGAGGATCATTCGCATTCCGAATTGCGAAATCAATAGCCACTTTGAGGCTGTGTGTTCGTATATCGACAACGTCATCGCCTCAAAGGTATAGCGGACTACGGCAACCCCTCAGTCGCCTTCGGCGACAGCTCCTCTTACACAGGGGAGCCTTTGGATGCGCTTTCTCTGCCTCCCCTATGCAAGGGGAGGTGCCGAGCGCAGCGAGGCGGAGGGGTTGCCCTGCCTCCCCTGTGCAAGGGGAGGTGCCGAGCGCAGCGAGGCGGAGGGGTTGCCCTGCCT
>CACXBB010000069.1 GCA_902765735.1 uncultured Eubacteriales bacterium | reverse complement strand
GCGGCCTTCGGCGCGGCGGCCTTGGGGGCCGGAGCGGCCACGGGGGCGGGCGCGGCGACGGGCGCGGCGACGGGCGCGGCGGCAAAGGTCGGGGCGCCGCCGATTTCTTCAACTTCCACTTCGTAGGACTGACCGTTAACGGTGATCGCAAACTTGCGCATGGTGATTCCTCCTAATCTATTTCAGTCATGGGGACTTTCCCCTATTGATCCTCAGAACCTGTAAACCTGCTCGGTGCGGGAGGCGCGGTTCCAGCCGGAGACCTTGCGCACCCTGCGCACCACCAGGGACTTGCCGGAATTGTCGAAGGCGGCGATGGCGGCGGCGATCACGGCGATCAGCTCGCTGTCGTCGGTGACGTCCTCCACCACGGGCTCCGGCGCGGCGACCGGCGCGGGCGCGGGCGCGGCGGGCTTTTCGGCCACCGCGGCCTTGGCCTTCGCCTGCTTCTTGGCGGTCACGCCGGCGAACACGGCGCCCATGATCTTCACGGCGCAGATCAGTATCGTCAGGCCGAGAAAGACGATGAACATGCCGATGACCGCGGTGATGCCGCCATAGGACAGCGCATTCAAAATACCCATCTCACACCCTCCTTACAGCGGCATGTTGCCGTGCTTCTTGGCGGGCTTGCTCTCGCGCTTGCCGGAGAGCATCTCCAGCGCGGCGGCCAGGATCTGGCGGGTCTGGGCGGGCTCGATCACGTCGTCCACATAGCCCCTGACCGCGGCGTTGACGCCGTCGGCCACGTCCGCCATGTACTTTTCCTCCAACTCCGCGCGCATGGCGAAGGGATCGTCGGCGGTCTTCAGCTCGTCGGCGCAGTTGAGCTGCACGGCGATCTTCGGCGTCACGGCGCTGATCACGGCGCCCGGCCAGGCGTACACCATGTCGCAGGCGGCCCGGGAGGCCAGCGCGGCGTAGGCGGTGCCGATGGCGCTGCCGATCACCAGCGCGACACGGGCGTTGGTGCCCTCGGTCATGGCGTACATCAGCTGCGCGCCGGCGCGGGCCAGCTCGCCCTGGGGCGCGGTGGAGATCTTCATGCCCAGGGAATCCACCACGGTGATCACCGGGATGGAGAAGCAGTCGCAGAAGCTGGCAAAGCGGGAGGCCTTCTTCGCGCCGTACACGGTGATGCGGCCCTCGTCCCTGCCGGGCTGGTTGGCGATGAAGCCCACGGTGCTGCCGCCGATCTTGGCGATGGCGGTGACCATGGAGGGCGCAAAGCCCTCGGACAGCTCCACGATCTCGTTCATGTCCGCGATGCGCTTTAAGATGTCGCGCACGTCGTCCACCTGCGTGAGGGCGTTCAGGTCGCCCAGCTCGCGGTTGACGTCGTCCACGGTGTCGCCGATGACCTCGTCCATGTTGTTGCAGGGCAGGTAGGCGGCCAGCCTGCGGGCCATGGCGATGGCCTCCTCATCGGTCGCGGCGACGAGCTGCGCCATGCCGGATTTCATGGAAGCTTCGCAGCCGGCGATCTGCTCCAGGCTCACTTCCTTGTCGGCCGCGGCGGAGACCACCTGCGGGCCGTTGACGAACAGCGCGCCGTTTTTGCTCATGATCGTGATATCGCTCATGCCGGCGATGGCGGAGGCGATGCCGCCGCACTGGCCCAGCACCACAGCCACCTGCGGCACCACGCCGGACAAGGCGGAGACCTTGCCGGCCATCAGCGCGTAGGCGTTCATGGCGTCGATGCCCTCATCCAGGCGCGCGCCCGCGGTGTCCAGTATGGCGTACACCGGCGCGCCGGTCTTTTCCGCAAGCTCCATCACCTTCAGCACCTTGCGGGCATGCGCCATGCCCACGGAACCGCCCTTGACGGTGAAGTCCTGGGCGTACACATAGGCGGGCGCGCCGTCGATCAGGCCGTAGCCCGTGACCACGCCGGCGTCCGCGTTGAGCACGTCCAGCTCGACGAAGCTCGCCGCGTCCAGCAGCAGCGCGATGCGCTCCCGGGCGAGGAGCTTGCCCGCGGCCTTCTGCTGCTCGCAGAGGGTCGCGTCACCCTTCAAAATCGCCAGCTTGCGCTCGCGAACGACGGGTAGATTGCGTTCCACATTCATTTTCTTTCCCTCCATGCTCGTATTGCATCAGAATAAAATATCCAACAAAACCCGACTTCTCATTTTCGACATTCCCGCCTCTTTTCCTCTATAAACAAAGTTAATTTTCGTGGAATATTGACTTCACCGCGGCGCCGGCCGCCACTCTTCAATGCACCATTTACGCTCAAATTAAGTCACAATGTTGTCGTTTGAGTATTGGCGTCACTTCTGTTATAATATACGGTGTAATGGTGTCTTGTGGGCACGGATAGGCGCATGATTTTCCCATGAGCGCGACGGCGTTCGGAAAGGTGATATACTATGCAGATGACATTCGATCAGGCCATAAAGCCCGGGTTTTTGCAGGCTTTCGCCTTTAGGAGGAACAGCGGCTACGTGATGCGCTCCGAGAAGCGCCCCGGCTACGGCGGCAGCGCCGGCGGCGGGCGCAACAACCGCAGAAAGCCCCGGCGACCGAAGGCGGGCATACTGTACATCCTGCTGACCTTCCTGATCCTGCTGGTCGTGTGGCCGGTGGGCATCGTGATGCTGTGGCGCAGGAAGGTGCGCATGACGGCGGGCACGAAGCTGCTGATCTCCCTTCTGACGCTGTGCGTGAGCGTATTCCTGATCGTATTCGCGCTGACCATCCACGTGGACAACCCGAAGTACACCGAGTTCCAGGACAAGGCCAACGACTGGCTCAACCGCGCCGCCGCGGACGTGGCGGTGGCGGGCGACGCGGCCTACAAGAAGGGCGTGGAGACCTGGGACGTCATGACCGACTGCGCCGACCTGGCCGCGAAGCCCGTGATGAACAACCTGGCCGACGGCATCGACAAGGCGGTCGAGCTCACCGGCGGCCTGCGCGACAAGCTCCGCGGCACACCCGACGCCACGCCGTCCCCCGAGCCCGCCGACACCGCCGCGCCGGAGGTCACGCCGGATGTGACCGACGCGCTGCCGGAGATCATCGAGATCAGCCTGCCCGAGAACACGCCGGACCCCGACAGCGGCAAGCCGCTGTCCAACGGCACGCTGACCGCCGCGGGCGAGTTCAAGCCCGACGAGACCCCCGCGCCCACCGACACCCCCGCCCCCACCCCGGAGCCCACGCCGGAGCCCACCCCGACCGATGAACCGGAGGACGGCGAGGACATCCAGTGGACCACCGCGGAGGAGGCCGCGGCGACCGAGGAGCCCACCCCGACGCCCACCGCCGAGCCCACCCCTACCCCGACGCCGGAACCCACCCCGACCCCGGTGCCCGACGTGCCGGTGAAGGCCCCGGGCGACGCCACGGTGTACTATAATAAAGAAGGCAAGCTGTACCACATGCGCTCCAGCTGCAAGAAGATGACCAGCGCCAAGCCCCACACCCTCGCGGAGGCCGTCGAGGCCGGCAAGCAGAAGTGCAACGCCTGCGGAAGCCCCGACGCCGCCGTACTGGAGGCGAAGGACGTGGTCTGGGCGGACGAAAAGAAGGTCTTCCACACCACCGACGAGTGCGCGAAGTTCGAGGGCCAGTGGACGCTGATCGCCCTCGAGGACGCCCTGAAGGGCGAGTACACCCCCTGCCCCGAGTGCCGGGCGGACATATACGCCATCGTCAACGCCGAGCCCACCCCCACCCCGACGCCGGAGCCCACCCCCGTCCCCGAGGCGGAGAAGGTCTCCCCCGCCGCGACGCTGAAGCCCGCGGGCGACGCCAGGGTGTATCATTCCAGCAACGGCAAGTTCTACCACCGCCGCAGCGTGTGCCAGGGCATGACCGGCTCCAAGGCCTACAAGCTCTCCGAGATCACCTCGAAGTACAGGCGCTGCAAGACCTGCGACGCCCCGGACACCGCCCTGGTCGGCAAGAAGTGCCTGTGGATGGACGAGGACGGCCTGTGCCACACTTCCGACGAGTGCGCGAAGTTCAAGGGCGCCTACACCCTGATCGAGCGCGACGAAGCCCTCGAGGCCGGCAAGGCCGGCTGCCCCGACTGCGGCGCGGACGAATACCTGGTGCCCAACACCGTGCTGGCCGACGATTAGTCACGCGGTAATTTTCCAAAAAAGTATTTACAAATCGCCTTGTTCGTGGTATAATCATCTACGTTGTCAAGGCACGGGGCATTAGCTCAGTTGGCTAGAGCGCTACACTGGCAGTGTAGAGGTCACGAGTTCGAGTCTCGTATGCTCCACCACAATCCGTCCGAAAACACAGTTTTCGGACGGATATTTTATGCACAACACACAAAAAACAAGCCGCAATCCAGCCCAAAGTCGCGAAACAGAGAGGGTTTTCCCCTCAGAATTCTGCGATTTTTCTGATTTTTGGCATAGCTATCCCGGCGGCGCCGTGGCCAA
>CACXBB010000068.1 GCA_902765735.1 uncultured Eubacteriales bacterium | reverse complement strand
CAGCAACGGCAAGATCGTCGTCGAGACCCAGACGAAGGTCTACGGTACCTCGGACCCCTCCTCCTTCAGCGGCGTGGTCGATGGCATCATGGAGGGCGATTCATTAGCAGGAAGCTTCTCAGGAAAGTTAAGTCGCGAACCTGGCGAGAACGTGGGCAATTACCCGATCACCATCGGCACCCTCAAGACCATGGGCAATTACGCCACCGATCCGCAGCTGGAAGAGGGCTACTTTGAGATCCTGCCCAAGTCCATCTCGGATTTTGAGTTAGATCCCATCCCCGACCAGCAGTACACAGGCTCCGCCGTCACGCCCGACAAGGAGATCAAGCTCAAGTACGAATCCAAGGCGCTGGGCACGAAAACGCTGGTCAAGGGCACCGACTTTGATGTTCAGTACTCCAACAACGTCGAACCGGGCATGGGCACGGTGACCATCACCGGCAAGGGCAACTACACAGGTACGCGCACAGAATCCTTCACTATCCTGCATAAGCCGTCGCTGCTGGACAAAGGAATAAGGATATCACCCATCGGTAGTCAGAAGTATACGGGTTCCGCCTTGGAACCTGTGATCACTGTTACCTACACCAAAGAAGGCGGTGACACACAAACCCTTGTTGAAGGTACAGATTATGATGTTCTGTACGATAATAACATCGAGATCGGTATAGCCACAGTTACTTTGGTTGGTAAGGGTCATTTCACCGGCCAGCGAAGTATCTTCTTCACGATAGAAAAAGATGGAGGTTCTGACCCATCATCCGGGGCAGAAGATAACCCGTCATCCGGGACCGGAGACAATCCGTCGTCCGGGACCGGCGATAATACCTCCTCTGGAAGTGGAAACAATTCTACTTCCGATACAAATGATTCTTCCAACACAGGATCAACGTCTTCTGTTCAGAGCGAAACGACGATCGATCTGGTACCGAATGACCCGGCTCCCGTTCCAGCACCTGCTCCGGCTGCAGTGGTGGCTCAGGAACCCGTCACCATCGCCAAGGTCCCGGCATCCACCAAGGCGAAGGCCGGGAAGAAGGGCAAGGTGACGGTCAGCTGGAAGAAGATCAAGAAGTCCAAGAAGACCAAGGCGCTTCTCGGGCAGATCAAGAGCGTTCAGGTGCAGTATTCCACCGACCCGAATTTCGCGGCGGATGTGGTCACCAAGACCGTCTCCAAGAAGAAGACCAAGCTCAACCTCAAGCTCCAGAAAAAGACCACCTACTATATCCGCGTCCGCTACGTCGGCGCCGACGGAGTGTCCGACTGGGGCGCGGTAAAGAAGGTGACGACGAAGAAGTAATCCCCACCGTCCATTTGTGCTGTCTCGCGGGCGTTCACTGAGCGCCCGCGGGGCTTTTTGAGCGTTTTCCCCGGCTTGTCAATGCCGCACTTCTATGGTAAAATAGCCTCAGAGAGCGAGGTGACCTCATATGGCGATGCCGGCGTGGATTCCCGAAGCGTGGAGCAAGCTGAGCGCAGACAACCAGAAGAAGGCGGAATCCATCATACACGATCTTTTGACGGAGCTCGGAAATGAAGCGACAGAGCCCAGAAAGACAAAGATCAGGTATGATGTGCTCAAGGGAAAGATCACAGTCGCGGAGAATTTTGATGATCCGCTTTCGGAATTTGAGGAGTACATGTGATGGTACTGGTGGATACACACATACTGCTCTGGATATTCAGCGACAGCGGGCGGCTGACAGAGCAGGCGAAGAGGGCCTTAAACGAAAATGATGCCTGTGTGAGCATTGCATCCTTGTGGGAAATGGCGATCAAGGCATCGTTGAAGAGGGAAGAAAAGCGCCTTGAACTGGAAGAAACGATACAGGATATCGCGGGACTTTGCGTTGAACAGGGGATTGACATCATCCCGATTACGCCGGACGACTGCGAGAGGATTCGCACATTGCCGCACCATCACGAGGACCCTTTTGACAGAATCATCATGGCGCAGGCTCTTGTGAGAGGGATTCCGTTGATCACAAAAGATGAAAATATCTGGAAATACGATGAGGTCAAGAAGATATGGTAGGTTTTTCCTGCCTGTCCCGCGGACGTTCACTGAGCGCCCGCGGGGCTTTTTAATGCGTTCGGCTTGCCTTTTTGAGCATAAGATGGTAGAATAAGCTAAGAAATAATCACGGACGGTACGGGTGATGATGGGAGCTTGGAGGTGTCTGGCGTACATAGCCGCGTGGGGGCTGTTATGCTTCCCGCTGGGGCGGCTGTTCAAGCGGCTGGACCTTCGGTGGGACAGGCCGCCGTTTCGCACCATGGCGTGGGAGCGGGACGGCGCGGCGTATCGGCGCGCGGGCATACAAAAATGGAAGGACATCGCCCCGGACGTGAGCCGGATGTTCCCCGGGTCCGTGCCGCGCAAGGCCCTCTCGACGCGCCCGACCCCGGCGGTCATGGAGGACATGCTGCTGGAGACCTGCGTGGCGGAGCTGACCCATGTGATGCTGATCGTGTCCGGCGCGGCGCTTCTGTGGCTGTGGCCGGGCGTCGGGGGGATCGCGGTGTACGCCGTGTACGTTTTACTGGGGAATGTCCCCTTTATCATGATCCAGAGATATAACAGGCCGCGGTTTGCACGGCTGCTTGAGGCGGCGAAGGCGCGGGAAAGGCGGAGGATGGATGCGGGTTCTGATACTGTCGAGCAATAACGGCGGCGGACACAACGCCGTGGCGCAGGCGCTCAAGCAGGCCTTTGAGGCCCACGGCGACCTGTGCAGGGTGGAGGATTGCCTGTCGTTCATATCGGAGGACGTATCGGAGGCCGTGGCGAAGTCCCACAGCTTTATGTACCGCCATGCCCCGAAGCTGTTCGACTCCGGCTACCGGCACAGCCTGAAGCATCCCAAGACCTTCATGCGGCACCACAACGGCCGGCGTGTGCTGAACCTGGGGCGCAAGAACCTGGGGCGCACCATTCAGAAGGGCGGCTACGACGCGGTGCTCTGCACCCACGTGTTCGCCTCGATCATGCTCACCGACGCCCGGGCCAAGTACGACCTGCCGGTGGTGACCGGCGTGGTGGAGACCGATTACACCGCCACCCCGGGCACGCAGGCGGGCAGCCCGGACTGGCACTTCATCCCCGCGGAGAGCCTCAGGGAAGGGCTGGCGGCGCTGGGGGTGCCCCGGGAGCGGATCATCGCCAGCGGCATACCGGTGAAGGACGCCTTCTACCGGCCCTCCGACGGCGCGCGGGCCCGGCGCAGCCTGGGGCTGGACGCGGACTGCCGCCACCTGCTGGTGATGGGCGGCAGCATGGGAGCGGGCCCGCTGCCGGAGCTGGCGGCGGAGCTGGCCGCGCTGCTGGGGCCCCGGGAGGTCGTCACCTTCGTCTGCGGCACCAACCGGGCGCTGGAGGAGGCGCTGCGGGCCGCCTGGCGGGAGGATGCGCGGTTCAGGATACTGGGCTATGAGGAGGACGTGTCCCAGCTGATGGAGGCGTCGGACGTGCTCATCACCAAGCCCGGCGGCATCACGGTCACCGAGGCGGCGATGAAGGGCCTGCCGATGGTGCTGGTGGACGCCGTGGCGGGCTGCGAGGCGTACAACCTGGATTTCTTCGTGAACGCCGGCGGCGCCGTCAGCGCCGAGGGACCCCGGGCGCTGGCGCGGCTGGCCGTGGACATCCTGCGGGACGACGCCCGGCGGGACGATATGGCCCGGGCGCTTTTACCCATCGTCCGCGCCAACGACCGGGAGATCATTTGGAGGACCATGCACGGCATATGAGAGTGGAGTTTTGAGAGTGGAGAGTGGAGAGTGGAGATATAGTTGGCCGCGCAAATAACATTGCGGGAATAACAGACAATGTTCCCGCGAAAAGATGTGTTTCGTGACAGGAAGTCACATTGCTTCGTTCTCAGGCATTCTTTATTTCCACTCTTCACTCTCAACTCTCCACTCTCGCTCAAAGCCCCCTCAGGTATGAAAAGGAATCAAATGAATACTATTATACAGGAAAAGGAGTGTTGAAGAATGGACGGCAGGCAGCTTGCGAAGTACATCGACCACACGATTTTAAAGCCCGATGCCACTGTGGCGCAGGTGAGGAAGCTCTGCGACGAGGCGAAGCAGTACGGCTTCGCCTCGGTATGCGTGAATCCCAGCCGCATCGCGCTGGCGGCGGCGGAGCTTGCGGGCACCGACGTCACCCCCTGCTGCGTGGTGGGGTTCCCGCTGGGCGCGATCCCCTCGGAGAGCAAGGCCGCCGAGACCGCCGTGGCGGTCAAGAACGGCGCGCGGGAGATCGACATGGTGATCGACATCGGCAGGGCCAAGGACGGCGACTGGGACTATGTGCAGGCCGATATCGAAGCGGTCAAGGCCGCCTGCGGCGCGGCGAAGCTGAAGGTCATCATCGAGACCTGCCTGCTGACCGACGACGAGAAGGTGAAAGCCTGTCAGGCTGCGAAGCGCGCGAATGCCGATTTCGTCAAGACCTCCACCGGCTTCTCAAAGGCTGGGGCCACCGTCGCCGACGTGGCGCTGATGCGCGAGACCGTGGGCCCCGACATGGGCGTCAAGGCCTCCGGCGGCATCCACAACCGCGCTGAGGCCGAGGCCATGATCGCCGCGGGCGCGACGCGCATCGGCGCCAGCAGCGGCATCGCGATCGTGACGGGGTAACCCGGGGGGACGCTGTCCCCCCGGACCCCCCTGCCCGGGGGGCTCTGCCCCCCGGGACCCCCTGCCAAAGGGGATAATCCCCTTTGGAAACCCCAGTCGCGGGGGCTCTGCCCCCGCACCCCTGCCAGGGGACAATGTCCCCTGGACCCCCAATCGCGGGGGCTCCGCCCCCG
>CACXBB010000067.1 GCA_902765735.1 uncultured Eubacteriales bacterium | reverse complement strand
CCGGGTACGAAACATTTGCGGACGCCATGAATGGCGTCCCTACGGGCGGGCGGCGCATCGCCGCCCCTACAACATGCACACTCCTGAATGATTATGCGTTTTGAGACAGCCCCTTCATCAATGGGATCAATGGCGGGGGGACAGGGAGACGCTCATGGTCTCCAGCACGGTATAGCGGTCCATCTGGAGGTGCTTTTTCATGTTCAGGGCCTCCTCGATGGGGGTCTCCACGATGTCGCCGCCGCGGGTGCCGATGATCAGGTTGCCGCGCCCCTCGGCGAGGGCCTTCACGCCGAAGTAGCCCATGCGGGTGGCGGTCTCGCGGTCGCGGGCGTTGGGGGAGCCTCCGCGCTGGATGTGGCCCAGCACGGTCACGCGGGGCTCGATGCCGATGGCCTCGTGGATCATCTTGCCGATGTCCACCGCGCTGCCCGCGCCCTCGGCCACGACCACCATGAAGTGCGTGCTGCCGGCCAGGCGGGCGTTGCGGATGCGCTCCACCACGTCGTGCTCGAAGTCCAGCTCGCGCTCGGGCACCAGCACCGCCGTCGCGCCGATGGAGATGCCCACGTACAGCGCCAGGAAGCCGGCGTTGCGGCCCATGACCTCCACCACGGAGCAGCGCTCGTGGGACTGCATGGTGTCGCGCAGGCGGTCGATGCACTCGATGGCGGTGTTGCAGGCGGTGTCAAAGCCGATGGTGTAGTTGGTGCAGCCGATGTCGTTGTCGATGGTCGCCGGCACGCCCACCACCGGGATGCCCAGCCGCGAAAGCTCCAGCGCGCCGCGGAAGGTGCCGTCGCCGCCGATGGCCACGATGGCATCCAGGCCCAGCATCTTGCAGGTCGCCACGGCCCGCTTGCGGCCCTTTTCGCTCATGAAATCCTCGCTGCGGGCGGTGTAGAGTATCGTGCCGCCGCGGGAGAGTATGTGGCCCACGCTGGCGGCGTCGAGCTGCACAAAGTCGCTGGTGATCAGGCCCTGCCAGCCTCTGCGGATGCCCACGCACTCGATGCCGTAGGCCACCGCCGTGCGCACCACGGCGCGCACCGCCGCGTTCATGCCCGGGGAGTCGCCGCCGCTGGTCAATACGCCGATGCGCTTGATCGTGTTCTCCATGTAACCGTCTCCTTTCGATGTGCCTGTTGCGGAATAGTTAATTCGTTCACCCTGCGTTTACATTGACTGAATTCATTATAATATAACCGGGGCGTCTTGTCAATGATATTATGTCCGTCTGCGCTGGGTAATAAAATAGCAATTGCGCGAAGGACGGGATGGTGATATAATAACAAAGAGTGGAGTGTGGAGTGTGGAGAGTGGAGTTGCGGTGCAAATCCGTCGGATTTGTTTTGATTAATCGCTGATTGTAATGAGTATTGGATACTCCGTGGCCTTCATTCAAAAGAAATCCGCAGGATTTCTTCCTGAACTCCACACTCCACACTCCAAACTCCACACTATTATTAATAATCTCCGAATAAGAAACCCATATGGAGGATTGTACTATGAATGACGAAACCAAATGCCTGCACGCCGGGTACACCCCCGGCAACGCCGAACCCCGGGTGCTGCCCATCGTACAGAGCATCACCTACGCCTACGACACCGCGGAGGAGATCGCCAAGGTGTTCGACGACCCGACGCTGTCGCTGGTCTATTCCCGCTTCGGCAACCCCACGGTGATGGCCGTGGAGGACAAGATCGCGGCGCTGGAGGGCGGCGTGGGCGCCATGTGCACCACCTCCGGCCAGGCGGCGAACCTGCTGGCGGTATTGAACATCTGCGGGGCGGGGGACCACATCGTGAGCCTGGGAAGCATCTACGGCGGCACCACGAACCTGTTCACGGTGACGCTCAAGCGGCTGGGCATCACCACCACCTTCGTCAGCGGTGACGATTCCGACGCAGCCATCGACACGGCCTTCACCGACCGTACCCGGCTGGTGTTCGGCGAGACCATGGCCAACCCCGCCATGACCGTATTGGACATCGAACGCTTCGCCCGCATCGCCCACGCCCACGGCGTGCCGCTGATCGTGGACAACACCTTCGCCACGCCGGTATTCTGCAAGCCCATCGAATTCGGCGCGGACATCGTGGTGCACTCCACCTCCAAGTACATGGACGGCCACGCGGTGCAGATCGGCGGCGTGATCGTGGACGGCGGCACCTTCGACTGGGAAAACGGCAAGTTCCCCGAGATGACCGAGCCCGACGAGAGCTACCACGGCATCTCCTACACGAAGGCCTACGGGAAGGCCGCCTACATCACCCGCGCGCGCATGAACCTGATGCGGGACTTCGGCGTCTACCCCGCGGCCCACTCCGCCTTCCTGCTGAACCTGGGGCTGGAGACGCTGCCCGTCAGGATGCGCCAGTACCATGCAAACGGCCTGCGGGTGGCGGAATACCTCCAGAGCCATCCCAAGGTGGTGTCCGTGAAGTTCCCGGCGCTGCCCTCCGACAAGGACCACGCGCTGTATAAAAAGTACCTCAAGGGCACCTGCGCGGTGATCTCCTTCACCATCGCGGGCGGGCGCGCAAAGGCCATGGCGTTCCTCGACGCCCTGAAGCTGGTGACCAACGAGGTGCACGTGGCCGACATCCGCACCTGCATACTGCACCCGGCGTCGTCCACCCACCGCCAGTGCACCGACGAACAGCTCAGGGCCGCCGGCATCGACGAGGGCCTCGTGCGGCTGTCCGTGGGCCTGGAGAACGTGGAGGATATCCTGGCCGATCTGGAGCAGGCGTTTGAGGTCATATGATCGATGGATTCAAACAAGGGGCTGTCTCAAAACGAACCACCACTGTTCAATTCGCCGTAGGGGCGGCATTCATGCCGCCCGCGGACGCCATAAATGGCGTCCCTACGGATGGATTGTATGGTGTGTTCGTCGTTTTGAAACAGCCCCTTGTATGATGGCCGTTACTTTGCCTTCAACCGATGATAGCTCTTCTTCCCCTTCCGGATCAGCAGGCCGTCGCCGGCGAGCATCTCGGGGGTGATGCGGGTCTCGGGGTCGATGACCTTTTTATCGTTGACGGACAGGCCGCCCTGCTGCATGGTCTTGCGGGCCTCGCCGTTGGACTTGCACAGCCCGACCTTCGCCACCCATGCCAGCAGGCGGTTCTCGTTCTGAAGCTCGGCGGGGTCGATCTCGGTGGTGGGCACGGAGCCCGCCATGGCCCCGCCGGAAAACAGCGCTTCGGCGGCCTGCTGGGCCTTTTTGGCCTCCTCCTCGCCGTGGACGTTCTTGGTGACCTCATAGGCCAGCACGCGCTTGGCCTCGTTGATGGCGCTGTCCTTGAGCGCGCCCAGGCGGCGCACCTCGTCCATGGGCAGGAAGGTCAACAAGCCCAGGCACTTCTCCACGTCCTGATCGTCCACGTTGCGCCAGTACTGGTAGAAGTCGTAGGGGCTGCACTTGTCGGGATCGAGCCACAGCGCGCCCTTCTCGGTCTTGCCCATCTTGCGGCCGTCGTGGGTCAGCAGGAGCTGGAAGGTCAGCGCGAAGGCGGGCTTTGCGTCCTTGCGGCGGATGAGGTCCGCGCCGGAGAGCATGTTGGACCACTGGTCGTCGCCGCCGCACTGGAGGCTCACGCCGTAGCGGTGGTTGAGTTCCAGAAAGTCGTATGACTGCATCAGCATGTAGTTGAACTCCAGGAACGTAAGGCCCCGCTCCAGCCGCTGCTTGTAGCACTCGGCGGTCAGCATGCGGTTGACGGAGAACAGAGCGCCCACATCGCGCAGGAAGTCGATGTAGTTGAGGGTGCGCAGCCAGTCGGCGTTGTTGACGATCTGGGCGCAGTTGGGCTTCGAGGCGTCGAAGTCCAGGAAGCGCTCCATCTGCCGCTTGATGTGGGCGACGTTGCTGTCGATGTCCTCCACCGTCAGCACCTTCCGAAGGTCCGACTTGCCCGACGGGTCGCCGATCATGCCCGTGCCGCCGCCCATCAGCGCGAACGGCTTGTGGCCCGCCTTCTGCAAGTGTGCCATCGCCATGATCGGGATGTAGTGCCCGATGTGCAGGCTGTCCGCCGTCGGGTCAAACCCCACGTAGAAGGACACCATGCCTTCTTCAAAGGCCTTGTATAACTCGTCCTCAAAGGTGATCTGGCGGACGAAGCCGCGCTCCTTTAATAGATCCAGTGCGTTCATGTTATTGATATCCTTTCTTGACAAATTGGGAATTGGGAATGGGGAAATTGGGAATGGGGAAATTGGGAATGGGGAATTGGGAATTGGGGTTACGACCTCTTTCGTCTCGCGCTTCGCGCGAGCCACCTTCCCCTGAAGGGGAAGGCTTTTGGAGTCGCCGTGCGGCAGCCGGTAACTTTAATTCCCAATTCCTAGAGTGTGTTTCTAAATGCATACCCATAAGGATTATGCAAGAAGAATGCGGATACAGGCGAGATGGACGAAGGCGAGGAAGCGGGAAGCGAGTTTGTCGTAGCGGATGGCGACTCTACGGAACTCCTTGAGCTTGAGGAAGGACTTTTCCACAAGATGACGTTCCTTGTAGAGCCACCAATCGACGTACCATGGGTCGGAGTTATCCGACCTGGGCGGAATACAGAAATCCGCATCTTGGTCGGCGATAAACTCGCGAAACTCCCACTTGCCGTAGGCCTTGTCCGCGAGGACAGTCGTCCCCTTCAGGTCAATTCGGCTGAGCAGTTTTTCAGCGACAGTGATGTCGCAGGTATTGCCGGTCGTCAGCATGACCTCGATCGGGTTGCCCAGAGCGTCTACAACAGCGTGAATCTTGGTGCTTCTGCCGCCTCGGCTCACTCCGATGCACTGGTTGGCCTGCGTTTTGTCCACAGAAACCCCTGAATTTTGGTTGTGTGCCTTGATGTAGGTGCTGTCTATGCTGATGTCCTGCAGGTCGGCGTCCTCGCCCAGTTCATGGAAGATCCTCTCGATCAGGCCGCTTTCCGACCACTCCCTGAACCGCTTGTACACCGTCTGCCACGGTCCGTACCGCTCCGGCAGGTCGCGCCACGCCGCGCCGCTGCGGGCAATCCAGAAGATGCCGTTCAGCATCTCCCTGGGCTCCCGCCTCGGTCGTCCCTTGTCGCCCATCTGTCGCTCCGGAAAATAGGGCTGCAGTCGCTCCCATTCGGCGTCTGTCAGCTCGTAACGTCGAATTACTCGCGTCATGCTTACCACCTCATGAGTTATATTCCACGTCTACCCCCTGTTTTCCTTTTGGTTTTATATGCCTAACTGCATATTTCCTCGTGTTTTTCTTGGATTTATGCTTTTGGAAA
>CACXBB010000066.1 GCA_902765735.1 uncultured Eubacteriales bacterium | reverse complement strand
GCAGCTGACTGAGGGGGCGCAGGCTCCCCTGCGCAGGGGGAGCTGTCAGCGCAGCTGACTGAGGGGGCGCAGGCTCCCCTGCGCAGGGGGAGCTGTCAGCGCAGCTGACTGAGGGGGCGTGAATCCCGCGGACACCATGAATGGCGTCCTGACAGCAAAGCGAAAGCGGCGGTTGAATGAACCGCCGCCTTCGCTTTATTTACCTCTCCCGCATCTCCTCTCGGAGCACCTCGAGCGCCGTGGCGAGCTGATTGTCGCTCTCGGGGTCGGGGTCCATGGGCACCCGGTCGCCCTCCAGCGCCACCTCCACGTCCGGGGTGACGCCCACGCCGTTGATGGACCGCCCCTGGGCGTCGTAGTAGCTCGAGGTGGTGTACTGCATGCCCGCGCCGTCGGAATCGAAGGTCTTGAGGGTCTGCACGATGCCTTTGCCGTAGGTGGTGACGCCCACCACCTTTCCCCTGTCCAGCGCCTGCACCGACGCCGCCAGGATCTCCGAGGCGCTGGCGGACATCCGGTTGACCAGCACCACCACGGGGATATCGTACATGTCCGCGTCGGAGTAGTAGTCCGTGCGCACGCCGTCGCGGTCCTGGATGTACACGATGATGCCCTTGGGCAGTATCCTGTCCGCGATGCGGTTGACCTCGGTCAAAAAGCCGCCGGGGTTGTTGCGCAGGTCGATGATCATGCCCTTGGCGTTGTGGCCCTTGAAGTAGCCCAGCGCCTCGTCGAACCGGTCCGCCGCGTCGCCGCTGAACTGGGAGACGGACACATAGCCCACGTCGTCGCCCAGCAGCTGGTAGCTGGCATAGCTGATGTTCACGTCGGCGCGCATGACGTCCGTCTCGAAGGTCTCCTTACCCCGCAGTATGCCCAGGCGCACGGTGGTGTTCTCCTCGCCGCGGATGAGCTTCACGCCGTCCTCGTAGTTCTTGCCCCGCAGGCCGCCCACCAGCTTGCCGTCCACCGAGTAGATCAGGTCGCCCACCTTGAGGCCGGCAAGCTCGGCGGGGCTGTCGGGGTACACCCGCACGATCTCGATGTAGCCGTCGGCGCTGCGCTCGATCAGCACCCCGATGCCCCGGTAGCGGCCCTGCTCGTCCTCGCTCTCCCGCTGCATCTCCTCGGGGGTGTAGTAGAAGGTGTAGACGTCCCCCACCGCCTTGGTCATGCCACGGATGGCCCCGGTCAGCAGCGCCTCCTCGTCGAGGGGCTGGTAGTACTGGGTCATCAGTATGTCGCGCACCTCGTCCAGACGCCTGTAGCGCTGCACGGCCTCGTATTCACGCTCGCTGACCCAGTGCTCGCCGGACCTGGCCCCGGTCAACAGCAGGGTCAGCGTGGAGGACACCGCGGCGATCATCACCGCCGCCCAGATCAGCGCGACAACGCGCGTGGGTTTGTTTTTCATGAAAGCCTCCGAACAGACAATGGTTATTCGCAAAGGAAGGACTGCCCCAAACGACGTGATGTTGAGGCAGTCCTCCGTTCCTCAGCGCTATGATATGCGGCAGCACCCGGCCCGATTACAGGCGGAACCGGCGCGCGGCGCTGCCCTTGCCCAGCAGCATCATCATCTTGAAGGTCACCGCGTCGTCGAAGTTGCGCAGGTCCAGCCCGATGGCGTGCTGCACCTTCTCCAGCCGGTACACCAGGGTGTTGCGGTGGATGTAGAGCTTGCGGGCGGTCTCCGACAGGTTCAGGCTGTTGTCGAAGAAGGTCTCGATGGTGTGCACCATCTCGTCGTTGAACAGCCGAGCGGTGGCGCGGTTGAATATGCAGGCGTTGTAGCTTTGGCC
This sequence comes from uncultured Eubacteriales bacterium, assembly GCA_902765735.1. Taxonomy (GTDB): domain Bacteria; phylum Bacillota; class Clostridia; order Christensenellales; family Aristaeellaceae; genus UBA2862. Next base: position 3,772 of record CACXBB010000066.1, on the reverse strand, counting down.
CATCTCCGGGGAGACGTCGCTCAAAAAGCGCTCCAGCAGCAGGCTCCGGTAGGTGAACACGTGCTTGTTGCCATGGTACACGCGGCCGACGTTGATGGCGTTGCGGGCCTCCTCGAAGGCCGCGGGGATGTCCTCCAGGCGCTCCCGGGCGTCGGAGATGCCGACGAACACCGTGGAGCCGTTCTCCGTTAAAAAGCTGCTCTCGAAGGCGTTGGCGAACTCCTCCACGTCCCCGAGGCCGCCCTCCTCGCTGACGGTCTTGAGCATGGCCACCGAGTGGTGCCCCACCTCGGTGATCAGGTCGCCCGCGTCGGTGAGGGTGTCGTTCATCATCTGTATTGCGGGCTCCACGTCCATGTCCTGGAAGTAGAAGTACATGACGCAGCGGTTCTTCTCCATGGGGATCTCATGCTCCGCCGCCAGCGACTCGAACTCGGCCCCCTCCACCTCGCCGCGCAGCATCATGCGCACGGCCTGATCGCGGCTGGTCTGGCTCATGTCCTCACGGAGCATCAGGTTGATCAACTCCGCGCACAGCACCGCGCACTTCTTTACGTCCTCGCTGTCGCCGTGCAGGCAGATGAACACGGGCTGCTCCTCCGTGGTGCCGATGAGCGTCATCGCGCCGTACACGAAGGGCATCGTGGGGTTAAGCCTCAGCTCCTCCGGCAGCGTGAACACCCGCTGGTCCCCCTCGGGCAGTATGACGTTTCCCTCCGCGTCCAAGAGCAGCGCCGACAGGTCGACCATGTCCAGTATCCGGGCAATCTTTACCGTTATGCGATGATCGAGATACATGCCGTCAGCCTCCCGTTCAGTCGATGTATTTTGATGTCCACAGTATACCTTTGCAATGTTGAATCCCGGCGTAAAACCGCCCGCCGAATTGTGATATCCGTGTTAATTCTTGGAATTTTTGTGTATTTCTGATGAGATGTTAAGTATTTCTTTCGCTCAGCAAATCCACGTCCACCCAGTCCCGCACCAGCTTCCGCTTCGGCCCCTGCATCATGACCCACAGATCGGGCTGTATGTAGCCGTTGTCCCGGATGCTGATGGCGCTCTCCCCCGCGATGATGATGTGATCCAGCAGCGGCACGCTGATGGTGGCCGTGGCGGCCAGCGCGCTGAGGGTGCACTGTATGTCCTCCGGGGAGGGTCTGAGGGTGCCGCCGGGGTGGTTGTGGCACAGCACCACGGCCCTGGCGTTGTGCTCCACCAGCAGGGAGAGCACCCTGCCCATGTCGAAGGGCGCGGCGTTCACGGTGCCCCGGCCCACCAACACGGTCTTGATCAGCGTCCCGCGGGCATCCAGCAGCACGGCGTAGAAGCACTCCACGTGGATGCCCAGGTACAGCGATTTCAGGTACGCCGCCATCCTGGACAGCGTGTTCAGCCGGGGCTTTTCGCCGAAGCTCTCCTGCGCCACGCAGCGCGCCAGCCCCGGGATCATCCAGAAATAGAAGGCGTCCGTGTTCCCGAGGCCCGCCTGCCTGAGCATGTACTCGTTGGACTCGATGAAGAACGCCGGCGACGGGTAGCGAAACCGTATGCGCCGCATCTGCTCCTCCGGGGGCAGCTTCTTGATGATCACGTGGCCGAGGGCGTCCTCCACGCTGTCGAACAGCCCCTCGTTGACCATCTCCCGGGCGTTCATTCCGGTATCGCGCCCGAGCGGACCAGCGCGTCGCGCACCTGCTCGGGCGTCTCGAGCCGCTCGCCCATGTACCAGCCGTCCAGCGCCTCGTCAAACAGCAGCTCCGCCGCGCCGTCCACGCCGATGCCGCCCTTGACGAACACCAGGTCCAGCGAGACCGGCGGGTCGATGTCGTACAGGTCCACCACGTATTCCCGGGCGGAGAGCTGCTCCGCGTCGGGATTGTCCGTCAGAAAGGCCCTCAGCGCCCTGTCCTGCGCCTCGTTCAGCTTGATTCTCATATTCCCCGCCATCCTGTATGATTGATGCTATCAGTTTACAGGATTGCGCATTATTTTGCAAGTCCTTTTCAAAAATCAGTTGACCATTTCAACCGGGATGGCGTATAATGATGACGTATGATGCGATAAATGTGAGGTTTCATCCATGAGAACCGTCTATGGCAAGCTGATCGCGCTGATCTTCGCGCTGACGATAGGGCTTTTGCTGTTTCTGCCGATGCGCTACGGCCAGGAGGACCACCTCTACGCCTACCCGCACACCATCCGCATGCGCAAGGGCGACACCTACAACATCCGATACGTGCTGGATTCCGACCACGCCCAGGCGATCAGCTACGCCGCCGTGGACGACACCGTGGCCAGCGTGAGCCGCACGGGCAAGATCACCGCCATCCGTCCCGGCGCGACGGACATCCACCTGGACGCCGAGGGCGGCGCAAAGACCACCGTGCACGTCACCGTGGTGGGCACCCCCACCACCAGCCTTAAGCTGAACACCAGCCGGGTGACCATCGAGAAGGGCGAGGTCACCGGCCTGAGCGCTACCTTCAACGAGGGCGCGGACGACACGCTGCTGGAGTGGCGCAGCGAGGACGAATCCATCGCCACCGTGGACCCCACGGGCCGCGTGACGGCTCACCGGGGCGGGCGCACCAAGGTGTATGCCGTCACCCCGAACGGCATCCGCGCCGACGCCGACGTGCTGGTGCACGTCTCCGGCGACGCCATGCGCATCACCCCGGAGGAGCTGACCGTGGGCACCGGCTCGACGCTCAGGATGGGGACGATCTACTTCCCCGACGACGCCACCGAGACCGTCGCTCGCTGGATCACCAGCGACCCCAATCTGCTGACCGTGGACGCGGACGGGACCATCCACGCCGTGGGCGTGGGCAAGCCGGTGCTCAGCGCTGTCACCCGCGAGGGGTTGGCCACCAGCGCCGTGATCAACGTGGAGCCCGCCGCGGCGAACTTCGACCTCTCCCCCTCCGCCGCCACGCTGGAGCGGGGCGACGCGCTGGACCTCGAGGCCCGCTTCCTGGACGCCGAGGGCAACCCCGACCCGGAGGCCGGAAAACACTACATCGAATGGCAGTCCACGGACCCCGCCGTCGCCACCGTCGAAAACGGGCATGTGCGCGCGATCAAGTCCGGCGAGACCGTTTTAAGCGCCTCGGCGGACGGCATGCGGGCCGAATGCGCCCTGAAGGTGCAGGTGCTGGTGCACGAGATCAAGCTCAACATGACCGAGATGTACCTGCTTAAAGAGGACGCCGGCCGGCCCATACAGCTCACCGCCACCCTGCGGCCCGCGGACCCGGACGACCCCACGATCGCCTGGTCCACCAGCAACGACCTGGTGGCCAATGTGGATGAAAACGGCCTGGTGACCATGACCGGCGGCTACGGCACCGCGGTCATCACCGCCCGGGCCGCCAGCGGCGCGGAGGCGCGGTTCACCGTCAGCCTGGTGACCAAGCTGCCCGATCCCGACGCCGAGCCCTCCGAGGGCACCGAGCCCTCCGAGGGCACCGAGCCCACCGAGAATGCCGACACCCCCGCGGACGGCGGCGTCCCCGCCCCCACCGAGGCGCCCGACGATTCCTTCAGCTTCTCCGATATCGGCAACAGCGTCGAGGGCGCGCGCAGCGCCGACGAGCTGGAGTACGACGGCGAAAAGTCCGCCACCATGGGCGGTAATACGGAGGAATGACCCGTAACGAAAGAGGCTGTCTCATACTAATCCTATTCTAAAAACGCATCAACGATCCACGATCTGGCAGTGATGCTGCGAACCATCTCACAGGTCAGGCTACGGATGGTTTCACATAAA
>CACXBB010000065.1 GCA_902765735.1 uncultured Eubacteriales bacterium | reverse complement strand
AGTATACCTGCCACCCTCAACAACAGTATACACTACTTCGATGGCACCGCGCTCGGTTTCATCCCTCGTTGGTGCCGGAAAGGAATGGTCATAATATGATCTATCATTCCGACGCCGCCGAGATGGAGGCCGTGCTGGACACCGCCTGGCGCATGTGCGCCGCGGCCCGCACCGCGCCGAAGGCCAAGGGCGTCGATCACATCGAGACCATGGTATTGGTGGGCGGGGACAAGGACAAGGTCGCCGCCGAGCTGGAGCGGCTCGCGGAGCCGCTGAACTACGCCTTCTTCCTGCGGGATGCCGGGAACGTCCGCGCCGCCCAGGCGCTGGTGCTCATCGGCGCGCGGGAGGGGCAGCGGGGCCTGAACGAGGGCTGCCGCCACTGTCACTTCGACAACTGCGCGGACTGCGCCGCGAAGGGCGGCGTGTGCGTGTACGACCCCATGGACCTGGGCATCGCCATCGGCTCCGCCGTGGCCGCCGCCGCGGACGACCGGGTGGACAACCGGGTGCTGTTCTCCGCGGGCCGAGCCGCCATGTCCCTGGGGCTGATGGGGGAGGATGTCCACATGGTGATGGGCATACCGCTGTCCGTGAAGGGCAAGAATCCGTTCTTTGACCGGAAATGAAAGGTGTTTTGAACCGTGAACAAACCCGCATTGATCATCATGGCCGCCGGCATGGGCAGCCGCTTCGGGGGCAGCAAGCAGACCACGCCCGTGGACGACGCCGGGCACATCATCATCGATTTTTCCATCTATGACGCCATACGCGCCGGGTTCGGCCGGGTGATCTGCGTCATCAAGCCCGAGATGGAGGCGGGCTTCCGCGCCGCCATCGGGGACCGCATCGCCGAAAAGGTGGAGCTGCGCTACGCCTTCCAGACCATCGACCGCCTGCCGGAGGGGTTTAATGTGCCGGAGGGCAGGGTCAAGCCCTGGGGCACCGCCCACGCGGTGCTGTGCGCGCTTGACCAGGTGGAGGGCCCGTTTGCCGTCATCAACGCCGACGACTTCTACGGCTTCGGCGCGTTCAGGGCCGCGGCGGACTTCCTGACGGCGCCGGGGGATATCAACGAGCACGCCATGGTGGGCTACCGCGTGGAGAACACGCTGACGGAGAACGGCTCCGTGTCCCGCGGCGTGTGCGAGACCGACGCCGACGGGTATCTGGTCAGCATCGTCGAGCGCACGAAGATCGAGCCCCGCGAGGGCGGCGCGGCCTACACCGAGGACGACGGGGCGACCTGGACGTTCATCCCCGCCGGGACGCCGGTGTCCATGAACCTGTGGGCCTTCCGCCGGGGCATCGTGCCCGCCTTTGAGCAGGGCTTCGAGGACTTCCTCAAAAACACCGTGCCCGTCAATCCCGTGAAGGCCGAATACTACCTGCCCTACGTGCCCAAGGCCATGATCGCCGAGGGCCGGGCGCGGGTCAGGGTGCTGGACACCGACGAGCGCTGGTACGGCATGACCTATCGGGAGGATATCGACGCCGTCAGGGCCGCCATCGAAGGCATGAAGGCGGCGGGGAAGTACCCGGAGAAGCTGTGGGAATGACGATTACAAACGATCAGCCCCTCCAATCCGATCATGGATTGGAGGGGCTGATTATATCGCGGGTTTACTGCCGCCACAGATCGTCCCAGTATTCCTGGATCGTGCGGTCGGAGGAGAACTTACCCGCTCCGGCGATGTTGTGCAGGCACTTTTTGGCGAAGGCGACCTCGTCCCGGGTGTCGCGGATGGCGGTCAGCTTGGCCTCGAAATAGGAGGCGTAGTCCTTGAGCAGGAAGTAGTGATCCGGCTGATGCCAGCTCGCGCCCTCCAGCAGGGCCTTCTTGAGCTCGACCAATTGACCCTCCTCCATCGGCGCGTCGGCGGGCTCGAAGGTGCCGTCGCCCAGGGCGTCGATGACGCGCTTGAGGTGCGGGTCGGCCTCATAGATGGCCACGGGGTCATAGTCGGCCTTGATGGCGTTGAGTTCCTCGACGGTCGCGCCGAACACATAGTTGTTTTTGATCCCGGCCTGTTCGAAGATTTCGATGTTCGCGCCGTCGTAGGTGCCCAGGGTCACCGCGCCGTTCAACATCAGCTTCATGTTGCCGGTGCCGCTGGCCTCGGTGCCCGCGGGGGAGATCTGCTCGGAGATGTCTGCCGCCGGGATGATGTGCTCGGCGTAGGAGCAGTTGTAGTTCTGAACGAACACCACCCTGAGACGATCGCTGACCTCGGGGTCGTTGTTGACCAGACGGGCGATGTGGTTGACGAACCGTATCACCGCCTTGGCCCGGCGATAGCCCGGGGCCGACTTCGCGCCGAATATGAACGCCACCGGCGGCAGGTCCTTCAGCTCGCCGTCCTTCATGCGCCAATAGATGTCAAGAATTGAGAGCGCGTTCATCAGCTGCCGCTTGTACTCGTGCAGCCGCTTGACCTGCACGTCGAATACGAAGTGCTCCGGAATCTGCACGCCCTCGCGCTCATAGATCAGCTGGGCCAGCTGGGCCTTCTTCTCGCGCTTGACCTCGATGAAGTCCTTGGCCAGGCCGTCGTCGATCATGGGTTTCAGATCGGCCAGCTCAAACAGGTCGGTCATGAAGCCGTCGCCGCCCAGGCGGTCCCGCAGCAGGGTGGTCAGCTCGGGGTTGCACAGCCCCAGCCAGCGGCGCTGGGTGATGCCGTTGGTCTTGTTGTTGAAGCGCTCGGGGTAGAGGGCGTACCACTCTTTAAACACGTCGTCCTTCAGGATCTGGCTGTGGATGGCCGCCACGCCGTTGGTGAAGCTGGAGCCGTAGACCGCCAGGTTCGCCATGTGCACCCGCTTGTTTTCGTCGATGATGTACATGGACTCCGGCGCTTCCACCTTTGCCTTTTTGAGCTCGCGGGCCAGCTTCGACTGGATGCGCTTGATGATCTTCACCAGCTCCGGCGACAGATCGCTCATCAGCCTGAGGTCCCAGCACTCCAGTGCCTCGCGCATGACGGTGTGGTTGGTGTAGCGGAAGGTCCTCTGCGCGATGTCAAAGGCGCGGTTGAAGTCCATGTCGTCCAGCATCAGAAGCCTTATCAGCTCGGGGATGGCCATCGTGGGATGGGTGTCGTTGAGCTGTATGGCGTGCAGATCGGCAAAGTTTTCAAAGCCGTGGGCCTCGTATTCCTCGGTGTGATGCGCGGCGTACTGATCCAGCATGTCCTGCAGCGACGCGCTGACCAGCACGTACTGCTGACGAAGCCGCATCAGCTTGCCGGCTTTCATCGTGTCGTTGGGGTAGAGCACCTTGGTGATGTCCTCGGCGGTGTTCTTGTCCCGGCAGGCGGCGGGGTAGTCCTGATCGTTGAAGGCGTCGAAGTCGAACTCGTTCATGCTCTCGCACTGCCACAGGCGCAGGGTGCCGATCGACCTGCGGTCGTAGCCGATCACGGGCATGTCGTAGGGGATGGCCCACACGGTCAGGTCCTTCATGAACACCGGCTGGGCCAGGTCGTCCCGGCGCACGCTCCACGGATCGCCCAGGCGGGTCCAGTCGTCGGGCTCCTCCACCTGCGCGCCGTTCTCATCGAAGCTTTGTTTGAACAGGCCGTATTTGTAGCGCAGGCCGTAGCCGTCCAGCGGGATGTCGTGGGTGGCGGCGCTGTCCAGGAAGCAGGCGGCCAGACGGCCCAGACCGCCGTTGCCCAGGGCGGCGTCCTCCACGTCCTCCATGTCTGCCAGGTTCACGCCCTTCTCGGCGAGCAGGTCGTTGACCTCCTCCAGCACGCCCATGCTCAGCAGGTTGTTGTACACCGCGCGGCCCACCAGGTATTCGGCGGACAGATACGCGGCGTGGCGCACGTCCATGTGGCCGTCGAAGTCGTCGGCCCACTGGGGCGCGATGTCCAGCATGGCGGCCTTCGCGATGGCGTCGTGCAGCATGTCGGGGTCGGCGTTTTGCAGCGTGGTGTGGTAGTCGCACATGGCGATGCGCTCCGCGGAGGCGATGAGCTCGGCGGCGGACATGTGTGTCAGCGTGCCGCGACGGCCCAGCCGGTTCATGCGACGCACCATGCGGGCGACGGATTCATAGTCGCAGGGCTGCATGTGCCACTGCCAGTTGCCGCCCACGGTGCCGGGGAAGTTCATGCGCGCCTCGGCGCCCAGCCCCAGCCAGTCCTGCATGGGCACGATGACCGTGTCCGCCACGGATTCAAAGGCGGCCTTGATGATGTGGGGCAGTATGTCCTCGCCGTTTTCGGCCATGCCCAGCTTCCGGCGGGCACGGGCCTTGGTCTCCTCGGAGGCGGCGTTCCACCAGCCGAGGGTGGTGTTGTTGTCGTGGGTGCCGGTGTAGACCACGCAGTTGGCGACGTGATGCTCCGGCAGGTCAACGTTCTCCTCGCTGTCGTAGGCGAACTGCATCACCTTCATGCCCGGATAGCCGCAGAAGTCCAGCAGCCTGCGCACGCGCCTGCTGACCACGCCCAGGTCCTCCGCCACGATGCGCAGCCCGGGCAGCTCTTTGCGGATGCGGTTGAACAGCTTCCGCCCCGGCCCCAGCTCGTACTTGCCGATACGGGCGGTCTTCTCGGTGGCGGGGATGGCGTAGTAGTTGGCAAAGCCGATGAAGTGGTCGATGCGCAGTATGTCGAACAGCTCGCTCAGCGCGCGCAGGCGGCCCACCCACCAGGCATATTTGGTCTCGTGGTGCTTCTTCCAGTCGTAGAGGGGATTGCCCCAGCGCTGGCCGTCCGCCTGGAAGTAGTCCGGCGGCACCCCGGCGATGCGGATGGGCTTGCAGTCCTCGTCCAGCTCGAACAGGTCCGGGTTCAGCCACACGTCGGCGGAGTCCTCCGCCACGTAGATGGGCAGGTCGCCCATGATGTCGATGCCGCGCTGGCGGGCGTAGTCGTGCAGCCGGTTCCACTGGTCGAAGAACAGGTACTGCTCAAAGATGTAGTAGTCGACCCTGTCCGCCAGCTTGCGCGCGTAGGCCGCCACGGCCTCGGGCTTGCGCAGGCGGATGTCGTTGTCCGGCCAGGCCATCCAGGAGGCCTCCCCGAAGTGGGCCTTCACCGCGCGGAACAGGGCGTAGTCCCGCACCCAGGGGTGGGTCTGCTCGAAGGCGGCGATGGCGTCGGCGCACCTGTCGAAGCTGAACTCAAAGGCCTTCTGAAGCAGCGCGGTCTTCTGGGCCTTCACGGCCTCGAAGTCCACCCTGTCCCCGGCGGGCAGCGGTTCGTAGCTGCCGGCGGGCAGCAGGCCGTCGTCCTCCAGCAGGTCGAAGTCGATCATCAGCGGGTTGCCGGCGTAGGTCGAAACGCTCTGGTAGGGGGATTCCGCGTAGCCGGTGGGCCCGATGGGCAGCATCTGCCAGATGTTCATGCCCGACGCCACGATGAAATCCACGAAATCATAGGCGGCCTGGCCCAGCGTGCCGATGCCGCCGCGGCTGGGCAGAGAGGTGATGTGCAGTAGTACGCCGCTCTTTCTCATGTCAATTCACTCCTCGCGGTTGAGAATATGCGATTATTATAATAGAAACGCCGGTATTTCACAAGTCATTTTCGGTTATATATGAATTCCGAACATTTATAATGAAAGAAACCGGGAATCTACGGAAAAAGTATTGACAAATAAAAAGCGGTTTGATATACTGATCAAGCTGTCAGCGAGAGACGCCCTGCGGGAGCCTCACAAAGGCGGCGCGAACCTTGAAAACGATACAGAGAAGAGAGAAAAGAAACAGTCAGATTTCGAAGAGTTAAACGCCGTGAGATGGGGATGAAAGCGGAGGCTTTGGCGAGCCGAGGCGAGTAGGATGCATTGAACGGAAAGGATTAAACATCAGAGTTTGATCCTGGCTCAGGACGAACGCTGGCGGCGTGCTTAACACATGCAAGTCGAACGGGGATATATCGGGAAGG
>CACXBB010000064.1 GCA_902765735.1 uncultured Eubacteriales bacterium | reverse complement strand
GCTATTGCCCCACTAAGCCTGCGGAAAATCGCCTTGAAATGCAGCCAAATCCGCTCGAAACTGCATCTCCCGGCATTTAGAAACACACTCTAGGAATTGGGAATTGTGGAGGAAATCCTTGCGGATTTCTTTTTTCGGAAAGCACCCCTGCGGATAACGCGCTGTTGTAGGGGCGATGCCCTCATCGCCCGGCGGAACGCAACCTCGGGCTGAGCAGTCATTAATCAGACAAATCCCGAAGGGATTTGCACCGCAACTCCACTCTCCACTCTCCACTCTCCACTCTCAAATCATCAGATGTCTTCATAAATCACGCGCAGCACCTCGTCGCCGGTGGTGACGCCCTCTTCGACCAGCTTGAGCGCGTTGTCCTTGAGGGAAACGAAGCCGCTGGAGGGGTCCTTGAGCTCCTCCTCGAGCTGCTCGCGGCTGGCGTGTCCGGCGATCATGCGGCGCACCTTGATGGTCAGCGGGAAGATCTCGAACACGGCGGTGCGCCCGCGGTAGCCGGTGTCGAAGCACTCCGGGCAGCCCTTGCCGCGATAGAAGGTGCGGCCGAATTTGGGCTCCAGCCCCAGCTCCTGCTGCTCCTCCTCGCTGGGCTCGTAGGCCTGGCGGCAGTTGGGGCAGATGCGCCGGACCAGCCTCTGGGAGAACACGCCCTTCAGGGCGCTGGCCACCAGGTAGGGCTCCACGCCCATGTCCACCAGGCGCTCCACGGTGCCCAGCGCGTCGCTGGTGTGGATGGTGGAGAGCACCACGTGGCCGGTGATGGCCGAGCGCATGGCGATCTCGGCGGTCTCGCCGTCGCGGATCTCGCCCACGGCGATGACGTCCGGGTCCTGGCGCAGTATGGCGCGCAGGCCGCTGGCGAAGGTCATGCCCACCTTCTCGTTGATCTGCACCTGGTTGACGCCGTCGATGTTGTACTCCACCGGGTCCTCCAGCGTGACCAGGTTGACGTCGCGCTTGTTCATATCGCCGATCATGGTGTACATGGTGGTGGATTTACCGGAGCCGGTGGGGCCCACCACCAGGATCACGCCGTTTTTGATGCGAATCAGCTTTTCGTATTTGACCATGTCATCCTCGGACAGGCCGATCTTGTCGCGGCTCAAGCGCATGCCGGACTTGTCCAGCAGACGGGCCACGATCTTCTCGCCGTACACCGTGGGCAGCGTGGAGATACGCAGGTCGATGTCCTTGTCCCGCACCTTGACGTTGAAGCGGCCGTCCTGGGGCACGCGGCGCTCGGTGATGTCCAGGCTGCTCATGACCTTCACGCGGGAGATCACCGCCGCCTGCAGCTCGCGGGGCACGGTCAGTATATCGCGCAGCAGGCCGTCGATGCGCATGCGCACGGAGAACTCGGTCTCCCTGGGCTCCATGTGGATGTCGCTGGCGCGCTCGGTGACGGCGCGCTCGATGATGGCGTTCACCAGCCGTATGGCGGGGGCCTGGTTGGCGCTCTCCTCGCCCACCTGGTTGGAGGTGAAGGCGGCGTCCACCGCCGTGGCGCTGTCGCCGGACAGGGCGGCCTCGCGCTTCATCTCCTCGATGGCCTTGGCCGCGCCCTCGTTGCCGTAGAGCACCTGTATGGCGCGCTCCACCGCGGCGGACATGGCCACCATGGGGATCACCTTGCGCCGGGCGGCCTTGCGGACCTCCTCGATGGCGTAGAAGTTCAGCGGGTCGGCCATGGCGATGTAGAGCTCGTCGCGGGCCATGCGCACCGGCACCACCTGGTACTGCTTGGCGATGTTCTTCGGCACCACCTGCACGAGCTCCGTGGGGATGTTCACCTTGCTCAAATCGATGAACTCGATGCCCAGCTGCATCTGCAGCGCCTCGATCAGCTCGCTTTCAGTGATGAAGCCGTTCTCCTGCAGCACCGTGCCCAGGCGCTTGCCGCTGCCCTTCTGAAGGGCGAGGCCCTCCTCCAGCTGCTCCTGCGTGATCAGTCCGGCGGATATCAGCAGATCGCCCAGTCGGAGGTATCCCTTGCCTCCGCCCGGCTTCTTATCCTTGTTCCCCAGTATTGCCAAACCACATCACCCCGATCGTTCGTCCTGCATGGAAGCCATTGTCCTATTGATTGGCAATAAACACAGTCGTCCTATGGTAGGTATTCTACCCCAAACCCCATTAATTGTCAACGCAAAATCGTGCCGGGACGGCCCCGCGCGACACCGCCGCCGCCGCATTTATGCCTGTTTTCGCCGGTTGCGCGGGGCGCGGCGGCGTGGTATAATGGCGTGAGCGGGCGCGCGGCGGGCGCGGTTCCCGCCTCCCGTTCCCCATCCCCCCGCGAGGCGCTTTACACGGGCCGGACCGTGACACGGCATACATGTAATATGAAGAAAATCATACGAACACTGGGCTTTTTGATGATCGCGGCGCTCTTATTGACTCTGGCGGCGGCGGGGCTTTCCCGGGCCGTCTACGGGCGCTCGCTCCGGGCCACGCTCTATGAGATGAAGCTGCGCAGGCAGCACGCCCACCCCCGGACGGCGGAGGCCGAGGAGGCGCGGCTCGATGCCCTGCGGGGCGAAGCCGAGCCGGTCTCCACGCTGCCGGAGGGCGTCGCGACCGCCGAATGGGGCGGCCTGCGGGCGTTCGCGCTGAACCCGGAGGGCGGCGCGGTCACGGTGCTCTACCTGCACGGCGGGGCCTACGTCAACGGCTTCAACGCCCACCAGTGGCGCTTTCTGAAGCGACTTCAGGCGGCGACGGGCTGCGGGATCGTCGCCCCGGACTACCATCTGATCCCCTTCGGGGACTGTGAACGCGCCTACGCCGACCTGACCGCATTCTACATCGACTGGCACTCGGCCCACCCGGGGCGGCGGCTCATACTGATGGGCGACTCCGCCGGCGGCGGGCTGGCGCTGGGGCTTGCGCAGGCGCTCTCCGCCCGGGGCGAGGCGCTGCCGGAGGGGCTCATACTGCTCTCCCCCTGGGTGGACGTGTCCATGGACAACCCGGAGGTCGCCGACCTCATCCCCGCAGAGCCCCTGCTGCACCTGGACCTGATGCGGGTCCACGGCCGTCGGTGGGCCGGGGCGCTGGACGTGCACGACCCCCGGGTCAGCCCGCTGTACGGCGACATGCGCGGCCTGCCGCCGGTGACGCTGTACTGCGGCACCCGGGAGCTGCTGTGGCCCGACATCCGCCTCTGCCGCGACAGGCTCGAAGCCGCCGGCGTCGACGTCGCCCTGCACATCGGCCGCGGCCTCAACCACGACTACCCCCTCATGCCCATCCCCGAGGCGGAAGCCGCCTTCCGCGGGATCGTATCGCTGCTGGGGCATTGCAATCCATCGCCAAATGGGGTATAATGCACGGTGATTCAACACAAGGGAGGCAATACCTATGAAACGCGAGAGCTTCAAATCCCGCCTGGGATTTCTGCTGGTGAGCGCGGGCTGCGCCATCGGCATCGGCAACGTATGGAAGTTCCCCTACGTGACGGGGCAGAACGGCGGCGGCGTGTTCGTGCTGTTCTACCTGCTGTTTCTGATCATCATGGGCGCGCCGGTCCTGACCATGGAGCTGGCGGTGGGCCGCGCCAGCCGCAAGAGCGCGGTGCTGGGCTTCGAGGCGCTGGAGCCGAAGGGGTCGAAGTGGCACATCCACGGCTGGATCTGCGTGCTGGGCAACCTGCTTCTGATGATGTACTACACCACGGTGTCCGGCTGGATGCTCAACTACGCGGTGAAGTTCATCACCGGCGCGTTTGCCGGCGTGGCCGCCGAGGGCGTGGGCGACGTGTTCGGTGCGATGCTCGCCTCCCCGGCGCAGATGCTGACCTACATGGCCGTCACGGTGGTCCTGGGCATCGGCATTTGCAGCCTGGGGCTTGAAAAGGGCATCGAGAAGATCACCAAGATCATGATGATGGGTCTGCTCATACTGATCGTGGTGCTGGCGGCGCACAGCCTGACCCTCCCCGGCGCGGGCGCGGGCCTCCGGTTCTACCTGCTGCCCGACTGGAACCAGGCCCGGCAGGCGGGCCTCGACAAGGTGATCACCGCCGCCATGAACCAGAGCTTCTTCACGCTGTCGCTGGGCATCGCCGCCATGGAGATCTTCGGCAGCTACATGTCCCGGGACAACACCCTGCTGAGCGAATCCATCCGCATCTGCGCGCTGGACACCTTCGTGGCCATCGTGTCGGGCCTGATCATCTTCCCCGCCTGCTTCTCTTTCGGCGTGGAGACCACCCAGGGGCCCTCGCTGATCTTCGTCACGCTGCCGCAGATCTTCCTGAACATGCCCGGCGGGCGCGTGTGGGGCGCGATGTTCTTCATCTTCATGACGTTTGCCAGCATGTCCACCGTCATCGCGGTGTTCGAGAACCTGATCGCCGCGGGCATGGACAACTTCGGCTGGGCGCGCAAGAAGTCCTCGCTGATCTGGTTCATCGTGCTGCTCGTGGGCAGCATCCCCTGCGCGCTGGGCTACAACCTGTTAAGCGGCGTCCACCTCATCGGCGCCCGGGACATACTGGACTCCGAGGATTTCATCGTCTCCAACCTGCTTTTGCCCGGCGGCTCGCTGGTGTTCGCGCTGTTCTGCGTGACCAAATTCGGCTGGGGCTTCGACAACTACCAGCGCGAGGCCAACGCGGGCCGCGGCCTGAAGATCCCCGGCTGGCTCAGGCACTACTTCCTGTGGGGCCTGCCGCTACTGATACTGGTCATACTGATCCAGGGCCTGCTGTAATGTCCCGCGCATTTTGCGTTGCTTTTTCTGTTAATCCGTGGTAAAATAGAGATACAGACAACCACGGCAAGGAGGCGGCAATCGGCATGAACAGGCAGTGCATCGTCATCGACCGCGAATACGGCAGCGGCGGCCGCGAGGTGGCCCGCATACTCTCCCAAAAGCTGGGCATGGAGTTCTACGACGGCAATCTGCTGGCGCTGGCCGGCAAGGAATACGGCATCGAGCTGGGCGTCATACAGGAGTACGACGAGAAGGGCGTGGGCGGCATACTGTCCGACATCGCCATGATGACCAACAACGCAAGCCCCGGCTACAAGATGGAGGAGGCTTACAGCGTGTTCTCGGCGCTGTCCCGGCTGGTGCAGCAGCTCGTGGCCAAAAACCCCTGCATCTTCCTGGGCCGCTGCACCGCGCACATCCTCAAGACCGAGGCCCGCGTGCCCTATGTGCACGCCTTCGTGTACGCCAGCCGCATGGAGGACCGCATCGAGCGCGCCCGCACCGTGGACGGCGTGGACATGAGCCGCATCGAGGCCTACATCAAGCGCCGTGACAGCCAGCGCCGCAACTACGTGAAGTTCTTCACCGACAAGGTGTGGGGCGATCCCAAAAACTACGACCTCATGCTCAATACCTCCACCCTGGGCTATGAGGGCGCCGCCGAGGCGATCATCGGCGTGCTTGAGGCGCGCGCGTTGAGTTAGGAATTAGGAGTTAGGAATTAGGAATTGGGTTACCGGCTGCCGCGCAGTCTGCACGCAGCGGAGTTGTCTCAATACGAATTTAGATCCATGAGACATGCGTAGGGGCGCCGATGCGGCGCCCGCCCGGGTACGAAACGCTTCGTACTTCCCGGCGGGCGGCGCATCGCCGCCCCTACGGCATGTACACACCTGAATGATTATGTATACTCCCGGCTTTCCATAATTCCTAATTCCTCATTCCTAGAGTGTGTTTCTAAATGCCGGGAGATGCAGTTTCGAGCGGATTTGGCTGCATTTCAAGGCGATTTTCCGCAGGCTTAGTGGGGCAATAGCAG
>CACXBB010000063.1 GCA_902765735.1 uncultured Eubacteriales bacterium | reverse complement strand
GACTGCTATTGCCCCACTAAGCCTGCGGAAAATCGCCTTGAAATGCAGCCAAATCCGCTCGAAACTGCATCTCCCGGCATTTAGAAACACACTCTAGGATGGCGAGTGAATTTTTCGATAGGCGGCCTTGCAGATTTCGAAGGTTACCTGGAGGGTAATCAAGAAATGTACAAGCGACGCATATCGGAAAAGGCACCGCCAGACCGATGCGGGAATTAATCAGCGGCTGCTTAATCGTCCTTGCGGTGCCTGCGACGCAGCAGGAACACCACGGCGCCGACGGCCACGACGGTCAGCGCGATGATGTAGGGCAGGGAATCGAGTGAGATGCCGGTGTTGACCGCGGTCCCCTTGTCGTTGTTGACGACGACGCCGGTCGTCTCGCCCTTGACGATGGGCGTCGCGGTCGTGATTTCGCCGGTAGCGGTGTAGCCCTTGCTGTCGTCGCCGCTGTTGAGCTCCGCCGCCGCCTTATGCGCCTCCGCCTCGATCACGGTATACTTCACGCCGTCCGGTATGTCGGAGAAGGTCACGGTCTCGCCGTCGTGGATTCTGATCGTCCTGCTTGCGGTGCCGGAAGTCCAGTCCGCCGCGCCGATCGTGCCCTGGGTCGAAGCGTCGCTTCCCCCGGTATACGTGATGGCGGACTTGACGGTCCTACCCTCCTCCGCGGTAAAGGTCACCGCGATATCGAACAACTGGGTATTGCTGGCCAGGTTGCCCGAGACGGTCTTTTTCACGCTCAGGCTGCCGGTATCGTAGGTATTGGTGACGGTATCGACCTTTTTCCCCGAGGCGTCCTTTTTGTGCGTCTTAAACACGACCAGGCGGCGCAGCGTCTGTCTGTCGTCGCTCTGGTTTTCGAAATCCACCAGAACCTCCACGTCAAAAGACGCGGCGGAATAGGCGACGCCCTGGGTGCTGCCCGCCGTCTCGGTGACCGTATAGATGTAGTGGCCGACCTTGGTGTAGGCGGGCACGTTGATCACGATCTCATCCGGGTTCGCGTCAACCGTCTGGTCCGCGATGGTGATCATCGTGTCATCCGGGTTGGAAGCCGCCCTGACGACGGTAAAATGCAGCGTCTCCGCGGGGAAGGTATTCGGGGTCGCATTGTCGCTCGTGATATACGACTGATAAAAGTTGAATGTAGCCGGGATGGAGGCGTCCGACTTCTGCGTCTCGCTGCCAACCACCGCCAGAGCCGTGGCGGAAAGGCCGACCGACAGCAGGGCGAGGAGCAGCCACGCCAATAACTTTTTCATAAGGTTTCCTCCACAAAACCAATGGCAGTCCGGGATCAGGTCCGCTCAGTCCCCTTTGCGCCTTCGCATCAGCGCCACTGCCATGCCGACGACCGCGACAGCCAGAAGCACAATGTACGGCAGGGAATCCAGCTTGACGCCGGTCTCGATGGTGCTGTTCTTGGTGTTGGTGACGGCGACCGTGTCCGCATCGCCGGCCGCGATCGCGCCGGAGCCGGAGCCGGTCGCGGCGTTGTCGCTGTTTGCATAGGCGGCGGTGTAGCCCCTGGTGACGTCGTTCACGCCCTCCCGGGTGTGCTTCGCCTGCTCGACGACGGCATAGGACACGCCCGCCTTGTTGCCCGGCGTTTCCGTGATCTTCCAGACATACACGCCCACTCCGGGAAAGCTCGCGGCCACGGGAACCTTCACGGTCAGTGTCGCCGCAGTACCCGTCACGCCCAGCGCGGACATCAAAAATGCTTTTGACAATTCGTCATTGTCAAATGTCACCAGGTTCGCAAGGCTGGCATCGGTCGTATAATCACCGTCACCCGAGGAAGCATCATATGCGATCGTGAAAGTGATGTCCTCCACGGGGTTTTTATGGTGGTGCCCTCGGGGAACGCGCCCTCCGGGACCTCCGCGGTCACGTTCATCAGCCCCGCGCTGGCTCTGAAGGACTGCACCGGGTACGCGACGGCGGCTTCGGCCTGTTGCTGCGCGGGCTCCCCGTCGTCCCTGGGCTGATCCTCCGCGGTATCCTCTCCGTTTTCCTCTGCCGCTTCCTCTTCCACTTCCTCGGCGGCATCTTCTTCCTTATCTTCCGCGGCGTCCTCTTTCACTTCCTCGGCGTTGTCTTCTGCCTTCTCCTCCGCGGCGTCCTTTTTTACCTCCTCCGCTGGTTCCTCGATTTGTTCCGTCGCCTCATCTCCGACGGGTTCTTCCGGGATCTCTGGGGCTTCTTCCGTCTCTTCCAGGGCTTCTTCCGTCACTTCCGGCGTCTCCGCATCGCTCCCGGTCAACTCAGCTGCGGCTGTTCGACCGTCTCCGGCGCCTCCACCGGCGTCCGGGCGGGTTCCTCCTCAGCCACCCTGCCGTCGGTCAGTATGATACAGACGATCCCCTCATCCGTCGTCACCGTCAGCGCCGCCTCGTCGAACCGCTCCCGGGCGGAAACGACGTAATCCGCGCCGTCGCTCTCGACCCGGACGCAGTCATCCTCCCCGGCGAGGTCCACATCGCGTATGGCGCTGTGATCATGGCCCAGCTCCGTCAGTATTTGGCTCAGGGAGACGGTGTCTTCGCCCAGAGCATAGCGATGGGTCGCCTTGACCGGCGCGGGCGCCGCGGTATCGGACCCGTCGTCGTCGGTGACCAGGTCCGCCTCGGATTCCCCGCCGTCGTCGGCAGCCGGGTCCGCCTCCGGTTCCCCGCCGATGTCGATAGCCGGGTCCGCCTCGGATTCCCCGCCGTCGTCAGCAGCCGGGTCCGCCTCCGGTTCCCCGCCGATGTCGATAGCCGGGTCCGCCTCCGGTTCCCCGCCGATGTCGACGGCTGGGTCCGCCTCCGGTTCCCCGACGTCGGCACCCAGATCGTGTTCGCCCTCGGGGACAGCCACATCCACATTTTCGGCACAGATCACGCCCGGCTCGCCGGCCGACTCCTCGGCTGACGTCAGATAGCTGTATGGCACGGAATTGATGAAGAGCATGATCATCAACGCCAGGCTGAGCGCGCGGCGGAGAGCCCTTTTGACCGCCCCCGTCCTCCCGAGCATGATGTCATCCCTGAACTGTATCATCTGTTTCATGGCTTTATCCTTTCGGATTCTATTGTCATTTCTGCCCTCAAAGGGTCCAATACACCTAATTATAAATTCTTTTTATAAGGCGCTCAAGTTACATTCTTGGTTACCTGTTTGCAACACGGGTTAAATCCCGGGGTTTTACACGGCCTTAAATAAACAGTCAAATTGCCCTCCCCGCGTCCCAGTTTCCCCTTGCCCGCGCCCCCTTTCCTATGGTAGAATATAGCCATACCGGGGAGATATCCCCCCACCGAAGGACGTGAAACACCAATGGCACCCGCAATTCACATAGAGCTCAACGCCCTGTGCCTGATCCTGCTGTGCACCATCGCCTATCAGAGCCACAAGAGCGTCAATCAGCGAAAGGACCACATGCTGTTCCGCACGACGGCCTACGGCATCATCATCCTTTTGGTGCTGGATATACTGTGGGTGCTGGTCGAGGGCCGCATCTTCCCCGGCGCGATCGCGGCCAACCTGGTCATCAACGCGCTGTACCTGGGCGGGGGCGTGGTGATCGGCTGCCTGTGGTATCTGTACGTGCTGGAGACCCTGGGCTACCGGATCACCCGCCGGCTGCACGCCATCGTCATGCTGCCGGGCATCGTGTTCATGCTGCTCAACATCGCGTCGATATGGACCAAATGGTTCTTCATCGTCACCCCCGAAAACGTCTACGAGCACGCCCACCTGTACTGGCTGCAGATGATCGGCGCTTACGGCATGATCGTGATATCGTTCACCCACATCATCATCCGGCTGATGCGGAACCGGGGCAACAACATACTGCGCCGCGACATCAAGAAGCTGCTCAAGTTCTACCTGGTGCCCATCATCGGCTCCATCGTGAGCCTGTTTCAGACCGGCATGCCCGGCACCTGGACCTGCGGCGCGATCTCCATCGTGCTGATCTATCTGGACGACCAGAACCGTGAGGTCCTGCAGGGCATGATCACGGCCATGGCCGCCGACTACCGGAGCATCTACTACGCCGATCTGGACAAGGACGAGAGCCGCTGCGTGCGCGCCACGACGAAGCTGTACGCGGGCAAGATGTGGGAGGGCAAGAACTTCCCCTTCTCCGAGGGCTTCCGGGAGTACGCGGAGCACTGTGTGGCCGAGGCGGACCGGGAGGCGTTTTTGGACTTCATCAAGCCCGAGAACATCCGCGCGGGCCTCGCCGACGAGGCCATGATCTCCCTGCGCTACCTGACCAACAAGGGCGGCGTGGAGCAGTACGAGATGCTGCGCATCGCGGGTGTGCGGCTGATCGAGGACCGGGACGACCACATGATCCACGCCATCGGCGCGGGCCTGTCCGACGTGGACCGCGAGACCCGGGAGGACATGGCCCAGAACCGCGCGCTCTCGGAGGCATTGGCCCGGGCCGAGGAGGCCAGCGCCGCCAAGACCGCCTTCCTGAGCTCCATGAGCCACGAGATCAGAACGCCGCTCAACGCCATCATCGGCTTGGACAACATCGCCCTGAAGGACGCGAACATCTCCCCGGACACCCGCGACGAGCTGGAGAAGATCGGCTCCAGCGCCCGGCACCTGCTGTCCCTTATCAACGACATACTGGACATGAGCCGCATCGAGTCCGGCCGGATGGAGCTGAAGTGCGAGCTGTTCTCCTTCCGGGAGATGGTGTCGCAGATCTCCATCATCGTGGACGGACAGTGCAAGGACAAGGGCCTGCGCTTCGTCTGCAACAAATCGGAGCCCCTGGACGAATACTTCGAGGGCGACGACCTGCGGCTCAAGCAGGTGCTCATCAACATACTGGGCAACGCCGTCAAGTTCACCGACGCGCCGGGGACCGTCACCTTCGAGGTGGCACAGCAGACGCTCTCCGAGGACAGGGCGGTGTTGTGCTTCACCATGCGGGACACGGGCGTCGGCATGGACGCGGCGTTCATCCCCAGGCTGTTTGAGCCCTTCACCCAGGAGGACGCCACCACCACCAACCGCTACGGCGGCAGCGGCCTGGGCATGGCCATCACCAAGAACATCGTGGATCTGATGGGCGGCGAGATCGGGGTCGAGAGCGAAAAGGGCCGCGGCACGACCTTCACGGTCCGCATACCGCTTTTGCGGGCACAGTACGCGGAGCCTGCACGCCCTGCCGACGACGCGCAGACCGAGGTGCCCCGCGCCTCGCTGGCGGGGCTGCACGTGCTGATCGTGGAGGATATGGAGCTCAACGCGGAGGTGCTGACGGACCTGCTGGAGATGGAGGACGTGACCTGCGAATGGGCGGAGAACGGGCAGAAGGCCGTGGAGATGTTTGAAAAATGCGAGCCCGGCCACTTCGACGCCATACTGATGGACATGCGCATGCCGGTGATGGACGGCCCCACCGCCACCATGGCGATCCGCAAGCTGCCGAAGGCCGACGCGGTGAGCGTCCCCATCATCGCCCTCACCGCCAACGCCTTCGAGGAGGACGTCAGACAGTGCCTGCAGGCGGGCATGGACGCCCATCTGTCCAAGCCCGTGGACATCGTGCAGCTGACGGACCTGCTGGACCGCATGCTCGCCGCGCGGAGGTAGCGCATACGGGGGGAGTGATTATTCAGTCGTGCCGAGAAACGGGAAGTTATTTGAGTGTGGAGTGTGGAGTTAAAGTTACCGGCTGACGCAAAACCCCATAGTATCCGCGCGGCATGCCTTCCCCTTCAGGGGAAGGTGGCAGCCCGTAGGGCTGACGAAAGAGGTCGTGCCTTCCCCTTGAGGGGGTTCGAGCGCCCGGAAAACAGTCCAGTGGACTAGCCTTCCCCTTTGGGGAAGGTGGCAGCCCGTAGGACTGACGGAAGAGGTCGTGCCTTCCCCTTGAGGGGAAGGTGGCAGCCCGTAGGGCTGACGGAAGAGGTCGTGCCTTCCCCTTGAGGGGAAGGTGGACCGCCGCAGGCGGGACGGATGAGGTGTCAACTC
>CACXBB010000062.1 GCA_902765735.1 uncultured Eubacteriales bacterium | reverse complement strand
GTATACCTGCCACCCTCAACAACAGTATACACTACTTCGATGGCACCGCGCTCGGTTTCATCCCTCGTTGGTGCCGGAAAGGAATGGTCATAATATGAATCAAGACAACATCGTCATTCGCAGGGAACGGCCCGACGACCGCCGCGCGGTGGAGAACCTCGTGCGGGAGTCCTTCTGGAACGTGTACCGCCCGGGCTGCTATGAGCACTTCGTGCTGCACCGGCTCAGGGACGACCCCGCCTTCGTGCCGGAGCTGGACCTGGTGATGGAGAAAGACGGGGAGCTGATCGGACAGAACATGTTCATGCGCGCCCGCATACAGGCCGACGACGGCCGGGACATCCCCATCATGACCATGGGGCCTATCTGCATCGCCCCGGCGTACAAGCGGCAGGGCTACGGCAAGCGCCTGCTGGACGAGTCGCTGGATCGCGCCTCGGCGATGGGGTGCGGGGCGCTGTGCTTCGAGGGCAACATCGACTTCTACGGCAAGAGCGGCTTCACCTTCGCCAGCGTCTGCGGCATACGCTACCACGGCCTGCCGGAGGGCGCGGACGCCTCCTTCTTCCTGTGCAGGGTGCTGATCCCCGGCTACCTGGACGGGGTCAAGGGCGTGTACGCGCCGCCGGAGGGCTACTTCGCTGCTGAGCAGGACAGGGAGGCTTTCGAGCGCTTCGACGCCCTGTTTCCGCCGAAACAAAAGCTGAAGCTGCCGGGACAGCTGTTTTGATATCCCTTGAATAAAATCACGCGCTGTGCTATAATCCTTTCGAGGTTCCCCGATCGACCGGGAGCCCCGAAAGGAGTCAACCGCCCGTGAAATGGTCCAAATACGTCAGGCCCTACTGGAAATACTTCGTGCTGGGACCGCTGTGCATGATCGTGGAGGTGTTGGGCGAGGTACTGATGCCGCTGTGGTACAGCCGCATACTGAACATCGGCGTGGAGAACCACGACGTGGGCTTCATCGCGCTGACCTGCCTGCTGATGATACTCACCGCCCTTCTGATGATGGGCGGCGGCGTGGGCGGCGCGTGGTTCGGCTCTAAGGCCGCGGTGAACTTCGCCGCCGACCTGCGCCGGGACGTGTACGCCAAGGTGCAGCAGTTTTCCTTCGCCAACATCGACAAGTACTCCACCGGCTCGCTGGTCACCCGGCTCACCAACGACGTGACCCAGCTGATGAACTTCGTGAACATGCTGCTGCGCATGTTCCTGCGGGCTCCCGGCATGATGATCGGCGCGCTGATCGCCGCCATCGCTTTAAACGCCGAGCTGGCCAGGGTGCTGGCGGTCACCATCCCCGTGATCGCGCTGGTGGAATTCCTCATCATAAGGGTGGGCTTTCCCCGCTTCACCGCCATGCAGCAGCGCATGGATCACCTGAATTCCACCATCCAGGAGAGCCTGACCAACATCCGGGTGGTCAAGTCCTTCGTGCGCGAAAAGCACGAGGACGAGAAGTTCGCCCGCGCCAACCAGGATTTAAAGGACGCCGCCATGCGCGCCCTGGGCGTGGTGATCTTCATGCTGCCGATGATGATGCTTTTGATGAACCTGACCAGCGTGGCGGTGATCTGGTTCGGCGGCAGGCACGTGATCGCCGGGGACATGCCCCTGGGCGACTTCAACGCCTTCATCACCTACATCACCCAGATACTGGTCTCCCTGATGATGATGTCCATGCTGTTCATGAACTCCTCCCGCGCCCTCGCGTCCTCCAAGCGCATCCGGGAGGTCATGGAGGAGAAGCTGGACCTGTCTGACGCGGGCGCCGCCCACAAGGACGCCCGGGTCGCCCGGGGGGACGTGGAATTTAAGCACGTCACCTTCCGCTACTACAAGAACAGCGAAAACGCCGTGTTGCGGGACGTCAGCCTGACCATCAACGGCGGCGAGACGGTGGGCATCATCGGCTCCACCGGCT
The DNA here is from genome assembly GCA_902765735.1 of uncultured Eubacteriales bacterium. Taxonomy (GTDB): domain Bacteria; phylum Bacillota; class Clostridia; order Christensenellales; family Aristaeellaceae; genus UBA2862. Next base: position 4,206 of record CACXBB010000062.1, on the reverse strand, counting down.
GCGGCAAGACCACGCTGGTCTCCATGATCCCCCGGCTGTACGACGTGGACGAGGGCCAGGTGCTGGTGGACGGCATCGACGTGAGGGATTACAGCCTCTACCACCTGCGCGAGGGCGTGGGCATGGTGCTTCAAAAGAACGTGCTGTTCTCCGGCACCATCGCGGAGAACCTGCGCTGGGGCGACGAGAACGCCACCGACGCGGAGATGATCGCGGCGGCGAAGAGCGCCCAGGCCGACGGCTTCATACGCGGCTTCGCCGACGGCTACGACCGGGAGCTGGAGCAGGGGGGCGTGAACGTCTCCGGCGGCCAGCGCCAGCGGCTGTGCATCGCCCGGGCGCTGCTCAAACATCCGAAGATACTCATACTCGACGACTCCACCTCCGCCGTGGATACCGCCACCGAGGCGGCCATCCGCGAATCCTTCAAGAACGAGCTGCGCGATTCCACCAAGATCATCATTGCCCAGCGCATCACCTCCGTGATGGAGGCGGACAAGATCATCGTCATGGACGACGGCGCCATCACCGGCATCGGCACCCACGACGAGCTGTTGAAGTCCAACACGGCCTACCAGGAGATCTACCACTCCCAGGTGGACGGGAAGGAGGCGGCATAATGGCGCGCTCCTTAGAAAACCTGCAAAAGCAGTACAACAGCGCCGCTTCCGCGGGTGCCATGGGCGGCGGTCCCGGACGGGGACCGAACTTCGGCCCGGGGCGCGGTCCCGGGCGTGGGCCCGGCTCAGGCCGGGGGCCCATGGCCGCCACCAACAGCTTCCAGGGCAAGCCCGCCGACACCAAGGGCACCATCGTGCGCATATTCTCCTACGTGGGGAAGTACTGGAAGCGACTCATACTGGTGCTTCTGTGCATGCTGCTGTCCACGGCGGGCTCGCTGGCGGGCGGCTACCTGCTCAGGCCCATCGTGAACCACATCGCCGACGCCGCCACCCCCGCCGCCGAGCGCGTGGCCTACCTGGGCGGCATGCTGGGCGTGCTGGTGGGGGTATACCTGATCGGCATCGGCGGCACCTACCTCCAGTCCCGGCTGATGATCGGCGTGTCCCGCACGGCCATACAGAACATCCGCGACGACCTGTTCACCAAGCTCGAGCGCCTGCCGCTCAAGTTCCACGACAACCAGACCACCGGCGAATTGATGAGCCGCTTCACCAACGACGTGGACAACATCGGCCTGATGCTGGACCAGTCGCTGATGTCGATGTTCTCCGGCATCATTAACATCATCGGCACGCTGACGATGATGGTCATCACCAACATCTGGCTGACCCTCATCACGCTGGTGTTCATACCGCTGTTCATATTCTCCAGCCGCTTCATCATCGGCAAGAGCCGCAAGTACTACGCCGCCCAGCAGGCGGCGCTGGGCGCGGCCAACGGCTACATCGAGGAGTCGGTGGCGGGGCAGAAGGTCGTCAAGGTGTTCAATCACGAGGCGGACTGCGTGGAGGAGTTCGGCCTGCTCAACGGCGATTTGCGCATGAAGCAGATGAAGGCCATGTTCTTCGGCGGCATCATGGGGCCCATCATGGGCAACATGAGCCAGGTCAGCTACGCGCTGACGGCGGGCATCGGCGGCGCGCTGTGCGCGCTGGGGCGCTTTGACGTGGGCGGCCTGGCGATATTCGTCAATTACTCCCGGCAGTTTGCCCGCCCGATCAACGAGATCTCCCAGCAGGTGGCCACGCTGTTCTCCGCCCTGGCCGGCGCCGAGCGCGTGTTCGCCGTGATGGACAAGGACCCCGAGGCCCCCGACCCCGAGGACGTGCAGCGCCCCGAGCGGCTCAGGGGCCACGTGGTGCTGGACGACGTGTCCTTCGGCTACGTGCCGGGCAGGACGGTGCTCAAGCACATCTCCCTGTACGCCCGGCCCGGCCAGAAGATCGCCTTCGTGGGCTCCACCGGCGCGGGCAAGACCACCATCACCAACCTGTTGAACCGCTTCTACGACATCGACTCCGGCAGGATCACCATCGACGATATCGACATACAGAAGCTGCCCCGGGACTTCCTGAGGCAGAACATCGCCATGGTGCTCCAGGACACCCACCTGTTCACCGGCACCGTCATGGAGAACATACGCTACGGCCGGCTGGACGCCACCGACGCGGAGGTGGTCGCCGCGGCGAAAATGGCCTCGGCGGACAGCTTCATCCGCCGCCTGTCCGACGGCTATAACACCGTCATCGAGGGCGACGGCGCGAACCTCTCCCAGGGCCAGAGGCAGCTTCTGAACATCGCCCGCGCCGCCATCTCCCACGCGCCGATACTGGTGCTCGACGAGGCCACCTCCTCCGTCGATACCCGCACCGAGCGCCACATCGAGCGCGGCATGGACCGGCTGATGCAGGACCGTACCACCTTCGTCATCGCCCACCGGCTCTCCACCGTCCGAAACGCCAACGCCATCATGGTGCTGGAGAACGGCGAGATCATCGAGCGCGGCAGCCACGACGATCTGCTGGCCATGAAGGGCCGGTATTACGAGCTGTACACCGGCAAGTCGGAGCTGACCTGACAGGTATAATAAGGTTTTTCACGTTTTCTTGTGGGATTATGGGGCACCTCATCCGACCTCGCTTCGCTCGGCCACCTTCCCCTCAAGGGGAAGGCTTTTGGAGGCGCTGTCCTTTGCCTTCCCCTTCAGGGGAAGGTGGCTGGCCGCAGGCCAGACGGAAGAGGTCGTGCCTTCCCCTTGAGGGGGTTCGAGCGCCCGGAAAACAGTCCAGTGGACTGTTTTCAGCGAGAACGGGCCGGCAGGCCCCCGGAACGGTGGACCGCCGCAGGCGGGACGGATGAGGTGCCTATCCCACAAGTTTCCGTGAAGAGCCAAAAAGTGCGGCAGGCGAACCCATTGGGTTCGCCTGCCGCGCTTGTGGTCAGACTGTCCGAAAACGGGCACGAATTTCATAGAGAGCCATCAGGGGTCCCTGTTCATAAGATTTATCCGGGAACTGTTTTACAAACGAATCAACCTGCTGCATGAGAAAAGGGATCGCATCCGTATTGGCGCGAAAGCCCAGAACAAGGCAGAGCATGGAACGCGCATAGGGCTCACGGACATCATTATAGTTCTGCATGATCCAGTCAGAACAGTTTGTCCCGCACTTCGTCATGAATCGCACGCAGTTTTCAATGGTGTTATCATTGAATGCCTTCAGGATCATGCGCTGTATTTCCGGCAAAACTGCTTCTTCCCGATTCAAAAGCTTCTCCCGCACCGCCTTGCGAACAACCGGGGGCTGGGTTTGCCGCAGCATGCGCAGCAGTTTTCCGGTATCCTCTTCCTGTTCCACCTTCGCCATCAGTTCTGTGGTATCTGGAATATCGATTCCCCGCTTTGCAGCCATTTCGCTCATCTGGGGCAGCTTCGCATCCACAACATCCATGACCTCCGGCATCAGCAGCATGGAATACTCCAGGCGCGCCGCGGAATACTCCTTCACTGGATGCTTGTTAAAGTAGTCCTTCGTGAGCAGCTTAAGGTTGTTCGTCATAACCATACTCTTCTCTACAAAAAATGAAATAACCCTGATAATCCAAAAGGATTCTCGCGTCCCATGTCGAATTATATATGTATTGGAACGATTCGTCAATCCGCTGTTTTCTGAAAGCGAAACGGGAGGCGTTTGCATGGGCTATGTCACCGGCACGGACAGCAGACAGATGACCCTGGGTATGTGGAGCATCGAGGACGAGGTGCCCCGGGACAGCCCCGCCCGGTTCATTGAGGTCTTCGTGGACAGTCTGGATTTGGAAACCATGGGGTTCGAGCATACCGTTCCCGCGCCTACGGGCAGGCCGCTCTACAATCCGTATGATCTGGTGAAGCTGTACGTCTGGGGCTACTTGAACAGGATTCGCTCGTCCCGGCGGCTCATGCGGGAGTGCCGGCGGAACATCGAGCTGTGGTTCCTGCTGAACCGGCTCTGCCCGGACTTCCGCACCATCGCGGATTTCCGAAAGGCGCACAGGAAGCTGCTCAAGAAGATATTTCTCATCTTCGTCCGGGCGTGCAAAGAAATGAAGCTCATGGACGCCGAGACGCTGTGCCTGGACGGCACTACCGTCCGCGCCGTCAATGGCAGGAAGCAGTCCACCAGTGCCGAGCTCAGCCGCAAGAAGCTGGAATACGCCAGGGCCCAGCTCGCCGCCGTGGAAAAGTATCTGGATTCCATGGAT
>CACXBB010000061.1:6983-8685 GCA_902765735.1 uncultured Eubacteriales bacterium | reverse complement strand
AGTATACCTGCCACCCTCAACAACAGTATACACTACTTCGATGGCACCGCGCTCGGTTTCATCCCTCGTTGGTGCCGGAAAGGAATGGTCATAATATGGGCAAATATTTCGGCACCGACGGCTTCCGTGGCGAGGCCAACATCAATCTGACCGCGGATCACGCCTATCAGGTGGGCCGCTTCCTGGGCTGGTATTACTGCCAGCAGCGCAAGTTCTCGGGCAACCGCGAGCGCGCGCAGATCGTCATCGGCAAGGACACCCGCCGCTCCAGCTACATGTTCGAGTACGCGCTGATCGCCGGCCTGACCGCCTCCGGCGCGGACGCCTACATGCTGCACGTCACCACCACCCCCAGCGTGGCCTGGGTGACCCACGCAGACGAGTTCGACTGCGGCATCATGATCTCCGCCTCCCACAACCCCTACTACGACAACGGCATCAAGCTTCTGAACGGCCACGGCGAGAAGATGGGCGAGGACACCATCAAGCTGATCGAGGACTACCTGGACGGCAAGCTCAACGTGTTCGGCCAGCAGGTGAAGGAACTGCCCTTCGCCACCAAGGAGAACATCGGCCAGACGGTAGACTACGTCAGCGGCCGCAACCGCTACGTGGGCTACCTAATCAGCCACGGCCTGTACAGCTTCCGCGGCCTGCGGGTGGGCCTGGACTGCGCCAACGGCGCCTCCTGGATGATCGCCAAGGCGGTGTTTGAGGCCCTCGGCGCGCGCACCTACGTGATGGGCGCCGAGCCCAACGGTTTAAACATCAACAATGGCGTGGGCTCCACCCACATCGAAGCGCTGCAGCAGTTCGTGCTGGACAACAATCTGGACGTGGGCTTCGCCTACGACGGCGACGCCGACCGCTGCATGTGCGTGGACGAGAAGGGCGACGTGCTCACCGGCGACCACATCATGTACGCCTACGCCTGCTACATGCAGGACCGTGGCAAGCTGGTGGACAAGCCCGTGGTGACCACCGTCATGAGCAACTTCGGGCTGTTCAAGGCGCTTAACGAGCGCGGCATCGACTGTGTGAAGACCAAGGTGGGCGACAAGTACGTCTACGAGTACATGACCACCCACGGCTGCCGCCTGGGCGGCGAGCAGTCCGGCCACATCATCTTCTCCAAGTACGCCACCACCGGCGACGGCATACTGACCTCCCTCAAGATGATGGAGTGCATGCTGGCCCGCAAGAAGAAGATGAGCGAGCTGTGCCAGGGCTTCCAGATGTACCCGCAGGAGCTCATCAACGTCCGGGTCTACGACAAGACCGAGGCCCAGAATGACCCCGACGTGCAGGCCGCCGTCAAGGCCGTGGCCGAGCAGCTGGGCGAGACCGGCCGCATACTCGTGCGCGAGTCCGGCACCGAGCCCGTGGTGCGCGTGATGGTCGAAGCCGAGTCCAACGACCTCTGCCTCGAGCTGTGCAACCGGGTCGTGGACGTCATCAAGGCCAAGGGACACGCCGTGAAGTGAGCCACCTTGCAAAAATCTCCGCCGCGTATTCGCGGCGGAGATTTTTCTTTTCGGAGATGAGTGACAATATTTGTGAGGTATGATATAATGTAATTGAGAATTGAATAATTGAGAATTGAGAATTAGAGTGTGTTTCTAAATGCCGGGAGATGCAGTTTCGAGCGGATTTGGCTGCATTTCAAGGCGATTTTCCGCAGGCTTAGTGGGGCAATAGCAGT
>CACXBB010000061.1:0-6949 GCA_902765735.1 uncultured Eubacteriales bacterium | reverse complement strand
CGGAGTAGCGGCGGTGCGTACAAGTCAAGGGAAATCAACGCAGAAATGCAGCCAAAGACGCCGAAAATGCGCTTCAGGCATTTTAGAAACACACTCTAGAGTAGCTGTTCAGTCCGGTCGGTAAATTGGAAGTTGTATACACGACTGAGGAATTAGGAGATAGGAATTAGGAATTGAGCAATCCCTCCGGCCCTTCGGGCCACCTCCCTTTACACAAGGGAGGCATGGCTGCCGCACAAGACATCCGTAGGGACGCCATTATTGGCGTCCGCATAACCCGTTTCGCCTTGAACGGACGCCAAGAATGGCGTCCCTACACCGGGTTTCCGGCATTTTATAATTCCTGATTCCTCATTCCTAATTCCTAATTCCCAATTAAATCGTTTACAGGAGCTAAACCCATGTTCTACCCCTGCCTTGTCGTGGATCACGACGACACCGTGGTCAACAGCACCGCGACGGTGCACTACCCCTGCTTCGTGCAGTACTGCGAGGAGTTTTTTCCCGACTATCACTGCACGCTGGAGCACTACTTTGTGCAGAACTTCCACCCCGGCGTGGTGTCCTTTTTCCGGGACGACGTGGGCATGAGCGACGCGCAGATGAAGCACGAGCAGGCCTACTGGAACGCCTACGTGCAGGATCACGTGCCCCAGGTCTACCCCGGCATGGCGGAGATCCTGTGGGAGCAGAAGCGCCGCGGCGGCAGGCTGTGCGTGATCTCCCACTCCTATTCAAAGAACATACTGCGGGACTACCGTGAAAACGGCCTGCCCGAGCCGGACATGGTGTTCGGCTGGGAGGTGCCCGTCGAGCGGCGCAAGCCGAAGCCCGACGCGCTGTATGAGATCATGGATGCCTACGGCTACAAGCCCTCCGAGCTTCTGATGCTGGACGACTTAAAGCCCGGCTACGATATGGCCCGCGCCTGCGGCGTGCCCTTCGCCGCGGCGGGCTGGGCCAATGACATCCCCGAGATCGAGGGCTTCATGCGTCACAACTGCGATCTGTATTTCAAGACCGTCGAGGCGTTTGGAAGGTATCTGTTTGACTGAAAGGGGCGTACCATTTTGAAGAGAATCATCCGCATCGTGCTCACCGGCGGCCCGGCGGCGGGCAAGACCACCCTTATCAGCCGCATACTCAACGAGTTCAAGCCCGAAAACGGCTGGCGGGTCATCACCATCCCGGAGACGGCCACGGAGCTGATCTCCGGCTTCGGCATACGGCCCTTCGGCGGCTGCATGTCCATGCTGGCGTTTCAGGACTTCGTGATCGCCGACCAGCTGCACAAGGAGCAGCTTGCGCTGAAGGCCGCCCAGGTGGTGGACGAGGAGAACATACTCATCATCTACGACCGGGCGGTGCTGGACGACAAGGCCTACGTCACCGACGAGCAGTTCGCTGAGGTGCTCTCCCACTTCGACGGGCGCACGGAGGCCGAAGTGCTCGCCGGCTACGACGCGGTGCTGCACCTGGTCACCTGCGCCAAGGGCGCGGAGTTCGCCTACGACCTGGGCAACGCCGCCCGAACGGAGAGCATCGAGGCCGCCCGGGAAATGGACGACCGCACCCTGCGCGCCTGGAGCGGCCACCGCAACCTGCGGGTGATCGACAACTCCGTGAACTTCGACGACAAGATGCGCCGCGCCATCCGCGAGATCTACCGCATCGTGGGCGAGCCGGTGCCGATGATGAAGAAGCGCAAGTATTTGATCGAGATGCCGGACATCGCCCTGATCACCGAGCGTTACAACGCCGTGGCCCTCCAGATGATGCAGACCTACCTGCTGCCCACCCAGCCCGACGTGGAGCGCCGCATCCGTCAGCAGAAGAACGGCGAGGACTACCTGTACTTCTACACCGAGAAGCACACCATGGCGGACGGCTCCAAGTGGGCCACCGAGCGCGCCGTCTCCGAAAAACAGTACGTGCGCTACCTGATGGAGTGCGACAGCAGCATGCACAGCGTGCGCAAGGTGAAGCACCGCTTCATCTACGACGGGCACCGCATCGAGATCGACGTCTACCCCTTCTCCGGGGACCGGGCCGTGCTGTTCGCCTACTCCGACAACGAGCCCGCCGCGCTGCCGCCCGAGGTGACGGTCATTCGGGAGGTCACCGGCGACCCCGCCTACAAGAACCGCCACCTGGCCACGACCCAGACCCTACGGGAGGTTTGACATGGAGGTATTGCAAGCCATCCGCACCCGCCGGAGCTATCGCGGGCCGTACCGCGACACCCCCGTGCCCCGGGAACACCTGCGCGCCATCATGGAGGCGGGCTGCGCCGCGCCCTCCGGGTGCAACAAGCAGACCGCGTCCTTCGTCGCCGTGGACGACCCCGCGCTGCTCGGCCGCCTGAAGGCGCTGGTCACGCCGAGCGTCGCTGAGACCGCCCCCGCCTGGGTGCTGGTGCTTACCCGGCCCATCGTCGCCTACCGCGACCGGCGCTTCAACGTGCAGGATTACGCCGCCGCCATCGAGAACATGCTGTTGGCCATCCATGCGCTGGGGTACGCCTCCTGCTGGTACGAGGGCCACATCACCGATGAGGACGACATCGCCGGGCAGCTCGCCCGCGCGCTCGACCTGCCCGAGCCGGACCGCGTCGTGTGCGTGCTGCCGGTGGGCGTGCCCGCACAGACGCCCGCCGCGCCGAAGAAGGCGCCGTATGAGCGCCGCATGGGGTTCAACGGGTGTCCCGGGATATAATGCAAGAGGGGTTGTCTCAAAACGACGAACACACCATGCAATCCATCCGTAGGGACGCCATTTATGGCGTCCGCGGGCGGCATGAATGCCGCCCCTACGGCGAATTGAACAGCGGTGGTTCGTTTTGAGACAGCCCCTCAGTCTTCCGTCAGCTCTCCCCCGCTGACCCGCCAGACCTGCCCCACCTCGGCCCCGGCGAGGTCGTCGGCGTCGGTGCAGGTGACGAAGGTCTGTATGCCCTTCAGTCGCCCGATCAGCTGGCGGCGGCGGGAGGGGTCGAGCTCGCTCATCACGTCGTCCAGCATCAGCATGGGCCACTCCCCCATGGCCTCGCGCATCACGTCCAGCTCGCTTAAGCGCATGGCCAGCGCGGCGGTGCGCTGCTGGCCCTGGGAGCCGTAGGCGCGCACGTCCCGGCCCGAGATGGTCAACAGCACGTCGTCCCGGTGGGGTCCCACGGAGGTGGTCATGCGCCGAAGGTCGTTCTCCCGCGCCCCGAACAGCGTCTCCAGTATGGCCTGGGCGTCGTCCCCCATGGACACGCTGGGCACGTAGCGTATCTCCAACTGCTCCCGGCCATCGGAGATCTCCCGGTGGGTCTCCCCCGCCAGAGACGACAGCCGCGCGACGTATTCCCGCCGCTGTCGCATGAGCTCCGCGCCGGCGGCGGCGAGCTGCTCGTCCCAGGAATCGAGGGTGGACAGCACCCCCGGCTGCGCGGCGGCCAGCTTGAGCACCTCGTTGCGCTGCCTGAGCGCCCGGGCGTAGCGCTGCAGGCCGTAGTAGTAGGCGGGCTTGATCTGCGAAAGCGCCATGTCCACGAACCGGCGGCGCTCGGCGGGGCCGTCCTTCACGGTGCGCAGGTCCTCCGGGGAGAACAGCACGCCGGTGATATGGCCCATCAATTCGCCGGACCGCGACACCTCCTGCCCCGCGATCCTGAGCCTGCGCCGCCCGAGGGTCGGCAGTATGATCTCCACCTCGTGGCTGCCGTCCCGGCGCTCGGCCTCGACCTTCACGTCGGCGAAGTCCGCGCCCCAGCGAATCAGCTCCCTGTCCTGCCGCGTGCGGTGGCTTCGACCGGTGCACGCCAGGTACAGCGCCTCCAGCACGTTGGTCTTGCCCTGCCCGTTGTCGCCCAAAAGCACGTTGACGCCCTCGCAGGGCGCGAGGACGCAGGTGTCGTAGCTTCTGTAATTGGTGAGCTGCGCGCGGGTGATCTTCATAGGGAATGTGCCTCACTCCAGGTGCATTTTGTAGAAGGCCGCGTCAAAGGTCTCGCTACCGTCATAGCGGGCGTACTGACCGTAATGATCCAGCGCAAACCCGCACTTGCGGATCACGTTTCCGGAGGCGGGGTTCTGCGTGGCGTGGCAGGCGATAAAATCCCGCGCGCCCTCGCATTCATAAGCCCACCGGATCAGCGCCTTGGACGCCTCGGTGGCGTAGCCCATGCCCCAGTAGCGCCGGTTCAGGTTGTAGCCCAGCTCCCAGGCGTCCGCGTCCCGGACGTACTTGATGCCACCCGCGCCGATGACCTTGCCCGTGGATTTGAGCTCAAAGCCGAACTCGTTTATATCCGGGCCGAGGCCGGCGATCCACTCCCGGGTCTTTTCGATGTCGGTATACAGCGGGTAGATCATGTAGCGGTTGCCCTCCGGGTCGCTCTGCCACTCGAAGGCGTCCGCGGCATCCGCCACGCTCAGCGGCCGCAGGATCAGCCGTTCGGTATCGATGATCCTCATATTCCTCTATCTCTCAATAAATCTTCTCCGCTTCTTTGGGCACGCGCTCGATTATGTAGTCCCGCACGAAGGCGTAGTCCTCCCGGGGGACGTACACGTCCAGCCCGGTGACGGCCCACTTCAGGCGGATGCGGTCTATCCGCGGCTCCATCGTCACGCGGCGTACGCCCTCGTAGCGGTGGATGTTGTTGCCCCTGCCCTTGGGCCACGCCTCGATGTATTCCCCGGTCATCTTGTAGCTGGCATTCTGGGGCAGCAGCGCCCAGATCAGCGCCGGCAGGCCGACGCCCAACGCCAGCAGGCCCAGGCAGAACAGCAGGGCCTGGAGCTCGCCGTACTGCCAGGTCATGAACAGCATGATGAGGGCGATGGGCACGAATATGGCCGCGCAGATGAACACCATGGTCCGCATGGGGGCCCGGTTGCCCTGCGCCTTTATGTCGTAGGTCCAGCGGTACGCGCCGTCGTCGCCCTGTTGAAGCCTCTTGGGAAAGCCCCAGTCGAGCTCCGTCTGCAACCCGTTTTGATCAGGCATTCTTCTTTCGCGCCTCCAGCTTCTTGCGGGCCTCGGTGCCCAGTATCTTCTTGCGCATGCGGATGGACTGCGGGGTGATCTCCACCAGCTCGTCGTCATCGATGAACTCCATGGCCTCCTCCAGCGTGGGGACGTGCACGCCGGTGATCTTGAGCGCCTCCTCGGCGGCGGCGGAGTTGCGGGAGTTGGTCATGTGCTTCTTCTTGCAGACGTTGACGTCGATGTCGCCGGGCCGGGAGTTTCGCCCGATGATCATGCCGTTGTACACCTTGACGCCCGGCTCGATGAACAGCTCGCCGCGGTCCTGGATGTTGAACAGCGCGTAGGCGGTGGACACGCCGTCCTCCCAGGCCACCAGCGCGCCGCAGTTGCGGCTGGGGATATCGCCCTTGACGGGCTCGTAGTCCTCGAACACCGAGGACATCACGCCCTCGCCGCGGGTGTCGGTCAGAAACTCGCTGCGATAGCCGAACAGCCCGCGGGACGGCACCAGGAACTCCAGGCGCATGCGGTCCTCGCCGGTCATGGATAGCAGCGTGCCGCGGCGGCGGCCGATCTTGTCGATCACCGCGCCGGAGAACTCGGTGGGCACATCGCACACCAGCCGCTCGAAGGGCTCGCACTTTTCGCCGTCGATGTCCTTGTAGAGCACCACAGGCTTGGTGACCGCGAACTCGTAGCCCTGGCGGCGCATGGTCTCGATCAGTATCGACAGGTGCAATTCGCCGCGCCCGTACACCCGGAAGGCGTCGGTGGAGTCGGTCTCCTCCACGCGGAGGGATACGTCGGTCAGCGCCTCCTTCTCCAGACGGCCCCGCAGGTGGCGGGAGGTCACGTAGGTGCCCTCGGTGCCGGCGAAGGGGCTGTCGTTGACGCAGAAGGTCATGGAGATGGTGGGCTCGTCGATCTTCACGAAGGGCAGCGGCTCCGCCATCGCCGGGTTGCAGATGGTGTCGCCGATGAGCAGGTCCGTGAAGCCGGACACCGCCACGATATCGCCCACCTCGGCGCGCTCGCAGTTGACGCGCTTCAGCCCGTCGAACTCGAACAGCCCCGCCAGACGGGTCTGCGGCGACACGAAGGCCGAGCCGTACACGCAGCGAATGGCCATCTGGCCCGCGTCGATGTGGCCCCGCTCGATGCGGCCCACGCCGATGCGGCCCACGTAGTCGTTGTAATCGATGGTGGACACCAGAAGCTGCAATTCGCCGTCCGGGTCGCCCTCGGGGGCGGGGATGTGGCTGAGGATGCAGTCGAACAGGGGCCGCAGGTCCTTGCCCGGGACGCGCCAGTCGGTGGTGGCGGTGCCCGAGCGGCCCGAGGCGAAGATCACCGGGCTGTCGAGCTGCTCGTCGTTTGCGCCCAGGTCGATCAGCAGCATCTGCGTCTCGTCCAGCACCTCGTCGCAGCGAGCGTCCGGGCGGTCGGTTTTGTTGACCACGATGATGACCTTCAGATTGAGCTCCAGCGCCTTCTTCAGCACGAAGCGCGTCTGCGGCATGGGGCCCTCGAAGCTGTCCACCAGCAAAAGCACGCCCGATACCATCTTCAACACGCGCTCCACCTCGCCGGAGAAGTCCGCGTGGCCGGGGGTGTCCACGATGTTGATCTTCACGCCGTTGTAGTGCACGGCGGTGTTTTTACTGAGGATCGTGATGCCGCGCTCCCGCTCCAGGTCGTTGGAGTCCATCACGCGGTCGGCTACCTGCTGGTTCTGGCGGAACACGCCGCCCTGCTTGAGCATCTCGTCCACCAGCGTGGTCTTGCCGTGGTCGACGTGGGCGATGATGGCGATGTTGCGTAAATCGTTTCTGGTTATGTTCAAGTATAAGACCCCTTTGTTTACAGGTTGCTACTTAGAGTGTGTTTCTAAAATGCCTGAAGCGCATTTTCGGCGTCTTTGGCTGCATTTCTGCGTTGATTTCCCTTGACTTGTACGCACCGCCGCTACTCC
>CACXBB010000060.1 GCA_902765735.1 uncultured Eubacteriales bacterium | reverse complement strand
ACCCGCGGGTCGAAGGCGTAGGGGATGATGTAATCCGCGGTGAGCTCCTCGGGGGAGATCAAATCGGCCAGCGCCTTGGCGGCGGCCATCTTCATCTCTTCGTTGATGTCGCTCGCCCGCACGTCGAAGGTGCCGCGGAAGATGCCCGGGAACGCCAGCACGTTGTTGATCTGGTTCGGGAAATCGCTGCGGCCCGTGGAGATGACCGCCGCGCCGCCGGCCTTGGCGTCGTCCGGGAAGATCTCGGGCGTCGGGTTCGCGCAGGCGAACACTATGGCGTCGCGGTTCATGGTCTTGACCATCTCGGTGGTCACGGTGCCGGGGCCGGACACGCCGATGAACACGTCCGCGCCGACCAGCATGTCCGCGAGGGAGCCGGCCTTCTTGTCGCGGTTGGTGACCTGCGCCATCTCGGCCTTGATCCAGTTGAGCCCGTCGCGGCCCTCGTAGATCGCGCCCTTGCGGTCGCACATCGTCACGTTTTTGAAGCCCGCCGACAGCAGCAGCTTCACGATGGCGATGGCCGCCGCGCCCGCACCGGAGGTGACGATCTTCACGTCCTCCTTCTTCTTGCCCACGACCTTGAGCGCATTCGTCAGGCCCGCCAGCGTGATGACCGCGGTGCCGTGCTGGTCGTCGTGGAAGATCGGTATGTCGGTCTTTTCCTTGAGCTTGCGCTCGATCTCGAAGCAGCGCGGCGCGGAGATGTCCTCCAGATTGATGCCGCCGAAGGAGCCGGAAATCAGCGCCACGGCGTTGACGAACTCGTCAACATCCTTGGACTTCACACAAAGCGGGAAGGCATCCACGTCGCCGAAGGACTTGAACAGCACGCACTTGCCCTCCATGACCGGCATGCCGGCCTCGGGGCCGATATCGCCCAGGCCCAGCACCGCGGTGCCGTCGGTGATCACCGCGCACATGTTCCAGCGGCGGGTCAGCTCGTAGGATTTGTTGATGTCCTTCTGGATTTCGAGGCAGGGCTGCGCCACGCCGGGGGTGTAGGCCAGGGACAGGTCGTCCTTCGACTTCACCGGCACCCGGGAGATGACCTCGATCTTGCGGACAGGTCGTCCTTCGACTTCACCGGCACCCGGGAGATGACCTCGATCTTGCCCTTCCATTCGCCGTGCAGCCGCAGGGATTCCTCTGCATAGTTCATGTAAGATACCTCCTGATATTACAGAATTTCGGAAAGCGCCACCGGGCGATGCTCGTCGAGGGACTTCTTGGCGGCCATGGCCACCGCCACGGACATGATGCCCTCGTGGCCGCCCACGGGCACGTCGGTGTCGCTGAGTATGGCGTTGACGAATTCCTTGGTCTCCTCGATGAAGGCGTCGTTGTAGCGCTCGAGGAAGAACCAGGTGGGCTTCTCGGTGACCACGCCGTCGGCGGTGGAGACGATGTTGGTGCTGATCAGGTCGTTCTCGTCGCGCGTGCAGCCCTTGTCGCAGTGCACCTCGACGCGCTGGTCATAACCGTAGCGCGCCGCGCGGCTGTTGTCGATCACGCCGATGGCGCCGTTGGCGAACTTGAGGGACACGACGGCGGTATCCACGTCGTCGTACTTGGCGAACATCGGGTCGATCTTGACCGCGCCCAGCGTGAACACCTCGGTGATGTCGCTGCCGGCGAGGTACATGGCCATGTCGAAGTCGTGGATCATCATGTCCACGAACAGGCCGCCGGACACCTTCACATACGCCTCCGGGGGCTGCTCAGGGTCGCGGGAGCAGACCTTCACGATGTGCGGCGCGCCCAGCTTGCCGGACGCCACGTCCTGTTGCACCTTGCGGTGGTTGTGGTCGAAGCGGCGCACGAAGCCGAGCTGCAGCTTCACGCCCGCCTTCTTGACGGCGTCGAGGGCGGAGTTGATGTCGTCCAGCTCCAGACCGATGGGCTTTTCGCAGAAGATATGCTTGCCCTGGGCGGCGGCGCGGCGGATGAAATCAGTGTGATAGCCCGTGGGGGAGCAGATGAACACGGCGTCGATGTCCTTGGCGGCGAAGATCGGCTCCTCATCCTTGCCCCAGCGCTCGACGCCCAGGGCCTTGCACACGGCGATGCCGTCGTCGTTCAGATAGGGGTCGGCCACGGCCACGAGCTTCGCGCCCTTCACGGAGTGAGCCAGGTTCGCGGCGTGCAGGCGGCCGATGCGGCCGAAGCCCAGCATGCCAATGCGTACTTCGTTCATGTTTTTTGCCTCCTTAACAAATGTCTTTTTTCGTTCAAGTTGCGCATGGTCACAATATACAATATCATTGTATCATACCGCAACTTTGATTGCAAGAGGGATTTGAATTCATGCATAATGTACAAAACAAAACAACCGCCGGATTACAATCAATCAAACAATATGTTTTTTCGGGGCAGAATGTTGACAATACTTTAGTCATATGGTATAATTTATTAAGATGGAAGCAATGTGAACGCTTCCTAAAAGGTGCGCCGACGCGGCGCAGTACAGTATTAAGGAGGAAATTGTCATGAAGAAGATCGTATCCCTCGTGCTGGCCCTGATGCTCTGCCTGGCGATGCTCGCGCCCGCCATGGCCGAGGACTTCACCATCGTCGTGAACCTGAAGACCCTGTCCAGCGAATACTGGCAGACCGTCAAGTCCGGTATCGACAAGGCCGCCGAGGAGCTCGGCATCACCATCGACGTGCAGGGCCCGCCCGCTGAATCCGACATCCAGGGCCAGGTCAACCAGATCGAGACCCAGCTGGCCGGCGCGCCCGACGCCATCATCATCGCGCCCGACGACAACGACGCCGTAGTCGGCGTGCTGGAGAGCACCGGCTATCAGGGCATCGTCGTGTTCTGCGACACCACCAACACCTTCGAGAATCAGACCTCCTTCGTCGGCACCTCCAATGACGAGGCGGCCTACGGCGGCGGCGTGTACGGCGTCGGTCTGAACGGCGCGGACACCAAGGCCCTGATCATCTACGGCCAGGAGGGTGACAACACCTCCAACCTGCGCAAGTCCGGCTACGAGAAAGCCCTGGAGGAGGCCGGCGTGGAGCCCGTCGCGGAGATGAGCGGCAACAACAACACCGCCGACTCCAAGAACGTCATGGAGGCCCAGCTGATCGCCAACGAGGACATCAACCTGGTTCTGTGCCACAACGACGACTCCGCTCTGGGTGCCATCGAGGCCATCAAGGAAGCCGGCAAGGAAGGCATCGCCGTCATCGGCTTCGACGGCAACACCTCCGCGCTCGAGTCCATCGCCGCCGGTGAGATGAAGGCCACCATCGCCCAGCAGCCCGCCGAGATGGGCTATCTGTCCGTGATGACCGCCGTCGCCGCTCTCAAGGGCGAGACCGTGGACAAGGTCGTTTCCGTTCCCACCGTCGTCATCGACGCTGAAAACGTGGGCGATTATCTGAAGTAATAAAAGATGCTCCGGCGATAAGCGGTTTCATTGAGCCGCAATGCATCCACCGGGCGATCCCTGTGCATACCGAGGATCGTCCGGTTTTTTCAAATCTCTGCGACGAGGAGCGTGATAACCAGTGGCTGAATATGTGGTAGAGCTGAAACATGTCACAAAGCGCTTTCCGGGCGTCATCGCCATGCACGACATGCACATTCAGATCAAGCCCGGCGAGATTCACGGCCTGATCGGTGAAAACGGCGCGGGCAAATCCACGCTGATCAAGGTGCTCACGGGCGTGCACATCCCCGAGGAGGGCGAAATCTACATCGACGGGAAGAAGGTCTCCTTCGCCAATCCCGTGCAGTCGCGTGAGGCCGGCATCGCCTGCGTGTATCAGGAACTGAACATCGTGCCGATGCTTCCTGTGGTGGACAACGTGTTCATGGGCCGCAATGTCACAAAGCCCGGCGGGCTTCTGGACTATCCCCGCATGCACAGGGAGGCCCACGAGGCGCTGACGGTGCTGGGACATCCCGAAATCGACACCCACACCGAGTGCGGCAAGCTGGGCATGGGCCTGCAGCAGATGGTGGAGATCGCAAAGGCCATCACCGTAAACGCCAAATTGCTCATCATGGACGAGCCCACCTCCTCCCTGGGCGAGCAGGAGGTCAAGGAGCTCATGACCACCGTTCGCAAGCTCAAGAGCCAGGGCATCGCCATACTGTTCGTCTCCCACAAGCTGGAGGAGCTGTTCGAGCTGTGCGACCGGGTGACGGTCATGCGCGACGGCGAGCACATCGACACCCGCGACATCGCCGACTGGAACAACGATTCGCTCATACAGGCCATGGTGGGCCGTTCGCTGGAGAACCAGTTCCCCAAGGAATTCGGCGTGAAGGGCGAGTGCATGCTGGAGGTCAAGAACCTGAAGGAGCTGGGCGTATTGAAGGACGTCAGCTTCAAGGCCTACGGCGGCCAGATCCTGGCCTTTGCCGGCCTGGTGGGCGCGGGCCGCACCGAGACCATGCGCGCGCTGTTCGGCGCGGACCCGCTGGACGGCGGCGAGATCTACGTCCACGGCAAGAAGGTCAACATCAAAAATCCCGGCCAGGCCATCCGCCAGGGCATCGCCTTTTTGACGGAGGACCGCAAGGGTCAGGGCCTGGTGCTCTCCGAGAGCATCAAGACCAACATGATCCTGGCCAACATGAAGCGGTTCACCAAGGGCTTCCTGCTGCAGCATCCCGAGATCGGCTCCAACAGCCAGGAGATGATCAAGACCCTGCGCATCAAGACCCCCTCCTCCGACGAGATCACCGCGCAGCTCTCCGGCGGCAACCAGCAGAAGGTCGTCATCGGCAAGTGGATCAACTGCAACGCGGACATCTACATCTTCGACGAGCCCACCCGCGGCATCGACGTCGGCGCGAAGGTCGAGGTCTACAACGTCATGAACGACCTGGTCAAGCAGGGCAAGTGCGTCATCATGGTGTCCTCGGAGCTGCCCGAGGTGCTGGGCATGGCGGACCGCGTGGTCGTCATGCGCGAGGGCGAGGTCATGGCGGAAATCGAACGCGACAGCGAACACTTCAACCAGGAAGACATCATGAAGGCTGCATGGGGAGGTAAGATTGCATGAACAATTCCAATAAAAAGACCGGCGTCAGCGACATACTGATGAAGCTCGGCCCGCTGCTGGTGCTGGCGCTGCTGTTTATCGTTTTCACCATCGCGCTTCCCGGCAAATTCATGCGCGTGGCCAACCTGATGAACATCTTAAAGCAGACGTCCATCAACTGCCTGATCGCCGCCGGCATGCTGCTGGCGCTGATCACCGCCGGTATCGACCTGTCCGTGGGCTATAACTCGATACTGGCCACCTGTTTAATCGGCGTCATGATGCAGAACGGCATCACCAACCCGGTCGTGCTGATCGTGTGCGCCATCGCGCTGTGCACCTTCTGCGGCTTCATGAACGGCACGCTGTACACGCGCCTCGACCTGCCCCATCCCTACGTGTCCACGCTGGGCATGAAGTTCGTGCTGTGGGGCATGGCGCTTCTGATCACACAGTCCCAGACCATCGGCTTCAACAACAAGGGCATCGACCCGGTGCTGTGGATCGGCAAGTCCACGATATTCTCCTTCGGCTTCCCGGTCAGCTTCATACTGGTCATCATCGTGTACTGCATCTTCCACGTGTTCCTCAACCACACCCCGCTGGGCCGCCAGATCTACTGCGTGGGCGGCAACCCGGAGGCGGCGCGCATGTCCGGCATACGTTCCAAGGACGTGCTGACCATCGTCTACACCATCTCCGGTCTGATGTGCGGCATCGCGGGTGTGGTGCTGGCGGGCCGTTTGAACTCTGCCAACACCGCCTCCGCCGCCAACTTTGATACCGACGCCATCGCGGCGTGCATCATCGGCGGCGCGTCCTTCCGCGGCGGCAAGGGCACCATCTGGGGCAGCATGATCGGCGCGCTGCTGATCGCCACCATCCGCGACGGTCTGAACCTGTTCGGCGCCGGCAACGATATCCAGTACATCGTCATCGGCGCGGTGATCATCATCGCCGTGACCATCGACGTCTTCCGCGGCAAGGCCGAGGCCAAGGCGCGCAAGATGGCCGCCGTTGAGAAGTAATCCCGAAATACACTGGTCAGAAAGGAGACCATCGCCCATGTTTGATTCAAATAAGGTGTTTCTCGGCATCGCGCCCATCGGCTGGTGCAACGACGACATGCCCGAGCTGGGCGCGGAGAACACCTTCCGGCAGACGGTGAGCGAGATGGCCCTGGCGGGCTTCACCGGCTGCGAGATCGGCAACAAATACCCCTCCGACCCCAAAGAGCTCAAGTGGGAATTGGACCTGCGCGGCATGCGCATCGCCTCCCGCTGGTTCTCCTCGTTCATACTGACCCAGCCCATCGAGCAGGTGGAGGCGGACTTCATCAGGGAATTGGACTTCCTCGCCGCCGTGGGCGCGAACCGCATCAACGTGTCCGAGCAGAGCTACTCCATACAGGGGCAGGTGGACACTCCCGTGCTCGCGGATAAAAAGCACGTGATGGACGATCAAGAGTGGGACCGCTTCTGCAAGGGGCTCGACCGGCTGGGCAAGATCGCCACGGAACGCGGCTTCAAGCTGTGCTTCCACCACCACATGGGCACCGTGGTGCAGACCGCCGCGGAGACCGACAGGATGCTGGCCAACACCGACCCGCGGTATGTGTTCCTGTGCTACGACACCGGCCACTTCACCTTCGCGGGGGAGGACCCGCTGACGGTCTTGAAAAAGTACGTGGACCGCGTGGGCCACGTGCACTTGAAGGACATGCGCGCGGATGTGGTGAAGAAGGTCGCGCCCGAGGGATGGAGCTTCCTGCAGGCCGTCAGAAACGGCGCGTTCACCGTGCCCGGCGACGGCTGCGTGGACTATGACCCGATCTTCAAGCTGCTCTCCGACGCCAAGTACGAGGGCTGGCTGCTGGTCGAGGCCGAGCAGGACCCCGCCAAGGCCAATCCGCTGGAGTACGCGATCAAGGCGCGCAAGTATATCCGCGAGCACACCGGGCTCTGATACGGGAGGCGTCACATGTATATTCAAAAAGACGTTAAACGTGGCTACAACTCCTACCTGGAAATGAGCGGCAACGACTGTGCTACGCGCATGGACGTGGGCCTGCTGGTGCTGGAGCCGGGCGACAGCTACGCCTTCGACGAGCCGGGGAAGGAGCTGGCGCTGGACCTGCTGATCGGCAAGGTGCGGTTCTGCTACAATGACCAGTGCCGCGAGGCTGAGCGCCCGGACACCTTCCGCTGCGCGGCGACCTGCCTGCACGTGTGCAGGGGGACGAAGGTGGAGGTCAAGGCCGTCGATCACGCGGAGCTGTATGTGCAGCTTACGGACAACGAGCGCGAGTTCCCCGCCCGGCTGTACGGTCCGGAGGACATCATGGTGCAGCATGCCGGCTCAAACGGCGAGCTGATGGGCTGCATGCAGCGCGAGATACAGACCTTTTTCGACTACGAGTCCGCCCCGTACAGCAACATGGTGCTGGGCGAGGTGCTCAACTACCCGGGCAAGTGGTCCAGCTATCCGCCGCACCACCACCCGCAGCCCGAGGTCTACTTCTACCGTTTCGACTACCCGAACGGCTTCGGCGCGGGCTTCGCCAACGGCCAGATCTACCAGACCGGCCACAACGGCTGCCTGGTGATCAACCACTCCTTCCACTCCCAGGGCGCTGCCCCCGGCTACGCCATGTGCTACATGTGGGGCATAAGGCACCTGCCCGGCGACCCGTGGCGCAAGACGCGCATTGACGACCCGGAGCATGCGTGGCTGTGGAAGCCCGACGCCAACGACCACATCTTCAAACCGGCAACCTGACATAAAGGAGGGATTTCCCATGGAGACGATCAGACTGACCACGGCCCAGGCCATCGTCAAATTCCTCGACCAGTACGTCGTCGGCCAGGACCGTGCCAAAAAATCGATCGCCGTAGCCGTTTACAACCACTACAAGCGCATCAACGGCATGACCGATTCGGACGTCGAGCTTCAGAAGAGCAATATTTTGATGATCGGCCCCACCGGCTCGGGCAAGACCTACCTCGTTCAGTCGCTGGCCAAAACCCTCGGCGTTCCCTTCGCGATCTCCGACGCGACGACCCTCACCGAAGCCGGCTACGTCGGCGAAGACGTCGAAAACGTCCTCGTGCGTCTGCTCAAAGCAACCAACTACGACGTCAAGAAAGCTGAACGCGGCATCGTCTACATCGACGAGATCGACAAGATCGCCCGCAAGAGCGAGAACCCTTCCCTCACGCGCGACGTGTCCGGCGAAGGCGTCCAGCAGGCCCTCCTCAAGATCCTCGAGGGCACTGTGGCATCCGTTCCTCCTCAG
>CACXBB010000059.1 GCA_902765735.1 uncultured Eubacteriales bacterium | reverse complement strand
TTCTTGTGGGATTACGGACACCTCATCCGACCTCGCTTCGCTCGGCCACCTTCCCCTCAAGGGGAAGGCTCGACCTCTTCCGGCGCTACGCGCCACCTTCACCTGAAGGGGAAGGTATGGCGCTACGCGCCAGTTCCCTTCACTCCCCCAGTCAGCTTCGCTGACAGCCCCCTCGGAGAGGGGGCCATGACGGGGGCCTTTTGGCGGCGAACCCATAGCCTCCCTCTTAGAGGGAGGTGGCTCCGTGGAGCGGTGACGGAGGGAGTCAGGGAGGTGACTCGGCGGAGCCGAGACGGAGAGAGTCGGGTTATGTTGGTGGGAGTGGGCAAACGAAAAGCCGTGGGACGCACCCACGGCATTATGTAATGATGTTTATTGATAGGCGATATCGCATCTGAGGGTATTGTCGGTGACGGTGGTATAGATGACGATGCGCCCGGTTCCCTTATATCGGAAGGAGAAATCCTTATCGGATTTATAGTCGGTGAGTATGGCGTCGGCGGAGCGTTCCACGTAATCCTGGTTATAGCGTTTGCCGTAGGTGGATTTTTCGACGATGGAGATGCTGTCCAGCTTCTTGACGGCCAGCCAGATCACGCTGGCCACCTGGGCCACGCCGCCGCCGGTCACCTTTTTGCCGCGCCCGTTGACGCCGCCGACATAGCCGCGCTTCTTGGTGCGCGCGCCGACGATGTCGTTGAAGGAGAACAGCTCGTCGGTGCCCAGGGTGGTGCCGTTGATGCTCTTGGCGGCGAGCTTGACGTTCTTGAGCGTGCCCTTGCCGCCGCCGCAGGGGATGCTGGCAAAGGCGATGATCGTGGAGGGGGTGGCGGTGGGGGCAATGACCGTGTTGTTCGCATTGGCGCTGCTGCCGCCCCAGTCGCCGAACCAGTTGCCGCCTGAGCCGTTCTCGGCCACGGTAACCACGCAGTTCAGCGCGGTCTCGCTGACCCACATCTCGATGGTCATTTCCCCGGCGTGGTTGACGAATTCAAAGTCCGTGCCGCCGCTGTAATCGGTGATCACGGCCTTGCTGCCGTCGGACACGTAGTTCTCCTCGAAGCGGGAGCCGTAGGTGGAGAGCTGGGTGAATTCGATCTTTTTTTCCAGCCGCAGAAGCGCCAGGTACAGCGTGGTGGCCACCTGGGACACGCCGCCGCCGGTGACGTTGACGCCCCGGGCGTTCTCCGCGGCCACATAACCGTTGGCCTTGGTGCGGGGTCCCACAGTGGCGTTGAACGAGAAGCGCCCGCCGGAGTCCACCCGCGCGCCGTTGATGGACGCGGCGGCGCGCTCGATGTTCCGCCGGTTGTTGCTGCTGGCGTTCTCCAGCGACGTGCTGGCGGTGTAGCGCGCCTCCGCCAGCGCCGCCGGCACGGCCAGCGCGCCGACGATCAATGTCAATATCAGAATCCACGCTCCGATTCTCTTTTTCATGGCGATCAACGCCTCCTTTTTCAATGGCTTTGTGCCTTTGACGGGAAACATTCTCAATATGTTCCATTTCGCAAACTTTTTTGGAAGAATGGCAAAAATGCGACAATCCGGCGTTGACAGGGCGTTTCATCAATAATATTATTAAAAAGAGGGATTGTTTATTTTCCATTCATATCGAAATGATATCATTCTCTTGGATATATGACCGATTCCGGGAGGTCGCGCCATGCTGTCGAAATCGTCCGTCAAAAAGCCCTATACCGTGATCGTGGGCATCATACTGGTGATCGTGCTGGGCTACATATCCTTCCAGCACATGTCCACCGACCTGCTGCCCAGCATGAACCTGCCCTACGTGGTGGTGTACACCCAGTATCCCGGCGCGACGCCCGAGCAGGTGGAGGGGGAGGTCACCCGGCCCATGGAGGCCGCCTTCGCCACGCTCACGGATATCAAGAAGGTGACCTCCCAGTCCAGGGACAATGTGTCCGTGGTCATCATGCAGTTCAACGACGGCGCGAACATGGACACGGCGCTGATCGAGATCTCCTCCCAGCTGGACCAGCTCAAGGGCACCTGGGACGACGACGTGGGCGCACCGGTGGCGCTCAAGCTGAACCCGGACATGCTGCCGGTGGCGATACTGTCCGTCACACGCGACGACATGGACATACTGGCGCTGTCCGACTACGTCAACGACGAGCTGGTGCCGGCCTTCGAGGGCTTGAACGGCGTGGCGGCCGCCGATGCCAGCGGCGTCATCGAGCAGGAGATCGACGTGACCATCGAGCAGAGCCGCATCGACGTGGTCAACTCCGCTATATTGAAGGAGATCGACAGGGAGCTTGCCAAGGTGGAGCGCAAGCTGGACGAGGGCCAGGCCCAGCTCGCCGACGGCAGGCGACAGCTGGCCAACGGCAAGGCCACGGCCTATGAGAAGCTCAAACAGGCCGAGGACGCGCTGAAGAAGGGCGAGAAGCAGATCACCCCCGCCATTGAGCAGATGACCGCCCAGCGGGACGCGCTGCTTAAGCAGCGGGAGCAGGTGGCCGCGGCGGTGTCGGCGCTGGAGGCCGCCGACGGCATGAGCGACGCACAGAAGGCCGACGTGCTGAAGGCCGCCGAAAACCTGGCGCTGCTCAGGCAGCAGAAGGCCGCGCTGGAGAAGCAGCTCGCGGCGCTTGAGTCCGGCGAGGGGATGGATGCCTCGGCGCTGCTTCAGCAGCGGCAGGCCGCCCAGGCCCAGCGGGACGCCCTGATCGCCGAGCGGGACGACCAGCGTGCGTACATCGAGGACCTCAAGCTGACGGACGCCGCGAGCCTCAACGCGGAGATCACCCGGCTCAACGGCGAGATCGACGCCGCCGAGGCCCGGCTGGACGAATCGAAGGCGGCACTCGCCGAGCTCAAAGCCCGGCAGAGCCAGCTCAGGGGCGAGGCGGATGCGCTGGCGGCGCAGATCGCCGCTTCCGAGGGCGGCAAGGCGTCCGACGGGGAGGATGCGTCCGACAACAGGGATGCGGCCGGCGAAGAGGATGCGTCCGACAACAGGGATGCGGCCGGCGAAGAGGTCGCCCATGATGGGGAGAACACGCCTGAGGAGAAGGGCGCACCCGGCGGGGAGACCCTCCCAGACGGGGAGACCCTGCCCGGCGACGCCGGCGAAGTGACCGAGATACAGGACGGCGGTGCGCCGGAACAGGGCGCAGCGGAGGAAGCTGGCGCTGCCCAGTTGGGCGACGACGATGCACAGGCCCCCGATGCGGCGGTCTCCGCCGATGAGGGCGGGGAACCGGACGTTCCGGAGACGGGGGATGCCGAAGCCCCGGAGAAGGGGGAAGAATCCGCCCCGCAAACGGGGGGCGCCGACGCCGCGGGGAAGGCGGCGGACGAAGCGCCGGAGGCCGGGGACAAGGCCGAACCCGCGGAGGAGAAGAAGAGCGAACCCGCGGAGGAGAAGAAGAGCGAACCTGCGGAGGAGAAGAAGAGCGAGTCCGCAGAGGAGAAGAAGTCCGAACCCGCGGAGGAGAAGAAGAGCGAGCCCGCGGAGGAAAAGCAGAGCGAGAACAAGTCCGAACCCAAAGTGGAAGCCAAATCCGAGAGCAAATCGGAATCCAAGCCGGAAACCCAACCGGAGCCGAAGCAGGAATCCCAACCGGAACCGAAGCAGGAACCGAAGCAGGAATCCCAGCCGGAGCCGAAGCCGGAGCCGAAATCTGAGCCCCAGCCGGAATCGAAGCCGGAGCCAAAGCCGGAGCCGAAATCTGAGCCCCAGCCGGAATCGAAGCCGGAGCCGAAGCCGGCATCCCAGCCGGAGCCCGAGCCCCAGCCGGAGCCCGTGCCGCCCGCGGAGGCAGCCCCCGCGGAGGTCCCGGCGGAGGCGCTGGCCGCGCGACTGCCCGTCGCCCGGGCGCTGGCGGAGGGGGAGGACGTGTCGGCGCTGCGGGCCCGTCTGAGCGAGGTTCAGGCGCAGCTCGACGATACCGAGGGCAAGATCGCCGCCGGCGAGGGTGAGATCGCGGAGCAGGCGCGCGGCGTCGCGGTGCTGGAGCGTGAGCGCGCCGTGAA
The DNA here is from genome assembly GCA_902765735.1 of uncultured Eubacteriales bacterium. Lineage (GTDB taxonomy): Bacteria > Bacillota > Clostridia > Christensenellales > Aristaeellaceae > UBA2862. The sequence continues at coordinate 3,265 of CACXBB010000059.1, read as the reverse complement.
GCAGCGGGCGCTGGACACGCTGGTGGACAGCAACGAGAACATCGAGGTCCGCGTCAGCGAGGCGGAGGCCCGCATCGCGGCCATTGACGAGAGCGTCGCCGCGCTGGATCAGCAGATCGCGGCCATGGACGGCGCGCTGGCCGCCGGTCAAGGCGACGCGGGCGCGATCGCCGGGCAGTTGGCGGTGATGGAGCAGCAGATCCAGGCCCTTGAGAGCGCGGGCGTGGAGCAGGCCGCGGCGCTCGTCGGCGACCCCGGGCAGCTGAAGGCCCGTTACAGCGAGGCCAAGTCGGGCCTCAGCGAGCTGGACAAGGGCATCGAGGCGCTCAACGCCAACCTCGACAAGCTGAACCAGGGCATCATCCCCGGCGGCTACATCGACGGCATCGACAAGGATACCAAGCTCTCCGACGCCGAGGAAAAGCTCAAAAAGGCCCGCTCGAAGCTGGAGAGCGCCTTCTCCAAGGCGGAGAGCGCGCTGGCCAAAGCCAGCAAGCAGCTGGCGAAGGCCCGCAAGGAGTTCAACGAAAAGCGGGAGGACGCCTTCAAGGAGGCCGGTCTGGACGGCGTGATCACCGTGCAGATGGTGGCCCAGATCGTCGGCGCGCAGAACTTCTCCATGCCCGCGGGCTACGTGCGGGACCTGGAGGACGACCGGGTGCTGGTGCGCGTGGGCGACAAGTTCGGCTCCCTCGAGGAACTGAAGCGCATGAAGCTGTTCAACCTCGACATGGACACCATCGACGAGGTGCGCCTGCTGGACGTGGCCAGCGTGAAGCTGACGGACAACCGCTCGGACGTGTTCGCCAAGCTGGACGGGCGGGACGGCATACTGCTGTCGCTGGAGAAGCAGTCCACCTACTCCACGGCGGACGTGGCCGACACGGTGATCAAAAAGGTGAAGGAGCTGCAGGCCGCCGACCCCAATCTGCACATCGTGGACCTGATGAACCAGGGCGAGTACATCGACATCGTGGTCAGCTCCGTGCTGGACAACCTGCTCATCGGCGGCGGTCTGGCTATACTGATACTGCTTCTGTTCCTGCTGGACTGGCGGCCCACCCTGACGGTGGCCTTCTCCATCCCCATCAGCGTGGTGGTGGCCTTCGTGGCCATGTATTTCAGCGGCATCACATTGAACGTGCTGTCGCTGTCCGGCCTGGCGCTGGGCATCGGCATGCTGGTGGACAACTCCATCGTGTCCATCGAGAACATCTACCGCCTGCACGACGAGGAGCGCCTGCCGCTGCTTAAGTCCTGCGTGGAGGGCGTGAAGTCGGTGTCCGGGGCGCTGTTCGCCTCCACGCTGACCACCATCTGCGTGTTTTTGCCCATCGTGTTCGTGCAGGGCATGGCCCGGGACCTCTTCGAGGACATGGGCCTGACCATCGCCTACTCGCTGCTGGCCAGCCTGCTGGTGGCCATGACGGTAGTGCCGATGATGTGCTCCTTCCTGATGCGCACGTCCAAGCCCAAAAAGCACCGGATTTTCTCGAAGTTCCAGGCCGCCTACGGCGCGGTATTGCGCGGCGCGCTGAGGGTCAAGCCCCTGGTGCTGCTGATGGCGCTGGCGCTTCTGGTGTTCTCGGGCATGCAGGTGACGCGGATGGGCATCTCCTTCATGCCGGAGGTCAACTCCCGGCAGATGAGCGCCACGCTGACCCCGGACAACGACATGTCCGACGCGGAACAGAAGGCCCAGGCCACCCGGATCATGACCGACATCATGGCGCTCAAGGGGATAGCGTCCATCGGCCTCATGGACGGCTCAAGCTCCATACTGACCTCCGGCGGCGGGTTTTCGTACTACATCATCGTCGATGAGACCGCCGGGGTGAAGAACGTGGAGCTGACCCGGCAGATCGACGCCATCGGCGACAAATACAACGCGGACCTCGTCGCCCAGGCCACCACCATGGACATCTCCATGATGACCGGCAGCGGCATCACCGTGGAGATCACCGGCGACGACATCGAGGAGCTGCAGCGGATCGCGAAGGACGTGGCCGAGCTCGCGCGCGGCACCGAGGGCGTCGTCGATGTCAACGACGGCCTGGAGGACGCCGTGCCGGAGCTTCGGATCGTGGTGGACAAGGAAAAGGCCATCGACGAGAGCCTGACCACCGCCCAGGTCTACCAGTTCATCGCCCAGAAGCTCATGGAGAAGACCGAGGTGGGCAAGGTCACCCTGAACGGCAAGGAGATGAAGATACAGCTCATCGAGGGCCGCAACCGGGGCCTGAAGCCCGGGGACATCCAGGACCTTGAGATCGAGGTGGAGAAGGAGGAGGAGGACGTGCTGGTGCGCATCGGGGATATCTCCGAGATCCGCGACACCCAGAGCCTGTCCACCATCAACCGCGCCGACCAGCGCCGCATGGTCAGCGTGACCTTCGACACCGCCGAGGGCTACTCCGCCAACCTGGTCAGCGACGCCTTTGAGGCGAAGCTGCGCGATTACAGGCTGCCCGACGGCTACCGGGCCGTGCTGTCCGGCGAAAACGAGACCGTCATGGGCATCATGGAGGATCTGGTGTGGATGATCCTGGTGGCCGTATTGCTGATCTTCCTGATCATGGTAGCCCAGTTCCAGTCCTTCAAGTCCCCGATCATCGTCATGTTCACCATACCGCTGGCCTTCACCGGCGGCCTGCTGGCGCTGATCGTCACCGGCATGGACCTTTCCATCGTGGCCATGATCGGCTTCCTGGTGCTCTCCGGCGTGGTGGTCAACAACGGCATCGTGTTCATCGACTGCGTCAACCAATTGCGCATCGCCGGGTGGGAGAAGCGCGACGCGCTGGTAGAGGCCGGGCGGCAGCGCCTCCGCCCGATACTGATGACCGCGCTGACCACCATACTGGGCATGTCCACCATGGCGCTGGGCCAGGGCACCGGCGCGGAGATGATGCAGCCCATGGCGGTGGTGTCCATCGGCGGACTGACCTACGCCACGCTGATGACGCTGTTCGTGGTACCGGTGCTGTACGACCTGGTGAACGGCAAGACCATGAAGGCCCAGGAGATCCAGATGATCAAGGAGGCCGCCGGCATGACCGACGACTCCGTGCTGGACGGCGAGGACCGGACGGAGGCGCCCGCGGCAATCCCGGCAGCGGAAGCGCCCGATGATGCGCGTGTGGAAGCACCCGCGCCGGAGGCCGCGCCTGCGGAAGCGCCCGTTGAAGCGCCTGCGCCGGAGACAACGCCCGCGCCAGTGGAAGCGCCCGCGTCGAAAACGCCCGTCAAAGACGCGCCCGTCCCG
>CACXBB010000058.1 GCA_902765735.1 uncultured Eubacteriales bacterium | reverse complement strand
TCTGCATTGTCCTGCGCCGCCTGCCTCCCAACTCCGACATCATCGCCGCCATCCTGCGTTACAAATACCCCGCCAGAACCGACAAGGACCGACCAAGAAAACTGCGCTCCCAGCGCCTCAAGCATCTCCAGAACCGCGCCTGATTGCCTCTCTTCCCTCGGGCTTCCGCACGCTGGTTTTTAGCTGCATATCCCTCTTGACAGACTTCTGCCTGTCTGTTTGCTTTGCCTTTCTCTTCTCTCGACCTGCTTCACTCGCATCGTCTTTACAGGGTTAGTTCATCTGCTTCGCTTCCTGGGGGCTCCCTTTTTCCTTAAGTCAATGCCGTTGGGACGGCTCTCCTGACACACATTTCACGGGAGCTGCGAACCGGCGGGGCAAACGCATGAATGGCAATTCTGTTTCATTGTTGCAACAGATGATGCCGTAGGGGCGCCGATGCGGCGCCCGCCCGGGTACGAAACGCATCGTACTTCATGGGCGGGCGGCGCATCGCCGCCCCTACAACATGCATGCATTTGAATGATTATGCGTTTTGAGACAGCCCTTTAATGGTTATTCTATCTGGCAGGCGAATGGCAATCCTATTGCCTATTGCCTTTTCCCCAATCCCTTCAAAAACCGTTCCAGACGCTCCATGGCCTCGGCCAGATTGGCGAGGGAGGAGGCATAGCACATGCGGACGAAGCCCTCGCCGCCCGCGCCGAAGGCGGTGCCGGGGATGGCGGCCACATGCTGCTCCACCAGGAAGCGCTCGCAGAACTCGGCGGAGGAAAGCCCCGTGGACCTGATGCAGGGGAACATGTAGAACGCCCCCCGCGGCTCGAAGCACTCAAGCCCCGCGCCGCGCAGCTTGTCCAGCAGGAAGCGGCGGCGGTAGTCGTAGTCCCGGCACATGTTGGCGATGTCCTGATCGCCGTCGCGCACGGCCTCCACCGCGGCGTACTGGCTGGTGGTGGGGGCGCACATAATGGCGTACTGGTGGATCTTGAGCATCTGTTTGATCAGCGGCTGGGGGCCGCACACATAGCCCATGCGCCAGCCGGTCATGGCGTAGGACTTGGAGAAGCCGTTGACCACGATCGTGCGCTCCACCATCTCCGGCAGGTTGGCGATGGAGACGTGGTGCCCGCCGTAGGTCAGCTCGGCGTAGATCTCGTCGGACAGCACGATGATGTTGGTGTCCTTGAGCACCTCCGCAATGGCCTCCAGGTCCTTTCGCTCCATGATGGCCCCGGTGGGGTTGTTGGGGAAGGGCAGCACCAGCAGCTTGGTGCGGGGGGTGATGGCGGCCTTCAATTCCTCCGCGGTCAGGCGGAACTCGTTTTCGGCCTTCGTCTCCACGAACACCGGCACGCCGCCGGCCAATTGCACGATGGGGCCGTAGCACACGAAGGACGGCACGGGGATGATGACCTCGTCGCCCTCGGACACGATGGCCCGCACGGCGATGTCGATGCCCTCGGAGCCGCCGACGGTGACGATCATCTGCTTCATCGGGTCGTATTGCAGCCCGAAGCGGCGGTTCAGGTACTTCGCGATCTCCCGCCGAAGCTCCGCCAGGCCGGCGTTGGAGGTGTACTTGGTGAAGCCCTTCTCCAGCGCGTACACGCCCGCGTCCCGGATGTGCCAGGGGGTCACGAAGTCCGGCTCGCCCACGCCCAGGGAGATGGCGTCGTCGTGGTCCATGTTTTCCAGCAGGTCGAAGAACTTGCGGATGCCCGAGGGCGCCACCCCTTTGATGCGGGGCGACAGCGCGGAATCATAATCGATCATACGAACAGCACCCTCTCTTCCTGCTCAGGCAGCTTCTCGAACACGTGGTTCTTCTCCTTGTACTTCTTCAGTATGAAGTGGGTTGCGGTGCCGGTGACGCCCTCGATGATGGCCAGCCGCGCGTGCACGAACTCGGCCACCTCGCGGAGGGACCTGCCGGTGATGGTCACGGCCAGGTCGAAGGCCCCGGACATCAGGTACAGCGACTCCACCTCCTCATACTGGTAGATGCGCTCGGCAATGCGGTCGAAGCCGTCGCCCCGCTGGGGAGAGATGCGCACCTCGATCAGCGCGGTGACCATCTCGTCGTCGGTCTTGGTCCAGTCCACCAGCGCGGGATAGCCCAGTATGATGTGCTCCTTCTCGCAGCGGGCGATTTCGTCCAGGATCTCCTGCTCGTCCTTGCCCAGCATGGTCGCCAGCTGCTGGGGCGTCTGGCGGCAGTCCTTCTCCAACAGGGTCAAAAGCTCGTTCATAGGTCTGATTTCCTCCGATAATGACTTGATGCGCGCACCCGGGTCCAATTACAGCTCCTCCAGGTGCTTCAAAAACGCCCTCAGCGCCGCCGTGCCGCGGTGACGCCGGGTATGATCCGCGATCGCGGCCTTCACGGCCTCCACCGCCGCCTCCACGCCGCTGAACCGATTAAGCAGCGCCGCGTAGAGCGCCGGGTCCGGCTCCTTCGGCAGCCGCGCGAGCAGCTGGGCCACGCTCACGTCCCCGACCCCGGCGGGCGCTGCGGGAGCTTCGGGCTTCTCGGGCGCCGCGGGAGCTTCGGGGGCCTCGGGCGCCTCGGGCTCTGCGGGCGCCTCGGGCGCCGCGGGGGCTTCAAATTCCTCGGACGCCTCGGTTTCCCCGAAGGCTTCCGCCTCGTCCTCCCCGGCGGCCTCGGCGTCGTGCAGGGCGTCCTCGCCGACCTGCGCGGGCACCTCCTCGACCACCATGGCGTCGATCTCCTCGAGGGTGCGGGAGATCTCCTCGGCCTCCTGGAGGTCCTCCTCCTCGATCTCGTCCGCGATGGACTCGATCATGGCGGAGATGTCGTCGGTGTCGTCGTTCCTGGCCTTCTGCGGCGCTTGGCTCGCGCTCTTGGGCCTCTCCTCCATCGCGGGGACGGCCACGGGCTTCAGGCCCTTGCTCGTCCGCCATTCATTGTACTCCCGCAGCAGCTGCGCTTCCCTCTCCGGCGTCAGGCTCGCCAAAAATTCGCCGAAGGGCATGCCGGAGCGCGTCGCGGCCCAGGACAGGGCAGAATTGGATAGAATCATGTTCATCGTCACTTCACTTTCCTGAATATGATTATACCAGAATTGCCCGGCGCTGTCCACTGTCGTTTTGCATGACGCCGATGATTATTTCCGGTTCTTTCGCAATATGAACCTTTTTTGCCGTTTCGGTTGAACGTCGCCGGCGTTTTTGCTATAATTGGTACCGGAAAAGACGTCCCACCCGACACCATTGAAGAGGCGCTGAGATCATGAACAGGGGAATCATCACCAAACTTGCCTTCGCCATCGTCATACTCTGCTTTCTGCTGTCCACGTTCGTCTCCCTGTGGTCGCTGCGCATCATGGCCCGGCAGAACCTGCAGGAGCTGAGCAAGACGCTGGCCGCCCGGATCTACGACACCATCGGCGGGGAGCTCTCCGAGCCGGTCACGGTCGCCCGGACGATGGCCAACAATTCCTTCATCATCGAGATGCTGGAGCACGAGCAGGGCTACAACGACGCGGAGTACGCCTCGCTGATGACCCGCTACCTCTCGGGCATACGGGAGGGCCTGGACTGCCAGGCCGCCTTCCTTGTGTCGGCCGCCAGCGGGCGCTACTACGCCGCCAGCGGCGCAAGCAAGATCATCGATCCCGAGTCCGGCGGGCGCGACCGCTGGTACGCCGACTTCATGGCCCGTGGCAACGCCTACGAGCTGGACATCGATCCGGACGAGTTCGGCCAGGACGCCTGGACGGTGTTCGTGGACACCCGCATCGAGGATGACACCGGCAAGCTGCTGGGCGTGTGCGGCGTGGGCATACGCTTCACCGGCACCCAGGAGCTGTTCTCCGGCCTGGAGCGCGACCACGGCGTCAAGATCAACCTCGTGGCCCCCGACGGCCTGGTGATGGTGGACACGGACCAGACCCGCATGGAGACCGCCCGCATGGAGGGCATCGCCCTGAGCGAGGCCGACGACTACCACTTCCAGACGCTGGGCCGGGGCAGCTACGCGGTGACCCGGTACATCGACAAGCTGGGCTGGTACCTGGTGGTCACCAGCGACGGGCGCGGCCAGACGGGGCAGTTCATCAACGTGATACTGCTCAACGTGGTGCTCTGCGCGCTGGTGCTGGTCATACTGCTGATCGCCATACGCATCATCATCGCCCGCACGAGGGCGCTGACCCACGCCTCCTTCCGGGACCAGACCACCCAGCTTTTGAACCGCCGCGCCTTCGAGGAGGAGAAGGCCGCGCTGATGGGCGCCGCGCTGGACGCGGATTTCACCTACATCACGGCGGACGTGAACGGCCTGAAGACCGTCAACGACACCCTCGGGCACGCCGCGGGCGACGAGCTCATCAAGGGCGCGGCGGAGTGCCTCAAACGCTGCCTGGGACAGTACGGCAAGATCTACCGCATCGGCGGCGACGAGTTTGCCGCCATGCTCAAACTGCCCCAGGACGATCTCAGGCCCGCCATGGACCGCCTGCAGCAGACGGTGGCGGGCTGGTCCGGCGAGCAGGTGCGCGAGCTGTCCGTGTCCTGCGGCTGGGCCACGAGCCGGGAGTTCCCGTCGGAGAACATCGCCGAGCTCAGCCGCGTGTCCGACGAGCGCATGTACGCCGCCAAGGAGGAATATTACCGCACCACCGGCAAGCGTCGGCGGAGCACATGACACAGCAGGCCCCCGCGCATTGCGCGGGGGCCTGCTGCGTTACGGACGCCATTAATGGCGTCCCTACGGGTCAATTCCCCATGTAGGTGTTCATCACCTGCCGCACCTCGTCGGAGGCCTCGACGAAGGCGTTGACCACATTGGGGTCGAAGTGGCTGCCCGAGGACTCCCGGATGATCGCCATGGCCTTTTCAAAGGGGAAGCCGTCCTTGTAGGGGCGCTTGGACACCAGCGCATCGAACACGTCCGCCACGGCCATGACGCGGGCCGAGAGGGGGATCTCCTCGCCCTTCAGGCCGTCGGGATAGCCCATGCCGTTCCACTTCTCATGGTGGTAGTGGGCCAGGTTACGGGCCTCCTCGAGGTAGCTGGAGTCCTCCTCGGAGACGGTGTTCATGGCCCGGGAGATGATCTCGCTGCCGGCGGAGGTGTGCTTCTTCATCATGTCGAACTCCTCGTCGGTCAGCCTGCCGGGCTTGTTGAGTATGGCGTCGGGCACCTGGATCTTGCCCACGTCGTGCAGCGGCGCGGAGTTCTCCACGTCTTTCATGAACTCGTCGGTCAACTGGTCCGTGTAGATGCCGTCCTTCTTCAACTGGCGCATGATGATGCCGGTATAGGCGGCGGTCTTGCGCACGTGGTCGCCGGTGCACTGGTCGCGGCTTTCCACCATGTCGGCCAGCACCATGACCAGGCCGTTTTGCAGCTTGTTGATCTGCTCGTTCTGGTGCTGCATCTGGGCGATGTACTCCACCATGTCCCCGGTGGTCTTGACCACGGCCTTGTAAAGGTTTTCGATCTCGTCGCCGGTGAGTATGTTGAGCCCCTTGATCTTCTCCAGCGCGACGGCCCGGGCGGAGGCGCTGTCGAAGGCGAACTGGTCCGTGGTCATGGACATGGCGTTGATGGGCAGTATGACGTTGTACTCCGCCAGCCATATGGCCGCCGTCAGAATCAGCACGAAGAATCCGAAGAACAGCGACAGCACCCGGGCCAGGAACTGGTAGCCGCTGTTGGCAATGTGGGTCATGTTGATGTCCACCGCTGCGTAGCACTGGCACACGCCCCGGCTGTCGTAGACGGGCTCGTAGATCGTCAGAAGCCAGCCGTAGGTCTCGTTGGAGATGATGGGGTCGATCCGGCCGCCCGCGAGCAGCGTGGGCAGGTCCTTCATGAAGGCCTCGTCGAAGGCCACGATCTCGCCGGGGTCGCCGCCGGGGGTGTCGTCGGTGTCCGGGTCAAACACCACGTGGCAGCCGTCCTCGAGGATGCGGTACACGTAGCAGAACTCCACGTTGTCCGAGCTGTCCATCAGCCGCTTCAGTATGGCCTCGGACTCCAGATAGCCCTCGGCGGCCTCACCCTTTTCGATGTACTCGTCCACCCGGTCGTGGTCGAAGCTCTCCGACACCACCTGCACCACGCCCCGGGCCAGTTCCTTCTGCTCCTCGATGGAGGCGTTGGTGAAGTGGATGTAGCTGATGCCGGTCACCACGAAGGCGGTGATGACCATGCCGGTCACCACCAGCAGTATGATCTTGAAGCGCAGGGACATGCCGCGGGTGGCGCGGTGCTCCGCCTCGTACCGGGTCCTGCGGGACAGGGGCGTCTGGTGCCAGTCGGAAAAATGGAACCGCTGCCTGACCGCCGCGGGGATGGCGCGCAGGATCAGCGCGATGGCCAGCACGGTGATGGTCTTGTCGACGATGTCGATCAGCATGTCCGCCGTAAACTGGGACCAGAACACGCCCCATCCCCAGCGCTCGAATATCCAGTGGGCCAGCGGCGCGGAGACGCCCTCGCCGAAGCTCAGGCCGTAGAGCATGAAGGTCAGCACCGAGCCGATGCCGCCGCCGATGACGGCGAAGGTGAGTATGATGACGGGAAACCTCGAGGGCTTCTCATAGAATCCCTTCGAGGCGTAGAAGGCGGAGGCCAGGGCGATGAGCACGGTCAGCGAGCCGTAGTAGGTGGTCTCGATGTCGCCCACGCTGTTGACGATGTTCGTCAGAAAGCCCACGATGATGCCGGGGATGTAGCCGCCCAGCGCCGCGATGAGCGCGCTGCCGATGTTGTCCAGATACAGCGGCAGACTGAACCGCCTGGCCAGATGGACGCCCAGGATATTGATCAGCAGTCCGCCCAGGCACAGCGCGATCATGCTCCACCGCGCGGCGGACTTGCTTGACGTGACGGTTTTGCTTTGCATAGGCCTGCGTCCTCCTGACGATCCCGGACAAACTGCGTGATTATCTACATTCTACCATAATAACGCCGCTTCGACAAGCGTTTATCACCGCATCCTTCATAAGCGGTGTGTAAAAATGCTGACAATTGCCCCCTTGAGGCGCCGTTCGGGGCATTTTCACGGCGGACAAAGCCCGGAATATCGTGTTATAATACTGTTGCGATGTAATGCCCCGACGCAACGGATTTCGAGGAGTGCCGCCTATGGAAAGATACAGATTCTCCGCCGAACAGCAGGCTCTGATGGAAAGCATGCCGGTGCCCTTCGTCATCTTCCAGATGGTGGACAGACACATCGTCACGCTGGCCGTCTCCGACGGCTTTTGCGCGCTGCTGGGCGCCGAAAGCCGGACGCAGGCCTATACCGGCATGGATCAGGATACCTACAAAAACGTCCACCCCGACGACGTGGTGCGCGTGGGCAACGCCGTCTACCGCTTCATGAAGGAGGGCGGGCGGTTCGAGACGATCTACCGGCTTAAAAAGATGGACGGCTCCAGGTACACCGTCATACACGCCTTCGGGGAGCACATCTACGGGGAAGGCGGCGTCCGCCTGGCCCAGGTGTGGTACGCCGACGAGGGCGATTACACCGAGGCCGGCGAGGGCCGCGGGCCGGAGCTGAGCCGGTCGCTGAGCAACGCGCTGCACGAGGAGAGCATCCTCAAGGCGAACTAACACGACTACCTCACCGGCCTGCCCAGCATGACCTAGAGTGTGTTTCTAAATGCCGGGAGATGCAGTTTCGAGCGGATTTGGCTGCATTTCAAGGCGATTTTCCGCAGGCTTAGTGGGGCAATAGCAGTCG
>CACXBB010000057.1 GCA_902765735.1 uncultured Eubacteriales bacterium | reverse complement strand
ATTCTTCTTCTCTAATCTGGAATCGGTTCATCTTTCATCACCTTTTCCATTATACCATTCTTTTCCTATTTTGTATAGATTTTAGAGCAGGATTAGTATCACACATCCCCGCCATAGATAATGACCCCGCCTGTGACCGGCGCTATGTCGGTCACGGGCGGGGTCTCAGAGGTTACAACAGGGCAGCTTTACGACAAGGCGGCATGAAATGCCGATATGTTCAACCCTGTTTCATTCCTTGCCCTTTTACCGTTGTGCCTTCCGCCGCGCCAGGAGCAGGGCGGAGAACAGCATCAGGAGCATGCCGGACAGCCAATAGATCTCGCTGCCGGGTCCGCCGGTGGAGGGGAGCTTCACGCCGGGGTTGTTACAGACGCGAATCGTACAGATCTCTTCTCCGTCCGTACCCACATCCTCTTCTCCATCCGAATGGGGGATCATGACTACCTGGTCGGATTGCTCTGTATCCTGTGTGGCGGTCACTTCACTCTGTCCCACATGGATGCGCACCGCGTGCTCCAGCCGGATAAAGCCGTCGGGCGCGACGGTCTCGACCAGGCGATACTCGCCGGGCACGAGGGGCCCCAGATTCAGGATTCCCTTTGCGTCAACGGCGCCCGAGACGATGAATTCATCCTCTTTGATCGGCTTTTCTTTATCATCGTCGTAATTCGCGGCGTCGTAGAGCGTAAAGCTGGCGCCGGTCAGGGACCTGAGGTCCATATCGGTTTTCAGGACCCTTACGAGGAGCTTGCGGGTATTCGGTATCCTGAGGGTATACTGAACCGCATCGCCCGTCGCGTCCTCTACGAGGGTGACGTCGTCCCCGTTATCCAGCAGGGTGATGCCGCCCAGATCGCTGACGGTGAAGTGGATGTCCTCGGACCGCATGATGTAGCCTGACGGCGCGCTTTCCTCCTTCAGCTTGTAGGTGCCGGCGCGCAGGGTGTTGTCCAGCTTCGACAGGATGCCGTTTTCGTCCGTCGTGAGCGCGTCATACCCTCTCATCGGGAGGTAACTCGTCTGTCCGCTGACGACCACCTGCCGGTACAGTGAGAACACCGCGCCCTTCAACGGGTCGCCGGTCGTCGCGTCCACCTTGACGACCTCGAATGTCCACGGCCTGTCCCTGACGATCAGCCGCGGGATCTTTTCCTTATCGCCCTCGGTGTCCACCTTGTAATACAGCTTGATATCGCCGGTATCGGGGGAGACGGTCACGTCTTCACTCACGACCTTTCCCGCCGCGTCGGTCGTCACATGGACCGTGAATTCCAGGGGCGCGCTCAGGCCGCGGTAGCCCGCGGGCGATTTGACCTCCGTCAGGACGTAGGTCTTGTCCGGCTCCGGATAGGCAATGGTGATCAGCCCGTTCGCGTCCGAGGTGTAGGTGGTGGGCGCGTTTGTCGGGTCGTCCTTGAGGGAAAGCGTAAACACGGCGCCGGACAGCCAATCGCCCTTCCAGTCCTGCTTTCTCAGCACGATGCGCGGGCGCGCCGTGGAGGTGTTGGCGGCCCTGTAAATGCGGACGTTGTCGCCGACCGGTTCGGGTTCGTCGTAGGTGACCTGATAGTCGATCGCGATCTCCTCGTCGGAGCCCTTCCGGACGATGTTCAGCTTCAGGCCGTCGCCGTTCAGCACGGGCTTGATGTCGGTATACCATGTCATACACCCATTCCGATGGGTCGGTCTTGATTACGCCTTTTCTTTGATTCCCAAACCGATAAACAGTATATTCCCTCGCGTCGCCGCGCTATGCGCGCCCATAGCCCCGCGCCGCGCGTCCGTTTTCGGATCACGTGCTCCTTTTGACAGTAAAACCATACTGTCCCATGATTAGCGATATTGATTATATTACCAGAATATTATCGCGTCACCATGTGTAACAAAATATATGGTATTTCTTCTATATTATGACTTTTTATTATAGCGGCGTGGAATGCCGCGCATACCGGGGGTTTTGAAATGTCGGTTGTTTTCGGAGAAGCCGTGTCGGTTCCGGGACTATCAATGTGCGATGCCGGCCGCGTCAGCATCGGGTTCATCCGCGATTTTCACAGCCTCGACCGGTTTCTGGCCTTTTCGGAGACGCGCGCCAGTATGAAATCCCGGACAAGCGCATAGTCCTCGCGGGGCGCATAGATCTGGTTCATGCCGAACCACTCCCACAGGTCGATGACGTCGTCGTCCGGGAACAGCCTGACGCGCGTGACGTCGGCAAAGGCGGTGGTTCCCACGCTGCCGGCGGCGCGCAGGGTGGCGTTCACCCGGTACGCCTTGTTCCGCTGCCCGGCGGCGATGCCGGCCACCGTGGCCACCGTGGCCAGCGCGCGGTTGCGCTCTTCCGTTTCGGCGGTCTGAACCAGTATGATCCTGTTTTCATCCATCTCAAACCGCAGGTGATAGTTCCCGCGCATGGCCAGGGCGCAGATGAGATAGATGAGCAGCGTGAGCGCGGACAGCGCGCCCGCCGGTATGAGGAAGAGCAGCGCCGCGAACCGGGGACTGACCCTGCGAAAACCGAAGGCGGCTAGCATCGTGAGGGACAGCAGGACGGACATGGCGCACACGATCGTCAGCACATGCCTCAGCATGAACCGGTTGTGCCACATGTCCATGTCGTAGGACCAGCGATAGACGCCGTCGTCGCACCGCGTGACCCTGTCAGGGTAGTTCATGATGTCCCTCGCTTTCGGATCAAGGTGTGTTAATACACTCGCCGCAGGCGCATGGCGGATCAGTCCTGTTGCAGACTTGACGCGCCGGGGAAGCCGTAGGCGCTTTCCGCATGCTCCACGGCGCGGACGATCGCTTCGCTGACCACTTCGGCGGCCATCGTGCCGACCAGATCCTGATCGGCTTCGATATTCCCGACGGATACAGCGTAGATGCTGTCCCTGTCGGCGGAGGTGTGGACCGGGTTGATCGACCTGGCAAAGCCGTCGTGCGCCATTCCCGCAATCTTGCACAATCGGGTCTTATCGAAGCGGGCGTTGGTCATGACGACTGCCAGCGTTGTGTTCCCGACGAACTTATTCTCGACGACCGCACAACTGCTTCGCATATATTCTGCCGTGCTGCGAAGCGCGGTCCTGTCCCGGGTCATCAGTCCGGCAATCTGCTTTCCCCTCTTCCAGTCGAACACATCGCCCAGGGCGTTGACAACGACGACCGCGCCGATCTTCAATTCGCCGATCTGTACGGCATAGCTGCCGACGCCCGCTTTCATGCAGGTATCCATGCCGGCGATCTTCCCCACGGTCGCGCCGCAGCCCACGCCATAATTGCCATCGCGGTAATTCGGGGCTTCGAACGCGATCCTTGCGGCTTCATAACCCATTGCGGCATCGGGCCGGACGGCAGGATCGCCCACGGAGAGATCGTATATATCCGCCTGAGCGACCAGCGGAACCCGCGCGTAACCGGTGTCGTAGCCGAAGCCGCGTTCTTCAAGGCAGGACATGACCCCATTGGCCGTGCCCAGCCCGTAGGCGCTGCCGCCGGCGAGAACGATGGCATGGATCGCCTGCGCAGACATCAGCGGGTTGAGCAGTTGGCTCTCCCTGGACGCGGGGCCTCCCCCGCGCACGTCAAGTCCGGCGCGCATGCCGTCCTCGCAGATGAACACGGTGCAACCGGTCCCCGCTTCGGCGTTTTCTGCCTGTCCGATGCGAATGCCCTCGATCTCCGATATGGATATCTCCCGCATGGTCTGACCTCCCTCCGCATATCCGGTCCTGCAAACGGTGATTACGGTATGAATCCCGTGGCGATGTGCTTCATACGGTCGTTTCCCTTGGAATCAGCCGGCGCTGACGGCTGTCAGCACCTTCCCGATGCTGTCGTAAAAGACGAGATCGGCCTGTCCGTCCATCAGCGTCCTGCTCTTGTTGATGATGACGAGGTGCCCGCCGCTGAACTGCCGGGCCAGCCCCGCCGCCGAGCCCACCTGCAGGGAGGTGCCGCCGATGATCAGCAGGTCGGCGTCGCGGATCATCCTCCGCGCATTGTCGTGCGCCTCCTTCGGCAGGAACTCGCCGTAGAGGGTCACGTCCGGGCGCACCATGCCGCCGCACTTCGGGCAGCGGGGCTTGCCGGTGCTCTCGAAGATGAAGTCCACGCCGTAGGCCGCGTTGCAGACGGTGCAGTGGTTGCGCCAGGTGGTGCCGTGGATCTCCTGCACGTTGACGCTCCCGGCCTTCTGGTGAAGCCCGTCGATGTTCTGCGTGATGACGCCGGCCAGCTTGCCCTCCTTCTCCCACTGGGCAAGCACGCGGTGCGCCGCGTTCGGCTGCACGGCGCGCGCGTCCAGATGGCTGCGGTAGTAGTCGAAGAACACGTCCGGCTCGTTGCGCAGGCATTCGTAGCTCAGCAGGTACTCCGGCTGGTAGCGGGCAAAACGCTTTTCGGTTTTATGATACAGCCCGTCCTTGCTGCGGAAGTCGGGGATGCCGCTCTCGGTGGACACGCCCGCTCCGCCGAGAAAGACCGCGGAGGCGGCGTTTTGGAGCATGACCCGGAAGGCGGAGAGCATCTCCCCGTCCGTCATGCGATTGAATGGATGCTTCATCGTTATCCTCATTCGGTATTCAACCTCGATGTTCTGATGCCGCGTCGTCCAGCGCGGGAACAGGGACCGGGGCGACGCCCTGTCCGAAGCAGGCCGGCAGCGCTGATCCGTTTGAGCATATTATACACCATTTCAGGGGCTTTGTCATTGACTTGTTGGTTGAAAATCTCCCTCACGACGATCTCTTCCCTTCGCAGCGGCGCTATAATTATTCTTCTTGCATTTTCAGTCCGTTTGTAGTAAGATATAACTAACTTAGAGACAGGCGACTTTTGCATGAGAAAGGTGTAGGCCATGAATCCGATGAACCGGCAATTGTTCTTTCAGGGCTTTCGGAAGCAGCTGCGCGCGGCCCTGTCTGACGAGCGTGCAGCGGCGATCTGGGCCGACGCGGGCAGGGAGTACGCGCGCATACTCGCCGCCGACCCGGCGATTAAATCGCACAAAGGCGCTCTGGCGCTGCCCGTCGTGGCGCTCTGGCGCGCGCTGTCGTCTGCCGGCGAGGACGCGGAAGCCCTGCTCAACGCCTATGGCGACCGCCTGGGCAGGCGGTTTGCGGGGATCGTCCACGCGCTGACCTGCATTCCCGGCGTATCCCGACTGCTCTGGAAGCGGGTCGACAGCATCATGGACCGCATGAGCGGCGAGGCAAAGGGGTACCGGCGGCGCATCGTCTCAAAGCCCCCGGACATGTACGGCGTGGACATCCTCTCCTGCCCCTATCACGAGCTGGCAAAGCAGCTCGGCGCGGAGAGGGCCGTGCTGTGCATCTGTCACCTGGACAAGGCCTATATGAAGGGCTTTCATCACATACGGTACGAGCGCACAACGGCGGTCTCCGAGGGCGCCGGGTGCTGCGACTACCGCCTGAGGTATGATCCGGACAAAGATTGAAAAGAGGGGGGGACATTCAAATGCTGACACTTTTCACACAAAATTGACTTGCATTCTCCCCCGCACGGAATATAATGGTGATAGGTAAAACTAACCAACGTCGGACAGGCGCGGCCTTTTTTATTGCGCGCAAGTTAGGATTGCCTAATTTCCAGGGAGATGGTGAAAGTGTCGAAGCGGACCTCCAGGCAAAGGATACTGCTGGGCTGCGCGGCGATGGCGCTGGCCATGATCGGCGACTATCTGCTGGGCTACGGGACGATCGAGATGTCCTCCGATGCGGACGCATACATGGGCATCGCGTGGAACGTCGCGCCGGACTGGCGGTACGCGGCGTCGTCGGTCCTCGGCTTCGCCTGCGCGGCGCTGTTCGCCGTGGCGGCGGTGGCGCTGATGCGCGTGATGGAGCAGAAGTACGCGCTCGGGGGATCGAAGCTCTATAAGCTGTTCAGAATCGCCAACTGGGGCGGCATACTGTACTTCGCGTTCATCCACATCGGCATCTGCATGCTGCCGGTGGTGTTCAACGCGGGCATGGCGGCCACCGGGGACCTCCCCACCGCGGCCAACATGGCGATCCGGGTATTGAAGAGCATCGCCGTGCCGCTGGCGCTCGGGTTCATCGTGTGCGACGGCTTCGTGACCGTGGCGTGGATCGGCATGGTGGCCAGGGGCATGCTGCCGGTGAAGAAGATCGCGCTGATCTTCAACCCCGTGATGATCGCGCTGATCGGGCAGTTGATGAATTACATTCACAACGGCATGGATTCCGGCTTCGAGTCCCTGGGCTGGGGACTGATGTACCTGGTGTGCGCCATGAAGCTGGTCGGAAAGGATGAGAGGGTATGACGAGGCGGGTACAGATCAAAAGCGCGTACAGGCTGACCGGCGGGAACACCAGCTTCTACGACGGCATGATGACCTACTCGACCTTCCTGGGCAAGGCCGTCTGTCGGATCGTGTGGAACATGGACCGGGAGAAGAACCTCGACTACCTGGAGCGGGCGCTGTCGGGCGTGCCGGAGGGCTTCGCCGGGCGGCTGCTGGAGGTGCCGGTGGGCACGGGCGTGCTGACGATGCCGGTCTACCGGGAGCTGCCGAAGGCGGACGTCACCTGCCTGGACTACTCCGAGGCCATGATGGCGTCGGCGCAGGCCAAGGCGCTCTCGGCGGGGCTTTCAAACGTGCGCTTCATGCAGGGCGACGTGGGCGCGCTGCCGTTTGAGGATGAGGCCTTCGACATCGTGCTTTCATTGAACGGCTTCCACGCCTTCCCGGACAAGGAAGCCGCCTACCGCGAGACCTTCCGCGTGCTCAGGCCTGGCGGCACGTTCTGCGGGTGCTTTTACATCCGGGGCGGCTGCGCCCGGACGGACTGGTTCATCAAGCACCTCTACCAGCCGAAGGGCTTCTTCACCCCGCCCTATGAGACCGAGGACAGCCTGCGTAAGCGTCTGGAGGACATGTACGGCAAGGTCGAAGTGAGCCGCGTGGACGGCATCGGCTGCTTCCGCTGCGTGAAGTGAACCGCAGCGAGACTTCCGGCCAGTAATAATAAGGAGATGGAACCATGTCCAGAAAAGACACCGAGGACCAGCGCAAATCCATGAGCCGGCTGTTCCGGGGGACGCAAATCTTCAAGCCCCTGAACACCGGGCGCATCGACGAACACGTCGCCTGCGTGCGGGAGTGGATCGCCAACATATTCTTCTACACGAAGAACGGCGCGACGATCATGATCGACGCGGGCTACAACTACCCGCGTTTGAAGGAAAAGATGGGCTGGCTGGACATCGACCCGGCGTCCATCCGGCACATACTCATCACCCACCAGGACACCGACCACGTCGGCGCGCTGGAGACGGACAGCGACCTGCTGTTCAAGGACGCGACGGTCTATCTGAGCGAGATCGAGAACCGATACCTGACCGGCGAGGCGCGGCGGCGGGTGATCTACCACCTGTACAAGCTGCCGATGGTCAGGACCGACAACCGGCGCGTGACGCTCACGGACGGTCAGATCCTCGACATCGAGGGCATCAAGGTGGAATGCATCCTCGTGCCGGGACACACCTGGGGTCACATGGTGTACCTGATCGACGACGAGTACCTGTTCACCGGCGACACCATCTGGTTCGGCGCGGACGGCGGCTACAGCTTCATCAGCACGCTGGCCGAGAGCAACAGGGTCGCCGTCAGGAACCTCGAAAAGCTGGAGGCGAACCTGCGGGCGCGGAAGCGGCGCATCGCCGTGATCACCGGGCACACCGGCTGGTCGGACGACCTGGACTTCGTGTTCGCCCATCGGGACAAGCTGTGTTCGCTGTTCAGAAAGCGCGTGCCCGACCCGGATGCGCCCTATGACGGATATATCGAGGACGACGACACCGAGCAACAGGCGCGGACAGTGCCGCTGAAGAAAAAGAAGTGAACTCCCTCAGTCAGCCTGCGGCTGACAGCTCCCTCTAATACTAATCTCAATCTAAAGGGCAACATTTTCACGAGTGGATTTTTCGTCAGGCCAAGGCGAAGGCCCGCAGGCTTAGTGGACCCTAAGCCAAGGGACT
>CACXBB010000056.1 GCA_902765735.1 uncultured Eubacteriales bacterium | reverse complement strand
GGAGTAGCGGCGGTGCGTACAAGTCAAGGGAAATCAACGCAGAAATGCAGCCAAAGACGCCGAAAATGCGCTTCAGGCATTTTAGAAACACACTCTAAGGTTGGAAATTGATGACAGACAGGGGGGCGTCGCCGTGACCGTCATCCGCGCCGAGGTTCTGGGCGAAGCGCTCGAGCTGCGCACCGCGTCGGGGCTGTTTTCGCCGGGCCGCGTGGACCGCGGCACGCTGGCGATGCTGTCCGCGGCGGCGTTCGCGCCGGGCATGAAGGTGCTGGACCTGGGCTGCGGCTGCGGCGTGGTGGGCATCGTGGCGGCGAAGAAGTGCGGGCAGGAGAACGTGTGGCTTTCGGACGCGGACCCTCTGGCCGTGGAGACCGCCCGGCAAAACGCCTTTGACAACGGCGTGCCCGGCGTGACCCTGGCGCTGTCCGACGGCTTTAGGCAGCTCGACGCCGCGGGCTTTGACCTCATACTCTCCAACCCGCCCTATCAATCGGACTTTTCCGTGGCGAAGGGGTTCATCGAGAAGGGCTTCAACCGCCTGAATATCGGCGGGCGGCTGATGATGGTCACCAAGCGTCGCGATTGGTACAAAAACAAGCTGATCGCGGTGTTCGGCGGGGTGAAGATCCGCGAGATCGACGGCTATTTCGTGTTTGAGGCCGTCCGCAGGCGCGCGGAATACGCCAATCGGTCAAAAAGGAAGTCATAATATTGTCGAATTGCCACAATCATAAAATTTCGGTAATGATATCTTCGCTTGACATCATATTAACGGAAGAGTAAAATAATTATGTTAGTCGTGTAGAATGTGAATAGGTATGTTTGCAAGGCTAAAGAAGTTCGTTGATTATAAATTGAGATAAAGGAGGAATGTGCGCTTATGAGTCCTGCAATCGTCGCATTGATTGCGCTGATTGCGTTGGTTATTGGCCTGGTGGCCGGGTATTTCTACCGCAAGAACGGCATGGAAAAGAAGATCGGGCAGACCGAGGAATTCGTCACCAACATGCTGGAGGAAGCCACCCACAAGGCGGAGGAAAAGAAAAAGGAAGCCGTCCTGGAGGCCAAAGAAGAGATCATCCGCTTGAAGTCGGAGCTTGATAAGGAAGTTCGTGACCGCCGCAACGAGGTGTCGCGGCTGGAGCGCAGGGTGAACCAGCGCGAAGAGCAATTTGACAAGAAGCTTGACAACCTGGAGGCCCGGGAGGAGGCGCTGAACGACAAGTATCGCGAAGCCGAGCGCCTCGAGGCCGAGGCCCAGGAGATGCACGACCGCCAGCAGGCCGAGCTGGAGCGCATCGCCGGCATGACCGCCGATGAGGCCAAGCAGATCCTGGTGGACCGCATCCAGAAGGACGCCTACCACGACGCCGCCGTGATGGTGCGCGAGGTGGAGGCCCAGGCCCGGGAGGAGGCCGACAAGAAGGCCCGCAACATCGTCTCCCTGGCCATACAGAAGTGCGCCGCCGACCACGTGGCGGAGACCACCGTCTCCGTGGTGGCGCTGCCCAACGACGACATGAAGGGCCGCATCATCGGCCGCGAGGGCCGCAACATCCGCACCCTCGAAACCGCCACCGGCGTCGATCTGATCATCGACGACACCCCGGAGGCCGTCATCATCTCCGCGTTCGATCCGGTGCGCCGCGAGGTCGCCCGCATCGCGCTGGAGAAGCTCATCATGGACGGCCGCATCCATCCCGCCCGCATCGAGGAAATGGTCGAGAAGGCCCGCCGTGAGGTGGACAACCAGATCCGCGAGGCCGGCGAGCAGGCCATCTTCGAGACCAATTTGCACGGCATCCATCCCGAGCTTGTGAAGCTGCTGGGCCGCATGCGCTACCGCACGAGCTACGGCCAGAACGTGCTCAGGCACTCCATCGAGGTCAGCCACCTGGCGGGCGTCATGGCCGCCG
The DNA here is from genome assembly GCA_902765735.1 of uncultured Eubacteriales bacterium. Taxonomy (GTDB): domain Bacteria; phylum Bacillota; class Clostridia; order Christensenellales; family Aristaeellaceae; genus UBA2862. The sequence continues at coordinate 6,141 of CACXBB010000056.1, read as the reverse complement.
AGCTGGGCGCGGACGTCACCCTGGCCAAGCGTGCGGGCCTTTTGCACGACATCGGCAAGGCCATCGACCACGAGGTCGAGGGCACGCACGTCACCATCGGCGCGGACCTTGCCAAGAAGTTCCGCGAGAACGACCTGGTGGTCAACGCCATCATGGCCCACCACGGCGACGTGGAGCCCAAGTCCGTCGAGGCCGTGCTAGTGCAGGCCGCCGACGCCATCTCCGCCGCCCGCCCCGGCGCCCGGCGCGAGTCGCTGGAGAACTACATCAAGCGCCTGGAGAAGCTGGAGAGCATCGCCAATTCCTTCGACGGCGTGGAGTCCTGCTACGCCATACAGTCGGGCCGCGAGATCCGCGTGATCGTCAAGCCCGAGGACGTCAACGACGCCGGTACGCTGATCCTCGCCCGCGAGATCGTCAAGCGCATCGAGGCCGAGATGGAGTATCCCGGACAGATCAAGGTCAACGTGGTCCGCGAGACCCGCGCGGTCGAGTTCGCCAAGTAGGCTGCGCCTACAGGCAATTGCTGCCGCCACATAATGCCGGAGTTTTGCCCCCATAGATCCGAGGGGCAAAACTCCGGTGTTTCATTTCTGCCGCAACGCCACATCGAAACCGCCCATCCATCCCCACAGATTCAAGGGATGGATGGGCGTGTTTTCTGGCCTGATCTTTATTCCACCGTAGAGGGCTGTCTCAAAACGAAATCATTGATGCGAAAATGAATCGACCCAACCGTAGGGACGCCATAATTGGCGTCCACGGGCGGCAATTATGCCGCCCCTACGGCGTTTCAGATTCCTCTTCCGTCATCGGTTTCTGTTTTTAGACAGCCCCGCGGACGCCATGAATGGCGTCCCTACGAAGCGATTGCATCGCATCGTTGTCGCTTTGAGGCAGCCCCCTGTTTTATACTAAATTTCTCTCCACGAACACCCTGTCGGCATCGGCGAAATCGTAGCGAGGGACCTCCTCGATCCTGGGCCATTCGACGGCGTTACAGTCCACGGCGGCGGGTTCTCCGGCGATGATCTCGCACAGATAGAACAGCAGCAGCACGTCCCGGTCGGGATAGCGGTGGTACACGGCGTCGGCGATGCGGCCCACGCGCACGTCGATGGAGAGCTCCTCCCGAAGCTCCCGCGCAAGCGCCGCCTCGGGGCTCTCGCCCGGCTCCAGCTTGCCGCCGGGGAACTCCCACTTCAGGCCGTTGTGGACCTCCGGCCTGCGCTGGCACAGCATGACGCGGCCGTCCCGGACGACGACCCCGGCAACCACCAGCAGCCTCTCTCTCTTATCGGACATATTATCCTCTGATTTCATTGACGAGCGTGAACGCCAGTATCATGACCCCGCCGATCATCTGCAGCGCGGTGACGGGCTCGCCCAGCACCGTCAGCGAGATCAGCACGGCCACCAGCGGGTCGATATAGCTGAGTATGGCGGCCTCCTGTCCCGGCAGGGTCCGAAGCGCCGAGAAGTACAGCACGTAGGCCACCCCGGAGTGCAGAAGGCCCACGCACAGAAGGCACGCCCAGCCCAGGGGCGTCATGCCGTCGAAGCGCACGCCGGTGGTCGCGAGCACGTAGGGCAGCAGCACCAGCGCCGCCGCGGCGAACTGCATGATCGTCCGGTCGATGCCGGAGACCCGGGTGATCTTCTTGTTCATCAGTATGACCGTCGCGTACAGCACCGCCGCCGCCAGCCCGAAGGCCACGCCCTTCACGTGATCGCCGCCCCCGGTGCCGCCGACGTTGACCACGAGGATCAGCCCCGCCGTGGAGCCGATGAAGCACAGCACCTGCTTCTTCGTCATGCGCTCCTTAAACAGTATCGGGCACAGCGCCATCACCAGCACCGGCGCGAAGTAGTAGCTCAGCGTCGCCACCGACACCGTGGTGTGCCTGTACGCCTCAAACAAAAAGATCCAGTTGAAGCCCATCGCCGCGCCCGACAAAAACAAAAGCGCCGCGTCGCCGCCGATCTTACGAAGGCGCGGCAGCCTGCCCCGCGCCGCCTGCAGCACCAGCAGCCCCGCCAGCGCAATGGCCGCCCGGCACAGCGCCACCAGCGACGAGGGCAGCGGTATGTTGCGCACGAACACGCTCAGCGTGCCGTACAGCGCCATGGCAATGATGATCTGTATCTTGGCTTTCATAGCAACGTCCGGGGGCGCCGCCCCCGGACCCCCGCCAGGAGGACTCTGTCCTCCTGGACCTCCTGTTTAAGGGACATTGTCCCTTAAAAATCCCTTATTTGCGCCGCTTCACGGCGCAAGGCGATCAATAATCTCGTTCCCCTGACATCGCGAACGCCCTCACCCTGTCGTTGAGATCTGGCCAGCGCGATACGGACCGCGCGCTGAACAGGCCGTCCTCAGGGTCGGCGATGGCGCGCCACTCGTGGGCGATGAGGGCCCAGGTAGCCTCGTAGAGATTGGCGAACTCGGGGTCCCTCTGGGCCTCGCAGACGAAGGACTGCCGGGGCTGGTTGATGTCCTCGCCGGAGATCTGGAACAGGTTGTGCTGTTCGCACAGCGCGCGCAGGCGGCGCAGCTGGGCCTTGGTGTTGCGGCTGGGCATGTAGGTGACGGCCCGATAGCCCAGTTTGGCGATGTATTCCACCAGCTCGTCCAGGAAGTCGTCCTCGAACTTCTGGGCGCGCTTGTCGCCGGTGACGCTGTCCCCAACGTCGCCCAGATAGGCGTAGGCGGGGATCGCGCCGATGTCGTCCGCCAGGCGCAGTATGTCCCGCACGTCCGGGCACTCCGCGTCGGCGTCGATGTAGAACCGGCTGATCAGCTGGCTCTTGATCCAGCCCAGCAGGTCGTACATCATGTGGGGATTGCCCTCGTCCAGCAGGTATCCCTCGATCCTGCCGGAGATGGGCAGCCTGAGCTCGTCCTTGATGAAGTCCACCAGCCTCCGGCCCCTGCCGATCACGTCGATCATGCGCAGGGCCAGGGCGCTGGACAGGTGCCTCTCGGTGACGGACCCTCCTTTGTTGAAGTTGGACAGCGGGATCACGTCCCGCTCAAAGTCGATGGCGACGCCGTATCTGCCCATCATGTCGTTGATGGCGGCCACCATCAGGCGGTTTCGGTCGTTGCGCTTCTCGCGATAGGGCGCGAAGAAGTCGTTCAGCCCCGCGGCCTTGTCGTGGGGTACGCCGTGCAGCGCCATGTACACGATGCCCGCCTGGTCGGGGTTGTTGAGCTTCCGGTCCCCGAAGGGGGTGTCCTTAAAGCTCACCCGGCACTCCAGGCCGATGGTCGCGCCCATGCGCGCCGCCTGCGCCGCGGCCAGGAACTCCCCCGCGCCGGCGATGGAGTCGTGGTCCATCAGCCCGCAGGTGCACAGCCCCGCCGCCCGGGCAAACCACACCGCCGCCGTGGGCGAATACGGCGAAAAGGAGTAGGTGGTGTGGATGTGGTTGTTCACATCCCGGCCCACCGGCGGCAGGGGCTCGGTCTCCAGCAGCATCTTCAGATTATCCAGGCCGTCTTCGGCGTTCAGCAGTTTCAGCAGCTCCTCGCGTGTCCTGGGCATCGGTATTTCTCCCTTTCGATCAGTATGATATTATCCTTCCAGATGGAACGCCTTCTCGATGGCCTTGACCTCGTCGTCGGTGATGTACACCACGTCCCCGATGTCCTTGGCGGCGATCATGGCAGCGGCGGAATACTCCAGCACCTCCAGGCGGTCATAGGCGTTGAGCAGGCTCGTGCCGGTGACGATGACGCACTGGTTGTTGACGATCACTACGGGATGCTTGGCGTCGAAGATCTTCGCCGTGCCCTCCACGTCCAGACGGCTGGCGGCGTAGGGGATGCGCACCACGTCCCGGAGGCTGATGTAGCTTTCGGGGATTAGGCGGGAGTCGAACTCGGCGTCCGTCACCGCGAAGGACATGATGGCCGGAGGATGGGCGATGATGATGGCGTTGATCCCCGGATGAGTCTTGTAGATTTCCTCCAGCAGCCGGGTGGCGCGGCTGGGCTTCTTGCCCATCTCGCGCATGCCGTTCTTGATGTGCACGATGTCCTCGGGCTCGATGTACTTCCGGTCCTTGTTGTAGGGGGTGGTCAGGAAGCTGCCGTCTGAAAGCCGCATGGAGTAGGTGCCCTGGGTGGAGGTGAACAGCCGCTGGTCGTAGGAGCGGTGGATCAGCTCGCACAGGTCGCGGCGGCCGGCGCACTCCTCGGAGGAGTGGGAGCCGGGGATGTACTCGTCCAGGCTGGGGCTGGTGATGGAGCGGTCGATGTCGATCTGATCCTCGGTGAGGGCCTTGGGGGTGCCCAGCTTCTTGGCGTCGATCTCCAGGCGGCCGCAGAAGTCCAGCGTCTCAAAGGCCATGAAGCAGCTGAACAGGTCCTTGTTGCCGATGACCACGCCGTGGTTCTCCATCATCACGGTGTTGAAGCCCTTGCCGAACTCCTCGGCGATGTACTCGCCCAGCTTCTTGGAGCCCGGCACCTCGTACTTGGCGTAGGTCACCTTGCCGCAGACCTCGGTGGCGTTGGGGATCAGCGCGATGTTGGGGATCACGCGGGCCAGCGAGAAGGCCACCAGCGTCGGCGGATGGGCGTGCAGTATGGCCTTCAGATCCGGGCGGCGACGGTAGATCTCCTGGTGGAAGGGCAGCTCCACAGAGGGCCGGTGCGGGCCGATGACGGTGCCGTCCGGCTTCACCTGGCACATGTCGGCGCGGGACAGATTGCCCTTGTCGATGCCCGAGGGGGTGATCCAGATGTCGCCGTTGTCGTCCCGGATGGACAGATTGCCGCCGGACATGGTGGTCATGCCGTAGTAGTAGATGCGGGAGATGATCATCACCAGTTGGTCCGCGGGGTGCAGCAGTTCAAATCTCATAGCGTTTCCCTCCTGTATCGTATCGTTTTTTTATTTAAAATGAATGGATCGGCAGGCTGTCGTCGTCGGAGCCCTTGTGGATGGCGCGGATCTGCACGTAATACTGCACGTCGTCCGACACCTTCACCAGCACCCGGTCGCCCACGCGCCTGCCCATGACGGCTCGGCCCAGCGGGGATTCCTTGGAGATGATGCCGTTCACGGCGTCCTCCCGCAGGGTGGTCATCAGGGTGATGGTCTCGGTGTCGCCCTCGTCCTCGTAGTAGAGCTCCACCCGGTCGAACAGCCCGACCACGCCCTCCCGGGTGTCGGACTTCACCACCTTCGCGGTGGCGATCATCCGCCGCAGATAGCGCAGGCGGCTGTCGCACCGCCGCAGCTCCTGCTTGGCCGCCTTGTATTCGTAGTTCTCGCTCCGGTCGCCGAAGGCCGCCGCCGTGGCCACGTCCTCCACGCACTTGGGCCGGACCACGCGCATGCGGTAGTCGATCTCCTCCTGCATCTTCCGGATGTCCACTTCGCTCAGTTCGTTGTACATCTTCCGCCCCGCCTATCGGATGAAATGGGTCCAAACGTGTTCCTCCGCCTCCGGAAGGCCGTACTTCTCCTTACCCAGGGCGATGGACTTCATCAGGAAGCTCATGTTCCTGGCCAGCACCCGCACGGTCTGGAGCCCCTCGGCGTCCTGCGCTGCCTCGCCGGGCGCGCGGCCGTGCACCGAGTTCCAGTACTGGCTGGAGGCCACGGGCATGTTGGAGATGGTGAAATACTTGTTGATCTGGTCGAAGGTGGCCGAAGCCCCGCCCCGGCGACAGACCGCCACCGTCGCGCCCACCTTCATAGTCTTGTCGAAGGGGGTCGAGTGGAACAGCCGGTCCATGAAGGACACCAGCGTGCCGTTGGCCGAGGCGTAGTACACCGGGCCTGCCGCCACGATGCCCGCCGCTTCCTCGAACAGCGGGGCGGCCTCGTTCACCGCGTCGTCAAATACGCACCGGCCCAGCTTCGCGCACTTTCCGCAGGCGATGCAGCCGCGGATGTCCCGGTTGCCGATGTGCAAAAGCGCCGTCTCGACGCCCTGTTCCGCAAAGACCTTCTCCATTTCACGAAGCGCCAGCGCCGTGTTGCCATTGCTCCTGGGGCTTGCGTTGATGAGCAATACCTTCATCCATATCCTCCTCACGGGGGTGCGGGGGCAGACCCCCCGCGACTGGGGTTTCCAAAGGGGATTATCCCCTTTGGCAGGGGGTCCCGGGGGGCAGAGCCCCCC
>CACXBB010000055.1 GCA_902765735.1 uncultured Eubacteriales bacterium | reverse complement strand
CATGAGTTATATTCCACGTCTACCCCCTGTTTTCCTTTTGGTTTTATATGCCTAACTGCATATTTCCTCGTGTTTTTCTTGGATTTATGCTTTTGGAAACACACTCTAGCCGGGCTCCCCATAGGTGAAGGCCGCCTCGCCGTTCGCCGCGGGCGCGGTGCTGACGGTGAAGCCGGGCACCTTCACGTTGCCGGTGTTGGTGCCGTGACGGTGTAGCTGATGGTGTCGCCGGCCTTGTAGCCGCCCTTGGGCGTGTCGCTCTTCACCCAGGTGATGGACACGGCAGGGGCTATCGTCTCAAACGTCGCGCTGACGACCACGTTATCCGCGGGCATGGCGAAGCTGTACGCGTCGTTGACGGGCTTGACCACCGTCATCGTGCCGCCTGCGGAATAGGTCACGATCGAAGTCACGTAGTCGCGACTCGGAACCGGGGTCAGGGTGACGGTCTCGCCCTCGATGGCCGAGAGCTTGTCCGGGGTGATGTCGCCGTTCTGGATGCCGGGATCGACGGTCACGTCATGGAGCACGCCCAGCGCCGCCTAGCCGTTCACCGAGCGCACGACATATCTTGGGTCTTTTGTGTCGTCGCTGGTGAAATAGAGCTCTGGGCTGGCGGGGTTGGTATAGGCGCTGTCGCCCGTGCCGCCCCTGCTGTAGCCGCTGGTGAACACGCCGGGGGTCTCCATCCTCACGCCGATCTTTGCGTCGGTGGTCAGCTTGCCGGTGATGGTGATGGTCCTGCCGCTTTCAAGGTAGACGTTGTTGTAGTCGACGTCGTCCTTCGTGTTGCCGCTGATTGAGGGCGCGCCGTTGACGTTGAACGTGCCGCTGTCGACGTACACACCGCCGCCGTTGTTGGTCGCGGTGTTGACGGTGATGCTGCCGCCGGTCATGTTGAGCATGCCGCTTGCGACGACGTACACGCCGCCGCCGTTTTTCGCGGTGTTCTTGGTGATTGTGCCGCCGGTCATGTTGAACGTGCCGCTGAAATTCACGTACACGCCGCCGCCGTTGTAGATCGCGGTGCAGCCGGAGATCGTGCCGCCGGTCATGGTGAACGTGCCGCCGCCCACGTTCACGCCGCCGCCGAAATTCTGGTTGCCGCCGGTGATCGTGCCGCCTTGCAGCGTAAAGCTGCCGCCATTGATGTACACGCCGCCGCCGTTGCCCCAAGTCAGCACACCCATTTTTGTATCAGCGGTCTCACCGTCAGCGGTCCGCTGCGCCCAGACGGTCAGCCTGTTGCCCTCGGTGACGGTGATGCCCTGCTCCGCCTTCAGCGTCTTGTCGTCGCAGAGGATCAGGTTCACATTGCCGGTGACGGTGATGCCGCTGCCGATGGTCGCATTTTCCGTCACGGCGTACCAGGTGGTCTTGCCCGATTCGCCCCAGTTGTCGGTTTGGTCGGTCACCTTCACGCAGGCCCGCTGGCCCATGTCCCTGCCCGCGGCGTTCACATAGGCCACTGAAACCTTCTCCTCGGTGCTATCCGCGGGAACGATGACCTTGCCCGCAGCATTGCCGATATCATTGCCGGACATGATAACCGTCGATCCATCCACGGTTTTGAAGGAGCAGCCAGAGCCTATTGTCACATCGCAGCCATAGCTGGTAGCATAGACGCTCATGTAATTCACGGATTCGCTCATATAACTCAGCGCCAAGGTGCCGTCCGCGCCGATGCTGCCGCCGCCAATGCCCTTACCGCCGTTGCTGCCGCCGGTGGCCGTGACCGTGCCGCCGCTGATGGTGATATTGCCGCCCGCGCCGCTGTAGCTGCCGCCGATGCCCGCGCTGTTGTTGCCGGTGGCCGTGACCGTGCCGCCGCTGACGGTGATATTGCCGCCCGCGCCTTCATAGCCGCCCACGATCATGGACTGGTCGAAGGGCTGCGCCTCCTCGGAGGCTTCCCCTTCAGGGGGAAGCTGGCTCGCCATCAGGCGAGACTGAAGAGGTCGTTTCCTCTTCGGTGACGACTCCCTCCGGTGCTGCCGCGCTATCTTCCTCGGAGAGGACTCCCTCAGTCACGCTTCGCGTGCCAGCTCCCTCGGAGAGGGAGCCTTTGGCGACGGCGTAGACTGTCACCACGGCCGTTTCGGGCGCGGCGACGAATACCACGCGGACCGGTTCCGCTTCGGAGACAGGCGCTTCGGCCGGTGCCTGCGCGGGTTCCGCTTCGGAGGCAGGTGTTTCGACCGTTTCCTGCGTGGGTTCCGCCTCGGAGGCAGGTGTTTCGACCGTTTCCTGCGCGGGTTCCGCTTCGGAGACGGGCGCCTCGGCGGGCGCTTCGGCTTCTACAATCGACGTCTCGTCGTCCGGGAACACGCCCGCTCCGTCGGCAGTATCGTCCCCGACGATGGCATCATTCACGGCGGCAGCATCGTCCCCGACGATGGCATCGTCTCCGACGGTGGTGTCGTCCCCGACGGTGGCATCATTCCCGGCGATGCCATCATCCCCGGCGGCAATGTCGTTCTCGATGATGGCATCATTCCCGACGGGTTCCTCCGGATCAAGCGTCAGGCCTTCGACGATTCCGGGGTCCTGATCGACCGGCTCGTCGGGGTCGCCCACTGGGGCGCCTCCGCCTCCGGCACCGGCGGGTCGATGTCCACGCAGGTGATGATCTCCTCCTGATCGGCGGTGTCAGAGGCGTTTTCGGTCCCGACGACCGGGTCCTCCGGCGCTTCCGCAAATGCAAACGTCGGCATCGCCAGCAGCAGCGCGATGAAAAGTGCCAGCGCTCTTTTGGCGGTATGCTTCATGGTCTTTTCCTCCTCAGGAGTCCCTTTATGCGCGGGATGGCTGTATTACATGGTCTTTGAGCAGTACGTCCTTCAGGTAGAGCAGTTCTTCCTCCGGCGGAATGCCGGCGTCGTATACCAGCCCGACCGCGTAACGGGTGACCGCGGCCAGCATGATGTGGAGCGTCCGGGAGAATATCTCCCGCTCCGGGATGTCCGTGCGCAACGTGCCGTCGACCTTCGCCTTCTCATAGCATATGTGAAACCGCTGCGCCAGCGCGTCCACGGCGCTTAAAAAGGGCTGGATCTTTTCGCCGGACAGGCTCTCGCGCTGCACGTAGACGTTGAAGAACTGGTTGAAGCGGAGGATGTCCCGATGGTTGCGGTACAGATCGATGAAAGAATCCAGATAATACTCGAATATCTCGGCCGCTGTGCTGTCCGGCTTTTCCGGTTTGCGGTCGCATTCGGCTGTGTATTGCGCCCATGCCCAGACGCTGATGTCCATGACCAGCGGCTCCTTGGAGCTGTAATAGCTGTAAACCGTGGGCGCGGATACCCCGGCGGCATTCGCGACGTCCGTCAGGTTCGCCGCGTCGATGGTTCGCTCGGCAAATACGCGAAAGCCGGTCTCGATGATCTTCTGCTTTGTCGCCGCCTTGCGCATGGCGTCTTTTACCGGATCAAAACCCATATGCGCCTCCGTCTGTTGAACAAATTATTACCAATTACATCATTGACTGAAATTATTTTAAACCATGTCTGCGTGACAGTCAAGACTGTTCGTGAAATAACACGAAATTTACCGCTGGAACTGCATTGGATGAAAGCGGTTGTCAATTAAAATATGCACATCAATCACGATCAAAGGAGTGTGGAAAACGGGTTGCTTCTGTCGACAATCCAACTTGTAGTATATACGGGGCTTTCATGGGCCTGCGCGTCGAAAACACTCAAGAGCCCATGAAGGGAACAAAAACAGGATAATCGGTTTCTGACGCCAGGTCGGTTTCGCTCAAGCTCTTTTGATATGCCGCCGTGACCTCTTCCACGAACTGGGCGGGATGCTCCCCGGCAAGCCCGCCGTGTCCGAGGCCGGTAAATACCTTGAGTTCAAAGGGGTAGCCCGTCGCCTTCAGCCTGTCCAGATTGGCCGAAAGCTTCCTGTCAACCGTTCCCCTGATCCCATACCACAGAAACATGTGGGTCCTTTCAAACAGGGAATAATCCGTCTTTTTCCCAATCAGCCAGTAGTCCTGGTTTTTCCAGCTCTTCCACGTGGCCTTCGTATACAGCACCAGCTCTTCCACCACGACATACATCATCGCTCCCGCCGCGAATGCGAGGAAGTAGGGCAGAATCGGCGTCACCAGGCCCGCGGCCAGCAGCGTCACCACGGCGGCGACGGGCTCCACCGCGCCGGACAGCACACCCATCCAGAAGGTTTTGCACCTCGGCATGCCCTCCGCCAGCAGCGGCATGGAGACGATGGCGCCCTCGGGGAAGTTCTGTATGGCGATGCCCAACGCCAGTGCCAGCGCACCCGCGGCGCTGATGCCCGTACTGCCGCCGATGAATCCCGCGTAGACCACGCCCACCGCCATGCCCTCGGGGATGTTGTGCAGCGTAACGGCCAGGATCAGCTTGGTGGTGCGCTTGAAGCCGCTCTGCGGGCCCTCGTGCTGTCGGTCCATGTGCATGTGCGGGGTGATCATGTCGAGCAGGAGCAGAAAACCCATGCCGACCAAAAAGCCGACGGCGGCAGGCACAAACGACAGCGCGCCCATGCCGACACTCGCGTCCAGCGCGGGCTGCAGCAGGCTCCAGAACGAGGCCGCCACCATCACCCCCGCCGCGAAGCCAGTGAGCATCTTCTGCACGCGAACGGAAAGCTGCTTTTTTAAAAGGAATACCAGCGCCGACCCCAGGCTTGTGCCCAGGAACGGGATCAGGATACCCAATGCGATTTGTATGTTCATTCGCCTCGCCTCAGTATTACTTATGTTCCAAGTCGCAATGCAATCCACGCTATAGCTGCGCGCAGGTGACCGCCAATGCGACGAGCGTCGTGATCATTGCTCCGCCTCCAAAAGCCTGATCCATTTTCGCTGCCGGTGTGCGTAGAAACCCCTTGCCCACAGCCAGACGAGCGGCGTCTTCCAACCGGCGCGTATCTCAACGCGATCAGTATATCGCGTATGCGCATTGTCCAGTGCCTCCAGCGTAATGTCGTGATTCCACACCGGCACGTGTTCATTTCCCTCCCTGCTGCTGACGCCATTCCCATCGAATCGAACGATGCGGATGGTATGGATTCCGAAGGGAATCACCCCAAAGAGCCTGAACCTGTAAGACGTCACGCCGCCGACCGTCCAGACGTCCCCGACATCGCCGACCGGCTCAAAGGTCGCCCAGGGCTTCGCAATTGCCTGCAGCGTCTCCAGCCTTTGCAGCTTCCCGAAAACCACGTCCCGCGGCGCGGGGAAAACGGACGTTCTTTGAACGATCATCACATGCACCTCGCCTTCAAACTACTTGGCCAGGAATCGCCGGATCTCCTCCACCATCACATCCGGGTGGGCGATGATCTCGCCGTGGCCGTACCCGGCGAACGGATGATCCTCCGCACCGGGAAACGCCCACTTGAGCTTTTGCACGGCGGTCTTCATGTTCGGCTCCTTTTCCCCGTGCCAGATCGCCACGCGGGCGTCGGGGTCCGGCGCAAAGCCGTCGATGGCCCCGTAGAGCTTCAGCGCCTCGTCCATGGCGTTTTTCAGCGTTTCAAGGGAGATGCGCTCCGGCGCGGCGGAGAACTGTTCGATTAGCTTCTCGTCGTCCGTGCGCGTGTACAGCCTGAGCAGCCAGGGCAGCCTCTTGCCGTCGTAGGAAAAGGCGCGATACATCAAAATCGACCAGACGGTCAGAGCGCAGAAGATGACCGCCAGCATCGCGCAGGCCTTCCGCATCCCAAATAATTAGTATAGACTAACTCCATGGCGGACATACAGCACCGCCGTGAACCGACGGCACTGCGTGGCGGAGACGATCAGGCTTCTGCCTCGGACGCTTCGACGGTAACGCTCTGCTCCTGCATCTCCTTTTCGGCGATCAGGTCCTCGAGGGTCTCCTTCGTGCGCATCAGCTCCTCCACGGACATGGTCTCATAGTCCGCGACGCGCGGTTTGATGTCCATGCCGTGGCGGCGCAGGAAGGCGTCCACCCTGTCCTCGTTCTTCTTATAGGCATAGAAGCCGACGGCGCTGATGCCGACGCCGATCAATATGCCCTTCCACACAGTATTTTCGCTCCATCCAAACATACGATCCTTCCACCTTATCTTTCCTTTGTCAGCATCTCCGTGCCGCGGCGCAGCATGGCGCCCGCGAAGTCCATGCCGTCGCGGCTGCTTCGCACGGGGATCAGTGTGGTACGGCGACCCTCGCGCCGGACCCGGTAGACCTGCTCCCGCGGCGCGCGGGGGATCAGGTGGCAGCCGAACGTCGCCGCCCAGGCCACCAGGCTCGCCTGCACGCTGTTGGTCTTGCCGATCGAATTGATCAGGTACACCACGGACATGACCTCGGGGTCAAAGGTCCCCTTCAATTCAAGCTCCTGATGGGCGTGCTCGATCACCGCCGCCAGCGTTGCGCCGGTGGAGAACCATCGGCTGATGCCCGTCAGCGACGAGCCCGCCAGGTTCAGCACGCCGTCCGCGCCGATGAGCGCCAGCCGAAGCACGTCCTTTGCGATTCCCGCATAGTTCTTTGCCATGGTTCTCTCCTCCTGAAATGTATTGATACATTTATGATTGAATCTTTACATCTCAAATTGTATATTAACATCGAATGCTTGTCAATACATATTGGTAAATTTACAGCATTTCGTCAGAATGCACAATTAAATAGTTGAAAATATTACATCATAAGATGTAAATTTTCAGGTTGAGAGCTTTATTGTTTTCCCCTCAGGCGCTGCGCGCCAGCTCCCTTCACTCCCCCAGTCAGCTTCGCTGACAGCCCCCTCGGAGAGGGGGCCATGACGGGAGCCTTTTGGCGGCGAACCCAAGGCCTCCCTCTCCGAGGGAGGTGGCAGCGCACAGCGCTGACGGAGGGAGTCAGGGAGGTGGCACCGCGGAGCGGTGACGGAGGGAGTTGAAATCCCACAACTATCCGCGAAGAGCCAACAAAAACCGTAAAGGGGTGTGCAGAGATGCCCGCGAAGAAAGACGTTTCCATCAAGACGGTCGCCGAGCGCTGCGGCGTATCCATTGCGACGGTGTCCCGCGCGCTGAAGGGCGACGCCAATGTGTCCGAGGCCATGCGGGAGCGGGTGATGGCGGCGGTCGCGGAAACCGGCTATCAGGCCGCGCTGTCCGCGCCGGCTTCCGGCATACAGAAGGTGGGCGTCATCATCGATACACAGGTCAACGACTACTACCACGCGCTGCTGATCCATCTGCACGACTGTCTGCTTGAGGCGGGGCTTCAGATGATCAACGCCAGCCTCGGCTATCGCCGGGAGGCGCTGCCGGACATCCTCAGGATGGTCTACGACTCCAACGTCTGCGGCGTGATATTGATGACCTGCGACTATCTCTCCGTCAAATCCATGCTGAACCAGCGCCTCCCCCACGTGTGGATCGACTGCAAGGATTCGCCGGAGGTCACCGGGGAAATCTGCCAGGTGTCCAGCGAGCAGTACGTCTCCGGCGTGATGGCGGCGCAGGAGCTGTATCGCAAGGGCTGCCTACAGCCGATCCTCTTGGGCTCCTCCTCCGTCTCCCACAGGATGCGGCGGCGCTTCGAGGGCTTCCGGGACGAGTTTCGCAAGCACGGGATCGAACTTCATGAGGACCGCATCATAAAAACCCCCCGCGTGCGGGAGGTCCTGGATGAGAGCAAGCAGGCCATCCGCTACCTGATCAGCAGCGGCTTTGCCTTCGACGGCGTGTTCGCCATCAGCGACTGGCGCGCCCTCGGCGCGTATCTGTCCCTGACGGAGATGGGCATCCGCGTGCCGGAGGACGTGAGGATCATCGGCTATGACGGCGTCTCCGTCGCCACCCGGCTCATACTGAACATCACCTCCATCCAGCAGGATACCCGGCTGATTGCCTCCAACGCCTGCGACCTGCTGATTCGCCAGATGAAGCGGCAGCCGATCGAGAACCGGCGCATCGTCGTACCGACGAGTATCCTGAACGGACAGACGATTTGAGCGTTAAGGAAACACCGCACAATGCTTTTCGTTCGGCTCCGCCTTCATGCCGGTGGGAAAATCCTCGTCCAATTGATACTCATACGGAAGCACTTGAAACCCATCTCCGCGAACCTGAAGCGCATTTCGGAAACCCACTCCACAATTACGCGGAATTCCCGTTTTCGCCGCCCTTATCCATGGCAGCCAGGGACTGATACGCCTCGCAGGTGTCGAGCAGTTCCTGATGCGCGCGCTCGGTCAGGATCCTGCCGTCCTTCATGAAGAATCTCCTGTCCGCACAGCGTTCCATGGATCTTCACAGGCAGGTCTCCTTTCGTGTGCGCAGGTTGTCGTCCGTACCCGGGTCGCGTCCATCTGCCATTTATTATAATATGGGAATTTGCGCATGACAAGGTATTCTGTGATTATCGCTGAAAACGGATGGACATGTTCCGCTTTTTGTGTTATCATTGTCTTAACCACTATTGAATACGACACGAGAAGTCTTCGAGCCCCTTCGCCTAAGGCATGCGCTATGGCGTCCGGGCCGCGCGGAAACGCGGGGGAGCCATCCCCAAGGGTTGTCCCGGAAACGGGCCAGCCTTCCTCATTGAAAAGAAGACCGACGGGCACGCGCGCCGTCCCATTTTCAATCGGTGTTTCCGCAAGGGCTGTCCCGGAAACGGGGCAACCTTCCGTATTGAAAAGGGGACGGCTGTCTTTATGCGTGGATCATGCCCTTACGGGTCGTTCCGCCTGCCGTTCAAATATGACAAACAGGAGGAATGATCCATGAAAAAAGCCTTTGCTTTGATGCTGGCGCTGGCGCTCGCGCTCGTCGCGGCCGGCGCCGTCGCCGAGGAAAAGACGGAGCTCATCGTGTTTGCCGCGGCGTCCATGACCGAGACGCTGACCCGTATCCAGGCGCTGTACGCCGAGGTCGCCCCGGAGGTCGAGCTCATCTTCAATTTCGATTCCTCGGGCACCCTCAAGACCCAGATCGAGGAGGGCGCGGCGTGCGACGTTTTCATCTCCGCCGCCCCGAAGCAGATGAACCAGCTGGACATAAGCGCGGATGCCGACGCCAACCCCGACGGGCTGGACTTCGTGTTGCAGGGCACGCGGATCGACCTGCTGGAGAACCGGGTGGCGCTGGCCGTGCCGGAGGGGAACCCGGCGGGCATCACATCCTATGACGACCTCGCCGAGCGCCTCTCGGCGGGCAGCGTGCTCATGGCCATGGGCAACGCCGACGTGCCCGTCGGACAGTACACCCAGAAAATTCTCGCTTATTACCAACTGAATGAGGATGAACTGGCCGCCGCCGGGGTCGTCACCTACGGCTCGAACGTCAAGGAGGTGACGTCCCAGGTGGCCGAGGCCGCCGTGGACTGCGGCGTCATCTACGCCACCGACGCCTTCTCCGCCGGCCTGACCGTGGCGGACACCGCCACTCCCGACATGTGCGGCCAGGTGATCTACCCCGCCGCGGTGCTGAACATCACCGGGCACGAGGCGGCCGCGCGGGCGTTTCTGGACTACCTGACCGGCCCCGAGGCGTCGGCGGTGTTCGAGTCGGTCGGCTTCACCCCCCTTTCATAACGCGCGATGTCGCGGGAGGGAAACGATATGTGGAACGATGCCATGGATTACGCGCAGGCGAGGGACCTGCTGCTTGCGCGGGTCGCGCCGCCGGACAGCGAGCGGGTGCCTCTGGCGGACTGCGCCGGGCGCGTGCTGGCCGCGAAGGTGGTGGCCGCGGAGGACGTGCCGCCCTTCGACCGCTCGCCCTATGACGGCTACGCCTTTCGCGCGGCGGACACCATCGGCATCGACGGTGCGCACCCCGTGACCCTCGAAATCGTCGGGGAAATCCCCGCGGGGCACGTCGGCAGATGCGCAGTCGCGCCCGGCACGGCGGTCAAGGTGCTGACGGGCTCGCCGCTGCCGGAGGGCGCGGACGCCATCGTGCCGTTTGAAGAGACCCGCTTCACCGATAAAACGGTGACGCTGTTCAGACCCGCGGCCCCCGGCAGCAACGTGATCCGCGCGGGCGAGGACGTCCGGGCCGGCGACGTTCTGGCTTCGCCGGGCCTGCCGATCGACAGCGGGCTGGCAGCCACGCTGGCGGGGCAGGGCATCGCCCGCCCGGAGGTCTACCGCGTGCCGCGGGTGGGCGTCATCTCCACGGGCTTGGAGCTCATCGAGCCCGGCCGGCCGCTTCTGCCCGGCAGGATCTACAACACCGTCCGCTACGCGCTTGCCGCGGCGCTTCGGCGGGACGGCGCGGAGCCGGTGTTCATCGGCTGCGCGGGCGACGACGCGGAGGCCATCGCGGCGCTGATCGACGACGGCCTGGGCCGCTGCGACGCGCTGGCGCTCACCGGCGGCGTCTCCGTGGGGGACTGCGACCTGACGCCCGACGCCATGGCGGGCTGCGGCGTCGAGACGCTGTTTAAGGGCGTGGCGCTGAAGCCGGGCATGGCGTGCTGCTACGGCATGGCGGGAAAAAAGCCCGTGATGGCGCTGTCCGGCAATCCCGCCAGCGCGATGACGAATTACTATGCCGTCGCCCGGCCCGCGGTGAAGAAGCTGTGCGGCTTGGCGGATTATCTGCCCCGTGAGATCGAGCTGACGCTGGCGGCGCCCTTTGAAAAGAGGAGCCGGACCACGCGGCTGCTGCGCGGGGTTCTGGAGATCGACGGCGGGCGGGCAATGCTGCGCCTGCCCGGGGATCAGGGCAATGGGGTCATCAGCAGCATGATCGGCTGCAACGCCATGGCGGTGGTGCCCGCCGGAAGCGAGCCGCTGAGCGCGGGAACGATACTGAAGGGGTTTTTGCTATGAAGAAGGTAGCGGTTGAAAAGGCGGTCGGCATGACCCTCTGCCACGACATCACGGAAATGCGCGACGGCTTCAAGGGCGCGGCGTTTCGCCGCGGCCACGTGATCGGGGAAGCGGACGTGGAGAAGCTCAAGGACCTGGGCAAGCGCACGGTGTTCATCTGGGAGGAGAACGCGGGCGAGCTGCACGAGGAGGACTGCGCGCTGCGCATGGCGGCGATGGCCCCCGTGGCAGGCGCGCACTACACCGGCCCCTCCGAGGGCAAGGTGCTGCTGACGGCGGATATCGAGGGCATGCTCCGGGTGGACGCGGACCTGCTCCGGCAGGTGAACGGCATCGGCGACCTCACGATATCCACCCTGCCGGACCACTACCCTGTGAAGCCGGGCATGCGTCTGGCCAGCATGCGCGTCGTGCCGCTGGTGACGCAGGAGAGTCAGATCATCCGCGCCGAAGCACTCTGCCGGGAGCGCCCGCTCTTGCGCCTGCTGCCCTATAAGCCGCGGCGGGCGGGGGTTATCGTCACCGGCTCGGAGGTGTACACCGGGCGCATCCAGGACAAGTTCGAGCCGGTGGTGCGCCGCAAGCTGGCGGCCTACCCGGGGGAGGTCCTGGGCGTTACGCTCTGCGACGACGACGTGGACATGATCGTCGACGCCGCCCGTGCGTTCCTCGATCAGGGCGCGGACTTCCTGATCTTCACCGGCGGCATGTCGGTGGACCCCGACGACGTGACGCCCACGGCGGTGCGCCGCCTCGGGGCGCGGGTGGTCAGCCACGGCGTGCCCGCCCAGCCGGGGAACATGACGCTGGTGGCCTACCTGGGCGACATCCCGGCGCTGGGCGTGCCGGGCGCCGCCATCGCGCTGCCCACGACCATATTCGACGTGCTGCTGCCCGCGATCCACGCGGGGGAGGAAATCACGAAGGACGATCTCATCCGCCTGGGCGACGGCGGTCTGTGCCAGATGTGCGGCGCGTGCCACTATCCGAACTGCACCTTCGGGCGGTACTGATCGAATCGGAGGATATTCCCATGAGAGATGGCTTCGGCCGCGAGATCACCTACCTGCGCATGTCCGTGACGGAGCTTTGCAACCTGCGCTGCCGCTACTGCATGCCCGCGGAGGGCGTCTGCAAGCGCCGCCACGAGGAGATGCTGACCCAGGAGGAGATGCTCCGCGCCGTGGGCGTGGCGGCGACGCTGGGCATGCACAAGCTGCGCATCACGGGCGGCGAGCCGCTGGTGAAAAAGAACATACTCGCCATCTGCGAGGGCGCGGCCATGACGCCCGGCATCGAGGAGATCTGCCTGACCACCAACGGCGCGCTGCTGCCCCGGCTGGCAAAGCCGCTGAAAGCGGCGGGCGTCAACCGGCTGAACATCAGCCTGGACACCCTCGACGCGGACAGGTACGCCTGGATGACCCGCGTGGGGTCGCTGGACGACGCCCTAAAGGGCATCGAGGCGGCGCTGGAGGCGGGCTTTGCGCGCGTCAAGATCAACGCCGTGCTCATCGGCGGCTTCAACGACGACGAGATCCGCCCGCTGGCGCGGCTCTCCGAGCGCTGGCCGGTGGACGTGCGCTTCATCGAGCTGATGCCGATGGCGGAGGTGGCGGCGTTCGGCCCGGAGGCGTTCATCCCCTGCGGCCGGGTGGTCGAGGCGCTGCCGGAGCTTGAGCCGATCGCGGAGAGCGACGGCGTGGCGCGGCTGTACCGCCTGCCGGGCGGGCAGGGGAGTATCGGGCTGATCTCGCCGCTGAGCGCCCACTTCTGCGGCCGGTGCAACCGGCTTCGGCTGACGGCGGACGGCAGGGTCAAGCCGTGCCTGCATTCCCCCCGGGAGTATCCCCTCAAGGGCCTGGACGCGGAGGGCATGCGGCGGCAGTTTCTCGCGGCCTGCACCGCCAAGCCGGAGCGCCACCCGCTTTTATCCTACGAGTCCCGAAGCGGCGCGAACCGGAGCATGAACCGGATCGGAGGCTGAATATGGCGCATGTGATCGGCTTTTCCGCCTGGTCGGGCACGGGCAAGACGACGCTCCTTCAGAAGGTCATCCGCCGTATGAAGGCCCGGGGCGTGCGCGTGGCGGTGGTGAAGCACGACGTGCACGGCATCGACCCCTGCGAGGACGGCAAGGACTCCGGCCGACTTCGCGCGGCCGGGGCGGAGAGTGTGGTGCTGATCGGGCCCGGGGACGCGCCCGAACGGCGGCTGCGGGAGGCGATTACCGCCCTTTCGGACGCGGACATTATACTGGTGGAGGGCTTCAAATACGCGCCCATCCCCCGGGTGGGCCTGTGCCGCGCGGCGGCGGGCAAGCTGCTGCCGGAGCCGCCGGAAAACTACATCGCCGTGGTGACCGATACAGCCATGGCGGCAAACGTCCCCCGGTTCGGATGGGACGAGGACGAGGAGCTGACGGATTTTCTGATGGAACAGACGAAGGACTTTACCCACTTCAACGATGAAGGCCGCGCCCGCATGGTGGACGTGGGCGACAAGGGCATCACCGCGCGCACGGCGGTGGCCGCGGGGCGCGTGCTGCTGAACCGGACGACGTTCGACCTGATCCGCAGCGGCGGCGTCAAGAAGGGCGACGTGCTGACGGTGGCACAGGTGGCCGGCATCATGGGCGCGAAGCGCACGCCGGACCTTATCCCCATGTGCCATCCGGTCCTGCTGGACGGCGTGGACCTGTCCCTGACGCTGGACGAGGCGCGCCTGTCGGTGGAGATCACCGCCGCGGTGCGCACGGGCGGCCGGACGGGCGTGGAGATGGAGGCGCTGACGGCGGTGTCCGTCGCCGCGCTGACGGTCTACGACATGTGCAAGGCGGTGCAGCGGGACATGGTGATTACCGACATACGGCTTATGAAGAAGTCGGGCGGCGTCCACGGGGACTTTGAAAGGGAGGATGAATGATGGGCTACACGGCGGCGGTACTGACGATATCCGACAAAGGGTCCCGGGGCGAGCGCGTGGACACCAGCGGCCCCGCGCTCAGCAAGATGCTTTTGCGGGCGGGCTATGAGGTCGTCGGCGGGGCCATACTCCCGGACGAGCGGGCGCAGATCGCCGAGGCATTGAGGGGATTCGCCGCGAAGGGCATCGCCCTGGTGCTGACCACCGGCGGCACGGGATTCTCGCCCCGGGACATCACCCCGGAGGCGACGCTTGACGTCATCGAGCGCGAGACCCCGGGCCTTTCGGAGCTCATGCGCGCCGAGAGCATGAAGATCACCCCCAGGGGCTGCCTGTCCCGGGGCGCGGCGGGCATACTGGACCGCACGCTGATCGTGAACCTGCCCGGCAGCGAGAAGGCGGCGCGGGAGAACCTGGCGGCGGTGCTGCCCGCGCTGGACCACGGCCTAAAGATGCTGATGTCGGAGGGCTCCGCCGACTGCGCGGCCCCCGCGGCGGCAAAGCGCGAGGCGCCCTCCATGGACGCCTGGCTCAGAGAGGCGAAGGCCTCGGAAAAGCTGGCGCGGACGGGCATGTTCCTGATCCACAACGGCGTGGTGCGGGAGGACGCCCGCGCCCGCGTGCGGGACGGCGACGGCGGCGCGAAGCCCGTGAAGGGCATACGCTTCTCGTCGGACCCCGAAAAGGTGCGCAAGGCAACGGAGGAGGCGCTGGCGCTGCCCGGCATATTCTACGCGCGGGTCTGGCTGAACGAGGGCGAACTGGCGGTGGGCGACGACATCATGTATGTGATGATCGGCGGCGACATCCGGCCCCATGTGATCGAGGCGCTGCAGTTCCTGGTGGGGAAGATCAAGTCGGAGTGCGTGACCGAGCAGGAGATTTATTGAGGGACCGCTATCGGGCGATCCGGGCGCTCGAACCCCTTGAAGGGGAAGGCACGACCTCTTCCGTCAGCCCTACGGGCTGCCACCTTCCCCTGAAGGGGAAGGCATAGGGAAGCGTATCCAAAAGCCTTCCCCTTCAGGGGAAGGTGGCTTAATGCCGCAAGGCATTAAGCCGGAAGAGGTCGTTCCCCCGTTACCATACAGCTCAAGTCAATGGCAACCCCCTATCGTTAACGCAGCATTGACATCCCGTTAACTCTATGATAGAATGACTATCATAGAAGATATGCGGGATATCTTCAGACGGGCGCAGCCGCGCAAGAGAAGAAGGCGGAAAGGAATGGGAAAAATGAAGAAGACATGGTTCAGCATCGCACTTGTTGCCGTTCTTTTGCTCTCAACCTGTGGACTGGCGGAATCCTCCGCTCACGACCTTGGCCTGAATGCCGATACGAAGGAGGCGACGCAATACACCATCGACGCGAACGATCAGGTGTACGCGCTGCTGGACTTCGGGGATGAGCGCGAGCTGGAGAACGCGCAGCGCGGACTGATCGCGGCGCCCGAGAGCCTGGTCATCAAGGATGACACCGGGAAGATCGTCTGGAGCCAGGATGCGTATGCCTGCCTGTCGGAGGACGCGCCCGGAACCGCCAACCCCAGCCTGTGGCGAAACGCCCAGCTGAACCACATCTACGGCCTCTTCGAGGTCATGGACGGCATCTACCAGGTGCGCGGCTACGACATGTCGAACATCACCTTCATCAAGGGCGATACGGGCTGGATCGTGTACGATCCGCTGATGACCGTGGAATGCGCGCGGGCCGCCTATGATCTGGTGAAGGAGAATCTCGGGGATTATCCCATCAAGGCCGTCATGTATTCGCATTCCCACGTGGACCACTTCGGCGGCGTGGCGGGAATCGTCTCCGAGGAGCAGGTTGAGGCGGAG
>CACXBB010000054.1 GCA_902765735.1 uncultured Eubacteriales bacterium | reverse complement strand
GGTCGCACCGGTCGCACCGGTCGCGCCGGTCGCACCGGTCGCGCCGGTCGAGGTGCCCGCCCCGGACAGGGACGTTCCCCCCGTGCCCGTGTTCGCGCCCCGGCCCGAGGCGGCGAAGAGCGCCGCGAAGCCAATACGCATCCGGCTGGGAGGGAAGAAGAAATAGGGGATTTGCCCCTTGAAAATCCACCCAAAACCATGTATTATAGTAACGGTGAATAAACCTGAAAGGCGGTATAATAAATGAGTATCGTGAAGAAGAGCTTCGGCACGCTGGCGGACGGACGCCAGGCCGATCTGTACATCCTGACGAACGCCTCCGGCGCATCGGTCGAAATCACCAACTACGGCGGCATCATCCGTGCCATCAACGTGCCGGACAAAGACGGCAAGCTGGACAGCGTGGTGCTGGGGTACAATGACGTGGGCGGCTACGTGCCCACCGTGGGCTACCTCGGCGCGCTGATCGGGCGCGTGGGCAACCGCATCGCCAACGGCGAGTGCACGCTCAACGGCCAGAAGCTGACGCTTGCGAAGAACGAGAAGGGCGTCACCCACCTGCACGGCGGCAACGTGGGCTTCAACCTCAAGCTGTGGGACGTGACCCCCATCGAGGGCATCTGCCAGGACCAGCTGATCCTGAAGTACACAAGCCCCGATGGCGAGGAGGGCTATCCTGGCACGCTCAGGGTGATGGTCACCTACACCTTCACCGACGACAATGAGCTGATGATCCGCTACGAGGCCGTGTCCGACAAGGACACCCTGTGCAACCTGACCAACCACACCTACTTCAACCTGTGCGGCGAGGCCAGCGGCAAGAAGATCGTGGACCACATCTTTGAGATGAACTGCGACACCTTCACCGTGGTGGACGCACGCTGCATCCCCACCGGCGAGCAGCGGGACGTCACCGGCACGCCCTTTGACTTCCGCGAGCCCACCCGCGTCGGCGACCGGCTGGACATGACCCCGAACGACGAGCAGCTCCGCTTCGGCACCGGCATTGACCACAACTTCAACATCAACGACTTCGAGGCCGGCCTGCGCTTCGCCGCCGAGGTCTCCGACCCCGATTCCGGCCGCGTGATGGACGTGTTCACCGACATGCCCGCCGTGCAGTTCTACACCGCCAACAACCTCCACGGCAAGAACCCCGGGCGCTCCGGCCGCGTGTACGCGCCTCACGAGGGCTTCTGCCTCGAGACCCAGTACGCCCCGGATTCCGTCAATCACCCCGAGTTCATCGATTCCGTGCTCCGCGCCGGGGAGAAGTATGATTATACCACGATCTTCGCGTTTGACGTGATGGACGAGGAGTGACTTCAAATGGAAGTACGCACACGCTTTGCGCCGAGCCCCACGGGCTACATGCACCTGGGGAATTTGCGGACGGCGCTGTACACCTATCTGTGGGCCCGGCGGAAGGGCGGCAAGTTCATACTGCGCATTGAGGACACCGACCAGGAGCGCGAGGTGCCCGGCGCCATCGACGTGATCTACAATTCGCTCAAGATCGCGGGCCTGACGCACGACGAGGGCCCGGACGTGGGCGGCCCCTGCGGCCCCTACATACAGTCCCAGCGCAAGGACACCTACATGCCCTACGCGAAAAAGCTGATCGAGACGGGCCACGCCTACTACTGCTTCTGCACGAAGGAGCGCCTGGAGGCGGCCCGCGCTGCTGCCGAGGCGAAGGGCGAGGGCTTCAAGTACGACAAGCATTGCCTGCATCTGACCAAGAAGGAGATTCAGGCGAAGCTGGACGCCGGGGAGCCGTATGTCATCCGCCAGAACATTCCGACCACGGGCAAGGCGGGCTTTGACGACGTGATCTACGGCCACGTGGAGGTGGACTGCGACACGCTGGACGACAACGTGCTCATCAAGGCCGACGGCCTGCCCACCTACAACTTCGCCAACGTCATCGACGACCACCTGATGGGCATCACCCACGTGATGCGCGGCAACGAGTACCTCTCCTCCGCGCCCAAGTACAACCTGCTCTACGAGGCGCTGGGCTGGACCCCGCCCACCTACGTCCACCTCACCCCCGTGATGGTGGAGGGCACCTACCGCGACAAGAAGACCGGCGAGTACCAGATGACCACCGACGAAAACGGCAACCCCGTGAAGGCCGTCGTCAAGCGCAAGATGTCGAAGAGCCAGGGGGACCCGTCCTTCGAGGACCTTCTGGCCGAGGGGTATCTGGTGGAGGCCGTCATCAACTACCTGGTGCTGCTGGGCTGGAGCCCCCGCGGCGAGCGGGAGTTCTACACGCTCGGGGAGCTGGAGGAGGTCTTTGACCTCGAGGGGCTGTCCAAGTCGCCCTCCTTCTTCGACATGCAGAAGCTCAACTGGTTCAACGCCGAGTACATCCGCAAGCTGTCCCCGGAGAAGTACCTGGAGATCGCCACCCCCTGGATGGCCAGGGTGCTGGACCCGGAGAAGTACGACTTCAGACGCCTGGCGGAGCTACTGCAGGGGCGCACCGAGGTGTTCAGCCAGCTGCCGGACATGATACGGTTTTTAAAGGACATGCCGGAGTATCCGCTGGACTTCTACGTCAACAAGAAGCAGAAATCCACGCTGGAGAGCGCCGCCACCGCGCTTCATGCCGTCAAACCCATACTGGAGGGCGTCGGCGAGTGGACCGAGGCCGAGCTCCACGACCGCGTGATGGAGGCCATTCCCGGGCTGGGCATGAAGAACGGCCAGGTGCTCTGGCCCGTGCGCATCGCCATCTCAGGACAGATGTCCACCCCCGGCGGGGCGTTTGAGATCGCGTATCTGCTGGGCCGGGAGGAGACCCTGCGCCGCCTGAACGCCGCGATCGAGAGGATAGGGAGTAGGGAGTAGGGGTTATGTTGGTACAAACCCCATCGTAGGGACGCCATTCATGGCGTCCGCGTATGCCGTGCCCCCATCAATGGGACGCCCCGCGGGGCGTCCCTTTTCTTTACCGGCAGACACCCAAAATAGACCTGAGTTGACACAGAAATGACACATCGATTTGTTACAAAATCTTGACGCAAACTGTGTTATGTGGTAAAATATGTGATATACTATGAAATAACATGGTGTAAAGTTGTGATTGGTTCCGGAGGATTGCTATGAAACGATGGGTCAGCGGCGCGATGGCGTTTATCATCACCTTCTCCTGTGCGCAGGGCAGCTTTGCCTGTGCCTCCGGGGAGTCGGATGAGGCGGCCAGCGCGCTGGTAGAGCACGGGCCGGAGGGCGCGCCCGACGGGGACGCGGCGGAGGACGAGGTCATCGTCGCCGCGGAGCTGCCGGGGGAGGATGCCGGGGACGGGGCGCAGGCCGCCCCGATGGAGTGCGAGCTGACCCTGGGAGACGAGGAGGAGACCCCCGCGCAGACGCCGGAGGACCCGCGGGCCGTCGAGGCCGACGAGGCGCAGGTCGCCGACGCGCCGCGCTACGCGCGCACCAACCGGGCGGACGTGGCGGTCCTGGAGGCCGTCGAGGGCGCCGTGATCGCCACGCTGGGCGCGGACTGCACCGTGCTGGTGCTGGAAGAGGCCGCGGCGGACTGGCTCAGGGTGGCCTTTGCAACCGAGCGCGGCGTCGTGACCGGCTGCGTGGCCGCGGAGGGCCTGCGCATGCTGGACGCCGACGAGACCGAGGCCTATCTGGACGCGCTGATCGCAAATGAAGTGGTGACGCCCTACGAGGGCGACCTCAGCCGGGTGCTGGAGACGGTGGCGTGCGCCTTTGCGGACGCCGAAGCCGAGATGGTGACCGAAGTCCCCGAAGCGGACGCGGGCGAGGCGGCGACCGACGGTGAGGAGACCGTCGTGGACGGCACGCCCGACGCGGCGGAGGACGCCGCCGAGGCTGCGGTTGAAGTGACGGAAAACACCGTTTCGGACGCCGAACCCGACGGGGAAGACGCCCCGATCGTGGAGGGCGAAGCAACGAACACCGAAGAGAGCGCGGCGGAGGAAACCGGGACCGGGGACGCGGCGGACGAAAACAAGCCGGAGACCGCCGGAGACGCGGCGGACGAAAACAAAACCGAAGCAACCGGGGAAGCGGCGGACGAGTCCAAGGCGGAAACCGCCGAGAGCGCGACGGACGAGACTAGGGCCGAGGCCACGGACGAAGCCGCCGCGGCGACGGACGCTGCGGAGGGCCGTCTGACCGAGGCCGCGGAGGCGGCGCAGACCGACGCCGGGACCGCCGAGACGGCGCAGACCGACGCCGGAAGCGTGGCCGCCGAGGCCGAGGTATCCCAGGAGAACGCCGCGGCGACGGACGCCACCGCGGAGAAGGTCGCGGCGGAGGCCGTGTTCCAGCTGAACATGACCCAGTGCGCGCTGGGCTACAAGGAGACCTACCGCGGCCTGTCGGCCACGGGTGGCTCGGGGACCGTCACCTGGAGCTCCAGCGACAGCAAGATCGTCAGGGTGGATGCCGGCACGGGCGTCATCAAGGGCATGAAGAAGGGCACCGCCACCGTCACGGCTACCTGCGGCGGGGCTACCGCCAGCGTACAGGTGACGGTCAAAAACGCGCCCAAGAAGGTCAAGTTCAAGCCCAAGAAGCTGAGCGTGAACGCGGGCAGCGCGCCGGTGCAGCTCAATCTCAAGATGACCAAGGGTGCGGCCAGCGCCGGCACCGTGTATGCCTCCAGCAACGAAGCCGTGGCGACCGTGGACGCCAACGGCATGCTGACCGCCAGGAGCGCGGGCACCGCCGTGATCACGGCGGTGACCTACAACCACAAGAAGGCCACCTGCAAGGTGAGCGTGTTCGCCTCGCCGGCGCCGTCGGCCATTTCGCTGCCGACCACGTTCTCCCTCGGTGCCAAGGAGAGCCGCGGCGCGCTGCCGCTGACCATGGTGTCCGACACGGGGAAGCAGAACTGCTCCGCACCGGTCACCTGGAAGTCCACGAACAAGAAGGTGGTCAAGGTCGATCCCAACACCGGCGCCATCTACGCCGTCAGGAAGGGCACCGCCACCATCGTGGCCAAGACCTCCAACGGCCTGAAGGCCAAGTGCAGGGTGAAGGTCAAGAAGGCCCCCAAGAAGGTGAGCCTCACCCCCGCCAAGAAGACCGTCGCGGTGGGCGGGACGTTCCAGTACACCGCCAAGCTGCCCAAGGGTTCCGCGGGCGGCTGCGCGTTCGCCAGCAGCAACCCCGGCGTCGCCACCGTCGATGAAAACGGCGTGGCGAAGGCCGTCGCCGCGGGCACGGCCACCATCACCGTCACCACCTACAACGGCAAGACCGCCACCGCCTCACTGACCGTGAGCGGCTCGGGCGAAGAAAAGAAGCCCGATGTGAAGGTGCCCGAGGCCATGGAGAAGCTGGGCATCGCGTCCTATCAGGACGTGTACAGCGCCGATCTGACCAACGCGCAGAAGCTGGAGCACATGATCTACAACGCGCAGAACCAGCTCGGAAAGCCCTATACCTACGGCGGCGGCTACGACGGCGGGGCGGACCCCGCGGGCTTCGACTGCAGCGGCCTGGTGTACTGGTGCTTCGGCAAGATCAGCGTCAAGCTGAAGGACAGCGCCTACAAGCAGGGCTATGACAACAGCTATACCAAGATCACCAGCATCAGTGACCTCAAGCGCGGCGACGTGGTGTGCTTCAATACCGATCAGAATACGTCAAACAAGAACGACCTGAGCGACCACACCGGCATCTACCTGGACAAGGGGTACTTCATCCACGCCTCCTCCAGCGGCAAGAAGGTCATGATCAGCCAGTTCGTGTCCGGCTCCAGCGATTTCTACAAGCGCAATTTCAGCTGGGGACGCCGCATACTGGAATGATGGCCAATAAAAAACCCCCGGCATCGCGTGTTCAGACGCGATGCCGAGCGCATTTTCGGCGTCTTTGGCTGCATTTCTGCGTTGATTTCCCTT
Source organism: uncultured Eubacteriales bacterium (assembly GCA_902765735.1). Lineage (GTDB taxonomy): Bacteria > Bacillota > Clostridia > Christensenellales > Aristaeellaceae > UBA2862. Next base: position 13,990 of record CACXBB010000054.1, on the reverse strand, counting down.
GACTTAGCCCCACTAAGCCTGCGGAAAATCGCCTTGAAATGCAGCCAAATCCACTCGGAACTGCATCTCCCGGCATTTAGAAACACACTCTAGTTTCCGCATGTCCGCCAGGGCGGCGTTCATATCGCCGTAGATCCTGAAGCAGAGGGGGACGATGTCAGGGGAGGGGGCGATGAGGTCCGGCACCATGACGGTGTCGCACCCGGCGGCGTGTCCGGCCCGGACGCCGCTCTTGCTGTCCTCGAACACCAGGCACTCCGCCGGGGGGCACTGAAGCGCCCGCGCGGCCCGCAGGAAGATCTCCGGGTCCGGCTTGCCGACGGTGACCTCCTCGCCGCTGACGATGGCGTCGAAGGCGGCCCCGAGCCCCGTGAGCGCCAGGTTGGACAGTATCTGCGCCCGGGTGCTGCTGCTGGCCAGGGCGATGCGCAGATTCCTCTCGCGGAAGAAATCCAGAATCTCCCGGACGCCCGCCTTGACCGGCACGTGCCGGGACAGCTTGTCCCGCACCAGCCCCTTGCAGGCGTTCATGATCTCCGCGCCGTCCGGGACGTGGTAGAACTTTTCGATGGCCCGGCACATCACCTCGCCGTTGGTGCCGGAGATCGCCTCGACCCAGCCGTCCCCCAGCGTGACGCCCATCCCGTCGGCGATTTCGTGCCAGCTCTCCTGATAGACGCGCTCCGTGTCGAACAGCACGCCGTCCATGTCAAAGATCACCCCTGTGTAACGCTTCATAACGCACCTCTCCTCCCGACGGTCTGGTCTGTCCCCATTATAGCAGGGACGGCAAAATGAGGCAAGAGGGAGATTTGGGGGTTGCCCGCGGCGCAAATCTGTGATAAAATGCTATCCAGAAAGTTCTTAATTTGGAGGAATCCGCCATATCGCTCGCCCGGCGGATATTCATCCGATTGATGCTGAGGGTTGGGGCTGACACCATGAATTTTCTGCATGATTTCCTCCATCAGGAGGTCCCCAAATCGGGCAAGACCATGCCCGCATACTACCGCCAATCGCTGTTCATCAGCGAGGTGATACTCGCCGCATACTTCCTGGTGAGCGTGGTTCTGCTGCGCTTCGCCGCCGGACAATGGCAGTGGCTGCCCGCCGTCGTGCTGGCGGCGACGGTCGCCTGCCTGCTGTGCATCGACCGTCTCGGCCCGCGGCTGAACCTCTTGCTGTATGCCGCGATCATCTGGGTGTGGCTTACATGGTTCGTCCAGCGGTACGGCTGGGGCGTCGGCAGCCCGAACATACTGGCGCCGATACTCTCGCTGGCGTTTTTCAACATCTACGAGCCGCCGCTGGGCAAGATCGGCTATTTCCTGGCGCTGGTGGCTTTCCGGGTGGCGCTGTTCGCCTACACGCTGAGGCATCCGGCCATCGGGACGCTGGAGCGCCCGGTCAACCTCATCTTCCAGGTCGTCAACAGCGTGGTGCCGCTTTTGATCCTGGCGATCAACTACGTGCTGTTCAGCTCCAGCATACAGGCCAGGGAGCGGCTTTTGACCATCAACAACCAGGAGCTGCACAAGGAGGCCGGCACCGACCCCCTCACGGGGCTGCCGAACCGCCGCGCCATGCTGGATGTGATCGAGGTCTACCGGAAGAACAACCCGCAGGAGCAGTTCGGCATCGCCATCGCGGACATCGACTTCTTCAAGAAGGTCAACGACACCTACGGCCACAACTGCGGCGACTACACGCTCAAGGAGCTCTCCCGGCTGTTCCTGGAGAGCGCGGCGGGCATGTACACCGTGTGCCGCTGGGGCGGCGAGGAGTTCTGCTTCTTCCTGCCGGGGCTCAACCTCGACCAGGCCGGGGCGGTCATGCAGGACATCCACGCGGCGGTGCGCAAGATGCCCCTGCACTTCGGGGATATCGACTACTCCATCACCATCACCATCGGCGTGGAGGAGTACGATTTCAGATCCTCCACGGAGGTGGTCCTGGACCGCGCGGACCGCAAGCTCTACATGGGCAAGGTCCACGGCCGGGATCAGGTGGTCATTTAATATCGCACAAAACAATTTCAGCCGGTCCATCGGCCGGCGGGGGAGGATAACACCATGGAAAACGGCATCGAGAGACGCCCGGCAAACTTTATCGAGGAATTTGTTGAACAGGACCTGGCCAGCGGCCGCTTCGATCATGTGCACACCCGCTTCCCGCCGGAGCCCAACGGCTATCTGCACATCGGCCACTGCAAGGCGCTGTGCGTGGACTTCGGCATCGCGGAAAAATTCGGCGGCAAGTGCAACCTGCGCTTTGACGACACCAACCCCACCAAGGAGGAGACCGCCTTCGTGGAGGGCATACAGGCCGACATCGAGTGGCTGGGCTACAAGTGGGACAAGCTGTACTTCGCCTCCGACTTCTTTGATCGCCTCTATGAGATCGCCAGGGACATGATCCGCCGCGGCGTGGCCTACGTGGACGACCAGACCCCGGAGCAGATGCGTTTAAACCGCGGCACGCTGACGAAGCCCGGCGTCAACAGCCCCTACCGGGACCGCAGCGTCGAGGAGAACCTGGACCTGTTCGAGCGCATGAAGAACGGCGAATTCGAGGAGGGCACCCGGGTGCTGCGCGCCAAGATCGACATGGCCAACCCCAACGTGCTGCTGCGCGACCCCGCCATGTACCGCATCAACCGCCACAGCCACCACCGCACCGGCGACAAGTGGTGCATCTACCCGATGTACGACTTCCAGCACCCCGTGCAGGACGCCATCGAGGGCATCACCCACTCGCTGTGCTCGCTGGAATATGAGATCCACCGCCCGCTGTACGACTGGTTCGTGGCCCACGCCGGCGTCACCGACCGGCCGCCGCGGCAGATCGAGTTCGCCCGGCTGAACATCGAGCGCACGGTGATGTCCAAGCGCCACCTGCGCCGCATGGTGGAGGAGGGCGTGGTATCCGGCTGGGACGATCCCCGGATGCCCACGCTGGTGGGCATGCGCCGCAGGGGCTACCCCGCCGCCGCCATACACGACTTCATGGGCCGCGTGGGCGTGGCCAAGGCCGACTCCACCGTGGAGGGCAGCCTGCTGGATCACTGTGTCCGCGAGGCGCTGGCCGACACCGCCCCCCGCGCCATGGCCGTGATCAACCCGGTGAAGGTGGTGCTGACCAACTGGCCCGAGGATAAAATCGACGTGCTGACCATCGAGAACCACCCCGATCACCCCGAATTCGGCACCCGCGAGGTCAAGTTCGGCCGGGAGCTGTACATCGAGGCCGAGGACTTCATGGAGGAACCGGTCAAGAAGTTCTTCCGCATGGCTCCCGGAAAGGAAGTGCGGCTCAAGGGCGCGTACATCGTGAAGTGCGAGGACTTCGTGAAGGACGCCGACGGGAACATCGTGGAGCTGCACTGCACCGTGGACATGGACTCCCGCTCCGGCTCCGAGGGCGCGAACCGCAAGGTCAAGGGCACCCTGCACTGGGTCAGCGCTTTGGACGCCGTGCCCGCCGAGTACCGGCTGTACGAGCCCATACTGGCCGAGGACGAGCCCGAGACCAATGCGGTCGTCGTCGATGAGGACGGCAACGAGGTGGACGCCGCGCCGGCGGACTTCATGGACCGCATCAACCCCAACAGCCTCGTGGTGAAGCAGGGCTTCTGCGAAAGCTGGATCGCGGCGCACGACGTGGGCGCGACCTTCCAGTTTTTGCGCATGGGCTACTTCTGCAAGGACAAGGACTCCACCGAGGCGCATCCCGTGTTCAACAGGACCGTGCCGCTGAAGGATTCGTGGTCGAAGGAAATGAAGAAATAGGGAACAGGGAACAGGAATAGCCGCAGCCGGATGATCAGGATTGATCATCCGGCTGTGTTTGTCTGATACTAATCTCAATCTAAAGGGCAACATTTTCACAAGTGGGCCCGCAGGCTTAGTGGACCCTAAGCCAAGGGACTTCAACGCAGGCATGGCGGAAAAGACGCCGTGAAAATGTTGAAATTTAGGTTGAGATTAGTATGAAGAACGCTATCATGTCGTCGTTGGCGGCGCGGCTCTCGGGGTAATCGGGGCGGAGGATGTTGAACACGTGGTCCAGCCTGCGCTCCTGGCTGGTGTACTCCCGGTATTCGTGGGGGATGTTGTGGGCGGTCATGTATTCGTGCATGCGGCGGATCTGGCTGTACAGCAGCTTATCCGTGGGGGTGGCGCAGAACCAGACGCGGGGATAGCCGGCGTCCATGAAATAATCATAGGCGGCGTGGCGCGCGTATTCCCTGTCGAACGTGAATTTGTGGAGGATCAGAAAGCCCATCATGGCGGGCAGGTTCCGGGGCAGGTGCCGCCAGGCGAAGCTGCCCTCGGGACAGGAGGCGGCGTAGCTTCTGACGGCGACGGCGGGCCGGCGCACACGGAAGAAGTCGCCCGACTTCCCGCTGGTGTAGATCGCCGCGGCCAGCAGCACGATGTGCCCGCCGGCGCTGTCGCCGGTCAGGTGGACGCGGGACAGGTCGAAGCCGTAGCGGTCGGCATTGTCCCCAACCCAGTCCAGCGCGTCGGAGAGCTCGTTCAGTATGACCGACAGGTCCCCCTCCGGGCAGAGGGTGTAGTTCATGTTGACCACGTGAAAGCCCCTGCTGGCGAGGTACTGGCCGTGCTGGGCGTTGATCTCCTTGGAGCAGGAGAGGTAGCCCCCGCCGTGCAGCTCCACGATCACCGGCAGGCGCGGGGCGCCCGGGGCGGGGGAGTACACGTCGAGGGTGTGGTCGGGATTGCCGTCGTCCCGATAGGGCAGGTCGGCGCGTATGCACACCCCGTAGGGGTTGGGGTTCGCGGCGATGCGCGGCGCGTTCGCGCGCACCTGCGCCCATCGGATGATGTGTATGATGGGATTCATGGCATTGCTCCACACGGTTTATATAGGTTCCATGCCCTATTGTAACCATTGCGGGGGCGTTGTCAAGTCTCCCGGGGATGAAAATGCTACTTCACGGCGGCGAAGGCCGTGTCCAGCGCGGCGATCAGGTCCTCGATATTCTCGATGCCGACGGACAGCCGGATGGTGTTGGGCTTGATGCCCTGCTGCAACAGCTCCGCCTCGGTGAGCTGGCTGTGGGTGGTGCTGGCGGGGTGGATCACCAGGCTCTTGACGTCCGCCACGTTGGCCAGCAGCGAGAAGATGGGCAGATGGTCGATGAACCGCTGGGCGGTGGCGGCGTCGCCCTTGATGTCAAAGGTGAATATACTGCCGCCGCCTTTGGGTAGGTACTTGGCGTAGAGGGCGTGGCTGGGCTCGCCGGGCAGGGAGGGATGGTGCACCGCCTCCACCTGGGGATGGTTCGCCAGGTATTTCACGATCTTCAGGGCGTTCTCGGTGTGGCGCTCGACGCGCAGGGAGAGCGTCTCCAGCCCCTGCAGGAAGAGGAAGGCGTGGAAGGGGGAGAGGGTCGCGCCGGTGTCACGAAGCAGTATGGCGCGGATGTAGGTGACGAAGGCCGCCGGGCCCACCGCGTCGGCGAAGGACACCCCGTGGTAGCTGGGGTTCGGCTCGGCGATCCAGGGGTACCGGCCCGAGGCCTTCCAGTCGAAGCTGCCGACATCCACGATCACGCCGCCGATGGCCGTGCCGTGGCCGCCGATGAACTTGGTGGCGCTGTGCACCACGATGTCCGCGCCCCACTCCAGCGGGCGCACCAGGTACGGCGTGGCGAAGGTGGAATCCACCACCAGCGGGAGATTGTGCCGGTGTGCGACCTGCGCGACGGCCTCGATGTCGATCAGGTTCGAGTTGGGGTTGCCCAGCGTCTCGATGAACAGGGCTTTGGTCTTTTCGGTGATGGCGGCCTCGAAGGCGCCCTCGGCGTCCGGGTCCACGAAGGTGGTGGTGATGCCGGAGGTCAGCGGCAGCGTGTGGGCCAGCAGGTTGTAGGTGCCGCCGTAGATGGTCTTGCTGGCCACGATGTGCTCCCCGGCCTTCGCCAGTGCCTGGAAGGCGTAGCTGATGGCCGCCGCGCCGGAGGCCACCGCCAGCGCCGCCACGCCCTTTTCAAGCGCCGCAATGCGCCGTTCAAAGATGTCGTTGGTGGGGTTGGTCAGGCGGCCGTAGATGTTGCCGGCGTCCCGAAGGCCGAAGCGGTCGGCGGCGTGCTGGCTGTCGTGGAACACGAAGGAGGTGGAGGCGTAGATCGGCACCGCGCGGGCGTCGGTGGCGGGGTCGGCGGCCTCCTGGCCGATGTGGAGCTGTTTGGTTTCGAAAGCCCAGTTGGCGGTATTGCGAATGTCAGACATGTTCATTCCCCTTTCCGGTTGATGGGAATATTCTACCAGAAGGATATGTTATTGTCCAATACATGAATTGAGTATTTGGCAATAGATATAAACTATAACTCCTGCCTTTATAGGCATCCTTTTTTTAATAAACCCTTTTCAAACGGTTCGAATTCTGTTATAATACATCTGAAAAGCACTTGTGTGCAAAAATAAGGAGGAACTGATTTATGAAGAAGATTCTCTCTGTTGTGCTGGCGATGCTGATGCTGCTGTCCGTGGCGGCGTTTGCCGAGGGCGACTATCGCGTGGCGATGATCACCGACTACGGCGACATCAACGACCAGTCCTTCAACCAGACCACCTACGAGGCCTGCAAGGCGTTCTGCGAGGCCAACGGCATCGACTTCACCTACTACAAGCCCAACGGCGACTCCACCGCCGAGCGCGTCGCCATGGTCGAGAAGGCCGACGACGAGGACTACAACGTCGTCGTGATGCCCGGCTACGCCTTCGGCGAGACCATCGCCGAGGTGCAGGAGGAGTATCCCGACATCACCTTCATCGCGCTGGACGTGTCCGAGGGCGATCTGGGCGGCGCTGAGGTCGCTCAGAACGTGTACTGCGCGGTCTACAAGGAAGAGCTGTGCGGCTACATGGCCGGCTACGCGGCCGTGAAGCTGGGCTACACCCACCTGGGCTACCTGGGCGGCATGGCCGTGCCCGCCGTGGTGCGATACGGCTTCGGCTTCGTGCAGGGTGCGAACGCCGCGGCTGAGGAGCTGGGCATCGCCGATCAGGTGGCGCTGGAGTACGTGTACGGCAACCAGTTCTACGGCGACGCCGACATCACCGCCTACATGGACAACTGGTATCAGACCCTGGGCGTGCAGGTCGTGTTCGCCTGCGGCGGCGGCATCTACTCCTCCGCGGCTGAGGCGGCGGCCAAGGTCGGCGGCAAGGTCATCGGCGTGGACGTGGACCAGAAGGGCATCATCGACGGCACCTACGGCGAGGGCCTGACTGTCACCTCCGCCATGAAGGGCCTGGGCGCCACCGTGGACACCCTGCTGACCGAGACCGTGGCGGGCAACTTCGCCAACTACGGCGGCAAGGTCGAGGCGCTGGGCCTGGTGGGCACCGATCCGGCGGCCAACTACGTGCAGCTCGCGCCCTCCACCCAGTGGGGCGACGGCTTCTCCGAGGCCGACTACAACGACCTGGTGGCCAAGATGTTCAACGGCGAGATCACCGTCTCCGACGCCATCGATGCCATGCCGGCGACCGCGATCACCGTCAACGATCTGGGCACCGTGAAGTAATCCGACATCCTCCGGGGGAGCTTCCCCTCCTCCGGAGCTTTGACAAAAGCCCCCTGTTCCGTCTCCGGAAGCGGGGGCTTTTGTGAATGTGAGACGCAACCGTTCAGTCCGGCCTATGTTCCGAGCGGGCGATGAGGGCATCGCCCCTACGCATGGATTCGTACGCACCCGTAGGGGCGATCCCCTGATCGCCCGCCGGACTGAACGGTTGGCGCGAGACGCCAAATGGGAGGGATCGAGATTGGAGAATCAATACGCCATTGAAATGCTGCACATCACGAAGCGTTTCCCGGGCATCATCGCCAACGACGACGTCACCATTCAGCTGCGCAAGGGCGAGATCCACGCGCTGCTGGGCGAGAACGGCGCGGGAAAATCGACGCTGATGAGCGTGCTGTTCGGCCTGTATCAGGCGGAGGAGGGCGTCATCAAGAAGGACGGGAAGGAAGTCAGGATCAACGACCCCAACGACGCCAACGCCCTGGGCATCGGCATGGTGCACCAGCACTTCAAGCTGGTCGAGTGCTTCACGGTGCTGGACAACATCATCCTCGGCGTGGAGCCCACGGACAAGTTCGGCTTCCTGAAGAAGGCCGAGGCGCGGCAGCGCGTGATCGAGCTGTCCAACCGCTACGGCCTCCAGGTGGACCCGGACGCCAAGATCCAGGACATCACCGTGGGCATGCAGCAGCGCACCGAGATACTGAAGATGCTCTACCGCGACAACGAGATACTGATTTTCGACGAGCCCACCGCCGTGCTGACCCCCCAGGAGATCGACGAGCTGATGCAGATCATGCGCAACCTCCGGGCCGAGGGCAAGTCCATACTGTTCATCAGCCACAAGCTGGCCGAGATCATGGCCGTGGCGGACCGCTGCTCGGTGCTGCGCAAGGGCAAGTACATCGGCACCGTCAACACCAAGGACGTCACCATGGAGGAGCTCTCCGCCATGATGGTGGGCCGCAACGTCAACTTCCACGTCGAAAAGCCCGAGAAGACCCCCGGCAAGGTCATCCTGGACATCCGGGACATGTCCGTGGCCTCTCAGGGCCACCCCGGCGATGCCGTGAAGCACGTGTCGCTGCAGGTGCGGGAGGGCGAGATCGTGTGCATCGCCGGCATCGACGGCAACGGCCAGACGGAGTTCGTCTACGGCCTGTCGGGCCTGGAGCCGCTGACCTCCGGCAGCATCCTGCTGGAGGGCAAGGACCTCACAAAGACCGCCATCCGCGAGCGCTCGGTGCTGGGCATGAGCCACATCCCCGAGGACCGGCACAAGCACGGCCTGGTGCTGGACTACTCGCTGGAGGACAACATCGTGCTGCAGCGCTACTTCGAGCCGGAGTTCAACAACAAGGGCTTTTTGCGGCGCAAGAACATCCGAAGCTACGCCGAGCGGCTCATCGACCAGTACGACATCCGCTCCGGCCAGGGGCCCATCACCACCGCCCGAAGCATGTCCGGCGGCAATCAGCAGAAGGCCATCATCGCCCGCGAGATCGACAAGGCGCCCTCGCTGCTGATCGCCGTGCAGCCCACCCGCGGCCTGGACGTGGGCGCCATCGAGTACATCCACAAGCAGATCGTCGAGCAGCGCAACAAGGGCAAGGCCGTGCTGCTGGTGTCGCTGGAGATGGACGAGGTGCTGGACGTTTCCGACCGCATACTGGTGATGTACGAGGGCGAGCTCGTGGGCGAGCTGGACCCGAAGAAGACCAACCCGAAGGAGATCGGCCTGTACATGGCCGGCGCAAAGCGCGAGGAGGTGCCCAGCTATGCAGACCGCTAAGAAGGAATCCCTGCTGCGCAAGCCCGGGGTGCAGACGCTGCTGGCCAGCCTGATCTGCATCGTGCTGGGGCTGCTGGTGGGCTACATCGCCCTTTTGATCATCAATCCCGCCGGGGCCACCGAGACCATACTGGCCGTCATCAAGAACTTCTGGGCCTACTCCAAGCCCGAGAAGCAGCTCAAGTACTTCGGCGCCACGCTGGTGACCACCGCGCCGCTTCTGATGTGCTCGCTGTCGGTGCTGTTCGCCTACAAGGTGGGCCTGTTCAACATCGGCGCGGCGGGCCAGTACGTGGCCGGGGCCGGGGCCAGCCTGTTCTGCGCGCTGGCGCTGCACCTGCCCTGGTACCTGTGCCTGATCGCCGCCATGCTCACCGGCGCGCTGCTGGGCGCGATCTCCGGATGCCTCAAGGCCTACCGGAACGTGAACGAGGTCATCTCCTGCATCATGCTCAACTGGATATCGCTCTACCTGGTGAACACCCTGCTGACAAAGGTCAAGAACCCCACCAGCAAGGACACCTACAACGTGGCCAGCCAGAGCACCGGGTCGATGCTGCCCACGCTGGGGCTGAACAACGTGTTCAACCATAAGAACGTCACCCTCGCCATACCGCTGGCCGTCGTGGTCTGCGTGTTCATCTGGGTGCTGCTCAACAAGACCAAGCTGGGCTACGAGCTGCGGGCTACGGGCCTCAACAAGAACGCCGCCAAGTACTGCGGCATGCGGGATCGCTACAACATCATACTCACCATGGCCATCGCCGGCGGTCTGGCGGGCATGGGCGCGGCGATGCTGTACCTGTCCGACTTCGAGCAGTGGGCCGTCACCCAGGCCAGCGTGCCCGCCATGGGCTTCAACGGCATTGCGGCGGCCTTCCTGGGGGGCTTGAACCCCATCGGCGCGATATTCTCGTCCTACTTCATCCAGCACATCACCCGCGGCGGCGCGAACGTGAACATGAACATGTACTGCGCCCAGATCTCCGACCTGATTTCGTCGGTCATCATCTATATGTGCAGCTTCGTGCTGTTCATGAAGCAGTTCATGAACCGGCGGCTGGACGCCAGGCAGAGCCGGAAGGGAGGGCATGACGCATGATCCTGTTATTGCAATACACGCTGATCTTTACCTCGGTGCTGATGCTGGTGGCCCTGGGCGGATGCTTCTCCGAGCACTCCGGCGTCGTCAACATCGGCCTGGAGGGCATCATGGTGTTCGGCGCCCTGGGCGGCGCGCTGGTGATGCGCTACCTGCCGACGGGGACCGCGCCGGCGGTGATCTTCTGCGTCACCGCCATCGCCGCGATGCTCGCCGGTATCCTCTACTCGCTTCTGCTGGCGGTGGCGGCCATCAACTTCAAGGCGGACCAGACCCTGGTGGGCACCGCCATGAACCTGCTGGGCGTGTCGGCGGCCACGGTCATCGTGAAGGCCATCAACACCGCGGCGGATTCCTCCAACGTGTCCTCCGAGATCATGTACGTGGAGGCCAAGAAGGCCTTCGTGATCGTGCCCGGCACCGAGTTCAGCTGGTTCATGGTGCTTGCGGTGATCCTGCTGATCGCTTCCTATATTATACTGTATAAGACCAAGTTCGGCCTGAGGCTGATGGCCTGCGGCGAGCATCCGCAGGCGGCGGACTCGGTGGGCATCAATGTGTACCGCATGCGCTACGCGGGCGTGCTGATCTCCGGCCTGCTGGGCGGTCTGGGCGGCCTGGTGTACATCACCGCCGGCGTCAGCGCCTGGAAGTTCGAAAACGGCGTGGCTGGCTTCGGCTTCCTGGCCCTGGCCGTCATGATCTTCGGCGCGTGGAAGCCCCAGCAGATCGCGCTGGCCGCGCTGCTGTTCGGGCTGTTCCGCTCGCTGTCCAACGTGTACACGGGCTTCGCGTTCCTAAAGAACCTGAACCTGCCCTCGACGGTCTACAACATGCTGCCCTACATCATCTCCCTGGTGGTGCTGGCGATATTCTCCAAGAATTCCGCCGCGCCCAAGGCGGAGGGCATCCCCTACGACAAGGGCATGCGATGAGGGAAAAGAACACATCGGGAGGCATGGACGTTCGTCCATGCCTCCCGTTATGATGTCTGTCAGTGCCGCCTCGCCCGGCGGTATTCCGAGGGGGTCATGCCCAGGCGCTGGCGGAACAGCTTGCCGAAGTAGCTGACGGAGCCGAAGCCGCCCCGCGACCGCTGGGACTTTCCGGGGCGCTGCGCATCCCCGGGGTGCCGGCGATACTGCTGGCCTTCTTGGGCTACTGCGCCGCCGAGACCACCGCGGGCCTGTGGGCCAGCAGCTACCTGGTGGAGGCCCGGGGCGTGGAGGCAGGCACGGCGGCACGGTTCGTGTCGCTGTTCTACCTGGGCATCACCTTCGGGCGGTTTCTGAACGGATTTGTAGCCGACCGGATGGGGGACAGGCGGATGATCCGCGTCGGCGTGGCCGGGATGCTCGCGGGCATGGCGCTGGTGATGCTGCCGGTCGGGAGCACGCTGCCCGCGTTGGCGGGGATGATCGTGTTCGGGCTGGGGTGCGCGCCGGTATATCCGTCCATCATACACGCCACGCCCCACAACTTCGGCGAACGGAACTCCCAGGCGATCATCGGCATACAGATGGCCGCGGCGTATACCGGCTCGACGTTTATGCCCCCGCTGTTCGGCGTGATCGCCGGGGCGACGACCATAAGGCTGTTCCCCTGGTACCTCGCGATGTTCGCCGTGCTGCTGCTGGTGATGACGGAGCGGGTGAATGGGGTGACGGGGACGGAGAGGGATTAGGGATTAGGGAGTAGGTATAGTCGGGGAGGGAACAGGGAACAGGGAACAGGGAACAGGGAACAGGAATGGCTGCTGCCGCGAATATCGGACTGGAGGGGTGATGTCCGCATTGCCCGCGGGGATCAATCCCCGTCGTAGGGGCGGCGATGCGCTGCCCGCCCAAGCCTTCCCCTTTACGCACCGGCGCTACTCCGCTTTGCGGAAGCGCCGGCAGTGCCGCGCTGGCATCCGTAGGATGCGCGCGGGCTGGTCGCGCCTGCGCGCAGGCGCAGCGGCGCGACTGCTATCAGGGGAAGGTGGATTTCGGTGAGATTGCCTGCAATTTTGCCAAAAGGCGGATGAGATGGAATTGATTGCCAGTAATGCTTACATCATTCCGGGCGGGCGCCGCATCGGCGCCCTTACGGGATATTCGCGGACGCCATGAATGGCGTCCCTACGGGGATATTTGCGGATGCCATGAATGGCGTCCCTATGGGGATATTTGCGGACGCCATGAATGGCGTCCCTACGGGGATATTTGCGGACGCCATGAATGGCGTCCCTACGGGGATATTTGCGGACGCCAATTATGGCGTCCCTACGGAGGGCGCGGTCAAAACGCGGCAGCGACTATTCCTGTTCCCTGTTCCCTCCGCCAAAACCCATGGTTAAAAGTTGGTTAAACCCGCCAAATTTCCGCCAAGTACCAAATTCTTAATTTGATTAATGCACATTGATGGGCTATAATAGATAAGGTCTGTATGAGCGGTACGCATGCGCCCTTGCCGGAGGCGGTGCGCACGGAGGGGCTCGGCAGGCTGAGAATGGGATGAACCGGAAGGTTGCGGCGCGTATGCCTCATACAATGCCGGTAATTTCCGGGGACTATGTCCGGGGACAATGTCCCGCAATCGGACGACGGAGCTCATGCCCGTCGAATGAAAAAACAATAGGACACGCCCGGCAGCGTGTGCATGAGTTCAACAGGAGGAAAGAACATGGCAAACCAGAAGATCCGCATCAAGCTCAAGGCCTATGAGCATTCGATCATCGACCAGAGCGCCCAGCGCATCGTTGAAGTCGCGAAGCGCACCGGCTCCCGGGTTTCGGGCCCCATCCCGCTGCCCACTGAGAAGGAGATCGTGACCATCCTGCGCTCCCCCCACAAGCACAAGGACTCCCGCGAGCAGTTCGAGATGCGCACCCACAAGCGCTTAATCGACATCCAGCGGCCCACCCCCCAGACGGTAGACGCTCTGACCAAGCTCGACCTGCCGGCTGGCGTTGAAATCGAGATCAAGCTGTAAGGAATGAAGGCGGACGGACGCGCTCTCCCGAAGCCTCCTGCGTAGCGGCGGGATGATCGTCCGAATGAAGCCCGAAGGCTTTGCGGCTTATCACAGCAAACTGTGAAGAACGGTTTGCTCAATAACCGAAAGAGGTGTAACAATGAAAAAGGCAATTCTCGGCAAAAAGATCGGCATGACCCAGATCTTCGTGTCTGACGGTCGCCTGGTGCCGGTCACCGTCGTGGTCGCGGGCCCCTGCACCGTCACTCAGGTGAAGACCCAGAAGACCGACGGCTACGAAGCGGTACAGGTCGGTTTCGATGAGCTCTCTGAACAGCGGGCCAAGAAACTGCTCAACAAGCCCGAGCAAGGTCACTTCGCCAAGGCCGGCGTCAAGCCCGCCCGGCATCTCAGGGAGTTCCGGTTTGAGGACATCTCCGGCTACTCCGTGGGCGACACTATCACCTGCGACGTGTTCGCAGAGGGCGACAAGATCGACGTCATCGGCACCAGCAAGGGCCACGGCTACACCGGCGCCATCCAGCGCTGGAACCAGCACACCGGCCCCATGGGCCACGGCTCC
>CACXBB010000053.1 GCA_902765735.1 uncultured Eubacteriales bacterium | reverse complement strand
ACGGGCCGGGGCACCTTCCCCTCAAGGGGAAGGCAAGGAACGAGGGCTTCCCCCTGGGGGGAAGCTGGCGCGCGAAGCGCGACTGATGAGGGGGGTATCCCACAAGTTTCCGTGAAGAGCCAATTATTCCCCGATGGTCGCCTTGATGCGGCGCACGCCGGCGGAGGAGGCCTCCTCCTTCTTGATCTTGAAGGACTTAAGGTCGCCGGTATTGCTGGCGTGGGGGCCGCCGCAGATCTCCTTGGAGTACGGGCCCATGGTGTAGACCTTGACGCGCTCGCCGTACTTGGACTCGAACAGGCCGATGGCGCCCTGGGCCTTGGCCTCGGCCACGGTCATCTCCTCGCAGACGATGGGGGCCGCGCCCTTGATGTACTCGTTGACCAGGCGCTCGACCTCGGCCTTCTCCTCGTCGGTCATCTTGCGGCCGAAGGAGAAGTCGAAGCGCAGGCGCTCGGCGGTGATGTTGGAGCCCTTCTGCGCGACCTCGGGGCCGAGGACCTTGCGAAGCGCGGCGTGCAGCAGGTGGGTGGCGGTGTGCAGCTTCGCGGTCTGCTCACTGTGGTCGGCCAGGCCGCCCTTGAAGCGCTGCTCCGCGCCGGCGTGGCTGTTCTCCTGGTGCTTCCTGAAGCGCTCCTGGAAGCCGTCCACGTCCACCTCGATGCCCTTCTCCGCGGCCATCTCGCAGGTGATCTCCACCGGGAAGCCGTAGGTGTCGTAGAGCTTGAACGCGCTGCGGCCGTCCATCTTTTCGGTGGTTTTGAGCAGGGCGTCGATGGTTTGATCGGAGATCGTGCCGTCCTTCACCTGCTCGATGATGGGCTTGTTGTCCGGGCTGGGCGGCAGCTGGCGAAGCGCCGCGGCCACGGCGTCGGGGCTGGTCTTATCAGCCTTTAGGGCGGTGAAGGCGTCGCGCTTCTTCATCATGTTGCCGTAGACCTTCTCAAACTCGGCCATGCCCTTTTTAAGCGTCCTCTGGAAGCGCTCCTCCTCCAGCTTGAGCTGTTCGAGGATGTGCGCCCCGTTGCGCTCCAGCTCCGGATAGACCTCTTTATACTGGTCGATGATGACCTGCGCGATCTCGCTGGTGAAGCCCGCGGGCATGCCCAGCTTCATGCCGTGGCGCACGGCCCGGCGGATCAGGCGGCGCAGCACGTAGCCCTGGTCCACGTTGGACGGGGTCACGCCGCGGTCGTCGCCGATGATGAAGGTGGCGGTGCGCATGTGGTCGGAGATGATGCGGATGGCGCGGGTGGACGCCTCGTCGGAGCCGTACTTCACGCCGGAGAGCTCCTCGATCTTTCCGATGATGCGGGCAAAGATCTCGGTCTCATACACGGTGTTCGCGCCCATCAGCACGCAGTAGGTGCGCTCCAGGCCCATGCCGGTGTCCACGTTCTTCTGCTTGAGCGGTATGAACGTGCCGTCGGCCTGCTTCTCATACTGCATGAACACGTCGTTCCAGATCTCCAGGTAGCGGCCGCAGGAGCAGGCGGGGGAGCAGTTAGGGCCGCAGGGCGGCTGGTCGCGGATGATGAACATCTCGGTGTCCGGGCCGCAGGGGCCGGTGATGCCGGCGGGGCCCCACCAGTTGTGCTTCTTGGGCAGGTAGAACAGGTTTTCGTCCTTCACGCCCTGCTGACGCCACAGGTTGGCGGCCTCCTCGTCGCGGGGGCAGTCGCTGTCGCCCTCAAACACGGTGAAGGCCAGCTTGTCGGGGTCCAGGCCCAGCCAGTCGGGGCTGGTCAGGAACTCCCAGCTCCAGGGGATCATTTCCTTCTTGAAGTAGTCGCCCAGGGACCAGTTGCCCAGCATCTCGAAGAACGTCAGGTGGCTGGGATCGCCCACCTCGTCGATGTCGCCGGTGCGGATGCACTTCTGCACGTCCGTCAGCCGCGTGCCCATCGGGTGCTTTTCGCCCATCAGATAGGGCACCAGCGGGTGCATGCCGGCGGTGGTGAACAGTACGGTCGGGTCGTTCTCGGGGATGACCGAGGCGGACGGGATGCGGGCGTGGCCCTTCTCCTCAAAGAAACGGAGGAACAGGCTGCGCAGCTCGTTGGCGGATTTGATGTTCATGGGAATGATCTCCTTTTTATATCGGAAAAGTGACATCGGCAAAATATCGGCAAAAATTATAGCATCCAACTGTGGCGGATGTCAACCTCAATTGTGTGAAAAAGTAGACGATTGTGCCGGTTTAATTGACACAAAAACGGGGCGATGGTATAATCATACATATAATAATGTATATTTGCTGAACCCTGATCAGGAGGCGATAACCGTGCCCTACAAGAGACCCACACTTTCCCGCGCCCGCTCCCGTGCGCGGCTCAAACGTCAGATGCTCATCGGCAGCGGCGCGCTGGTCGCGCTGGTGCTGCTGAGCATCGTCATTACATTGCTGGTCAGGGGAGGCGGCGGCGACAAGCCTGTGAACGCCCCCGCCGCCACGGCCATCCCGGTGCCCACCGTGGAGGCCGGAGACGACGCTCCGGAGGAGGCGCCCGAGGACGAAGCTGAGGTCGTCGCCACGCCGGAGCCCACCCAAGCCCCGACGCCCAGCCCCGCGCCGGAGAGCGCGTCGCAGCCTGTGACAAACGCCGATCGCGCCGCCACCCAGCCCAGCGCCGAGCCCGGCTTCCTGCCCGTGTTCTCCCACGCGGAGAACACCGAGGAGAAGATCATCGCCATCACCGTGGACGACTGCTTCCAGGCGCAGAACCTGAAGAACATCGTGGACTGCGCCATCGAAAACGGCGGCAAGCTGACCCTCTTCCCCATCGGCGAGAACGTGATCCGCTCGGAGCAGTCCCAGATATTGAAGTACGCCTGGGAGAAGGGCATGGAGCTTGAGAACCACACCTACACCCACAGCGGGCTCTACAACAGCTCGGACAAGCGGCTGGCGGAGCAGATCTACGAGCAGCAGATGACGCTTTGCCACATACTGGACAAGGAGTACCAGTGCCACTTCCTGCGCCCCCGCGGCGGCGACGCCCGCAACGACCAGCGCATGCACATGTACGCCAAACAGCTGGGCTACTACGGCATCGCCCACTGGTCGGTGGACGGCTCCAAGGGCACCGACAAGCAGCTCGCCAAGGGCCTCAAGCCCGGCGCGATCTACCTGTTCCACACCACCGACAAGGACTGGGAGATCCTTCAGCGCTTCATCCCCTGGGCCGTGGGAAAGGGCTACAAGCTGGTGACCATGAACGAGATGTTCGGCTATCCCGAGAACGAGACCGGCGAACTGACCACCCCCGCCAAGGGGCGTCCCGTGCCCACGCTGGCCCCCTATGACCGGGTGTACACCACCCTCAAAAAGACCGCCTACTCCTGGTACGCCTATGAGCTCCAGGAAAAGCTGATCGAGCTGGGCTACCTGACCGGCGAGCCCGACGGCGTGTACGGCGAGAGCTGCGCGGCGGCCGTCAGCGCCTACCAGAAGGACAAGGGTCTGGAGGTCACCGGCGAGGCCGATCCCGATCTGTTAAGAGAACTGTTGGGATAAAAAAGACAACCCCGACAAAGTAGGTGCGCCGATGCGGCGCCCGCCTAAAAGCCTTCCCCTTGAGGGGAAGGTGGCGCGTAGCGCCGGATGAGGTGCCGCGTTTCCTCCCGGGCGGGCGGCCATTGGCCGCCCCTACAACATGAATGGCTGTATCGTCTATCGTTATTTCACTCCAGGTAGCTGTCGGCGAGGAGGACGATCCGGTCCAGCTCGGTATTGTCCACCGGCTTTAAGTCCCACACCACATTGGCGTTTCCCCTGCGGCGCTTCAGGCCCAGCAGGGGATTCTTTTTGAGCGTGTACTCGGCCCAGCAGCTTCGGCCGAACACGAAGGGCAGGTGCGCCTCGCCGCCGTCGGGCAGCGTGAACACGTAATCCACCCCGCGCTCGCCCTTCTTGCCGAAGCCCAGCATGCCTCCCATGCCCTCGGATTTGACCAGGATCTCCTCCTTGCGCACGTCAAAGCGCGGCTGCGTCTCCAGCCGGAAGTCCTCCTCCGTGCCCAGGCCGGGGGAGATGATAAGCCACTGTTTGCCGCCAAATTTGCTTAGCGCCGTGAAGCCGCCGTTCTCCGTCTGGGCAAACAGCATCGTCTCGGGCCTGAACCCCTTCTCCGCCAGCGCCTGCGCGAAGGCCAGCCGCTTGTCCTCCAGTTGCTTCAGCTTTTCCCTGCGCTCGGCGTCGCCGGGATCGGAAAATAAACCCATGAGCACACCTCCATGTGATTTGACAGAGTGAAGAGTGGAGAGTGCAGTTTTGGTGCAAATCCCTTCGGGATTTGTCTGATTGAAACACAGAACGCGCTCTGACAATTCCACTGTCCAAAGAAATAACATTATGTACAGTATACCACACATCTCCTCCCGGCGCAACGCTTGCAACGTTCACAAAAAGAGGATATAATGTAACTGTTCAGTCATCCCGACAGACAGGAGATTGTCGGGCTTCGCCCGAGAGTGGAGAGTTGAGAGTGAAGAGTGGAGATAAAGAATGCCTGAGAACGAAGTGACGTGATTTCCTGTCACAGAAGCACCTCTATTCGCGGGAACATTGGTTGTTATTCCCGAAATGCTATGTGCGCGGCTAACTATATCTTCACTCTCCACTCTTCACTCTCCACTCTCAAACAAATCCCCGTTTATCGACCGAGCTGCATAATACACTCTTGTTTTCGGAGGAAAATCGATTGCTGACCTACATCGACCGTTTTTTCAGCGACCCGGTCAACATGCTGGTGATCTTTCTGCTGGCGTTTCCGGGGCGCATACTGGCGCTGTCGGCCCACGAGTTCGCCCACGCCTGGGTGGCGCACCGCTGCGGCGACGACACCGCGAAGGTACTGGGCCGCATGACGCTCAACCCCTTCAAGCACCTGGACCCGCTGGGCACGGTGCTGATGCTGGTGGTGGGCTTCGGCTGGGCGAAGCCGGTGCCGGTGAACCCCCGCAACTTCCGTCACTACCGGCAGGACGACCTGAAGGTGTCGCTGGCGGGGGTGACGATGAACCTGATACTGTTCATACTGGCGATGGTGGCCATGTTCTTCATCACGGCCTCGGCGCTCTCGAGGGTGCCGACGCTGAGCGTGAACGATCCCTCCGGGCTCATCTTCCGCGCGGAATACATGGGCCGGGAGTGCCTGTTCGCGCTGGAGGGGGATTCGTATTACTACATCCCGCTTAAATCGCTTTTGCAGATGCTGCCCTACGCCTCGGACTACCTGGTGAAGCCGGTGTTCGGGGAGATTCCGGGGTATCTCTACCAGATGCTGGGATATTTCGCCATGACGAACCTGGTGCTTTGCCTGTTCAACCTGCTGCCGGTGCCGCCGCTGGACGGCTACCACGTCCTGAACGACCTGGTGCTGCACCGCAACCTGTTCGCGGACCCCAGGACCGCCCGCATCGCCTCCTCGGTGCTGTTCGTGCTGGTGATGACCGGCGCGGTGGGCCGGGTGCTGGGCTGGGTGGACGAGCAGGTGCTCAGGGGTGCGGGCGACCTGGCCGCCCTGGCGCTTCGGGCTATGGGACTGATGTCATAACGGGGGGCGCGCATGCCGTACATCGTATCGCTGAAACAGTTTGACGGGCCGCTGGACCTGCTGCTGACGCTCATCTCCAACGCGAAGATCGACATCCACGACATCTTCGTCAGCGAGATCACCGAGCAGTACCTCGAGACCATGAAGCTGGTGGACGAGCTGGACATGGACTCCGCCAGCGAGTTTTTGCAGATGGCTGCCACGCTTCTGGAGATCAAGTCCCGGGCCATGCTGCCCAAGCCGCCCAAGCCCGAGGACCCCGACGCGCTGACCCCGGAGGAGGCGCTGATCAAGCAGTTGGAGGAGTACCGCCAGTTCAAGGAGGTTTCCGCCCGTATGCACGAGCTGGAGGAGCAGGCCCGGGGCCTGCTGACCAAGCTGCCGGAGGAATACCCGCTGCCGCCGCCGAACATCGAGATCACGGGGCTGACGCTGGAGAAGCTGATCAAAGCCTACCGGCGGGTGCTGGAGCGCGCCGCCCGCGCCGAGGCCGACGATCAAATGGCCAGCCGGGAGATCCGGCGCGACGCCCACACCGTCGCAAGCTGCATGGCCCGCATCTCCCGCCGCGTGCGCCGGGGCCGGTGCAGCTTCTCGGAGCTGTTCGACGAGGAGTTCACTCGTCACGAGGTCGTGACCATGTTCCTGGCGCTGTTGGAGCTTATCAAGCTCAACCGCGTGCACGTCAGCCAGGAGAGCGCCTATGAGGACATCTATCTGAGCGCTTGAGTAGATTATTATTCATACAGATATAACAGGAATCAACTGAAATCTCGCGGACATTTACAGGGGTTGCGGCTATAATACAGGTGGGCGCACAGGCCCGTTACAAGTATACCGACGCGAGGACGTCCCCGAGGGAGGGGGCGTTACGGAGAGTTACCATGAGAATCGGACTGGACATCGGATCGACGACGATCAAGTGCGTCGTATTGGACGACGCGGGTCGCATCGTCCTGAGCCGCTACCAGCGCCACAAGTCGCAGATCGCGCAGCTGGCGGAGGTGCTGCTGCACACCATCGAAGCGGAATTCCCGGGGGAGAAGTTCACCCTGGGCATTTCGGGTTCGGCGGGCATGGGCCTGGCGGAGGAGCTGGGCATCGACTTCCTGCAGGAGGTCTATGCCACCCGCGTGGCCCTGAAGCGGCTGGTGCCCGACGCGGACTGCGCCATCGAGCTGGGCGGCGAGGATGCCAAGATACTGTTTCTCACCGGCGCGGGCGGGCTCGAGGTGCGCATGAACGGCACCTGCGCCGGCGGCACCGGGGCGTTCATCGACCAGATGGCGACGCTGATGGACGTGTCCGTGGAGCAGCTCGAGCCCCTGTCCGCGCACCACCAGCGCAGCTACGCCATCGCGTCCCGCTGCGGCGTGTTCGCCAAGTCCGACATACAGCCCCTGCTGAACCAGGGCGCCCGCAAGGAGGACGTGGCCCGGTCCATCTTCGAGGCCGTGGCCGGCCAGACCATCGCGGGACTGGCGCAGGGCCGGGAGATCAGCGGCAACGTGGTGTACCTGGGCGGGCCGCTGACCTTCTTCTGCCAGCTTCGGGACTGCTTCGACAAGGCCCTGGGCATCCGGGGCATCCACCCGGAGAATTCACTGTACTTCGTGTCCATCGGCGCGGCGATGCAGGCCGCGGGTGAGGTGGACATCGACGCGCTGATCCCCCGCATCCGAAGCCGGGCCGGCGCGGCCCGCTACGTCTCCTGCCCGCCGCTGTTTGCCGACGAGGCGGAGTATCGGGCGTTTAAGGCGCGGCACGACAGGGACCGCGTCGATACCGTCAATAAGCCCGGCTACGACGGGAAGGTCTACATCGGCATCGACTCCGGCTCCACCACCATCAAGGCGGTGGTGATCGACGAGGACCGCAACCTGCTCAAGACCGCCTACATGTCCAACAGGGGCAATCCCCTGCCCGAGGTGCAGCGCTTCCTCAGGGAGTTCTACGACGAGTTCCCCCGCGCCACCGTGGCCGGGGCGGGCGCCACCGGCTACGGCGAGGCGCTGGTGAAGGCCGCCTTCCGGCTGGACGGCGGCGTGGTGGAGACCGTAGCGCACTTCATCGCGGCGCGGCAGCTTCAACCTGACGTGGACTTCATCATCGACATCGGCGGGCAGGACATCAAGTGCTTCCGCATCCGCGACAGGGCCATCGACGACATCTTCTTAAACGAGGCCTGCTCCTCCGGCTGCGGCTCCTTCATACAGACCTTCGCCGCCGCCTGGGGCCTGCCGGTGGACGAGTTCGCCCGCCGCGGCCTGCTGGCGAAGCACCCGGTGGACCTGGGCTCCCGCTGCACCGTGTTCATGAACTCCTCGGTCAAGCAGGCCCAGAAGGACGGCGCGACGCTGGAGGACATCTCCGCGGGGCTGTCAATCTCCATCGTCAAAAACGCGCTGTACAAGGTCATACGCACCGCCAACGCCGCCGAGCTGGGCGACCACATCGTGGTGCAGGGCGGCACCTTTCTGAACGACGCCGTGCTGCGCGCCTTCGAACGGGAGATCGGCAAGGACGTGGTGCGCCCGAACATCGCCGGGCTCATGGGGGCCTACGGCGTGGCGGTGTGGTCCGCGGAGCGCTCGAAGGGTGTAAGCGGCATGCTCACCCGCGCGGAGCTGGACGCCTTCTCCATGCAGACCTCCAACACCCGCTGCCAGGGCTGCAAGAACCACTGCATGCTCAACATCATCAAATTCGACGGCGGCCGGCGGTTCATCTCCGGCAACCGCTGTGAGAAGATGACCGGCGGCGGCAAAAAGGCCATGCCCAACCTGTACGAGATCAAGCGGCAGATGCTGCGTTCCCTTGCGCCCGGGGAGAACCGGCGGGGTCGCATCGGCATCCCGATGGGGCTCAACATGTACGAGCTCTACCCCTTCTGGCACGCGCTGTTCACCCGGCTGGGGTTCGAGGTGGTGCAGTCGCCGGAGTCCGACCACGCGCTGTACGCCTCTGGCCAGCGCACCATCCCCTCGGACACCGCCTGCTATCCCGCGAAGCTCATGCACGGCCACACCGAGTGGCTGCTTCAGCAGGGGGTGGACGCCATATTCTACCCCTGCCTGAGCTACAACTTCGACGAGGAGCGCGGGGACAACCACTACAATTGCCCGGTGGTGGCCTACTACCCCGAGGTGCTGCGACTGAACGTACCGGGACTTCGGAACACGAAGTTCATCTCCGACTACCTGGGCATCCACCGGCCGAGGGACTTTGAAAGGAAGTTCCCCCGGGTGCTGAACCGGTACTTCCCCGGCATCCCCCGGCGGGAGGTGCGGGACGCCGTGCGCGCCGCCTACGCCGCCTACGACGAATACATGGCCGCGGTACGCGCCCGGGGCGCGGAGATGCTCCGCGAGGCCCGCGAAAAGGGCGTGCCGGTGGTCGTGCTGTGCGGCCGGCCGTACCACATCGACCCGGAGATCAGCCACGGCATCGACCAGCAGATCGCCCAGCTCGGCGCGGTGGTGGTCACCGAGGACAGCGTGAACATGAACGTCCGGAAGTTCAGCGTCAACGTGCTCAACCAGTGGACCTACCACTCCCGGCTGTACTCCGCGGCGCAGTACGTGGCCGAATGCGGCGACCCGGGGATCAACCTGGTGCAGCTGGTGTCCTTCGGCTGCGGCGTGGACGCCATCACCACCGACGAGGTGCGCCGCATACTCTCCGAGGGCGGCAAGCTGTACACCCAACTCAAGATCGACGAGATCACCAACCCCGGCGCGGTGCGCATACGTCTGCGCAGCCTGTTCGCCGCCCTGGGGCAGGAGGAAGCCTGATGCAGGAACGCATTGAATTTACCCGCGAGATGAAGCGGGATTACACCATACTCATGCCGAACATGCTGCCGGTCCACTTCCGGCTTTTGCGGGACGTGTTCCGGCTGCACGGCTACAACATGGTGCTGCTGGACAACGAGGGCCCCGGCGTGGTGGAGGCGGGGCTTAAATACGTGCACAACGACACCTGCTACCCGGCGCTTCTGTGCATCGGGCAGTTCATCGACGCACTGCAGAGCGGCCGGTACGATCTCAACAAAACCGCCCTGATCATCACCCAGACCGGCGGCGGCTGCCGGGCCTCCAACTACATCCACCTGTTGAGGAAAGCGCTGATCAAGGCGGGCCTTTCCCACGTGCCGGTGATCTCGTTAAACCCCGCGGGGCTTGAGAAGAACAGCGGCTTCCAGCTCACCCCCACCCTGCTTCTGCAGGCCATGGTGACCATACTCTACGCCGACGTGCTGATGTGCCTGAAGAACCAGGTCGAGCCCTACGAGAACGACCCGGGCGCCTGCGCGCGGCTGGTGGATCACTGGGCGGAAAAGCTGACGGACCAGTTTAAGCGGCACCCCCGGGCCGGGGCGCTGCACTTCAAGCGCAATATCCGCGAGATCGCCCGGGACTTCGACCGGGTGCCCCACACCCCCGAGGAGAAGGTAAAGGTGGGCATCGTGGGCGAGATCTACGTGAAATACTCCAGCCTCGCCAACAATCACCTGGAGCGCTTCCTGCTGGAGCAGGGCTGCGAGGTGAACGTGCCGGGGCTGATGGGCTTCCTGCTCAACGCCCTGGACCACAACATTGACGACGTGAACCTCTACGGCGGCAATCGCTTCAGCCAGCTGCTGTGCAAGGCCGTCATGCGCTATGTCAACCACATCGAGGCCGTGATCGCCCGCGCCGTGCGCAAGAACAGCCGCCTGAACCCGCCCACCCCCTACAGGACCACCCGCCGGGAGCTGGACGGCGTGCTGGGCGTGGGCTGCAAGATGGGAGAGGGCTGGCTTCTGACGGCGGAGATGTGCGAGCTCATCGACAGCGGCGTGCCCAACATCGTGTGCGTGCAGCCCTTCGGCTGCCTGCCCAACCACATCGCCGGCAAGGGCACCATCCGCGCGCTGCGCGAGAAGTTCCCCGAGGCTAACATCGTGCCCATCGACTACGACCCGGGCGCCACGCGGGTCAATCAGGAAAACCGGCTGAAGCTGATGCTGTCCGTGGCGCGGGAATCCCTGTCCGGGACGCCGAAGGTGTCCTGACTGAATCGAGGTGAGCGCCGTGCCCTGGTATGGCTGGCTGATACTGGCGTGCGTCGTCATCGGCCCCTTCGACGCGCTGTATGTGTATATCAAAAACCAGAAGCGCCGGGAGGAACTGCGCAAAAAGCGCGAATCCGACCCCGACGCACACGGCTGCGACGATCGCCCCCGGCAGCCCTGACCGACGCCTGTCCCCATGATCCCGCGCGGACCGTGGGGATATTCTTTTAGGCTCTTCACGGAAACTTGTGGGAAGACGACTCCCTCCGTCTCGGCTTCGCCGAGCCACCTCCCTCTGAGAGGGAGGCTAACTCCTTCCGTCACCGCTTCGCGGTGCCACCTCCCTCGGAGAGGGAGGCTAACTCCTTCCGTCACCGCTTCGCGGTGCCACCTCCCTGACTCCCTCCGTCAGCGCTGTGCGCTGCCACCTCCCTCGGAGAGGGAGGCTGGACGGGAGGCTATGAGTTCGCCGCCAAAAGGCTCCCGTCTTGGCCCCCTCTCCGAGGGGGCTGTCAGCGAAGCTGACTGGGGGAGTGAAGGGAGCTGGCGCGCAGCGCCTGAGG
>CACXBB010000052.1 GCA_902765735.1 uncultured Eubacteriales bacterium | reverse complement strand
TACTTATATTGGTATGCTGTTGCTCAGCATGTTAGCGATTGATGCGTCCGCGGGGCGTCGCGGCGTAAAATATAGGAAAAACTGAAATTAAAGGAGGCTGCGCTTTGAGCAAAAAAAACAACAAGGAAGCGAAGCTGAAGATCATACCGCTGGGCGGTCTGGGAGAAATCGGCAAGAACATGACCGTATTTGAGTACGGTTCGGACATCATCGTGGTCGACGTGGGCTCGATATTCCCCACGGAGGACCTGCCGGGCGTGGATCTTGTGATCCCGAACACCACCTATCTTCAGCAAAATTACGAGAAAATCAGGGGCTATTTCATCACCCACGGGCACGAGGACCATATCGGCGCGGTGCCCTACGTGATGCGCAACGTGCCCGCCCCGATCTACGGCACCCGGCTGACGCTGGCGCTGTGCGAGCACAAGCTGAAGGAGCACCGCCTGACGGGCGTGGCCCCGCTCAACGTCGTGAAGGCGGGAGACGTGATCCGGGCCGGCTGCTTCTCGGTGGAGTTCATACACGTCAACCACTCCATCCCCGACGCCTGCGCGCTGGCGATCCGCACCCCGGTGGGCACCATCGTGCACACCGGCGACTTCAAGGTGGACTACACCCCGCTGGCGGACACGCCCATCGACCTGGGACGCCTGGCGACCATCGGCAACGAGGGCGTGCTGGCGCTGATGTGCGATTCCACCAACGTGGAGCGGCAGGGCTACACCATGTCCGAGCAGAAGGTGGCCGACACCTTCAACCAGCAGATGGCCAGGGCCACGGGCCGTGTGATCATCGCCATGTTCGCCTCGAACGTCAACCGCATCCAGGCGGTGGTGGACTCCTCGGTACGCTACGGCCGGAAGGTCTGCCTGATCGGGCGGAGCATGGTGAACGTGGCCAAGATCGCCTCCCAGCTCGGGTATCTGAAGATCCCCGAGGGCAAGCTGATCACCACCGACGATCTGGACCGCTACCCGGACGATCAGATCACCGTCATCACCACCGGCAGCCAGGGCGAGCCCATGAGCGGCCTCAGCCGCATGGCCTTCGCCGAGCACCGCAAGCTGGAGATCCGTGAAAGCGACATGGTGATCCTCTCCGCCAACCCCATCCCCGGCAACGAAAAGTCGGTGTCCCGCGTCATCAACCAGTTGATCCGCATCGGCGCGAACGTGATCTATGAGGCGCTGGCGGAGGTGCACGTCTCCGGCCACGCGCGGCAGGAGGAATTGAAGCTGATCCATTCGCTGGTGAAGCCCAGGTACTTCATCCCCGTGCACGGCGAGTACCGGCACCTGCACCACCACGCCAACCTGGCCCGCGCGCTGGGCATGCGCGATGACGACATCATCATGGTGGAGATCGGCGACGTGATCGAGCTGGGGTCGAAGTCCATCGACGTCACCGGCGTCGCCCCCAGCGGCAACGTACTGATCGACGGCCTGGGCATCGGCGACGTGGGCGCGGTGGTCCTCCGAGACCGCAAGCACCTGGCCGAGGACGGCCTGCTGATCGTCGTGATGGGCCTGGACCACGACCTGGGCACGGTGGTGTCCGGGCCGGACATCATCAGCCGCGGCTTCGTGTACGTGCGGGAGTCCGACGCGCTGGTAGAGGGCGCCCGGGAGGCCGCCCTGCGCGCCATCGAGGCCTTCGGGCCCGTCGATTCCACCGACTGGAACCGGCTCAAGAACGACGTGCGCGAGTCCGTGCAGCGCTACATCTTCGACGCCATCAAGCGCAACCCGATGATCCTGCCGATCATCGTGGATATCTGACGGAGGCATGCTATGAATCCCTACGATCAGGCCCACGCCCTGGCCCGCGCCCTCAGGGAGAGCGACGAGTACCGGGAGTATATGCGCCTCAAGGAGACCGCCTACGACGACAGCACCAACAAGGCGCTGCTGGACGAATACAAGAAATTGCAGTTCCGCCTGCAGGCCAAAATGGCGGCGGGAGAGAGCATGCCCCAGGACGACATGCAGCGGCTGACGCAGATCGGGGCGCTCTTGCAGTTCAACCCGGACGTCAGCGCCTATCTGATGGCGGAGTTCCGCTTTCAGCGCATGCTGTCGGACATCTTCAAGATTCTGGCGGATGTGGCCGGGGTGGATCTGGATATGTTGGCTCAATCATAACACCGTTCATTGATTTGCAAACGGGTCAGAGACGAGAGAGTGGAGAGTGAAGAGTGGAGAGTGGAGTTATAAAGTGCCAGAGAACGAAGCATCGTTAAATAAAATCACGAAATGCCCCTGTTCGCGGGAACGATGGATTGATAAAACGATATGTATTGTGCGCGGCAAACTTTATCTCCACTCTCCACTCTCCACTCTCCAAACTCCACTCTATCAAAAGCCCCGAAACCAAGGAGGTCAATCATGGCTAAACGTGTGAAGCGCAGGCGTCAGGGCGAACAAAAGCCGAAGCCGTCCTTCACCTCGGAGCGCTACAGCATCGAGGCGCTGCACGAGGACCGCGCCTACGGCATGTACTGGTACGCCTGGCTGTGGAAGCTGGGCAGGCCGGTGCTGATCTTCATGTGCAGCGTGCTATTGGTGATCGGCATGGTGTCCATCGGCTATGAGAAGGTGTACGACGCCTTCCTGGCCCCGGTCAGCGACAGCGCCGAGGTGGTCAACTTCCGCATTGAGCAGGGCGATTCCGTCACCGCCGTGGCCCGCAAGCTGGAGGATGCGAAGCTCTTGCGCAACCGCAGCGTGTTCCGCTATCTGGTGCAGTTTCGGGGGCTGACCAACGACATCAGCTACGGCAACTTCCGGCTGTCGCCCAACATGAACGTCAACCAGATCATCGAGCAGCTCACCAACGGCAGCCAGACCAACGAGCGCGTGATCACCATCGTGCCCGGCTGGACCTGCGAGGACATCGCCGAGTACCTGGTCAGCATCGAGGCGCTGGAGAACACCGGGGAATTCCTGAAGCTGTGCAACAACGTGGACCTGTTCGTGGGCAATTCCTACGCGCTCCGGGACGCCCAGAGCCACTCCACACTCAGCGGCAGGAAGTACGCCCTGGAGGGCTATCTGGCCCCGGACACCTACCGGGTGTTCGTGTCCGCCTCGGCGGAGAGCATCATCCGCACCATGCTCAACCAGGACAACACCGTCATCGACGACGTGTACTACGCCGACAACACCGAGTATTACACCGATGACGAGGGCAACTACCACGAGGTGGAGAAGTACGAGACGAACCTGACCATGGATCAGATCGTCACGCTGGCGTCCATGATCGAAAAGGAGGCCGCCCGCAGGGAGGACTATGGCCGCGTGGCCGCGGTGTTCTACAATCGCATGAAGCTGGGCATGAAGCTGGAGAGCGACCCCACCGCCACCTACGTCAGCGGCGTGAAGAAGCTGGCCCTCTCCGAGGCGGAGATCAACGACGCCAACCCCTATAACACCTACTACGTGCCCGGGCTGCCGGTGGGACCCATCTGCAACCCCTCCGTGGCGGCGCTGCAGGCGGCCATGGCCCCGGATATGGAGTACATCAACGAGAACTACCTGTACTTCTGCGCCACCGAGCCCACCTCCGGCGTGCTGGCCTTCTCCAAGACCCGCGACGAGCACGAGGCCAACGTGGCCAAATACCGCCCGCTGTGGGAGGAGTACGACCGGCAGAGGGCTGAGGAATTGAGTGTGGAGAGTTGAGTGTGGAGTGTGGAGTTACAGTTGGCCGCGCACGTAGTCGTAGGGACGCCATAATTGGCGTCCGCGGATGCCGCATTCGCCGTAGGGACGCCATTCATGGCGTCCGCAGATGCCGCATCCTCCGTAGGGACGCCATTCTTGGCGTCCGCGTTCCCCGCCCCCTCGTAGGGACGCCATACTTGGCGTCCGCAGATACCGCATCCTCCGTAGGGACGCCATTCATGGCGTCCGCGGATGCCACATCCTCCGTAGGGGCGGCGATGCGCCGCCCGCCCGAACGGAACCGTGGATTCCGACTGGGCGGGCGCCGCATCGGCGCCCCTACGAAACCACGCTGCTTCGTTCCTGAGCATTCTATATCTCCACTCTTCACTCTCCACTCTTCACTCTCCACTCTTCACTCTCCACTCTTCACTCTCCACTCTTCACTCTCCACTCTGGCGCGCGGGCGCGCAAGCGCGCCCGCGCGCCAGTCACCCTTTCGACAAAAACCGAATAGAATATAGGGCAGACTTCCAAAAAGGAGGGTGCCCTATGTTTTTGCCTGAATTACTGTTATGGCTGATGCAGGGCGGGTGGCTTTTGCTTCTTCACCTGCGGGCCGGGTCGTCCTTTCCCAAGCCGCTGGACAAGGCCGAGGAGCAGCGCCTGATCGAGGCGATGTTCGCCGGGGACACGTCCGCGGCCAACGCGCTGATCGAGCACAACCTGCGGCTGGTGGCCCACATCGCCAAGAAGTTCGCTCAGGACGGGGTGGAGCAGGACGACCTGGTGTCCATCGGCACGCTGGGGCTCATCAAGGCGGTGCAGACCTTCCGGCCCGAGGCGGGCCGGCTGACCGCCTACGCCTCCCGCTGCATCGAGAACGAGATACTGATGTACTTCCGCGCCAACCGCAAGCACCGCAACACGCTTCTGATGGGGAACAGCCTGGGGGTGGACAAGGACGGCAACGAGATCGAGCTGAGCGAGCTGCTGGGCACCGATCCCGAAATCGTGCCCGACGCCGCGGAGACCGCCATAGAGTCCTTACGGGCCGCGCGGCTGATGAACCGGGTGCTCACCCCGAGGGAGCGGGAGGTCATCCTATGGCGCTACGGTTTGCCGGACGGCGAGCCCCGGCCCCAGCACGAGGTCGCCGCGCGCATGGGCATATCGCGAAGCTACGTGTCCCGCATCGAGAAAAAGGCGCTCCAAAAGCTGCGGGAAGCCATGGAAAGCGAACCTGTTTTTTGATAAATGGGTAAAATTTGCATAATCCCTGAATATATGTTATAATATAATAGTGCAATAAGATTCAGGAGGCCGGACATGAACGACTGCGATACCACGATCAGCGCGCTGAAGGAACAGGTCCATCAGCTCTGCCTGCGCAAGGGCTGGGGCGTGGAGGGCGTGCAGGACCCGCAGCACGTGGCCATGGCCATGACGGTGGAGATGAGCGAGCTGCTGGAGCACTTCCAGTGGCTGGACCACGCCCACGTCGAGGCGCTGATGGCGGGCCGGGACCCGGAGCGGGTGGCGATGATCGCGGAGGAATTCGCCGACGTGATGATGTACGGCCTGCAGCTGACCCGCACGCTGGGCATCGACATCACCGAGCAGGTGATGCGCAAGATCGACATCGTGGACCACCGGCCCCCCAAGCCCTACAACCCCAGGCGCTGACCCCACGGAGGATAGCCATATGGACAACGACTTCATACTCGTGCTGGATTTAGGCGGCCCCGAGGCCATCGAGATGGCCCGGAAGCTGCGCAATCAGAGGTATTACACCGAGATCATGTCCCGAACGGCGAACCTCGAGCTGTTCCGGCGCAAGTCGCCCCGGGGCATACTGGTGGTCGGGGGCGAGGGCACGGAGCATCCCTTCCCCGGAGGCGTGCTGGAACTGGGCGTGCCGGTGCTCGCCCTGGGCAGCGCCGCCCGGATGATGCTGGAGGCGTGCGGGGCGCAGTCCGAGGGCGTGCTGCTCAAGGATCAGGCCACCCAGATCACCTTCCAGAGCTGCCTGCTGTTCGACACCCTCACGGAGTCGGACCGCTACCTGGCCCGGGTGGACGGCTTCGCGCTGCCCGCGGGGTTTGAGTCCATCGCCACCACGCTGGAGGGCTTTTCCCCCGCCTTTGCCAACCTGGAGCGCAATCTGTACGGGCTCCAGTTCTACGCCGAGTCCAACGACCCCGACGGCGGCGTGATACTTTCCAACTTCGCCGAGAAGATCTGCGGCTGCACGCCCATATGGACGCTGCAGGGCTACATCGAGGAGGAGACCCGCTTCATCCGGGAGCGCATCGGCGACGGCCGGGCGCTGATGGCAATCTCCGGCGGCGTGGATTCCGCCACCTGCGCCATGCTGATGCGCAAGGCCATCGGCAGCCGGCTGGAGTGCGTGTTCATCGACAACGGCCTGCTGCGCGAGGGCGAGGCGGAGCTGGTGCTGAACACCTATGAGTACGACCTCGGGCTGCCGCTGATACACATCGACGCCCGGGAGCGCTTCCTGAAGCGTTTAAAGGGCGTCACCGACCCGGTGGAGAAGCATCGCGTGGTGTACGACGAGTACATGAACATCATGCGGCAGGTCAGCGCCCAGCACCCCGAGGCGGCCTTCTTCGTGCAGGGCACGATCTACTCCGACCTGCTGGTGGGCGGGTCGTCCGACGAGGTCTACGCCCGGCGCTTCGACGCGGGCAAGAGCCTCGAGCCCATCCGCATGCTGTTCAAGGACGAGGTGCGCCGCCTGGCCGAGGCGCTGGGGCTGCCCCCGGCGCTGGTCAACCGGCAGCCCTTCCCCGCCCCGGGCCTGGCGATCCGCTGCCTCGGCGAGGTCACCGAGGAACGGCTCAAGCTCTTGAGGCTCGCTGACGCCATCCTCCGGGAGGAGGTGCAGGCCGCCGGGCAGGACAAGCGGCTGGCGCAGTACTTCGCGCTGCTGGGCAACGCCCGCACTCTGGGCCGCCGGGACAGCGCCTATGTGTACGAATACGTCTGCATGATCCGGGCCGTGTCCGAGCAGGGCATCACCGCCTACTCGGTGGGCAGGCTGCCCTACGATCTGCTGGACCGCGTGGCCGGGCGGATCGTCGCCGAGGTCCCCGGCATCAACCGCGTGACCTACGACGTCACCGCCGGCTACAATACCGCCGTCGAATGGGAATGATCCGTCCCGTTACAAGAGAGGTGAGCCGTCATGATGCTAAGAAACCCCAAGGCCCCCGTGGACGGGCAGCCGGTCGAGAACTGCTTCGTGTGCATCGATGAGCCCACGGGCAGGACCGTCGCCTCCTGCACCATCTACAGGGACGAGAACCCGGCGCTGTTCCCGGCGCGGCCCGTGCAGGTGCGCATGCAGCTGGACGGCGACCCGTTGCCGGACGAGCTGCTGGGGGCCTCCATCGCCCGGGCGCGGGCCATCTGCGCGCAGTCCGGCAAGTTCGCCCGGCTCTACACCCGCTGCGAGCCCGACGACACCGCCCTGCTGGAGACCCTGGCCCCCATGGGCTTCAAGGACAACGACGGCCTGGTGCGCATGCAGATCAAGCTGCCCTGCGACGCGGACTACCGCCTGCCCACGGGCTGCGTGGTGGTGAAGGACGACCTCAGCGACCCCTTGGAGCAGAAGTTCTTCCTGGAGCGCTACAACGAGCTGTACAACACCGACCACGACTTTGAATGGCTGCGCTCCTTCATCGACCGGGAGGGCTTCAGGCGTATACTCACCGTGTCGCCCACCGGCATGGCGGGGGAGATACTGATCTGGCGGGAGGAGTACGCCGGGGTGATCGGCTACATACAGACCGCCAAGCGCTGGCGCCGGATGGGCGTGGGCTCCTGCATGCTGGGCCTGGCCTGCGAGGAGTTCGAGAAGGACCGACTGTTCGTGGCCGAGGCCAACGTGCGCGCCCGCATCCCCCACGTGCTGCGCATGATGGAGAAGATGGGCTTTAAGCAGAGCGAGCTGCTGATGCGCTATCCGGGGCTGGATATCAACCCGTGAAAAGCCGCCAAAATAGGACCGTCGAACGACGGTCCTATTTTGGCGGCTTTTCACAGGAAACTATGGGATTCTCTGCTCCGTTGCTTACGGAACCTCGCCGCCTCGCTTCGCTCGGCACCTCACACTCCCTCCGTCTCGGCTACGCCGAGCCACCTCCCTCTAAGAGGGAGGCATGACGGGGAGGCAAGGGGGTTACGTTCAAAGGCGGCAGCCTCGGCTCCCCTTTCACGCACCGGCGTCCGCGCGAGCAAAGGGCGAACTGCCGACGTCGGAAATCGAAGATTTACCGACGCGGCACCGCGCGGGCTGGTCGCGCCTGCCGTAGGCAGTGGCGCGACTGCTGTCCAAGGGAGCTGTCACCGACGAAGTCGGTGACTGAGAGGTCTTGCCTTCCCCTTGAGGGGAAGGTGCCCCGTAGGGGCGGATGAGGTGCCTATCCCCTACGATAACATGAAAAACCTTTTGATATGCCTCATTCCACCTCGGCGATCAGCTCGCGGCAGTGGGTCTCGTTCATCTTCACGCACATGGCGTAGAACTTATCCAGCGGCACGTTGTGAAGCTGCTGCTTTTGGCCGCGCACGGTGATGGACACGGTGTCCTCCTCGCGCTCCTTGTCGCCGACCACCACGATGTAGGGATCCTTCATGTTCTTGAAGTTCTTGATCTTGGTGTTCATGTTGATGTCGGCGTAGTCCGCGACGGTGCGGATGCTCAGGTCCATCAGGTGATCCTCGATCTGGCGGGCGTAGTCGTTGTGCTCCACGCGGATGGGCACGATGGCGACCTGCTCCGGGGCCATCCAGAAGGGGAAGTTGCCCTTGAAGTGCTCGATGATGATGCCGATGAAGCGCTCCAGCGAGCCGTACAGCGCGCGGTGGATGACGATGGGCATCTCCTGGCCGCCCTCGGGGGTGATGTAGGTCAGCCCGAAGTTGTGCGGCAGCTGGAAGTCCAGCTGGATGGTGCCGCACTGCCACTCGCGGCCCAGGGCGTCCTTGATCTGCAGGTCGATCTTGGGGCCGTAGAACGCGCCGTCGCCCTCGTTGATCTCGTAGCCGCCCTCGCCGTACTTCTTGTCGAGGATCTTCTTGAGGGCCGCCTCGGCGCGGTTCCAGCTCTCGATGTCGCCCATGAAGTCCTCGGGGCGGGTGGACAGCTCGGCGCGGTAGGTGACGCCGAAGGTGGAGTAGATTTCGTCGGCGATGGAGATGATGTCGGCGATTTCAGACTCGATGTGGCTCTCCATCACGAAGGTGTGGTCGTCGTCCTGCCGGAACTCCTGCACGCGGAACAGGCCGTTCATCTGGCCGGACTTCTCCTTGCGGTGCAGTACGTCGTACTCGCTGTAGCGGATGGGCAGCTCCTTGTAGGAGTGCAGGGTGCGCTTGTAGGTCATCATGGCGTTGGGGCAGTTCATGGGCTTGGCGCCCATGGTGTCGTCCGCGTCGCGGTTGAACAGCGGGCTGCCCTCGGGGAGCTTGACCGTGG
Organism: uncultured Eubacteriales bacterium; assembly: GCA_902765735.1. Taxonomy (GTDB): domain Bacteria; phylum Bacillota; class Clostridia; order Christensenellales; family Aristaeellaceae; genus UBA2862. Next base: position 10,462 of record CACXBB010000052.1, on the reverse strand, counting down.
CGGTCTCATCCAGGCCGGCCATGGGATTCTCCAGCACGCCGGGGATCTCGGCGTCCGCCTTCAAAAAACCCTCCACGCCGGGCACCATGAACATGTTGTTCTGATAGTGGGCCCAGTGGCCGGAGATCAGCCACAGCTTCTTCTTGTTGATGAGCGGGGCGGAAATCTCGGTGTAGCCGTGCTTTGCCTGGATCTGGCGGGAATAGGCCAACAGCGCCTGGTACATCTTCCAGCCGCGGGGCAGCCAGTAGGCCATGCCGGGGGCGGTCTCGTCGAACATGAACAGGTCAAGCTGGGTGCCGATCTTCTTGTGGTCGCGCTCCTGGGCCTCCTTGATCCACTGTAAGTGGTCCTTCAGGCCCTGCTTGTCCTGGAAGGCGTACACGTACACGCGCTGCAGCTGCTCGCGGTGCTCGTCGCCGCGCCAGTAGGCGCCCGCCACGGAGCGAATCTGGAACGCCGCGCCCATCAGCTCCTGGGAGTTTGAGACGTGCGGGCCCCGGCACAGGTCGATGAAGTCGTCGCCGGTGCGGTAGCAGGTGATGGTCTCGCCCTCGGGCAGATCGTTGATCAGCTCGGTCTTGAACTTCTGGCCCCTGAACTGCTCAAGCGCCTCCTCGCGGGAAAGCTCCTGGCAGGTCCAGTCCTCGCGGCGCTTGATGATCTCGCGCATCTTGTCCTCGATGGCCTTGAAGTCGTCGGTGCCGATGGTGACGGGGATCTCAAAGTCGTAGTAGAAGCCGTCGGCGATCTGCGGGCCGATGGCGTACTGCACCTTGTCCGCGCCGTAGATTTCGATCACGGCCTTGGCCAGTATGTGGGCCAGCGAATGGCGATAGACCTCTGCGTAGAATTCCTTGTACTGTTCCTTGTCCATAATAAATCCTTCCTATCTGTTGAGGCGCAAAATGTTTTAGAATATTATACCGCAGAAGCCTGCGGTTGTAAAGCCGTCGGCCGTGAAATGACAGTATTAAGATTTGCAAAAGTGCTTGACAGCGCCGTTTGAGTGCGCTAAACTGATACACAGCTAAAAACCAAATGCGATGAAGGCACTATGCGGCTGGATTTTCATCTCCAGAGAGTCGGCGGAGGGTGTGAGCCGATGGTGAAGCCGGCGCGCAGTCTCCCGCCTGAGCAGACTCCCTGAGGCGATGACCGCAGGTAAGGGAGTACGGAGGCCCCGTTACCATGGCTATGCGCTTGACAGAGCGCAGACGAGTGGCCGCGCGCGCGGCAATCCGGGTGGTACCGCGATTTATGATGTAAGTCGTCCCAGAGGCAGCTATGCTTCTGGGATTTGTTTTGGCCCACGCGATTGCCGTTCAGCCGTAGGGGCGGCATTCATGCCGCCCGCGGACGCCATGAATGGCGTCCCTACGGATCGGATGTATCGCATTGTCGTCGTTTAAAGACAGACCTGCCGGACTGAACCGCAACCAGATATCAACAGAATACAGGAGTGACACCATGAAAACCATCAAACTGATTGACATGACGCTTCGGGAATCCGCCTCCACCCGCGAAAACGCGCTGACCTTCAAGCAGAAGCTGGAGATGGCCCGGCTGCTGGATCGCCTGAAGGTGGATGTGATCGAGCTGCCGCCGATCTCGGCGGGCAAGGCCGATCAGTTGTCCAACAAGACCATCGCCCAGACCGTCTCCGCCGCCGTGTCCGCCACGGTGGACGTCAATGACAAGAACGTCGAGGAGATCTGGGACAGCATCCGCGCCGCGCGGCATCCCATACTGAACGTGACGGCCCCGGTGTCCCCGGTGCAGATGGAGTACGCCGCCCACAAGAAGGCCCCCGCCATGCTGCAGGCCATCTCGGAGCAGGTGAAGCAGTGCCGCTACTACTGCGAGGACGTGGCCTTCACCGCCGCGGACGCCACCCGCGCCGAGCGGGAATTCCTGTATCAGGCCGTCGCCGCCGCCATCGGGGCCGGGGCGACGAGCGTGACCCTGTGCGACACCGCCGGGATGCTGCTGCCGGAGGAGTTCGGCGCGTTCGTGAAAGACGTGCTGGCCAGTGTGGCCGGGATGGACGGCATTGAGCTGTACGCCCAGACCTCCGACGCCATGGACATGGCCGCCGCCTGCGCCGCCGCCGCCATCGCCGCCGGGGCCGCGGGCGTCAAGTGCACCGCCACCCCCTGCGGCTATCCGACGCTCGAGCAGGTGAACCGCTTCGAGCGCATCAAGGGCGCGGCGATGGACTTCGCCACCAACCTGCGCGCCACCGAGTTAAACCGCGCCGTCAACCAGCTGAGCTGGCTCATGGAGCCGCCCAAGAGCGACCTGACCCCCTTCGACAAGGGCATCAGCGGCGACATGGCCAACGTGTGCCTGGACGACAACGACGACATCGGCGAGATGGTCAAGGTGGTGCGCCAGCTGGGCTACGACCTCTCCGAGGAGGACAACGCCAAGGTGTTCGAGGCCTTCAAGCGCGTGGCCGCCAAGAAGCACTTCGTGGGCACCCGGGAGCTGGACGCCATCGTGGCCAGCACGGCGCTGCAGGTGCCCTCCACCTACCGGCTGGAGAGCTACGTGATCAACAGCGGCAACGTCATCACCGCCTCGGCCAACCTGACGCTTGAGAAGGACGGACAGAAGCTTCGGAGCGTCGCCATCGGCGACGGCCCCGTGGACGCCGCCTTCCTGGCCATCGAGCAGATCATCGGCCACCACTACGAGCTGGACGACTTCCAGATCCAGACCGTCACCGAGGGCCGCGAGGCCATGGGCAGCGCGCTGGTCAAGCTGAGAAGCGGCGGCAAGCTGTACTCCGGAAGCGGCATCTCCACCGACATCATCTCGGCCTCCATCCGCGCCTACATCAGCGCGCTGAACAAGATCGTGTACGAGGAGGAGTAATCAAAGTGAAGCTCTCTTTCTCCATCCAAAACTGGAACAACTATAACTGGAGCGAATTCTGCGCCGTGGCGAAAGACGTGCGGCTGCAGGGCGTGGAGCTCTACGACATCAACGGTCCCGTGTTTCAGGGCAAGTCCAGCCCCGCCAACCCGGAGCTGGCCGCCGTGACCCGCCGGGGGCTCATCAACCAGGGGCTGACGGTGCCCTGCGTGGACACCGTGGCGGACTTCACCGGCCCCGAGTTTCCCCGGGAGCTCATGGAGTGCCTGGAGGTGGCGGTGAACCTGGGCATCGACTACATCGGCGTCCACACCGACAACGACAACCAGAGCGCCTGCGCCGAGCGGCTGTCCCAAGTGCTGGAGATGGTGGGCGAAAAGCCGGTGTCGCTTCTGATCGAGACCACCGGCGCCTACGCCGATTCCCGGCGGCTGCGCGATCTGCTCAACCACTTCGCCGACGACCGCCTGGGCGCGACCTGGAACATGCACTCCACCTTCGTTTGCAGCGACGAGGACGCCGAGGCCACCATCACCAACCTGGGCGAGTACGTGCGCCACGTGCACATCCACGACTTCCGCAGGGAGCAGGGCGTGAACGTGCCGGAGCTCATCGGCGAGGGCGCGCTGCCCATACAGGACATGATGAACGCGCTGCGGTCCGTCAACTACGACGGCTTCATCTCCCTTAAGTGGAACCCCGCGTGGCTGGATTCGCTGGACGACATCGAGATCATACTGACCCACTTCGCCTCCTGCATGGGCCGCTTTGAGAGCACCCGCCGGGCGCGCAAGCACCTGTACTGGAACAAGACCCACACCGGCAAGTACGTGTGGAAGCAGCAGGCTTTGATCGACAAGACCTTCCCCCAGGTGCTGGACACCATGGTGGAGGAGTTCCCGGACCAGCTCGCCATACGCTTCACCACCCTGGACTACACCCGCACCTACAGCCAGTTCCGGGACGACGTGGACGAGTTCGCCCGGGCGCTGGTGGCGCTGGGCGTGCGCCCCGGCAAGAAGGTGACCATCTGGGCCACCAACGTGCCGGCGTGGTTCATCACCTTCTGGGCCACCACCAAGATCGGCGCAATACTGGTGACCATGAACACCGCCTACAAAATTCACGAGGCGGAGTACCTGCTCAGGCAGTCGGACACCCACACGCTGGTGATGATCGACGGCTACCGGGATTCCAACTATAAGCAGATCGTCAACGAGCTGTGCCCGGAGCTTAAGGACATCAAGCAGGGCCAGCAGCTCCACGCCAAGCGCCTGCCTTTCCTGCGCAACGTGATCACCGCGGGCTTCAGCATGCCCGGCGCGCTGACCTGGGAGGACGCGCTGGAGTACGCCCCCCGCACGCCCGTCGAGGAGATTCGCCGCATGGCCGCCGCCGTGGACGTGAACGACGTGTGCAACATGCAGTACACCTCCGGCACCACGGGCTTCCCCAAGGGCGTCATGCTCACCCACTACAACGTGGTCAACGACGGCAAGATGATCGGCGACGGCATGGACCTCTCCACCGCCGACCGCATGATGATCCAGGTGCCCATGTTCCACTGCTTCGGCATGGTGCTGGCCATGACTGCCACCATGACCCACGGCGGCACCATACTGCCGCTGCCCTACTTCTCGCCCAAGTCGTCGCTGGCCTGCATCCACAACGAGCACATCACCGCCTTCCACGGCGTGCCCACGATGTTCATCGCCATGCTGAGCCACCCGGACTTTGAAAAGACCGACTTCTCCCACATGCGCACCGGCATCATGGCCGGAAGCCCCTGCCCCATCGCCGTGATGCGCGAGGTGGTGGAGAAGATGCACATGCCGGAGATCGTGATCGTCTACGGCCAGACCGAGGCGTCCCCCGGCTGCACCATGAGCCGCACCACCGACTCGCTGGAGGTGCGCGTGACCACCGTGGGCAGCGCCTTCCCGGAGATCGAGTGCAAGATCGTGGACCCCGAGACCGGCGAGGACTGCCCCGACGAGGTGATCGGCGAGTTCGTGGCCCGGGGCTACAACATCATGAAGGGCTACTACAAGATGCCCAAGGCCACCGCCGCCGCCATAGATAAAGACGGCTGGCTGCACACCGGCGACCTGGCCTGCCGCACCCCCGAGGGCAACTACCGCATCACCGGCCGCCTCAAGGACATGATCATCCGCGGCGGCGAGAACATCTACCCCAAGGAGATCGAGGAATTCATCTACACCCACCCCAAGGTCTCGGACGTGCAGGTCATCGGCGTGCCCGACCAGGCCATGGGCGAGGAGATCATGGCCTGCATCATCCTCAAAGAGGGCGAGACCATGACCGTCGAGGAGATGAAGGCCTACGTGCGCGACCACATGGCCAAGCACAAGGTGCCCAAGTACATCGACTTCGTCACCGGCTTCCCGATGAACGACGCCGGCAAGATCCAGAAGTACAAGATGCGCGAGCAGGCCATCGAGAAGCTGGGCCTCCAGAAGGCCGCCAGCATCGAGACGGCATGATCGACGGGCACATCCACATCGAGCGGGGACCGTACACGCTGGAGTGGATCAGACGGTTCGCGGACCGGGCGGTCGAAATGCAGATCGACGAGATCTGGCTGTTGGAGCACTGCTACCGGTTTGAGGAGTTTACTCCCATGTACGCCTCCGTGTGCGCCCGCAGCGCCTACGTCGACGCATGGTTTCACAGGCAGGCCGGTGTAAAGCGGCTCTGGGATTACCTTGAGCTCATCGCACGGGTCAGGGCGGCGCGGTTTCCTGTCAGGATCAGATTCGGCCTCGAAATCTGCTATTTTCAGGCGTTTGAGGACTTCATCGCCAAGCATGCGCGGGACAAGGGCCTCGACTTCCTGCTGGGCAGCGTTCACTTCGTGGACGGCTTTGCCTTCGACCACAGGCCGGAGCACTGGGACGGCGTCGATGTGGACCGGCTCTACCGCCGGTACTACGAGGACTCCGTGGCGCTGGCGCACAGCGGGCTGTTTGACGGCATCGGTCACCCGGACGCCATCGGGCTGTTCGGCCATGTGCCGTCCTTTCCGCTGGCGGAGCACTACGAGCGCCTGGCGGAGGCCCTCGCCGAAGGCGATATGTACGCGGACCAGAACAGCGGCGCGGCCCGGCGGTGCCCGGATACCGCCGCCCTCGGCATGAACGACACGCTGCTCAAAACCCTCGTCAGACATCATGTGCGGATCGTGACCTCGTCCGACGCCCACCGCCCCGAGGACGTCGGGGATCGGATCGGGGCGCTTGAGGCGCGCATTGTCAATTGCCTGACGTCAATTGAGAGTGGAGAGTGAAGAGTGGAGAGTGGAGTTATGGTTTGCCGCGCACAGACCATGGCGGATAGCAAACCACAGTTTCCGCGAATAAAGGAGTTTTGAGGCAGGGATCGGGGGACGACCTCTTTCGTCACGCTTCGCGTGCCACCTTCCCCTGAAGGGGAAGGCTAAACGAAACGACTCCAAAAGCCTTCCCCTTCAGGGGAAGGTGGCAGCCCGAAGGGCTGACGGAAGAGGTCGTTCTCCCGTTTCCTGCGGGCGATGGGGCATCGCCCCTACGAAACCACGCCGCATCGTTCCCAGGCATTCTATATCTCCACTCTCCACACTCCACTCTCCCATCCGGGCGCAGCCCGGTAAGATCGATAAAGGAGGTTTCTCCATGACCGAGAAGAATAATCCCGTCTACGTCACCGTGGACGGCAACGAGGCAGCGGCCTACGTGGCCTACGCCTTCACCGAGATCGCCGCCATCTATCCCATCACGCCGTCCTCGCCCATGGCGGGCAAGACCGACGTGTGGTCGGCCAAGGGCAAAAAGAACCTGTTCGGCCAGACGGTGCAGCTCATCGAGATGCAGTCCGAGGCCGGCGCGGCGGCGGCGGTGCACGGCGCGCTGCAGACCGGCGCGCTGGCGACGAGCTTCACCTCGTCGCAGGGGCTCATGCTCATGATCCCGGTGCTTCACCGCATCGCGGGCGAGCGGCTGCCCGGCGTGCTGCATGTGGCGTCCCGTACCGTGGGCACCCACGCCATGTCCATATTCGGCGACCACTCGGACGTCATGAGCTGCCGCAATACCGGCTTTGCGATGCTGTCCACCGGCAGCGTGCAGGAGGTCATGGACCTCGCGGGCGTTGCGCACCTGGCGGCCATCAAGGGCCGGGTGCCCTTCATGGACTTCTTCGACGGCTTCCGGACCTCCCACGAGATCGACAAGGTCGAGCAGATGGACTACGAGACCCTGCGCGGCCTGATCGACGATGACGCGCTCAACGCCTTCCGCGCCCGGGCGCTGAACCCCGAGCACCCCATGATCCGCGCCACGGTGCAGAACCCGGACATCTACTTCCAGGTGCGCGAGGCCAGCAACGCCGACTACGCCGCCCTCCCCGACATCGTGGAGGACTATATGGCGAAGATCGGCGAGATCACCGGCCGGGAGTACCACTGCTTCAACTACTATGGCGCGCCCGACGCCGACCGCGTGGTGGTGGCCATGGGCTCCGTCAGCGGCTGCGTGGAGGAGACCGTGGACGCCCTGAACGCCCGGGGCGAGAAGGTGGGCTTCATACAGGTCCACCTGTTCCGGCCCTTCGACATGAAGCGCTTCGTCGATGCGCTGCCGAAGACCGTGAAGGCCGTGGCGGTGCTGGACCGCACCAAGGAGATGGGCGCGGCGGGCGAGCCACTCTATCAGGACGTGTGCACCGCGCTGCGGGGCCGGGGCGACCTGGTGGTCGTGGGCGGCCGCTACGGCCTGTCCAGCAAGGACACCACCCCCGCCCAGATCGCGGCGGCCTTTGAGAACCTGCGCGCCGCAGACCCGGTGAACAGCTTCACCATCGGCATCGTGGACGACGTGACCCACCTGTCCCTGCCCGAGGCCGGGGCGCTGTACCCCGAGGGCGACGGCGTGGTGAGCTGCAAGTTCTGGGGCTTGGGCTCCGACGGCACCGTGGGCGCCAACAAGAACACCGTGGAGATCATCAACAGCCACACCCCCAAGTTCGCCCAGGCGTACTTCGAGTACGACGCCAAGAAGAGCTACGGCGTCACCAAGAGCCACCTGCGCTTCGGGGACAGGCCCATTCGCTCCTCCTACTACGTGAAGTCCGCCGACTTCGTGGCCTGCCACAACCAGACCTACATCGACAAGTACGACATCGCCCAGGAGGTCAAGCCCGGCGGCACGCTGCTGTTGAACTGCGCCTGGACGCCGGAGGCGCTGGACAAACACCTGCCCGCGTCGGTGAAGCGGGAGATCGCCAATAAAAAGATACACTTCTATACCATCGACGCGGTGAAGATCGCAGATCAGCTGGGGCTGGGCAGCCATTTCAACATGGTGCTGCAGGCCGCCTTCTTCAACCTGGTGCCTATCATCCCCGTGGAGGAGGCCGTGGCCTACATGAAGGCCGCCGCCACAAAGACCTACTTCGCCAAGGGCGAGGACGTGGTGAACAAGAACCTCAAAGCCATCGACGCCGGCGCGGAGGGGCTGGTGAAGATCGACGTGCCCGAGGCATGGAAGGACGCCCAGGACGAACCCACCCCCGCGCGGGACGTGCCCGAGGTGGTCACGAAGCTGCTCGATCCCATCAACGCCCAGAAGGGCGACGACCTGCCGGTGAGCGCGTTTTCGGGCTACGAGGACGGCGTGATGGACATGGGCCTGACCGCCTACGAGAAGCGCGGCATCGCCACCCGCGCGCCGATCTGGGACGCGGAGAAGTGCATACAGTGCAACAAGTGCAGCTATGTGTGTCCCCACGCGGTGATCAGGCCCTATCTGGTCAATGATGCGGAGAAGGCCGACGCGCCGGCGTCCATGAAGATCGTCCCGGCGAAGGGCAAACAAGCCGAGGGCATGTATTTCACCATGCAGGTGAGCGCGCTGGACTGCACCGGCTGCGGCAGTTGCGCCAACGTGTGCCCGGCCAACGCGCTGACCATGACGCCCATCGCCGAAGTGCCCGACACCGCCGACGCCTGGGCCTTCGGGCTGGGACTGTCCGACAAGGGCGACGTGTTCGACCCCTACACCGTCAAGGGCAGCCAGTTCCGCCGCCCGCTATTGGAGTTCTCCGCCGCCTGTGCGGGCTGCGGCGAGACCCCCTACGCCAAGCTGCTGACCCAGCTCTACGGCGACAGGGTCTACTGGGCCAACGCCACCGGCTGCTCCCAGGCCTGGGGCTCCGCCATGCCCGGCATCCCCTACGCCGTAAACCCCTGCGGGCGCGGCCCGGCCTGGTCCAACTCGCTGTTTGAGAACAACGCCGAGTTCAGCCTGGGCATGCTGCTGTCCGTGCGCCAGCAGCGAGAGGCTCAGCGCATGCGGCTGGAGGCGTACCGCAAGACGTGCGGAGAGGACGTGAAGGCCGCCATCGACCGGTGGTTTGAGACCTATGACGACATCGACCAAAGCGCCCTCGCCAGCCGCGTGCTGATCGACGTGTTGAAGGCGCAGGACGACGACGCGGCGAAAACCATACTGCGCTACGCCGACCAGCTCGCCAGGAAGACCTTCTGGATGTTCGGCGGTGATGGCTGGGCCTACGACATCGGCTTCGGCGGGCTGGACCACGTGATCGCCAGCGGCGAGAACGTGAACATACTGATCGTGGACACCGAGGTGTACTCCAACACCGGCGGACAGTCCTCCAAGGCCACGCCCGTGGGCGCGGTGGCCCAGTTCACCGCCTCCGGCAAGAAGCGGCCCAAGAAGGACCTGGGCGGCATGCTGATGACCTACGGCAACGTGTACGTGGCCCAGGTGGCCATGGGCGCGGACAACGCCCAACTCGTGAAAGCCATGCGCGAGGCGGAGCAGTTCAACGGGCCCAGCGTAATCATCGCCTACGCGCCCTGCCAGAGCCACGGCCTCAAGTGCGGCATGTCGAAGGTGCAGGACGAGATGAAGCGCGCCGTGGACGCGGGCTACTGGGCGCTGTACCGCTATAACCCCATGACCGAGCCCCGCTTCCACTTGGATTCCAAGGCCCCCAGCATCCCCTATGAGGAGTTCCTGGACGGCGAGGTGCGCTACGCCTCATTGAAGCGCACCTTCCCGGAGAACGCCAAAACCCTGTTCGCCGAGGGCGCCCGCCTCGCCGCGGATCGGTATGAGAAGCTGAAAAACATGTAGCCTCCAATGATGCTGACGAAAGAGGTCATACCCTTCCGTAGGGGCGGCGATGCGCCGCCCCTGTATAATGCCATCGTCTCCCCATGCCTTCCCCTTGAGGGGAAGGTGGATTAATGCCGTCAGGCATTAAGACGGAAGAGGTCGTGCCTTCCCCTTGAGGGGAAGGTGGCGCGTAGCGCCGGAAGAGGTCGAGCCTTCCCCTTGAGGGGAAAGTGGCTGGCCGCAGGCCAGACGGAAGAGGTCGTGCCTTCCCCTTCAGGGGAAGGTGGCCGAGCGAAGCGAGGTCGGATGAGGTGTCCGTAATCCCACAAGAAAACCCCAACAATCAAAAAAAGAGACCATCCTTCACGGATGATCTCATGGGATCCGGCGACGACCTACCCTACCGGGCCGTTTCCAGCCAAGTACTATCAGCGTGCTGAGGC
>CACXBB010000051.1 GCA_902765735.1 uncultured Eubacteriales bacterium | reverse complement strand
TCTCTCTCAAGTACACTATACCAGAAAACGGGAAATCCTGCGGCACTCGTTTTCATCTCTATTTGTGCCGGCTGCCGCGCCGGCATGTGGATTAGTATGAACACCGGAACAAAAAGGTGCTTGACGATACGATATTGGAGGAGCGGGGCAGGGAAACCCCCGGGGATGCCGTTGCCCGCTGTGAGTGGCCATGACGATCGAAATATGCGGACGGGATGCGGCGATTGAGCGCGCTGCGGCACTAAGGGAGAGGACGTCGATCATCTCCATCACCTCGACGGACGAGGCCGACGTCGCGTTTCCCCCCAATGTGCGCGTTGCCGAGATACTGCGGCTCAAGTTCAATGATCTCACGGAGGCCTTCGACGAGGAGGGCATCCCCTATGGACGCCCGCTGCCGGAGCCATCGGATTTCGACGGCCTGCGCGCGTTTGTCGATGCGCTGGAGGGCGAGCGGCTGGTCGTGCACTGCTGGGAGGGCGTGTCGCGCTCGGCGGCGGTCGCGGCGGCCGTCCACGCCTACCGGGGCGGCGCGGACAGGCTGGTGACGCACGCGCGCTTTGCCCCGAATCCGCGCGTCTACGCGATGGCCTGCCGTGCCCTGGGCATGGCGCCGGACCGCCCGGAATACGCTGTCGTCATGGACGGCGACGCCTGGCGGCTGGACCGGGGTTGAGTTAACCCCGGTCAACGGCCCCTTCGCCGCCGGGGCGCAAATCGGCTTTTGCCATGACCGCAAAGAGGTGATCTGCGATGCCAAACGGCACTGATTTTGTCATAGAAGACGGCGTGCTGAGAAAGTATGCCGGCCCGGGCGGGGACGTCGCCATACCGCGGGGCGTGACGGCCATCCGCCACCATGCGTTCGCCTGCTGCGACAGGCTGACGGGTGTTATGATCCCCGAGGGCGTGACGGAGATCGGTGAGGACGCCTTTGTCTACTGCAAGGCGCTGACAGCCGCCTCGATCCCGGGCAGCGTGGCGCGCATCGGCAAGGGCGCATTCGAGGGGTGCGTGAGCCTTCAACGGATCACGATTCCGGCAGGCGTCGCAGAGATCGGCGACGCGGCGTTTCACGATTGCGCGGCGCTAAAGTCCGTCACGATCGCGGAGGGCGTGACGGACATCGGCGAGGGCGCCTTCGAGGGTTGCGCGGCGCTGGAGGAGATGGTCATTCCTTCCAGCGTGACGCGCCTGGGCGACGCCGCGCTTGAGGGCTGCCGCAGCCTGTCGCGCGTCGCGGTCGCCGCCGGGAACCGCGCTTACAGGAGCGTGGACGACGTGATCTTCAGCGCAGACGGCCGCACGCTCGCGGCCTGCGCCTGGAAGACCGGCGCCTATGCCGTGCCGCCCGGGGTGACGAGGATCGGCCGCAGGGCGTTCTACGGCTGCCGGGCGCTGACGGGCGTGGCGATTTGCGATGACGTGACGGAGATCGGCGAGGGCGCGTTCGGCTTCTGCACCGCGCTGACGGACGTGACGATCCCCGGCAGCGTGAAGCGGATCGGGCGCGCGGCGTTCTTCGGCTGTGATGATCTGAAGCGCGTGACGATTGAGAACGGCGCGGAGGAGATCGGCGACAGGGCGTTCTGGGGCTGCAAGCGCCTGGTGCGCGCGAGCCTTCCGGAGAGCGTCGTCCGCATAGGCGCCCAGGCCTTCTGTGACTGCTGGAAGCTGCCGCAGATCGCCTTGCCCGATCGCGTGGCGCGAATAGGCAGGCGAACGTTTGAAAACTGCTGGGAAATGAAGGCTGTGACGCTCCCTGAACGTATCGAAGCGATCGACGAGGAAGCGTTCCGGAGCTGTTACAGCCTGAGGCACGTTCGGATCCCGGCGGGGGCGACGCGCATCGGCCACGGGGCGTTCACCGGTTGCGCGGGGTTGAGCGGCGTCGAGCTCCCGGCGAGCCTGACGCAGATCGACGCCGAGGCGTTCCGCAACTGCGCGGCGCTGACGGGGCTGTCCCTTCCGGAGGGCCTGACCGCTATCGGCGACGGTGCGTTCCGCAAGTGCGAAGGCCTGACGGATGTGACCATCCCCGAGAGCGTGGCGAAGATCGGCCGCGGCGCGTTCGACGATTGCGCGGGGCTGACCGTCGCAACCGTCACGGACGCGGTGATCGATTTCAGCGCCTTCTCCGGGTGCCGCAGCCTGGAGGCGTTCGTTGTCTCGCCCGCGTCCAGGCGATACAGCGCTGTGGACGGCGTCGTCTTCAGCAAGAACGGGCATCGCCTGATCGCCTATCCGCCGGGAAGAAGCCGGGATCGCTACGACATCCCGGAAACGGTCACAGAGGTTGCCGACAGTGCCTTTGCCGGCGCGCCGGTCGGACTGGTGTTTGTGCACGGCAGGGTGACATGCTTCCCGGAGACCGCGGAGGGCGACCCGTATGTCGCCAGCGGCAACGCGGCCTTCATCTCCCGGCTCGGCAGGCCGGTCTACCTCGGGCCGCCGGAGGAACTGTCCAACAAAAACAGGCGGCGTGCCATAGAGGGCTTCCTGTTCGCACTGGAAGCGGGCACGCCGGAGATCGAACCGTGGCGGGAGGATTATATCGACTGTATTCGGCGGGAGTATGCCGTTTGGGAGAAGAAAGCGTGGCGCAACGGGACGCTTCTTCGACTGATGATCGACCGCCGCATGCTCAGGCCGGAGACGGCTAACAACATGCGGCGGAAATGGGTTTCCTCCGGTCGGGAGGATATGGCTTTGCTATTGTCGGACTATATCGCGTCCGCAGGGGAATGAGGCGCTCCCGGTCACAGGGCGGTTATGGCGGACCAGCTGATCTCGGTGACCTTGCCGGAGCCGTCGGTCACGGCGCTGATGCTGGCGTCGAAGGTGTCCGCGCCGTCCTCGGTCTTGATGCCGGTGGGATGCTGGAACACCAGTCCCATGCCGCCGTTGGACTGCACGAGCCCCGCGGCGGTCAGCATGGCCTGGGCGCTCTTGATGTCCATGCCCACGTACACGCCGAAGATGGTGTAGCCCGTGCCGATGACGAGCATGTGGTCGGTGGTGTCCTGACCCGCGATCAGCAGCACGTCGTTGTAGTACATCTTCCGGGGCGCGCCCTGCTTGAAGCCCGGCAGGCCCAGGGAGATGGCGCTGCCCTTGAGGCTGGTCTTCCAGAAGCCCGACAGCTCGATCATGCCCGGCACGCCGAAGGTGGGGGCCGAGACGGTGTCGTTGTCAAAGGAGGGGACGGCGGTGATCACCGGCTGCGGCGTGGCCATGGGGATGGCGGTGATCTCCTCGTTGTAGTCCAGATAGCCGTCGCCCGTGTAGCTGTTGGCGATGGCGTCCGGGTCGATGTAGGCGTAGCGGGAGGAGATCCACACCGCCTCGCCGTAATAGCGCACCTGATACCAGTCCACGCCTTTATCGTCCTTGCTGATCCGGCCCAGATATTCCACACCGGTGCCCTTCGCCACCGCGCCGATCTTGGCGTATTTCTGGCCGGGACCTTCGCGCAGGTTGACGTTGTCGGTGGTGTAGAGCGTGGATTCGGCCAGGGCCGGCAGCGCGAAGCACGCCAGCAGCAGCGCGATGATGAGCAGCTTTTTCATGATGATCCCTCGGTTTCAGGATTTGTCCCTTTATTTATATGACAATTATATTACAAAAATATTTCTCTGTCAAGCGTATTTTATTGTTTTAAGACGGAAATTTATATGTACGCGGTAAATTTTATGAAATGTGTGTCATATTTAATGATTGATGTCATAAAAAAAAGGCTCTTCACGGAAAGTTGTGGGATTACGCGGGAACTCCCCCGGTCAGCTTCGCTGACAGCCCCCTCGAGGAGGGGGCCTTTTGGCGGTAAACCCGCATAGAAGCCTCCCTCTCCGAGGGAGGTGGCTCGGCGAAGCCGAGACGGAGGGAGTCGCATCCCACAAGTTTCCGTGAAGAGCCTAAAAAAGCTGCCTCAAAACAACTTATGAGATGTTTTGAGGCAGTCTTATCATGAAATCGAACGAACGACCTATTCCGCGTCGTCGGGCAGATCGACCCTGATCTTCAGGATCTCAAGCTGGTCGGGCCGCACGTCGGCGGGGGTCTCCATCATCAGGCAGTTGGCGGAGTTGGCCTTGGGGAAGGCGATGATGTCCCGCAGGCTGTCGGAGTCGGTCAGCAGCATGACCAGGCGGTCGATGCCGAAGGCCAGGCCGCCGTGCGGCGGGGCGCCGTACTTGAAGGCGTCCAGCAGGAAGCCGAAGCGGTGGTGGGCCTCCTCGGCGGACAGGCCGATCATGTCAAACATCTGGGCCTGCATGTCGGCGCGGTGGATGCGGATGGAGCCGGAGGCCAGCTCGATGCCGTTCATCACCAGGTCGTAGGCGCGGGAGCGCACCTTCTCCCTGTCGGTGTCCAAATAGATGTTGTCCTCGGCGTACCAGCTGGTGAAGGGATGGTGCGCGGCGACCCAGCGGCCCTCCTCCTCGGAGTACTCGAACAGCGGGAACTCGGTGACCCAGAACAGGTTGTACTTGTCGTGGTCGATCATGTCGTGCCGGCGGGCGATCTCGCAGCGCAGCGCGCCCAGCGCCTGCCAGACCACGGCCTTTTTGTCCGCGCCGAAGAACACGATGTCGCCGGGCTCGGCGTTCATCTCGCGGCGCACGGTCTCCACGAGCTCGGGGGTCATGAACTTGTTGAAGCTGGACTTCACATTGCCGTCGGCGGTGAAGGTCATGTAGGGCAGGCCCTTGGCGCGGTAGGTCTTGACGTACTCGGCCAGGCTGTCGATCTGCTTGCGGGTCATGGACGCAAGCCCCTTGGCGTTGACGGCCTCTACCCGGCCGCCGTTTTCGATGGCCTGATCGAACACCACGAAGCCGGTCCTGCCCAGCTTGTCGGTGAGGTTCACGAGCTCCATGCCGAAGCGGGTATCGGGCTTGTCGGAGCCGAAGCGCTCCATGGCTTCGATCCAGGGCATGCGGGGCAGGGGAAGCTGCAGCTCGATGCCCTTGATCTCCCGGAAGATGCGGGCGAACACCTTCTCGACGATGGCGTAGATGTCCTCCTCGTCGATGAAGCTCATCTCGATGTCGCACTGTGTGAACTCGGGCTGGCGGTCGGCGCGATTGTCCTCGTCGCGGAAACAGCGGGCGATCTGGTAGTACTTGTCAAAGCCGGCCAGCATCAGAAGCTGCTTGTAGATCTGCGGGCTCTGGGGCAGCGCGTAGAACGTGCCGGGGTGCAGGCGGGAGGGCACCAGGAAGTCCCGCGCGCCCTCGGGGGTGGACTTGGAGAGGATGGGCGTCTCCACCTCGGTGAAGCCGTCGTCGTCCAGCTCGCGGCGGATGCAGTTGACCACCCTGCTTCTGAGGCGCAGCTTCTGCTGCATCGACGGGCGGCGCAGGTCGAGGTAGCGGTACTTGAGGCGCACCAGCTCGTTCTCGTCGGCCTTGTCGTCGATGTAGATGGGCGGGGTTTCGGATTTGTTTAAAAGCACGGCGTCCTTCACGAACACCTCGATGGTGCCGGTGGCCAGATCTTTGTTAATGGCGCCCTCGTCGCGCTTTTTCACGATGCCGGACACGGTGACGACATACTCCGCGCGCAGCCCGCGGCCCAGCTCGAAGATCTCCGCGCCGCACACGTCCTGGTCGAACACCAGCTGCACCAGGCCCTCGCGGTCCCGAAGCCATACGAACACCACGCCGCCCAGGTCGCGCGTGCGCTGTACCCAGCCGGACAGGTGAACCGTCTCATTGACGTTGGACTCATTCAACAGTCCGCAGTAGTGATCCCTTTTGTGAGAAAGCATTTGATTTATCCTCCTGACGCTTATGAGTTTGCGAACAGCTCCACGACCTGCTGGGCCGGGATTTCCTGTTCGGTGCTGTTGACCATGTCGCGCAGCTTGACGACGCCCTTTTGAAGCTCGTCCCCGGCGATGACGATCACGTTCTTCACGCCCAGCTTGCCCGCGTATTTGAACTGGGCCTTCATGCTGCGGGCGGCGTGGTCCAGATCGGCCTTGACGCCCACGGCGCGCAGCTCGCCCACCAGCTTCACGCCGGCCATGCGGGCCTCGTCGCCCAGGGTGACCACGAAGGTGTCCAGATAGCCGGGGGCCGCAGGGGCCGTGCCCCGCATGTCCTGTACCATCAGCATGCGCTCGATGCCCATGCCCCAGCCGATGCCCGGGGTGGCGGGGCCGCCCAGCTCCTCCACCAGGCCGTCGTAGCGCCCGCCGCCGCACACCGTCAGCGGGTCGCCGTCCGGGGTGTCGGTGATGATCTCGAACACGGTCTTGGTGTAGTAATCCAGCCCGCGCACGATGCGGGGGTCGATCTGATAGTCGAGATCCATGGCGGCCAGGTACCCTTTGAGCTTCTCAAAGTGGGTCGCGCAGTCCCCGCACAGGTTGTCCAGCATGGCGGGGGCGTCGGTCAGCTTCGCGGCGTCCTCCTTGCAGTCCAGTATGCGCATGGGGTTGCGCTCGAAGCGCTCCTGGCAGGTCTTGCACAGGGTCGGCAGCTTCGGACGCAGGTACTCGCGCAGCTTCTCCAGATAGGCCTTGCGGCAGGTGGGGCAGCCGATGGAGTTGATGTTGAGCCTGAGGCCGTCAATGCCGTTGGCCTTCAGCACGTCCATGGCCAGTTTGATGATCTCCGCGTCCACGCTGGCGTCCTTCGCGCCGAACACCTCCACGCCGTTCTGGTGGAACTGGCGCAGGCGGCCAGACTGGGGCTTTTCATAGCGGAAGCAGGGGCAGGCGGCGTAGTACAGCTTGCAGGGCAGGGCGTCGGCGTACATGTGGTTCTCGATGAACGCCCGCACCGCGCCGGCGGTGCCCTCGGGCTTCAGCGTGATGGACCGGTTGCCCTTGTCCTCGAAGGTGTACATCTCCTTTTGAACCACGTCGGTGGTGTCGCCCACGCCGCGCTGGAAGAGCTCGGTGTGCTCAAAGATCGGCGTGCGGATCTCGCGGTATCCCGCCAGCGCGCAGATTCTGCGCATGCTCCGCTCGATGCGCTGCCATCTGTGGGATTCCTGGGGCAGCATGTCCTGCGTGCCCTTGGGGGCCTGTGTCAGCATAGATGATCTCCCTCTTATCATTTCATATAGTCTGATATTAGTCCTTGAGGGGCGCAAAGTCAATTTAGTTTGGGTAAAGACTTGCGGATTTTGCCCGCTTCGGGTATGATAGTAGGCGGAGAGTGATACAAATGACGGAACGCCTGTACTATGACGACGCCTATCTGACCGAATTTGACGCCGTGGTGACCGAGTGCCGCGCCGCGGAAGGGAAATATGTCGTCCGGCTGGACCGGTCGGCCTTCTATCCCACCTCCGGCGGGCAGCCCTACGACACCGGGACCCTGGGCGACGCGCGGGTGATCGACGTGTATGTGGGGGAGGATCACGACGTGTACCACGTCACGGACCGGCCGCTGGCCGTCGGCGAGGCGTTGCGCGGGCGCATCGACTGGCCCCGGCGCTTCGACCACATGCAGCAGCACGCCGGGGACCACATGATCGCCAGCGCCCTCTGGAGGCACCTGGGGGGCGTGACCATCGGGCTGCACCTGGGGGAGACGGTGTCCACCATCGACGTGGACATGCCCGGCGGCGCGACGCACCTGAGCCCGGAGGAGGTCCGCCTGATCGAGCGGGACGTGAACGAACGCATCCAGCGGGACGTGCCGGTGCGCTGCTGGTTCCCGACGCCCGACGAGCTGGAAGTGCTGCCCCTGCGCAAAAAGCCCACGGTAAAGGAGCACGTGCGGGTGGTGGCCATCGGGACGGACGAGATGGTGGCCTGCGGGGGCACCCACCCCGCCACGGCGGGCCAGCTCGGGCTGGTGAAGATCGTGGGCGCGGCCCCCGCACGGGGCAAGCTGCGGGTCAGCTTCCTGGCGGGCATGCGGGCTTACGGGGACTATCAGGCGAAGTACGACGTCGCCCAGCAGACCGCCAATATGCTGTCCACCGCCGTCGAAAACCTGCCCGCCCACGTCTCGGCGATGCAGGAGGCGCTCAGGGAGGCGGAGTTCGCGCTGAATCGCCTGCGCCGGGAGGCCGCGCTCACCGCCATCGCGGCGGAGCCGCCGACGGTGCGCCCGGACGGCGTGCGGGTCGTGGCCCGGATGCTGGAGGGGGACGTGAACCTCATAAAGGACGTAGCCTCCCGGCTGATCAAACAGCCGAAGACCGCGGCGCTGCTGGGGGCGGAGGTCGAACCCGGGCGGGCCGTGTTCGTGTTCGCACGCGCGCAGGATGTGGATATCCACATGGGACGACTGCTGTCCGACGCCGCGAAGCCCCTGGGCGGCAAGGGCGGCGGCAGGCCGGACTTCGCCCAGGGGGGCGGGGTGACGGAGATCCTCGAGCGGGCGCGGGAGATGCTGGTCGGGAAGTAAAGAGTTATTGGAGAGGGAACAGGGAACAGGGAACAGAGAACAGAGAACAGGAATAGTGGCTGCCGCCGTTTCTGTATTATGGGAATGACAAGACCTCTCTGCCTCCCACTCCCTCCGTCTCGGCTTTGCCGAGCCACCTCCCTCTGAGAGGGAGGCATGACGGGGAATCTCTCCGCCTCGCTTCGCTCGGCACCTCCCACTCCCTCCGTCTCGGCTTTGCCGAGCCACCTCCCTCTGAGAGGGAGGCATGACGGGGAGGCAAGAGGGTTACGGCATAAGCGCGGCAGCAGCATTTCCTGTTCCCTGTTCCCTTTTCCCTGTTCCCTAAAAAAGTCATTTATCAGGAGTACAACATGCCAATTAACTATGACGCCGCCATATTCGACATGGACGGCACGCTGCTGGACACCATGCCCTACTGGCGCTACACGGGGCTGGAGTACATACTGGCCCACCAGTTGCCGATCTTTCCGGACATGGTGGCGGGGATGTTCAGCACATCGTCGAGAAAGCTGATCGTGGAGAACCAGGACAGGCTGGGCATCAAGGTGGATTACGACGAGATGGTGCGGGAGCTGGAGGGCTTCATGAACCGCCACTACCTGTACGACGCGCACCTGAAGGACCCGGCGCTCCCGGCGTTTCTCGATCATCTGAAGCGTCAGGGCGTGCGGCTGTGCGTGGCCACCGGCTCGCCCCGGGAGTACGCGCGGAACGGATTAAAGCGCGTGGGGATACTGGACCGGTTTGAATTCGTCACCGACAACTACGAGTATCCCTTCATGAAGTCCGACCCCGGGTACTTCCGCAACGTGGCCGCGCTGCTGGGCGTAAAACCGGAGCGCTGCATGGTGTTCGAGGACGCGCTGTACGCCATGAGGTCCGCCAAGGCTGCGGGCATGCGGGTGTGCGCCATCGAGGACGACACCCAGCGCGCGGACCGGGAGGCAATACTGGCGACCGCGGACATTTACATCACGAGTTATCGGGAGATCATGTAAAACAATTGGGAATTGGGAATGGGGAATTGGGAATTACAGAGTGCAGTAGGGGCGGCGATGCGCCGCCCGCCGGGAAGTACGTTGTGATTCGTACCCGGGCGGGCGCCGCATCGGCGCCCCTACATCAGGTTTGGCAATGTATTCATTCGTTTTGAGACAGCCACGCGGACGCCATGAATGGCGTCCCTACGAAGCAGCCGCAAACTCAATTCCTAATTCCTATCTCCTAATTCCTAACTGTGTGGTTAAAGCTGTATGCCGGCCTTCTCAAGGATGGCGGGCACGTTCTTCTCCGCGCCGATGGCCATGATGTGCACGCCGTCGCAGAGGTGCTCGTCCCTGATCTTCGCGATCAGCTCGGCGGCCATCTCGATGCCCAGCTTCATGGGCAGGCCCTTGACGCCCTTTGCCTTGCCCTCGGCAGCGGCCGCGGCGAGACGGTCGATCATGTCCTGGGGCACGGCGATGCCGGGCACGTTTTCGTTCATGTATTTGGCCATGCCGGCGGCCTTCAGCGGGATGATGCCCGCCATGATGTGGGTCTTGATGCCGGCCTTGTCCACAGCCTCCATGAAGCGCTTGAGGGCGTCGATGTCGAAGATGCCCTGGGTCTGGATGTACCTCGCCCCGGCGTCCACCTTCTGGCGCAGCTTGTTGATCTGCAGGATCTGGGGCTCATACACGGGGGTGACCGCCGCGCCCTTGTAGAACTTCGGGGTGGAGGCCAGCTCGTTGCCGCCGCAGTCCCTGCCGGTGGCCTCCATGGTGGAGAGCATGCGCAGGATGCCCACGGAGTCCAGGTCGTACACGGGCTTGGAGGCCTTGCAGTCGCCCACCATGGTGTGGTCGCCGGTCAGCGCCAGCATGGTGTCGATGCCGAAGGACGCCGCCGCGAGCATGTCGCCCATGATGGCCATGCGGCTGCGGTCGCGGCCGGTCATCTGGATGATGGGCTCCAGCCCGGCGAGCTTTAACTTGGCGCACAGGCCGATGGAGCTGGCCTTGAGGCAGGCGGACTGCATGTCCGTCACGTTGATGGCGTGCACCTTGCCTTTGAGCAGCTCGGCGGCCTCCATCTGTTCGGAGAAATCGTAGCCCTTCGGGGGCGCCATTTCGGCGGTGACGCCGAAGATACCGTTTTCAAGTGCATTCTGTAATACGCTCATGATTTACTTCCCCCTGATGTTGATGGTTCTCGGATAGGCGACCTTCTCGTAGCCCTTGTCCTCGCGGGTGATGCCGATCTTCTCCTCCTGACCCAGCTCGACCAGCTTGTTGTAGATCTCGATCCACGCGCAGGGGTTTTCGGGGTTGACCTCGCACTTGCCGTTGCGGGAACCGCCGCAGGGGCCGTTCACCAGCGACTTGGCGCAGCGGGAGATGGGACAGATGCCGCCGGTCTTGCCCAGCACGCAGTCGCCGCACATGTGGCAGGCTTCCTCAAACAGGCCCAGCTTGACGCTCTCGCCCAGAAACATGGTGTTGTTGGAGGGATACACGGGGCACTTGCAGTACTGTGCGATGACCTGCACGCCGTCGCCGCAGGACATGGCCACCACCGCCTCGGGGTTGGCGGCGTTGACGGGCTTTAGGATCGTGCGGGTCTTCAGGTGCATGCAGCAGTATTCGCTCATCGCCGTGGCGACGACCCTGATGCCGTGCTCTGCGAGAATCTTCGTCAATTCCGCGATTTCCTTCTCGCCGCCGGTGGCGCAGGCCGTGGCGCAGCTGCCGCAGCCCACCAGGCCCACGGTCTTCACGCCCTCGAGCATGCCCAGCAGCTCTTCGATGGGCTTCTTCTGAGTGATGATCATTTCCGATTTCTCCTTTTTTTTTTACCCCATGAAGGGGGATGGGTCAGCGATCCTTCTCCGAGCCGATGAAAATCGTCTCGCCGTAGCCGGTCAGCCCGGAGATGTTGTCCCGAATGGCCCGGGGGAACAGGTTCTTGCGCTGGATCTCCTTGATGTCGATCCACTCCAGGCCGATCTGGAAGCGGTCCGTCTCGGTGGGGGCGCGCTTGGGCTCCTGGCCCAGCTTGCACAGGAAGATGAAGTAGATCTTGTGGGCGTTGGCGTCGTGCCGGCCCACGCTGATGCGCTCGTAGATGCCGGACAGCCGGATCGGCACCACGCTGTAACCGGTCTCCTCCAGCAGCTCGCGCCGGACGGTCTCGTTGAGCATCTCGCCGGTGTGCTGGCCGCCGCCGGGCAGGGCGTAGTATTCCCCGAACTTGGAGATGCACCGGTTGACCAGTATCTTGCCGTCGTGGACCACGATGGCCTTCGCGGAATTGCGCACGGGCATGGCATTCACCACCTTGCGTGTTTCTGCATTCATTATACGATTATTTTCGCCTTTTTTCAATACGATTTGTCAAATATTCGATGAATGGCCCGACGGGGCGCGACGCATTTCGTACAGGCGGACGGTTTCTTTCCGAAGGAATGTTAAATTCGGTAAAGAAACGATGAATTCGGCGTTGATTCGTTGATTGTTTCCGATAATACTGTTACAATATATACAGACAGGCCGACGCGCCTGAATGGACGAAATATCGAATCAATGGGAGGGTGGACCGTATGGCTGTTGCTGTCATCATGCCCCGTCAGGGCAACACCGTGGAAAGCTGTATAATCACCGAATGGAAGAAAAAGGTGGGGGACCCCGTCGCGGTGGGCGACATACTCTTCGCCTATGAGACCGACAAAGCCGCCTTCGAGTGCGAGGCCGAAACCGCCGGCACCCTGTTGAAGGTGCTGTTCGAGGAGGGCGACGACGTGCCCGTGCTGGAGAACGTGTGCGTGATCGGCAATCCCGGCGAGGACCCCGACGCCGCGCTGTCCGGGGCCGCCGCCGCTGCCGCGCCCGCCGCCGCCCCC
>CACXBB010000050.1 GCA_902765735.1 uncultured Eubacteriales bacterium | reverse complement strand
GTCGACCAGCACAATTTCGCCGTCGATGCCGTAGTAGCTTTCGCTGATGCGGTGTTTGGCGTCGTCGTAGACCATCTGGTGTTCGCACCAGCCGGAGGGAATCAGCATGCGGTTGCCGTCGGCGTCCAGCATGGTTTCCCTGGTCAGGTTGTTGGCGTCGTCATATTCCTTTTCAATGACGATCTGCCCGGCCTTGTTGGGGCCGATGCTGCCGGTGATGGGTCGATGCGGCTGAAATTGTTGTCCACCAGCGCGGGATTGCCTTCAATGCCGTAGTAGCTTTCACTGATCCTGTGCTTGGCTTCGTCGTAGACCATCCGATGCTCACACCAGCCGGAGGGGAGCAGCATGCGGTTGCCGTCGGCGTCCAGCATGGTCTCCCTGGTCAGGTTGTTGGCGTCGTCGTATTCCTTCTCGACGATGATCTGCTTGTTCTTGTTGGGACCGACATTGCCTTCCGCGTCGTAATAGGTCTCGCGGGTGACGTTGCCCTTCTCGTCGAACACGCGGTCGATGCGGCTGAAATTGTTGTCCACCAGCGCGGGATTGCCTTCAATGCCGAGGTAGCTTTCGCTGATCCTCCTTTTATTCTCATCGTAGACCATCCGATGCTCGCACCAGCCGGCGGGCTGGAGCATGCGGTTGCCGTCGGCGTCCAGCATGATCTCCAGGTTGACATTGCCGTTTTCATCGTAATCCTGCTGAAGCCGGTAGCATCCGCCGAGCGCCATCGGCTGGTTATCGGCGTCGAAGTAGCTCGTCAGGACGACCCTGTTGTCGCCGTTGTACGCCTTTTCGACGATGATCTGCCCGGCCTTGTTGGGCCCGACATTGCCGGAGGCGTCGTAGTAGGTCTCGCGGACGACGTTGCCGTTTTCATCGAACACCCGGTCGATGCCGCTGTAATTGCCGTCCAGCAGCGCGGGGTCGCCCGCCTCGTTGAAGTAGCGCTCGGAAACGCGGTGCCTGGCGTCGTCCCAGGCATACTCCGCCCGGGCCCAGCCGCCCTTGCCCGCCATGGGCTGGCCCTCCGCGTTCAGGCGCGTATTGACGGACACGTTGCCGTTCGCGTCATATCCGAAGGTCTCCGCGTATGCGCCGATGCTGTCGAGGCACATGAGCTGTCCGTCCGCGTCGAGATAACGCACCAGCGACACCCTGCCGCTGTCGTCGAATTCGCGCTCCAGCGCCACGATGCCGTCGCCGCACTTTGCCAGGACTTCGGAGGCGTCGTAATAGGCCTCGCGCACCACATTGCCCTGATCGTCGTATTCGTAGGTGTGGCGCGCAAAGCCCTTCGGACCCATGACCAGCTGGTCGTTTTCCATGTAGTCCTCATGGAGCAGCTTTTCATCCTCGGAGAAAAACTGCTTCAGCTCGGGCTCGGCCAGGCACGCCGCCGACAGCGCCAGCAGCAGGCACAACACAGCGATTGTTCTTTTCATCATACTCATATTTCTCCCGGTTTTTTGGTTCGGTCCGGCGTCTGCCCGGCGTTCGATCCACGGTGACGCGGATGCGAAGGGGCGATGACGGCCGCGGCACAACGCGTGATAACATAGATATTTTACCAAATCCGCACACGGCTGTCAATGTTGGGCTTACTTATTATAAGTGGCCGGTTTTTGTTTTTTGGATTAAGATATGGTGAACCGGCGTCCCGACATGCGGCGGGGCGCGAAGGGTTGTCCGGGGGTTTTCTTTTGGTTAAAGATGTGCTATAATAGCATGAATGCGATGTGCCGCGCGAAGAAAGGCCGTCGCGGCCACCCCGACCCCCGGAGGCGCCTATGGAGAACCTGAAGGACCTGCGCGAAGAGCAGGCCTATACCGCGAAAGTGCAGCGGCAGCTGCTTAAACTGATAGAGCAGGCGCAGGAGATATCCCGCGACCATCTGCAGTCCATCCAGGCCATCGTCGCGGACGCCTGGGAGGACCTGCGCGTCAAGCCCACGGCGCTGTCCGAGGAGGACATGGAGCAGCTCTCCACCGAGGTGGACCGCTTCGCGGCGCGGCGGGAGTTCACCGACCAGCTGGCGGAGCGCTCCCGGCGCATGATCGAGAACCCCTTCTTCGCCCGGGTGGACTTCATCGAGGCGGGCAGCGACGCGCCAGAGAAGATCGTCATCGGGCTGTACAGCCTAAAGGACGACGCGGGCGAGCTGATGGTGCACGACTGGCGCGCGCCGGTGTGCAGCCTCTACTATGACGCCATGCCCGGCGAGGCCTGCTACGACAGCCCCTCCGGGCGCATACCGGGCCGGCTGGTCTTGAAGCGGCAGTACCGCATGTCGGGCGGGCGGCTCAAGTACTATGTGGACACCTCCGTCAGCATCGACGACGGCATGCTGCTGGACATACTCTCCGGGGCCACCAGCCGCTACATGCGCCAGATCGTGGCCACCATACAGGCCGAGCAGAACGCCGCCATCCGCCAGCAGACGGCGCGGGTGGTTTCCGTGGTGGGGGGCGCGGGGTCCGGCAAGACCTCCGTGGCCATGCACCGGGCGGCGTTTCTGATGTACCGCCAGCGCGACGTGCTGGATGCCTCGAAGATCATGATCCTATCCCCCAGCACCGCGTTTTCGGAGTACGTCTCCGGGGTGCTGCCGGAGCTGGGCGAGCAGAACATCCGCGCCCGCACGCTTCGGGACGTGGTGGAGGCCGTGCTGGACAAGAAGGTGGAAAAGCCCTACCGCCAATTGGAGTGCCTGCTGGACGAGAAGGGCGCGCTGCGCCGGGAGTCCGTGCGCTACAAGTCCGGCGAGGACTTCTGGCGGCAGCTCAAGCGCTTCTGCGACGACTTCATCGCCTTCGGCCCGGTGTTTCGCAACGTCACCGCCGAGGGCCAGGTGCTGATCCGCAGGGAAGAGCTCAAGCGGATGTACCAAAACGAGTTCCGCCTGCTGACCCCGGCCCAGAAGCTGACCCGCATGGCCGCCACGCTGGAGACCCGGCTGTCGGGCATGGAGGAGAGCCTCTACAGGCAGTACGAGCAGCACTTCCAGGCCAAATACTCCGGGCGGGAGCTGCGCATGGCCTGCAATATGGCCGTGGCCCAGCGCCTCCAGCCGGTGAAGGCCCAGATCCGCGCGATGTTGGAGGTCACCGGCGGGGACATGCTGGCCTGGGTGATGGACGAGGCGCCCAAGCCCCTCCGGGACGCCTTTACAGAGAACCGGGCGGCGAACCTGACCTGGTGGGAGGACGCGGTGGCCGAGGCCTACCTCACCGTGCGGCTGGGCTTCGCGGCCCCGGACAAGACGGTGTATCACCTGCTGGTGGACGAGTGCCAGGATTACAGCGAGATCGCGCTGGCGACGCTGGCGGCCTACTACCCCAACGCCCGGGTGACGCTGCTGGGGGACCCCCGCCAGCGCACCACCCCCGGCATGCCGCCCTGCGCGCCGGAGCGCTGGGGCGCGTGCTTCGACATGCCCGACGCGCCGATGTTCGCGCTGTCCAAGTGCTACCGCTCGTCGCTGCCCATCGCGGAGCTCTTAAACGGCATACTGCCCGACGAGCAGCCGCTGGAGCCCTTCGGCCGGGGCGGCGACGCGCCCGTGGTCGCCCGCTACTCCGAGGCGCTGCTCAAAAAGACGCTGATGGACTTCCGCGCCCGCGGGCACCGGTCCGTCGCCGTCATCACCCGCACCCAGGCTCAGGCCGATTCCCTCTCCGCCCGGCTGGACAACGTCTACCGGCTCGACGGCGGCGAGGACGACCTCAACTATGAGGCCGGGGACAACGTCGTGGCCTGCTACCACCTCACCAAGGGCCTCGAGTTCGACGCCGTGATCGTCGTCTGGCCCGACGTGAAGCTCACCGACGGCGAGCGCCGCCGCCTCTATACCGCCGCCTCCCGCGCGCTGCATGGACTGGCGGTGCTGAGCTCGGGGGAAGTACTTAAAGCACTGAACGTCAATTGAAAATTGAGAATTGAGAATGATGGTGCAAATCCTGACGGATTTGTTTGATTAAAAAAGAAATCCGCAAGGATTTCGACATAAATTCTCAATTCTCAATTATTCAATTCTCAATTCCTCCAACCCACACACAACGCCTATGATCTACGACATCGCCATCCTCGGCGGCGGGGCCTCGGGCCTGATGGCCGCCTGTGCGCTTTCCGAAGGCGGGAGGCGCACTGTCATTCTGGAAAAGCAGGGGCGCGTGGGCCGGAAGCTGCTGAGCACCGGCAACGGCCGCTGCAACCTGACGAACCGCAACGCGAAGCCCTCGGACTACCACGGCGCCCGGCAGGCGGCGCAATATGCGCTGAAGACCTGGCCGCCCGGGCGGATCGAGGGGGTCTTCGCGCGCCTCGGCATCCCCTGTTCGGCGGACGGCGAGGGCCGGGTGTACCCAATGAGCCGGCAGGCGGCGTCGGTGCTGGACGCGCTGCGCCTTTACTGCGACGAGCGCGGCGTCGAGACCCTGACGGACTTCTGCGTCACGGGGCTGACCCGTTCGCAGGTCGGCTTCGAGGCCGTCGCCGCCGATGGCAGGCGGGTCAAGGCCCGGTGCGCCCTCGTGTGCACCGGCGGCCTCGCCGCGCCGAAGCTGGGGGCCTCCGGCGAGGGATACAGGCTGCTGGAGGACCTCGGGCACGCCATACTGCCCCGATTCCCTGCCATCGCCGCGCTGAGGACGCCCCCCGAGCCGGTCCGGGGCCTCAAGGGCATCCGCGCCGAGGGCGGGATCACCCTGCTGTCCGGCGGGGAAGTGTTGCGCACGGAGGCGGGCGAGATGCTGTTCGCCGACGCGGGCATCTCCGGCATCGCCGCCATGCAGCTGGCGCGGCAGGTCAACGAAGCGCTGCGGGCCGGGCGGTCCTGCGCCGTGCGGCTGAACCTCATGCCGGAGGCGGTGTCCCTGTCCGAACGGGCCAAGGCGCTGCCGAAGCGGCGCGCGGAGGACTTTTTGAACGGCATCGTGCCCAAGCGGCTGGGCCAGGCGCTCATGAAGGCCGCGGGCATCGACATGGCCCGCCCTGCGGGATCGCTGACCCGTTCGGAGCTTCAGCGCCTTCACGATCTGGTGACCGGCTGGACGATCCCCGTCACCGGCACCCAGGGCTTCGATCAGGCCCAGGTCACCGCCGGCGGCGCGTCGATGAAGGACTTCGACGCGCGCACGATGCGGTCCCTGCGTTGCCCGGGGCTGTTCGCCGCGGGCGAGGTGCTGGACGTGGACGGCGACTGCGGCGGCTTCAACCTGCAGTGGGCGTGGAGCTCCGCGCTGATCGCTGCCGAGGGTATACAAGCGTATTTTACGGAGGTTGTGCCGTGAAGCTGAGACTATCGCAGATCAAACAGAGGCTGGACGACTGGCAGACGCCCCTTGAGCGCGTGGCGGCCCGGGCGTTGCGCCTGCGGGAATCGGAGATCGTGTCCGCGACGCTCCGGCGCAGGTCGGTGGACGCCCGGGACAAGGCGGACGTCCACTTCATACTGACGCTGGACGTGGAGACCTCGAGGCCGGTCAGGCCCCTGCCCCGGGGCGCGGAGCCGCTGGCCGGGGAGGCGCGGATCGTCGTCGAAAAACCCTCCCGGAAGCCGGAGAAAAGGCCGCTGGTGGTGGGCCTGGGCCCCGCGGGGCTGTTCGCCGCCCTGACACTGGCGGAGGCGGGCTTCGAGCCCGTGGTGATCGAGCGCGGCAGGCCGGTGGAGCGGCGTGAGAGGGACGTGGAGACCTTCTGGCGCGGCGGCGCGCTCGACCCCCAAAGCAATGTACAGTTCGGCGAGGGCGGCGCGGGGGCGTTTTCCGACGGCAAGCTCAACAGCGGCATCAAGGACCCGCGCTGCCGCAGGGTGCTGGAGATATTGCACGAGGCCGGGGCTCCGGAGGAGATCCTCTGGCAGGCCAAACCCCACATCGGCACCGACAACCTGAAGAGGACCGTGCGCG
This sequence comes from uncultured Eubacteriales bacterium, assembly GCA_902765735.1. Lineage (GTDB taxonomy): Bacteria > Bacillota > Clostridia > Christensenellales > Aristaeellaceae > UBA2862. Next base: position 8,013 of record CACXBB010000050.1, on the reverse strand, counting down.
GCATCCGAGAGAGGATCATCGCCCTGGGCGGCGAGGTGCGGTTTGAGACGACGCTGACCGGGCTGAGGGTCGAAAACGGCCGGATCGTCGGGGCGATGCTGAACGGCGGCGAGGCGCTGGAGACGCACCACGTCATACTGGCGGTGGGCCACAGCGCCCGGGACACCTTCGAGTGGCTTCACGCCATGGACATCCGCATGAGCCGCAAGCCCTTCGCCATCGGCGCGCGCATCGAGCACAGGCAGGCGGACGTCAACCGCGCCCAGTACGGCAGATTCGCGGATCACCCGGCGCTGGGCGCGGCGGACTACAGGCTGAGCGTGCACCTGCCCTCGGGCCGGAGCGTCTACACCTTCTGCATGTGCCCCGGCGGGGTCGTGGTGGCGGCGGCGTCGGAGCCGGGCGGCGCGGTGGTGAACGGCATGAGCCTGTTCGCCCGCGACGGCGAAAACGCCAACAGCGCCCTGCTGGTGAACGTGCTGCCGGAGGACTTCGGCGCGCTCGATGCGCTGGCGGGGGTGCGCTTCCAGCGGGAATGGGAGCGCGCGGCGTTCGTCACCGGGGGCTCGGACTACCGCGCCCCGGCCCAGCGGGTGGGGGATTTCCTCAGGAACGTCCCCTCCGTGCAGGGCGGCGCGGTGGTGCCCAGCTACCGGCCCGGGGTGAAGTGGGGGTCGCTGGATACATGCCTGCCGGGGTTCGTCACCGGGGCCCTGCGGGAGGCGCTGCCGCTTCTTGACCGCAAGCTAAAGGGCTTCGCCCATCCCGACGCGGTGCTGACCGGCGTGGAGACCCGCTCCTCCTCCCCGGTGCGCATCGAGCGCGACGCGCGGCTGGTGGGCTCCGTCGAGGGGCTCTACCCCTGCGGCGAGGGCGCCGGCTACGCGGGGGGCATCATGTCCGCCGCCGTGGACGGCATGCGCTGCGCGGAGGCGGTGATTGAGGCCGTACGGTGAGGATAGTCCGCGTGATAAACGGGAAGTTATCGGGCTGCGCCCGAGAGTGAAGAGTGGAGAGTGAAGAGTGGAGACAAAGAATGCCTGAGAACGAAGCGACGTGATTTCCTGTCACGAAGCACCTCTATTCGCGGAAACATTGGTTGTTATTCCCGCAATGCTATGTGCGTGGCTAACTATATCTCCACTCTCCACTCTCAAACAAATTTCATTTATCGATAGAACCCACTATTTTCCATTTTTGCCAATTCTTATTTGATTCACAGATTCGCCACACCTCGCCACAAAAATATAGGCGAACGGCCCCGAAAAAACGTAACATTCTTTTCATAATTCTGTTTTACTTCCGAAGCATTCATGCTATAATCCTGTCAAATCAAGCATAGGAGGAAGAATGAATGTTTAAGAGATGCCTTTCAGTGCTGCTGGCCCTGTGCCTGCTCTGGACGATCCCCGCCGCAACGCACGCGGAGGCCGTTGACGGCGCCGGGATCGTGGCGGAGGCGGAGATCGCCGCCGAACAGATGGAGGCGTCCGTCGAGGCCACGGAGCTGGCACTGGGCGAAGCTGAGGGCGGGGCCGATGAAAGCGAGGTCCCGGCGCAGGAAGCGCCCGCCGCGGAGGAAGCGCCTGCCGCGGAGGAAGCCCCCGCCGCGGGGGAAGCGCCCGCCGCGCAGGAAGCCCCTATTGTGGAGGAAGCGCCCGCCGCGCAGGAAGCCCCTATTGTGGAGGAAGCGCCCGCCGCGGAGGAAGCGCCTGCCGCGGAGGAAGCGCCCGCCGCGGAGGAAGCGCCTGCCGCGGAGGAAGCGCCTGTCGCGGAGGAAGCCCCCGCCGCGGAGCCCGGCGTGCCCGAGTTCGTGCTGACCAAAAACGCCAGACACATCGTGACCATGGGCGACTATTTGCAGCTCAACCTGAACGGCCTGACCGCGAAGAGCTTCAAATCCTCGAAGAAAAAGGTGGCCACGGTCACCAACACCGGCCTGATCGCGGCGGTGGGGGGTGGCGTGGCGAAGATCACCGTAACCGTCAGCAAAAAGAAGAAGCTGACGCTGACACTGACCGTGGTGGACCCCACCATGCCCACAAAGGTCTATCTGACCCGCGACGGCGCGACGGTCTCCGGCACCGTCACGCTGAACCGGGGCGAGAGCGTGACCCTCGTGCCCGTGGCCGTTCCGGAGGCCACCGCCGTCACCGGATATAAGTGGAGCACCTCCAACAAAAAGGTGGTCGCGGTGTCGGGCGGGGTGCTCACCCCGAAGAAGGTGGGAACGGCCACCGTCACCGTGAAGACCGTCCGCGGCGGCAGGAAGGCGAAGATCAGGGTGAAGGTCATCGATCCCTACAAGGCCACCGCGGTGTCGCTGGACAAGACCGGCCTCGTCTACATGACCGCCAAGAGCACCCTGCAGCTCAACGCGACCATGGCGACCGCCAGCGGCGCGCCCTCCACCAGCACGCTCAAGTGGAGCACCTCCAACAAGAAGATCGCCACGGTCAACCAGTCGGGCTTGGTGACCGCGAAGCAGCGGGGCACGGTCACCGTCACCGTCAAGACCTCCTCGGGCAAGTCGGCGCGGGTGAGGATCAAGGTGTTCGCCCAGGCGGGCGCGGCCACCGGCATGACCGGCGAGTGGGTGTCCCTGGCGGAGGACAATACCCTCAATCCCGGGGACCTGTACACCTACGTGGTGTCGATGAAGCCCATCAACGCCACCGCCGACGTGGTGTGGTCCTCCGACAACGCCAACGTGGTCCGGGTGGAGAACGCCGGCAGGGGCGACGACCTGAAGTTCCTGGCCGAGGTGCGGGCCGTCGACCTGGGCTACGCCACGCTCACCGCCACCGACACGGTGACCGGCTTTACACAGTCCGTGAAGCTGTACGTGAAGCCCGGCTCCGAGCCCACCGCCCTATCGTTCCCCAACCTCGACAACAGCCCCATGTCCGTGGGCGAAAAGCGGGATATCCCCTATCAGGTGGACCCCCAGGACAGCCTGAGCCACGATGCCAACCGCGCCGTGGTCGCCTACGACACGAGCATCCTGAAGATCACCTACGATCCCAATAACGCCGCCCGGAACTGCCGCGGCACCATGGACTATAAGCTGCACATCACCGCCGTGGGCACCGGCACCACCACCGTCACCGTGACGCTGAAGAATGGGGTGACGAACAGCTTTGATATTACGGTGCGGTAGGGGGTTTTACGCAAAATGGGAAATGGGAAATGGTGGTACAAATCCTTACTGATTTGTTTGATTGAATAGAGAACGCACGGAAACTCACGGGATTCAGTGAATAAATGAAATCCGAAGGATTTCCACATTCATTTCCCATTTCCCATTTCCAATTTCCCATTCAATAATCTACAGAAAGGAATCAGTTATGAACAGAGTATACAGGCTCTTGACCTTCACCCTGGCGCTCCTGCTACTGACGGCATGGGCGGTTGCGGAGGCGCCGCAGCCGACTTCGGTGGCGCTGGACAGGACGGGCACCGTGCGGCTGCCGCTGGGCGACACGCTGGCCCTGACGCCCGTGCTGACCCCCGCCGACGCGGAGACCACCTTCACCTGGAGGACCTCGAAGAAGTCCGTGGCCACGGTGTCGGGCGGCGTGGTCACGGCAAAGAAGGCGGGCACGGCCACCGTCACCGTCACCACCGCGAACAGGAAGAGGGCCAGCGTCAGGATCAGGGTGTACGCCCCCTATCTGCCCACCGGCGTCAGGCTGGACAGGACGGGCACCGTGCGGCTGCCCCTGGGCGAGACGCTGACGCTCAGCGCCACGCTGTCCCCAGACACCGCCCGGAGCACGCTCAAATGGACGTCCACAAAGCGGAAGGTCGCCTCGGTGTCGGGCGGCGTGGTCACGGCCAAGAAGGCGGGCACGACCACCGTCACCGTCACCACCCGCAACAACAAAAAGGCCAGGGTGAAGATCAGGGTCTACGATCCCTACAAGCCCGAGTCGGTGTCCCTGGACAAGTCCGGAACCCAGACGATCCTCGTGGGCAGCGGCTTGCAGCTCACGGCGGCCATGAAGCCCGCGACCGCCCAGAGCGCCCTCAAGTGGAAGAGCTCCAACAGGCGGGTGGCCGTGGTCAACCAGGACGGCTTCGTGGGGGCGCTGGCCCCCGGGACCGCCACCGTCACCGTCACCACCCGCAACAAGAAGACGGCGAAGGTCAGGGTGAAGGTGATCGACGACGGCAACCAGCCCATCGTGATGCCCGACGGCTACGACCTGCCCTACGTGATCTACGCCTGCAAGAACAGCCACACCATCGCCATCATCGCCCGGGACGGCAATGGCGACTGGACCCGCGTGCTGCGCCGCTTCCCCACCGGCACGGGCAGAAACAACTCCACCGACGTGGGCTACTACACCATCGTGAAGAAGGAGCGCTGGCACAAGTGGGGCAGCGGCTACTCGCCCTTTGCCAACAAGCTGTCCGTGGGCATCTACCTGCACGGGCCGATCTACAAATCGAAGAACCAGTACGCGATACGGCCCAACTACTACAACTGCATCGGCACGGACTGCTCCTCCGGCTGCCTGCGCACCGTCTGCGGCTGCGCGGCCTGGGTGTACTACAACTGTCCCGTGGGCACCGCGGTGATCGTCGCCCAGAACGGCCGCTTCACCGCGCCCAGGCCCGCGAAGATCAGTAAGAAGGCCACCAGGGACCCCACCGACCCCGGCGACAACCCCGAGATTCTCATCACCGACTTCTCGGTGGACCCCGGCGCGCTGACGCTGGAGCCGGGCGCGACCCGGACCCTGACGCCTGTGGAGATCTCCCCCTCCAACGCGAGCACCCGGCGCTTTACATACCGCTGCGGCGATGTGAGCGTCGCCACGGTGTCCGATGGCGGCGTTGTGACCGCCGTGGGGCCCGGCGAGACGACCGTCACGGTGACCGCCGCGGACGATTTCAAATGTACCGTGAAGGTGCCCGTGACCGTCGCCGCCGCGGCGCAGGAGGGCGCGCCGCCCGTGACCGCGGAAGCGGAAACCGCCCCGGAAGAGGTGGTTGACGCCCCGGAGGCGGCCCCCGCCCCGGAGGCGGCCCCCGCCCCGGTGGAAGCCCCCGCCCCGGAGGCGGTCCCCGCCCCGGTGGAAGCCCCCGCCGCGGAAGCGCAGGAGACTTCCCAACCCGGGGAGGACGACGGCCTGTCCGCGGAGGCGGAGGCGGCCCCCGGGGAAGCGGAGGAAAGCATCATCGACGATGCGTGAGGCAACATGAAGGGGCTGTCTCAAAACGCACATGGTTGTAGGGGCGGCGATGCGCCGCCCGCCGTGAAGGTACGTTGCGTATCGTACCCGGGCGGGCGCCGCATCGGCGCCCCTAAGCATGTATGCGCTTTAGACAGCCCCTTACGCCATCATCTCTGCACTCTGCACTCTGCACTCTGTACTCTGCTCTATCACATCTTCTTGCCGTCCAGGACGTTCACGCCCACGACCAGCTTGTCGCCGTCGGTCTCGCCGACCATCGCCGCGCGCAGCGCGATGGGCCGGGGCACGCCGTCCACCACGAGCCGGTAGCGCATCTTGAAGATGCCGCCGTTCTCAACGCCCCGCATGAAGTTCTCCCGGGTGAATTCGCGCAGGAAGTAGGGCAGGTCGTCCGGGTGGACGGCCTTTTCGCCGTCGCTGCGCCCCTTGACGAAGAAGTTCTCGCCGCGCTTGTCGAAGCCCAGGTCGCTGTAATCCGAGGTGACGTTGTATTCGGAGTAGAGGCCGGTATCCGGATCGACGATGTACATGGCGTAGTATTTGCCGGACAGCGCCGCGATCCTGCCGAACAGCAGATTCTGCCGGCGGACCTTTTCATCCTCCTGCTGCTGTCTGACCAGGGCGTCGATGATGCTGATGCCCAGTATGATGCGGTTGCCCCGGGCATGCATCCGGGTGATCTTCATGCCGGCGTACATGGGCACGCCGGTGTCGATGATGCGGCAGGAGGTCCTGAAGACCCCCTGGCTGTCCAGCTCCCGGACGATGTTCTCCCGGGTGAACGCGGCGAGGAACGACTCCCGGTCCTCCGGGTAGACGCGCTTCATGCCGTCGCGCTGCGCGACGTCGAAGAAATGCTCACCGTGGCGCTCCACGGCCATGTCCTCGCCACCCACGGGGGAGGTGTACTCGATGAAGCGGTCGGTGTCCAGGTCCACCACGTAGATGTTGTAGTAGTCCGCGGCCAGCGTGCGGGCGATGTCGGCGTAGCTCTCGCCCTCGTCGGGCTCGCTGATGGAGAGCACCGCGACGGCCGCCGCGGCGGTGCCGGTGACCGGGTTCGTGGCGATCCGCCGGGCGAAGGCGTGAACGGTGGAGCCGTCGGGCATCTGCTCGTCGAAGAAGGCGCGGACGCCGCTCTTGCAGCAGTCCTGCTCCAGCTTCATGAAGGACGAGCCGGGGCCGAAGAGGGAGGCTGGACACTCGTCCGACTGCGCGCCGGGATCGTAGCGGAAGAACCGGTTCAGGAAGTCGCGGTAGGACTGGTTGGTGTGCACGAAGCGCACCCTGTCGCCGTTGATCTCCATGATGCCCATGGGCAGGGTGTTGAAGAATTTCTGGAAGGCGTTCTGATCCTCATTGGCGATGACGCCCAGGTCGTACAGGTTCACGCGGCCGATGGCCTCGAAGTAGGCGGATTCCTTCGTGTTTTCGTAGCCGATCTGCTCGCCCTTATCGTACCTTTCGAGGAGTTTGGCGAGGGGGATCGGCTTGCCGAAGTAGAAGCCCTGCAGCTTGGAGCAGCCGATCTCCTGCAAAAACCGCACCTGGCCGATCGTCTCCACGCCCTCGCAGATGGTGTCCACGCCCAGCGAGGTGGCCATCTTCATCAGCTCTGTCAGTATGATCTTGCCGCTGTCGCCCTCGTCCAGCTTGCGCATGAAGCCCATGTCGAACTTGAGCAGATTGAACTTGATGTTCTGCAGCACGTCCAGCGACGAGTAGCCGCTGCCGAAGTCGTCCATCCACACCGGGAAGCCCAGCGCCTGGAAGCGCTCCACCTGGGTCTTCATGAAGTCGAAGTCGCCGCCGATGATGCTCTCGGTGATCTCGATGGTGATCCGGTCGCGGTCGACGCCCGCCGCGTCCACGCGCCGGCGGATCTCCTCCACGATGTCGCAGGCGTCGAAGTCCGATCGGGACAGGTTGACGGAGTGGGGCACGATGGGGAAGCCCGACGCCTTCTGGGCGTTGATCTTCTCGAGTACCTGCTCCAGCACGTACAGGTCCGGCTTGTAGATGAGCCCGGCGTCCTCCAATACTGGGATGAAGTCGCCGGGGGACAGGAAGCCCCTGACGGGATCGATCCAGCGGGAGAGCGGCTCCTCGTCGCACACCCGGCCGGTGACCGCGCGCACGATGGGCTGGTAGTAGACCTGTATCCACCCCTCGGCGATGGCGCGGTCCAGGTTTTCCAGGATGTGCTGCTTCTTTTCGGCCTCCTCCTTCAGCGCCCGGCTGTAGTAGTTGAAGCCGGAGACGTAGGCGCCCTTGAGCGCGTCGCAGGCGATCTTGGCCCGGTCGCAGGCGGTGCTCACGGGCACGTCCCCCAGGCGGGTCGAGCAGATGCCCACCCGCACGGGCAGCGAGTTGCCGCCGTTGGCCTCCCGGCACTCCCTGAAGAGCCGGTGCAGCCGGTCCTCCAGGCCCGTCTCCGGGGCGTAGGCGGCGAAGTGGTCCTGTCCCAGGTGGCAGCAGTTTTCGTAGCCGAACACCCGGGAGAACGCCCTGGCGAAGGCCCGCAGCAGCCGGTCGCCCTCGGCGAAGCCGTGCTTCCGGTTGAAGAACTTCATGCCGCTGAAGTCCGCGTACAGGAAAGCGGCGCTGTCCCCGGCCTTGTGGATGAGCGCCTTGCCCTCCTCGGCCAGCTCGAAGAATTAGAGTGTGTTTCTAAAATGCCTGAAGCGCATTTTCGGCGTCTTTGGCTGCGTTTCTGCGTTGATTTCCCTTGACTTGTACGCACCGCCGCTACTCCGCTTTGCGGAAGCGGCGGCAGCGCCGGGCTGGCAGCCGGAGGCTGCGCCCGGGC
>CACXBB010000049.1 GCA_902765735.1 uncultured Eubacteriales bacterium | reverse complement strand
GTTCTCGCTGAAAACAGTCCACTGGACTGTTTTCCGGGCGCTCGAACCCCCTCAAGGGGAAGGCAAGACCTCTCAGTCACCGACTTCGTCGGCGACAGCTCCCCTGAAAGGGGCACCTCATCCGTCATGGCTTCGCCATGCCACCTTCCCCTGAAGGGGAAGGCAAAGGCTGCCGCGCATATGCCATAACCCTCTTGCCTCCCCGTCATGCCTCCCTCTTAGAGGGAGGTGGCTCGGCGTAGCCGAGACGGAGGGAGTGGGAGGTGCCCCGGCCCGTAGGGCCTAGCGAAGCGTCAGGGGCGGAGAGGTTCCCCTACTCCCTACTCCCTACTCCCTACTCCCTACTCCCTACTCCCTACTCCCTACTCCCTGCCTCATCCCTTCACCGCGCCGGCGGTCACGCCGCCGATGATATAGCGCTGTCCGACGGCGTACACGGCCACCACGGGAATGACGGTCATCACGATGTCGGCGAACACATAGTTCCAGTTGCTGCCCTCCTTGCCGAAGAACTGGTACACCGACATGGTCATCGGGAACAGCTTGCTCTTGGAGGACAGGTACAGCGGCGTCAGAAAGTCGTTCCACACGCCCATGAACTGGAGGATGAAGCAGGTCATCAGCGTGGGCTTCAGAAGCGGCAGTATGACGCGGAAGAACATCATCGCGGGCGGCGCGCCGTCGATCACCGCGGCTTCGTCGAGCTCTGTGGGGATGGTCTCCACGAAGCTGTAGATCGTGAACACGCAGAAGGGGATCATGGCGCTGGTGAACACGAGTATGATGCCCAGGTGGGTGTTGGTCAGGTGCATCCACTGGAACACGCGCACCAGGGTGACGTAGTTCACCGGGAAGAACAGGCCGCAGATGAAGAAGTAGTAGATGAAGTTGTTGAGCTTTGTGCGCTTGCGGCTCAACACATAGGCCGCCATGGCGCACAGCAGCACCCCCGCGGTGGTGGAGGCAAAGGCGTAGAGCACGCTGTTGCCGAAGCCGGTCATCAGCTTGGCCTTTTTGATGACCTCCGCGTAGTTGGTAAACACCCACTGGGTGGGCAGGTTCAGGTTCATGCGGGCGGCCTCGCTCTTGGTCTTGAAGGAGTTGATGAGCACCAGGTACAGCGGCGCGACCACCGCCAGCGATAAAAGCACGCACACCGCCTGCTTGAGTATGACGGAGAGCCGTGCAAGCCGCCTTGCCTTGCTGTTGACCATGTCAGGCGACCCCCTTTCGGCTCATCCCGCGGACGATCAGTATGCCCGCCACCGCGGTGACCAGCAGCAGTATGGAGTTGAAGGCCGTGGCCATGCCGTACTGGCCCGCGCCGTAGAACTGGAAGGAGTAGGTGGTCATGACCTCGGTGGCGTGGCCGGGCCCTCCGTTGGTGAGCACGTAGATGATGTCGAACACCTTGAGGCCGTAGGTTACGCCGAACACCAGGTTGATCATGATGGCCCCGCGCATCATCGGAAGCGTCACGTTCCACAGCCGCTGCCAGAAGTTCGCACCGTCCACCTTGGCGGCCTCGTAGTAGGTCTTGTCGATCGCGCTCAGGCCGGTCATGAAGATGGTCATCACGTACCCCATGCCGCGCCAGGCGTCCACCAGGTAGATCGACTTCCACACCACATTGAGGTCCGACAGCCACTTCTGTTTTAAAAAGCCCAGCCCGACGGCCTGCAGGGCCCCGTTGAGCATGCCGTTTTTGAAGTTCAGCACGGAGGTGAATATGATGCCGATGATCACGAACGGTATGATCGAGGGCAGGTAGAAGATCGTGCGATACGCGCCCATGCCCTTCATGCCCTCAAAGAGTATGATCGCCAGGAACAGCGCGGGCACGATCTTGATGATGTTGGACACGACCGTGAACTTTAGCGTGTTCAGTATGCCGCTGGAATAGCTCTTGCTGGAGGTGAATATCTCGATGTAGTTTTTAAGCCCCACGAAGTGCAGGCCCGTCTTCGGCGTGCTCTTGCTCCAGTCCGTGAAGGAATAGAATACGCCCAGCACGCTGGGGAGCAGGAAAAACAGCACGTACAGCGCCAGCGGTAAAAGCAGGAACCACTGGGGATAGACTTTCTTCTTGTTCATGCCCTCGACACCCTCTTGTTGCACAAGGCCGGACACCGATTGATTGGTTCTTCACGTTGACTTGTGGGATGGCCACCTCATCCGTCCCGCCTGCGGCGGTCCACCTTCCCCTCAAAGGGAAGGCAAGGAATGAAGGCTTCCCCCTGGGGGGAAGCTGGCGCGCGAAGCGCGACTGATGAGGGGGATATCCCACAAGTTTCCGTGAAGAGCCGACTTATTCGATGCCCGGCCTTCGCGTGTTTGGGATTACTTCCAGTACTCGTCGCCGACGGTGGCGGCGGCCTCAGCGCGGTAGCCGTCCATGCGGGCGAGCACCTCGTTGGCGTCGATGCCGCCCTGGATGTACTCGATCATGTCCTGACCGAACTGCATCCAGTAGTCGTTGGTGTACTTGGTGCCGTTCTGCAGCACGCAGCACTCCAGCTTCTCCGGCGGGATGGTCTTCATGAACGCCTCTTCCTCGGGCAGCCAGTGCTGCTCGATGTCCACATTCACGTGCAGGTTGGTGTACTTGGGGGAGTTGTCCAGGATCTCCTGCAGGCTTTCCGGCGTGCAGACGAATTGGAACCACGCGCGCACCAGGTCCTCATGCTCGGTGCCCTTGTAGCCGAACATGGTGGGGCCGGCGGGGCTGGTGGTGTACCAGGTGTTGTCGCCCAGCGGGATCAGGAACAGGCCGAACTCGTCGGTGGTGCCGGTGTCGTCCTTGATCTGCTTGATGGTGGAGGAGTTCTCGATGGTGAAGGCGATGGTGCGGTCACCGAACTCGTTGGACTGGTTGGAGGAATCGGTGCCGATCCAGTCCTCGCCGAAGTAGCCCAGGTCGCTAAGCTCCTTGAACTGCTCCAGCACCTCCAGCATCTTCTCGTTGCCGGCGAAGGTGGCCTTGTTGGTGTTCAGGGCCTCGTACAGGCCGGGCTGGGCCTCCTCGTACACGCCGCCGATCTGGAAGAAGGCCAGCTGGTGACGCCAGCCGTCCGCGCCCGCCATGAACCACGGGGTGATGCCGGCCTCGGCGATCTTCGCGCAGACATCCTTGAGCTCTGCGTAGGTGGTGGGAGCGGTCAGGCCCATCTCGTCAAACAGGGTCTTGTTGTAGACCATGACGTACTCGGGGCTGTTGTGCCAGATCTGCAAACCGTACAGCTTGCCGTTCGAGATGCAGGCGGACTGCCGGGACTCGGGCATGACGTTCTGCCAGTCAGCGCCGGTGAAATCGATGCAGCGGTTCTCGGGGTCGCCGATCATGGACTCGATGGCGCCCACGGGGTTGGACTGAATCCAGAACACGTCGGGGCAGGTGCCGTTGTCCAGGTCGCTGGTCAGCACGTTGAAGTACTGGTCGGCGGGCAGGGTCTGCAGGTCCACGGTCACGCCGTAGGTCTCCTCGAACCGGGCGATGGTCTCGTCGTAGCGGCTGCCCATCCAGTCCGCGGACACCAGTATGCTCAGCTCCTCGCCCTCAAACTGGCCCTCGTTCGGCACGGCCTCGACGACCACGTTCTCCGCGCTCGCCACGGCCAGCGCGCTCACGGCCAGCAGCAGGCAAAGCACAACACTCAACAGCTTCCTCATCATGAATACCTCCTGTCTTTTTCATGCAATCCACGGGGGATTACATCGTTATAACATAATAATACCAAAGCCCGCCGCGGATTTCAACCCGTCAGGTTAATGGATTTCTGTATATTTTTAACAATCCTCCATATGACCCATGATATCGCCGGTCACTTCACCAGCGCGAAGAAGCCCTCGATGTCGTTGGTCTCGCACTCGCCCTTCGCCTTCCAGAAGTCCGCCATGTCCTGGCTGATGGCGTAGATGCTGCGCTCGGTGGCGGGGTCGTTGAGCTTGGCGTTCTCGGCGCGGCCGAAGAACTCCAGGCCCTCCTTGTCGGCGGCCACGTCCTCGGCGGTGACCTCCTCAAAGCCGGCGGCCATCAGCGCGTAGGCCTCGTCGGGGTTCTCGTTCATGAAGTCCACGGCCTTGTACCAGCCCTCCGCCACGGCTTCGACGATCTCGGGGTGTTCCTCGGCCAGCTTGCTGTTGACGACCAGCGAGTCCATGATGGTCTCCGGGTAGTCCGCGCTGGTCACCAGGGCGTGGGCGCCCTCGATCTCAAGCGCCTCCGACAGCTCCGGCTCCCACATGATGGCCGCGTCCACGGAGCCGCTCATGAAGGCCAGGCCCGCCTCGGTGGTGTCGCCCATGTCCACCACGTTGATGTCCGCCTCGGTGAGGCTGCTGCCGTTCTCCAGCGCCGTCAGGAAGAAGTAGTAGGAGGACGCCGACTTGTCCAGCGCCAGGGTCCGGCCCTTGAGGTCGTCCAGCGTGGCGATGTCGGCCGCGGCCACCAGGCCGACCGCGCCGCAGGAGGCGTCCATGGCCAGCACGTAGCGGCTGGTCGCGCCGTTGGCGTACATCTTGATGTTGGGGTCCTGCGCGGTGGCCAGGAAGTCGATGTTGCCGGTGGTGATCAGCGCGGCGTAGGTGGATTCGTCCTCGATGACCTGTATGTCCATGTTCAGCCCGGCCTCCTCAAAGTAGCCGTTGGCCTGCGCGATGAACATCGGCGCGTAGCCCGTCCAGGTGCAAAACGCCATCGTGACCTTGGTCAGCCCCTCCGCGGAGGCGGCGCCCGTCAGCAGCACGGCCGCCAGCATCAGTGCAATGATGATCCTTATCGTGTTCTTCATAAATATCATATCCTTTCGTTATTCTAAACGGTACTTGCCGCATAGTTACGTTTATTTGTCCATCGCCGCGTCGCTGCTCTCCTGCCAGAGCATCTCCATGATGTGGGACTTGATCTGCTGGAACTCCGCCATCACCAGACAGTGGTGGTTGCGGGGCTCGGGCAGATCGACGGTCAGTACCTCGCGGATGCGCCCGGGGCGGCGGCTCATCACGTACACGCGGTCGCCCAGCAGCACGGCCTCGTCGATGTCGTGGGTGATGAAGAGTATGGTGGTGTTGGTGCGGCGGCTGATGTCCGCCAGCAGCTCCTGCATCACCACGCGGGTCTGGGCGTCCAGCGCGCCGAAGGGCTCGTCCATCAGCAGGATCTCCGGCTCGTTGGCCAGCGTGCGGGCGATGGCCACGCGCTGCTTCATGCCGCCGGAGAGTTGCTTGGGCAGGGCGTTCTCAAAGCCCTTGAGGCCCACCAGCTCGATGTACCTTGCGGCGATGTCCCGGCGCTCCCCGGTGGGAAGTCCCTTCATCTTCAGGCCGAACTCCACGTTCTTCTGGACCGTCAGCCACGGAAACAGGCTGTAGCCCTGGAACACCATGCCCCGGTCCGCGCCCGGCCCCGAGACCTGCCTGCCGTCCAGCAGCACGCTGCCGGAGGTGGCGCTCTCCAGCCCGCTGATGATGTTGATCAGCGTGGTCTTGCCGCAGCCCGAGGGGCCGACGATCATCACAAACTCCGATTTGCGAATCTCCAGGCTGACGTCGGACAGCGCCTCCACCCGCCGGTTCCCGCTGTCGAACACCTTGTTCAGCCCCTCGACCCGCAGCATTACATCGTCTCTCATGCGCGCCTCACTTCCCGTCCGCCAGGCGCTCGTACCACGGCGCCACGAGGCGCGTCAGGATCCGGAACACCCAGTCCGTGATCAGGCCGATCAGCCCGATCAGTATAAGCCCCGCGAAGATCGTGTCCGTCGCCAGGTAGCGCTGGGACTTCAGTATCATGTAGCCCAGGCCGTTGTTGGCGGCCACCATCTCCGCCACCACCAGATAGGTCCAGGCCCAGCCGATGGTCAGCCGCAAATCGTCCATCAGCCCCGGCAGCGAGGCGGGGAGGATGACCTCCTTGTAAACCTGGAATTTGGAAGCGCCCAGCGTGCGGGCGGCGTTGATCATGTTGCGGTCCACGCCGGAGACGGTGTCGCACACCATCAGTACCAGCTGGAAGAACGTGCCCAGGAAGATGATGGTGTACTTCTGGTTCTCACCGATGCCCAGGTATAAAAGCGTCAGCGGCACCAGCGCCACCACCGGAAGGTACCGGGCAAACTCTATGATGGGCTGGACGAAGGCGGAAAACTTCTTTGAGTTGGCCATCAGCATGCCCATGGGCAGCGCCACCACCACCGACCACAGCCAGCCGATCATCACCCGGGAGATGGACTCCCAGCAGTTGGCCCAGAGGGAGCCGTCCTTCGCCATGGCGATGATCTTCTCAACCACCGCGGTGGGCGTGGGCAGGAAGATCTCGCTCACGCTGCCGCTGTACGAGGCCAGGCACCAGAGGAGTATGATCAGGCAAAAGCATATCAGGGACAGAAGCCGGGTCGTGTCGATTCGCTTGTTTTTCATAAGTCCTATCTCTTGATCATTGATTTATCATGTTAATATGGTATAACAAACCACATGAAAAATCAAGTTTAATTTATATGAAGCCGAACGGGAAAACCTGCTTGAAATGGGCGGGGATTTCTGATATTATATTATTGTAAACTGTCGCGCAGGAGAGATGCACATGACCCTCACCGGCTACTACTTCAACGCCACCGGCACCTACGCCTTCTACGACGGCGACCGGGGCGTCTGCCGCGTCGTGGACGCGCCGCTTCAGCCGATCCGCATCTACCACGACAAGGCGGTGTGGACCGTCAACCGGGACAGTCTGCGCATCACGGACTCCCGCACCGGGGAGGAGGCCGCCCGCATCCTCCGCCTGAGCGGCCGCCGGTTCGTCATCGCCATGGCGGGCGGCGCGGTGACAGGGCGGGTCATCCACAGGCTGCTGCGCAACACCATCGTCTACACCGGCCTGGACGACGAGGAGCTGGGTCGGATGGAGTACCGCGTGGACCGGTCAAAGTCCCGGGGGCTGTCGCCGCAGCGCTATGTGGCGACCATGCGGGGCGGCGACGCGCTGATCGTGGCGATGCTGGCCGCGCCGTTTCTGGAGATCCGGGGCATCGGCGTCGGGTGACGGCGCGGGAGGTGCGCATCGATGAAGACCGTACTGTGTTTTTTGGGCTTTTCGCTGCTGGGGTGGATATGTCTGCTCCTGGGCCTGCGCGACGACCGCCGCCGCAGAGCCCGGATGGCGAGAGAGACCCTTCGGACGGAGGGCGTCGTCACGGGCTACGAGACGAAGCCGATGAGCTGGGGCCGGGGCGCGACGACCACGGCCTACTATCCCGTCGTGTCCTTTACCGCCTTCGGCCGTGCCTACGAGGCGACCGCCGACGATTACTTCCTCCCGCCGCTGATCGAGGGCGATCTCAAGCGGCCGCCGGAGGGCGGCGCCGTGACGCTGTACTGCGACCCCGACAATCCCATGCGCTTTCATCTCGAACAGGCGGGGGAGGCGCGCGGCGAGGGGATGATCCGCATCGGCAAATACATCATCGCCTTCGCGCTGGTGGTGACCGTTTTCTGCGCGGTGGTGCTGAAGTGGTAGGACCGGGCGGCAGGGCAAACGCATGAATGACGATTCCGTTTCATTGCTTGAACAGAGGATGCCGTAGGGGCGCCCAATGGGCGCCCGCCGGACAACAACGCGACAGGTTGTACCCGACGGGCGGCGCATCGCCGCCCCTACAAACGCGACATGCGTGAGCCCTGAACCGGGCGGCCGCGCCCCTTGACCCGGCCGCGATGTCATGATAGAATGGTAACGGCAATGTAAAATGTGAAAGGAGGTCCACAGCATGGCCATTATGGACGGTTGCGAATCCAAGCACAAGACGCCCACCCTGGAGGAGCGCGTGTGCCCCACCTGCGGAGCGAGCGTGGAGGTGTTCACCCGCCGGGGGCGTGTCATCGAGGACACCGCCTGCGAATGCGGCTATGTCTTCAAGGCCGAGGAGCAGCTGGAAGCCCAGCAGCGCAAAGCGCCCGAGGCATAAAGCCCGGGGCAAACACGACGCGGCCACGGGACGCCCGCATGTGGCGTCCCGTGGCCGCATTGTCATGCAATTAAACAGCGCATTCAGGTCTGGATCTCCAGCATGCGCTCCAGCGAACCGTCATCCTCGAACACCATGAAGCTGCGTATGGAGAGCCGCACCCGCTGGCCGGGCTGGCGGTCCGCATGGCCGTAGCCGTCGGCGATGACGCGCACCAGCGCCTCTCCCACGCGCACGCGGCAGTCGTCCACGTCGCCCAGGTAGTAGTGCGTCTCCAGCACGCCTTCCAGCTCTCCCTCATCGTCAAAGCGTATGTTCTCGGGCCGCACGGCCACATCCACCCTGCCGGTCTTATCCCCGTCGTAGGCGACGGACTGGCCGCCCATCGCCGCAAAGGCGATGCGCCCGTCCCCCACCTCGCCCTTGAAGAAGTCCACCTTCCCCAAAAAGTCCGCCACGAACTGGTTCGCGGGGCGGTTGTAGATTGCCTCCGGCGCGCCGGACTGCTGCACCACGCCGCCGTTGATGACGAATATCCGGTCGCTCATGGCCATGGCCTCGGTCTGGTCGTGGGTGACGTACACCACGGTGATGCCCAGCTTCTTCTGGGTCTCCTTGATCTCAAAGCGCATGGACTCCCGGAGCTTCGCATCCAGGTTGGAAAGCGGCTCGTCCAGCAGTAACAGCTTCGGCTCGGCCACCAGCGCCCGGGCCAGCGCCACGCGCTGCTGCTGCCCGCCGGAGAGCTGGCTGGGCAGGCGCCGGGCGTACTGGCTCAGGTGCGTGATCTCCAGCACCCGGGCCACGCGCCGCTCGATGTCGGCCTTCGGGACCTTCTGGATGGTCAGCGGGTAGGCCACGTTGTCGAACACGTTCATGTGGGGCCACACGGCGTAGCTCTGGAACACCATGCCGATGCCCCGCTTCTCCGGGGACACGAAGGTCCTGCCGCCGGAGACGAGCTGATCGTCGATGAACACCTCGCCGGAGGTGGGACGCTCAAAGCCCGCGATGATGCGCAGCATGGTGGTCTTGCCGCAGCCGGAGGGCCCCAGCAGCGTGACGAACTCCCCGTCCTGAAAGGTCGCGTCGAACGCCTGAAGCACCACCTTGTCGCCGAAGGCCTTGGTGACGTTTTTGATCGTGATCGTTGACATGCGTTGCGCCCCTTTCAAATGGAGAATTCGCCCTTGGTCAGGCGGTTCAGTATCAGGTTCAGAAGTCCCACGAACAGCAGTATGCCGAAGGCCATCGCGCAGCTCATGGGCTGGGAGGTGAAGGTCCAGGTCTCATAGAGCTGAAAGCCGATGGTCTTGGTGGTGCTGGAATACAGAAGCGTGGTCATCGACAGCTCGTAGAAGCCGGGGATGAATATCAGAAACCAGCCCGCCGCGATGGACGGGAAGATCAGCGGCACGGTGATGCGGCGCATGGTCTTTAGCCAGCTCGCGCCGGACACCTGGCTGCACTCCTCCAGCGACACGTGGATCTGGCTCATGGCCGAGACCACCGTGCGCATGCCCATCATCAGGTACTTGATGAGGTAGGCGATGATGAGGATGTAGGCCGTGCCGTAGATGTTCACGCCGAAGTTGCCGCGCATGGTCATGATCAGCCCCAGCGCGATGACCACCGACGGCGTGCCGGAGCCCAGCGTGATCAGGAAGTTGGGGATGCTCCGCCCCCGGATGCGCGTGCGCTGCAAAAGGTAGCTCATCACGCAGGCGATCACCAGGCCCACCGTGGCGGTGACGGCGGCGAACACCAGCGAGTTCTTGAGGCAGGAGATCGTCTCGCTGCGGGAAAACACGGTCCTCCAGTTGGCCAGGGTGAAGTTGCCCGGGGCCGTCAGGGCCTTGCCGATGTCGATCTTGAACGACGTGGACAGTATCGTCGCAAACGGCAAGAGCACCACGATCACCGCGAACAGCGACACCAGCACCGTCAGCGGCACGCGCGCCCTCCGAAGCTCCACCACCGCCGGGCGCGTGGACTTGCCCGACACGGTGATGTACTGCTTTCTCGCCAGCACCACGTCCGACACGAACAGTATCGCCAGCGCCACGGCCATCAGGAACACCGACAGCGCCGTGGCGTCGTTCATGCCCTTCTGGCCCAGCGCCACGAACTCCACGATGCGGGTGGTGACGGTGTTGACGTTGCCCGGCGTGCCGATGATGGAGGGTATGCCGTAGCAGCTCGCCGCCGACACGAACACCAACAGCGCCCCGGCGATCAGCGAGGGCATCATCATGGGCAGCGTGACGGTGAACACGGTCTTCAGGGGCGTCGCGCCGGAGATGCGGCTGGCCTCCTCCAGGGAGGGGTCCATCTTCTCCATGGCGCGGCTGATGGTGATGAAGGCATAGGGATAATAGAAGGTGGTCAGCACCCAGATCAGGCCGCCCAGCGTGTACACATTCAGCGGGCCGGGGGCGTCGCTTAAGTGAAATAGCGCCCGAAGCCACTGGTTGATCACGCCGGCGTTGGGGTTCGTGAGCCGAAGCCACGCCATCGCGCCCACATAAGGCGGCACCATGTAGGTCATCACGAACAGCGCCCGGAAGAACTTGCGCCCGTACAGGTCGGTGCGCCCCACCAGCCACGCCAGCGGAAAGGCGATCAGCGTGCCCAGCACCATGGTGACCGTGGCGGCGATGAGCGTGTTCTTGAGCGCTTCGAGGTTCAGCGGGTAGCTGACCAGGCGCCTGAGCGTCGCAAGCGAGAGCCGCCCCTCCGGGAACAGCCCCTTGATGGTCATGTAGACCACCGGCAAAAGCTGGAACACCAGCATGAAGTCGATGATGAGCATGATGACGAGCCACTTCACATCAAACGCCCAGCGCCTTTCCGAGCCCATCAGCAGACAAAGCAGCAGGGCGTTGAGCATGAAAAGCGCCCCGATCAGCATGGCGGTGCGCCCGTGGCCCGCGATGAGCTGCCACAGCCGGTTGATGCCGCCGGTAGCGATCATGGAAAGCGCCGCCTCCTGGGCCGCCTTGCCGCGCACGGTCTTTTTGAAGGCGTTGACGTGACCGGTCACGCCGGCCTCCGTGGCGCCGAGGCTGACGAACAGCGCCTGGATCAGCGCGTCCTGGCGCTCCGCGCCCGTCGCGTCGCCCACCAGCTTCTCCGCCTTTTCGGGGACGGGCGCGTCTTCGTCCAGCAGGCATTGGAAAAGCGCCTGCCGAAACGCCGCCGCCGCATCGCCGGACAGGGACGTGACGGCCTTCTTCGCAGCGGTGCTCACCTTGGGGCCGCCGACCAGGTCGGCGGCATAGAGGCGCTTCCAGACCGCGCCCCGCGGCGCGTCGGCGTCCTGAGCCGTCAGTTCGCGGGCGATCCGGTCCACACTGTCGCGGTCGGCCTCCGACAGCAGGTCCAGCTCGGGCGACAGCCGGTCCTCCCACGCCGTCGAGACCGCCTCGGACAGGTGGTAGATCACCGTATAGGCGCTCTCGGAGGTGAAGCCGGATGCCTGAAAGGCCATGAGCCCCCGGTATCCCATGAAAACCAGGGCGGCTCCGAGCAGGAAGCCCAGAGCCAGCCCGATTTTCGTCAAATACGCTCTTCTGTTCATAGCCGATGCTTATTGCGTGACCTTCTCTGTCCAGAGGTTGTTGATGGCCTCGCGGTTCTTGTAGGCGTACTCCCAGTCCACGCCCAGGTCCCTGGCGATGAGCCCGTCGGTATCCACGGAGTGGGCGGGATAATCGGCCATGTCCTTGAGCACCGAGTGCATGTAGCCCTTCATGATGAGCCTCTGGGCGTCCTCGGTCAACAGCCACTGGGCCACGGCCTCGGCGGCCTCGGTGTTGACGTTCTTGGAGTACTCCTCGGCCACGATCATCACCGTGGAGGGGATCAGCACCACGCCGTCCTCGGGGTAGATGACCTCGATGTTGGAGACATCGTTGCCGTTGGCCTTCTCGTCGTCGATGTACTTCAAGACGGACTCCTCGAGGATCATGATGGCCGCGCACTCACCGCTTTGCAGCTTGGCGATGGCGGTGGAGCCGGACTCGCGCATGACCTTGTTTTCGCCCAGCTTGTCGAAGTACTCCTCGCCGTAGTGCCCAAGCAGCGAGCACACCGCCGCGTAGGCCGTGCCGCTGGTCATGGGATCGCCCATGGAGATGTAGCCCTTGAGCGCCGGGTCATAGGCGAAATCCTTGAAGGATTTGGGGATGTTCACGCCCTTCGCCGCCCAGGCGTCGACCATCTCCGGGTTGTACGCAAGCACCATGTTGCACACGCGCACCGGGTACCAGCAGCCGTCCTCGTCGTAGGGGAAGCGCAGGCGGTTTTCGGCATCCTCCACCTCGAAGTCGTGCAGGTAGCCGTAGTCCTTCATTTCCAGCGAGAAGGCGGGCTCGGCCACCATGAACATGTCGCACTCCAGCGGCTGGTCGCGCTTGTCGCCCATCTCGCCGTAGATCTTGGTGATCAGCTTGCTGGTGCCGGCGTAGAAGAAGAAGCTGCCGTCGATGCCGGGGGTCAGGTTCGGGAACTCCTTCTGGATGGCCTCGTTCATCATGTCGATCACGAAGGGGTACATGGAGGTGTAGATCACCAGCTCGCCCTCCACGTCCTCGTTCACGGCCAGGGCCGGGCAGCACAGGGACAGCGCCAGGACCAGCGCAAGCAACAGCGTCAGCGTCTTTTTCATAAGTAGATCTCCTTTTCCCATAATGAATTGTATTGGCAGCCCCATTCTATCACATTTCGGGCATCGTGTCCATACTTTCTACAGTGATGACATCATTCATGCCTGAGAGGCGGGCTCCGGGCGCACGGGGATGGTGACCACCACGTCGATGTGGTCGGCGCACTCCTCCACGCGGCTTTGCACGTTGACGCCGATGTGGTTGAGCTCCTTGACGGTGTCCATGACGGCGTTGATGATGATGCGGTTGTCCCGCACATAGCGGCTGACGGTGGGCTTCGGGGGCGCGGGCCTGAGCAGGGCGTTGACGCGGTTTTCGAGCTGCTTGACGCTCATGCGCTGCTCGGTGGCCTGGCGCACCAGCGAAAGCTGGGCCTCCTCGTCGTCCAGCCTGAGAAGCGCCCGGGCGTGGCGCTCGCTCAGGTTCGTGCGGCGCAGGGCGTCCCGCACCCGGAAGGGCAGCTTTAAAAGCCGCAGGCGGTTGGCAAGCGCCGAGGGGCTCACGGACAGGCTGGCGGCCAGCCGCTCCTGGGTGATGGGGTGGCTGTCCAGTATGTGGCGGCAGGCCTCGGCCTCGTCCAGGTAGTTGAGCGCCTCCCGCTGCAGGTTCTCGACCAGGGCGATGAGGGCGCTGTCGCAGTCGCCGGTGGACAGCACCACGGCCTCCGCCTGGGTGCGGCCCAGCAGCCGCAGGGCCATCACGCGCCGCTGACCGGCGATGAGCTCGTACTGGTCCCCCTGCCTGCGCACCAGCACCGGCGAGAGCTGCCCGTGGCGGCGGATGGACTCCGCCAGCTGCTGCACCGATTCCGGCGTCAGGTGGCGGCGGGGCTGGGTCGGGTTCGGGCGGATGGCGTCCAGGGGGATGCGCGCGATGGCCCGGTTCGCCGGGCGGGGCGATGTCTGCGGCTTGAACAAGGGGGCGGCCTCCTGTGAATGTCGGTGGAGATATTATATTTGCGCGGGGGCGGAAATAGTATGGGTGGAGGGGATAAAAGAAGGCTCTTCACGTTTTCTTGTGGGATTGCGCAAGGACTCCCTCAGGCGCTGCGCGCCAGCTCCCTTCACTCCCCCAGTCAGCTTCGCTGACAGCCCCCTCGGAGAGGGGGCCAAGACGGGAGCCTTTTGGC
>CACXBB010000048.1 GCA_902765735.1 uncultured Eubacteriales bacterium | reverse complement strand
TCTCTCTCAAGTACACTATACCAGAAAACGGGAAATCCTGCGGCACTCGTTTTCATCTCTATTTGTGCCGGCTGCCGCGCCGGCATGTGGATTAGTATGGACAAGTTCTTTTCAAACGCCGAGCGGGCGGAGGTTCTGACCCAGGCGCTGCCGTACATCCGGCAGTACAACGGCAAGATCGTGGTGATCAAGTACGGCGGCAACGCCATGATCAACGAGCAGCTCAAACAGCAGGTGATGGAGGACATCGTGCTTTTGTGGCTGATCGGCGTGAAGGTGGTGCTGGTGCACGGCGGCGGCCCGGAGATCAGCGAGACGATGCGGCTTCTGGGCAAGCAGGCGGAATTCGTGGACGGCCTGCGGGTGACCGACAAGGAGACCGTGGACATCGTGCAGATGGTGCTGGCGGGCAAGATCAACAAGACGCTGGTGAACCTGCTGGAGATGAAGGGCGGCCACGCCATGGGCATCTCCGGCATGGACGGCCGTCTGATCGAGGCAAAGGTTAAGGACGCGCGGCTGGGCTACGTGGGCGAGATCACCAAAATCAACATACAGCCCGTCACCGACCTGCTGGAGAAGAGCTACATCCCCGTGATCTCCACGCTGGGCTGCGACGAGCAGGGCAACGCCTACAACATCAACGGCGACACCGCCGCCGCCTGCGTGGCCGGGGCGCTGAACGCCGAGCGACTCATCATGCTCTCGGACATCCCCGGCATCCTTCGGGACAGGGACGACCCGTCCACCCTCATCCCCGAGATGTCCATACTGGAGGCCGCGCAGCTTCGGCGCGACGGCGTGATCTCCGGCGGCATGATCCCCAAGGTGGAGTGCTGCGTGGACGCCATTTTGAAGGGCGTCAAAAAGGTGATTATCATGGACGGCCGGGTGCCCCACTCCATACTGATGGAGATACTGACCGACGAGGGCGCGGGCACCATGGTGGAAGGAGGACACTACAATGAGCATTCGGCAGATTGACGATACCTACGTTGCGCACACCTACGCCCGCTTCCCCGTGGAGCTTGAGCGGGGCAAGGGCTCGCTGGTGTGGGACGCAAACGGCAAGGAGTACATCGACCTGGGCAGCGGCATCGCCGTGAACGGCTTCGGCATCTCCGACGACGCCTGGATTGAGGCCGTCACCGACCAGCTTCACCGGCTGCCCCACGCCTCGAACCTGTACTACACCGAGCCCTGCGCGAAGCTGGCGCAGATGCTGTGCGAACGCACCGGCATGAAGCGGGTGTTCTTCGGCAACTCCGGCGCGGAGGCCAACGAGTGCCTGATCAAGGCCGCCCGCAAGTACGCCGCCGAGAAGCACGGGGCGGACTGTTACACCATCGTGACGCTTACAAACTCCTTCCACGGCCGCACGCTGACCACGCTGTCCGCCACCGGCCAGGACCACTACCACGAGCTGTACCGGCCGCTGACCCCCGGGTTTGCCCACATCGCCCCCGGCGACATGGACGGCCTCAGGGCGCTGGCGGAACAGACGAAGATCGCCGCGGTGCTCATCGAGTGCGTGCAGGGCGAGGGCGGCGTGGTGCCGCTGGATAAGGATTTCGTGGCGGCGCTTGCCGACTTCTGCCGCGAGAGGGACGTCCTGCTGGCCGTGGACGAGGTGCAGACCGGCAACGGCCGGAGCGGCCAACTCTACGCCTACATGTGCTTCGGATTAAAGCCCGATATCGTCTCCACCGCCAAGGGCCTGGGCGGCGGCCTGCCCATCGGCGCGTGCCTGCTGGGCGAGAAGGTCAAGGACGTGTTCGGCCCCGGCGACCACGGCTCCACCTTCGGCGGGAATCCCGTGTCCTGCGCCGGCGGCGTGAGCATTTTAAGCCGCATGGACGATCAGCTTCTCGCGGGCGTGCGGGAGCGCAGCCGGTACATCTTCGATCAGCTCACCGGCGCGCCGGGCGTGGAGAGCGTCAGCGGCCTGGGACTGATGATCGGCATCAAGACCACGAAGCCCGCCCGGGAGGTCGTGGCGAAGTGCATCGAGAACGGCGTGCTCTGCCTCACCGCCAAGGACCGCGTGCGGCTGCTGCCCGCGCTGAACATCCCCATGGAACAGCTTGAGAAGGCGGTTGAAGTGCTGAAGGAAGCGTGCGCGTAAGCCAATTATGAAACCGGCGCGGTTCGGAATCCTCCGAACCGCGCCGGTTTTTTGATTTCAATCGTATATCCTGTGCCACTCGTCCGTGAAGCTGCCGTCGGGATTCCGGAGCACCAGGGGCTCCAGCCAGTGAAGTCCCTCGCCGCCGCCCTTGACGGCGTCCATCAGCACGAACTTGGGGGCGCGGCCCGCCACGCCGTGCACGGTGCGTATGCGCTTGGGGGCCAGGCGGTTTTCGTGCATGGCGCGCATCATCTCGAAGGCCCGGGGGGCGGGGTAGATCACGCAGAACCGCCCGCCGTTCTGGAGGAGCATGGCGGCAGCCCGGGCGATGTGCTCCGGGGCCAGGTCCCCCTCGTGCCGGGCGACGCGCTTCACTTCGTCGACGCTCTCCAGCGCCGCGCCCACCTTGCCGTAGGGCGGGTTGCACACCGCCAGGGTGTAAGCCCCCGCGCCCAGCGTCCGCCAGGCGTCGCGCATGTCGGCGTTCAGCACCCGCACCTTATCCGCCATGCCGTTCAGGGCCGCCGACCGGCGGGCCATGTCGGCGATCCCGGGCTGTATCTCCACGGCGTCCACGATGAGCCCCGGCCGGTGCGCCGCCATCAACAGCGCGATGGCCCCGGTGCCGCAGCCCAGATCCACCGCCCGGTCCTTCGGCCGGGGGCGGGCGAAGTCTGCCAGCAGTACGCTGTCGGTGCCGAAGCGGAACACGTCCGGCCGTTGGATGAGCTTGAGCCCGTCGCACTGCAGATCGTCCAGCCGCTCGCCGTCCCTGAGCCAGTCGCTCATGACTCGGCTTCCGCCCAGCGGAACACGCTGTCGTTGTCGATCTGGTCGATGTAGCTCATGACCACCCAGCCGATCTCCGGGGTGGCGTAGATGACCCGCCCGTCGCCCAGGCCGACGGTCATCAGCATGGTCACGCTGTCGCTGGCGGAGGTCTGGAAGGCCACCACGTTGCCGGGCTGGATCTCATCGGCGCTCTCCACCGGGTCGTCCGCCAGCCGGATCAGCGTCTCGGGGGCGGTGACGGGCAGCCCCGCCGCCACGCACACGTACTGCACCAGGGCGAAGCCGGGGTAGAGGGGGTCGTCGTCGATCTGGAACTCGCGCCCCACCATGTCCTGGGCGACGCGGGCGATGCGGGCCTGCACCTCGGTGCCGCGCTGGTTCAGCAGGGCGGCGAAGCTCTCCTGGGCCGCAGGGTCGGCGATGGGCCGGGCGGCGTCGCTCATGAGGGCCGCGAGGGTGTCGCTGTCGGCCACGCCGGTGGCGCTCAAGCCGCTGGCCATCTGGAAAAGCCGCAGGGCGGTCTCGGTGGCGCGGTCGAAGCTGCCGTTGGCCTCCCGGGCGTAGTAGCCCAGCGCGGCGAGCTGCTGCTGGATCTGGGTGACGTTCACGCCGGTGTCCCCCAGGGACAGCACGTCCAGCCGCCGCCGGGTGACGGCGCTGCCGGAGTAGATCAGCTCCCACAGGCTGGTGTCGGCGCTGCCGGTGGGCTCCAGGCCGTTGTCCGACTGGAAGGCCGCGACGGCCTTCTGGGTCAGCTCGCCGAAGCTGCCGGTGCACTCGCCCTCGAAATAGCCCATGACCCTGAGCCGCTTCTGCAGCACGTAGACGTTCAGCCCCACGTCCCCCTGGGCGCAGCTCATCTCCGACAGGTAGCCCTGCCAGCTGATGGGCACGTCCGCCATCAGCCGCATCAGCGTCATGCCGTCGGCCACGCCGGTGACGGGCAGGCCGTTGACCATCTGAAAGCGCTGCACGGCCATCTGGGTGGCGTCGCCGAACACGCCGTCGCTGTTGCCGGCGAAGTAGCCGTATTCGATGAGCCGCTGCTGCATGGTCTGCACCTGGTTGCTGACGCTGCCGGCCTGCAGGGGCTCCATGTCCTGATAGGTCTGGGCGAAGCGCTGTAAATACGACTGACGGGAGATCACCGCGTCGTCCTCCAGCACCGCGCGGGTGTTGTCATCCAGTTGGCCGGTGACGATCAGCCCGTTGGCCTGCTGTAAACTCTCCAGCGCCTGGCGGGTGTCGGCGTCATAGACGCTGTCCGCCTCGGCGGACAGGTAGCCCAGCGCGTGCAGACGCTCCTCCAGCGCGCGGATCTCCTCGCCGGACATGTTCACCAGGTACTCCGACGCCACGTTCTCCGCCCGCGCGGGCAGCATGAGCATGAGCGCCGCCAGCATCGCGGCGATATAGCGTTGTATGCGCACCGACTCACCACCCTTCGGGAATATTATATATACCTACTTCACCTTCAAATACTTCCTCTTAACGTATCCCTGCCCCCCATTATACTCAATGAGGGCGTAGTCGACCTTGACGGCGGTGACGCGGACGGACGCGCCCTTGGCGATCTGGCCCACGGCGCTGCCGCCGGGGGCGGCGAGTACCTTCACGTTGGCGGTGGCCACGGCGTTGAAGGGGTCCACGCCTTGCACGCCGTCGGAGGGAGCGATGTCCTCCGTGCGCACGAACCCGGCGGTATTCCCTGCGCGCACCATGGCCCAGGCGCTGTTGTACGCGCCCACGCGCACCTGCTGGCCCAGCCGGAGTTCGCCCACGGCCTCGGAACCGGCGGTCCAGGAGGCGTATACGCTCACGCCGTCCCGGGTCGCGGCGGCGTAGGCGTCGCCCTTCGGACGGACGATCCGCCCGCCCTCGATGTCCGGGGGCCGGGTCTCCGACAGCGCCTCCAGCTTCATGAAGCCGGTGATGCCGTCCGTCCGCACGCAGGCCCACTTGTCGTTGTACGCGCCCACCCGCACCCGCTCGCCGTAGAACAGCGTGAGCAGCGGGTCGGAGGCGTCGGACCAGGTGGTGTAGATCCGGGCCAGCCCGGCGTTGACGAACATGTATTTGCGGCCCTTGACCTTGCGGATCGCGCCGCCGTCGATGGCCTGGTCGGCGGCGGAGGCGACGGCATCCAGCGCGATGCAGCCCTCCCTGCCGTCGCGGGTGCGCACGCGGACCCATTCGCCGCTGTACGCCAGCGCCTCCACCGCGTCGCCCTGTCTGAGGGCATCCAGCGGCACGGACAGCGCGTCGGGACTCTCGTACAGCGTGGTGTTGCGGGAGAGCCGGACCTTCTCGCCGGCCGGCGCGTCCGCAGGGGCGTCGGCGTCGGAGGCGGCTTCGGCGGGGAGGGGTTCGGAGGCCAGGTCCAGCGCGGACAGCGCCGCGAAGCCGGTCTGCCCGCTGGGGGTCTCCACCATGGCCCAGGCGTCCGTCCAGGCGTACACCCGCACGGCGCTGTTCCCGCCGATGGTCTCCAGCACCTTCGCGCCCTCCACCGGCAATTGCAGCACCTCGGTGCCCGCCTTCAGCGTGCCGTAGGTCCTCTCCTCGGCGCGCATCACGTCCGCCCCGGCCAGTGAGAAGGACTCCATGGCGCTCGCGGGCACGAAGCCGTACTTGCCGCTGGAGCCCACGGCCACCCAGTCCCCCTGCACGCCGTAGACGTCCACCACCGCGCCCGCGGCCACCGTGGCCGTGGCGGCGGCGTCCGCGTCCGGGGTCGAGAGCAGGTCGGTCTTGTCCCCCAGGCGGGCCGAGGCGATCACCTGCTGGGACTCGGAGGGCTCCACGGCCCTCTTGTCCTGGGTGGCGTCCGTGAGCTCCAGCTGCTTTAGCTCGATGCCGGGGTAGTAGTATTTCAGGATCTCCTGGGCCTTCTTGCCGTAATTGGCGGCCATCACCTGGGCCCCGCGCTGGCTCATGCCCACGCCGGAGCCGCTTCGCCGCAGGGACACGTTGAAGGCGCGCTCGGATTCCGTCACCCAGACGGTCTCGTTGTCCTCCGGGTTGATGCTCAGGTCGTACCAGTCCTCGAACCCGCCGTAGGTGGGGATGCTGACGGACAGCGTGCCGGTGTGGGTCTGCCCGTCCGAGGCCACGCCGGACACGTTCAGCTTGAAGGTCAGCGACTTGTACAGGCGGCTGGGGGCGGGGAACCGGGAATCGCAGGCGGTGATGCTCTCGATGGCGTTGACGCGGATGTCCGATTCATGGGTGGAGAGCTTCTGCTCCGCGAACCGGGCGCGCATGCCCTCGATCAGCGCGGTCCTGAGGATGGGATTCAGGTCGGTCAGGTCCTTGTTGATGACGGCGGTCTTGACCGTGGCGGAGGGGCTCTCGAAGTCGAAGGGGTCGTCCCGCACCTCGGTGTAGGGCAGGACGGTCCCCCAGGCGTTGCGGGCGGATTCGGTCTGCCCGCCGTTGGACTGGCAGGTGGTGCACTGGGCCAGGGAGTTGTCGAAGTACACCACGCCGCCGCGGGTTTCGTCCACGGCGCGCACCACCTCGGCGTAGTCCGAGGTGCCGTTGTAGCCCTTGTAGACCTGGTCGGAGGCGGTGTCGGTGACGTCGTAGGCGGCGTCGGCCCGCTCGGCCTTCTTGCGCAGGGCGTAGGTGCGGGAGGCCACCGCCTGGGCCTTCAGCGCCTCGATGTCCGCCGAGGGCGGCATGGCGTAACCCACCACGCCGTAGAGGTAGTTCTCCACGTAGATGTTCAGTATCGCCGAGATCACGCCGCCCGAGGCCGAAAGCCCCAGGTCCCCGCAGAAGCGGTTGGACAGCTCCGGCTGCAAAAACCGTATGCCCCGGTTGCCGCT
This sequence comes from uncultured Eubacteriales bacterium, assembly GCA_902765735.1. Taxonomy (GTDB): domain Bacteria; phylum Bacillota; class Clostridia; order Christensenellales; family Aristaeellaceae; genus UBA2862. The sequence continues at coordinate 19,636 of CACXBB010000048.1, read as the reverse complement.
CTGGGCGCGCATCAGTTTGGCGGTGTCGCCCAGCGCCACCTTCTTGCGGCCGCTGACCATCGAAAGGCCGTTTTCCCCGGCGGTGAAGGTCACCGTGTCGCCGGATTCCACCCGCACCGTGGGGTCGGCGGCCAGGTAGTAGTCGCAGTCCACCGCCAGGGTGACCGACGCCGGTGCGCCCAGACGGGTCAGCCGCACGCGGATCATGCCGTCAGACTCCGCCAGCGCCGCGGGAAACGCCTCTGCGCACACGAAAACCAGCGCCAGCGCGATGCAAATCGCGCAGACGCGGTGAAATATTCTATGAGCTGTCCCCGTTATACGCATGTATTCAAGCTCCAGCCGTTCATTCGTGATGAAATCAAGGCGCAAATCAAGCACTATTCGATTTTTATTCTACTATAATAAGGCAAAATCCTGCCAATTCATTCAATTGTAAATGGAACGTCATATAGTTCAATGATTTTGAAGTATATTAAGGGATGAGGGAGTAGGCAGTAGGGAGTAGAGGTTACGACCTCTTCCGTCATTTGCTTCGCAAATGCCACCTTCCCCTGAAGGGGAAGGCTAAGGGAAACGCCGCCAAAAGCCTTCCCCTTGAGGGGAAGGTGCCCCGAAGGGGCGGATGAGGTGTCCGTAATCCCACAAGAAAACGTGAAAAACCGAAAAATCAGAGCAGATGCTCCTCCAGTATGAACTTCGGGCGGCGCTTGGTCTCCATGTAGATCTTGCCGATGTATTCGCCAATCAGGCCCAGGGCGATGAGCTGCAGCCCGCCCAGCAGCCAGATGGACATCATGGTGGACGCCCAGCCCCGGACGGTATGCCCCTTGAACAGGGACACCAGCACATAGACGCCCATGGCCACGCCCATAAGCGCGCACAGCACGCCCAGCAGCAGCACGCAGCGTATGGGCTTGTTGGACAGGGAGGTGACGCCCTCCATGGCGAAGGCCAGCATCTTTTTGAGGGGATACTTGCTCTCCCCGGCCACGCGCTCTCCCCGCTCGTAGTACACCTTGGCGGTCTTGAAGCCCAGCATGGGCACCATGCCCCTGAGGAACATGTTCACCTCGCCGAAGGACAGAAGCGCCTGCAGCGCCCGCCTGGACAGCAGCCGGTAGTCCGCGTGGTTGTACACCAGCTCCGCGCCCATGGCGTTCATCATTTTGTAGAACCCCTGGGCGGTGGCGCGCTTGAAGAAGGTGTCCTTTTTGCGGCTTCCGCGCACGCCGTACACCACGTCCGCGCCCTTTTGGTATTCCTCCAGGAAGCCATACATGGCGTTGATGTCGTCCTGCAGGTCGGCGTCGATGGTGATCACGCAGTCGCAGCGCTCGGCGCACAGCGTCATGCCCGCCCACAGCGCGTTCATGTGGCCCGCATTGTGCGCCAGCTTCACGCCCTCGAAGCGCGGATCCCGCGCGTGCAGATCGGCGATCACCCGCCAGGTGTCGTCGCGGCTGCCGTCGTCCACCAGCACGATGCGGCTCTCCGGGGCGATCAGCCCCTTCGAGAGCATGTCGTCCGTGAGCCCGATTAGCCGCTGCGCCGTGATCGGCAGCGCTTCCTGCTCGTTGTAGCAGGGGATGACGATGAAGAGCTTGGGAGAAGACATAAGCCACACCTCTATTCTGACTAAGCGGCTATTTTATTGTATAGCTTTTTGGAACCCGCTGTCAAGTATCACTCTCCTGCCATATCAATGATTCTTCGCATGGGTCAGGCTGAGAGCCGTTTCTCATGCTTTATTTCGACTTTGCTGCAATAGCATACTCGGGATAGTCGGTCAAAATACCATCTACTCCCATGCGATAGAATGACCGCATGTTCTTTAAATTATTAATTGTCCATACATATACGGCAAAGCCTTTTTTGTGCCAATGTCTGACAACCTTTTTGTTTACAATCCTTTTGTTTGCCATGAAAAAGCTGATATGTAGTTATTTTGCTTTTTTTATCAGTTTTTTGCTGTAAGGATTTGTGCCTTTCTTTAACGACAATCCCAGCGCAGCCGCCGGAAACGCTGAATGGACCTGCTTTAGTGGAGTTTCATAAAACGAGAAAAAACGGTTCTGGATAAAAGTCCACGGCTTTGCACGCTGTTGACACACTTCACGCCATCTGCTGTCTCCTTGAGCTCCAGGAAAATATCCTTTCCGCTTTGAGCGATGGCCTCAAGCGCCTCATCCAAAGTACATACAGAAGGCTTGAGCATCCGAAGTTGATCCAATGTCAATGCCGATACCTTATAACGTATGCCGTTTGCTGTGATATTAGAATCGTGGAAAATCACCTGTGTGCCGTCCAAACATGACCTCGCGTCCAATTCTACGGCATCTGCGCCGGTGGAGGCAAAATTCTGAAAAGCTATCAGAGTATTCTCTTCCCAATGGGCGCTGCCTCGATGAGCGACAACCTTTGCTTGCTTTGTCCGCAAAGTGTTATTCCTTTTATCAACACCCGACCGAACGGTTTTTACAGCTGATACAGAGCTTATTTCGTGCGGAATCACATTGATCTCATCTGCCATAGCGAAAGACATAATCATCAGGATGAACAAGATTAACGCGCAAGTCAGTTTACTATTCATCAATATATCCTCGGCAAATAAAAATAGGAAGAATACTTCCTGTGATTATGACACTTATCTTCCTATTTGTCAACATTATCAGGAATTATAATTCCCCTAAACAGGAAAGCTGGAGGTTATATGATGTTGGAATACGATTTGTATAAGTTAGGTAATAGGCTTTTCTGTTATCGGAAGAAAACAGGTATGACACAAATTGAAGTAGTGGAAAAAGCCGGAATCTCTGACCGAACCTATGCTGAAATAGAGAGGGGAACGGTCAACATGCGTATTGAAACATTTATAAAAATCTGCAATACGCTGCAAGTGCTGCCAAATGATGTTTTAATGGATAAAAGCATGGAGAATGATTCAGAGGGAATCGGACAAGACGAATTATTACTGTTGATGAATGGATGCAGCGAAAAACATAGACGAAATGCTTTGAAGATTATGTCGGCCTTCTTTTCTTCTCTGCGCGAAGAATAGCAGGCGGCTCATATTTCCCTGTTATTCAGTAACTGTTCAGTCCGACGGGACTGTCTCAAAACGAATAATCATTCAGATGTGTGCATGTTGTAGGGGCGGCGATGCGCCGCCCGCCTATGAAGTACGCTACGTTTCGTACCTGGGCGGGCGCCGCATCGGCGCCCCTACAGGGGTGACGACCTCTTCCGTCAGCCCTTCGGGCTGCCACCTTCCCCTGAAGGGGAAGGCATAGCGGACGCCATGAATGGCGTCCCTACGGGTATGTCGCACGGGAGCAGGTAACTCAATTCCCAATTTCCCATTCCCAATTCCCAATTACTTCAGCACGATCGCGTCCGCCCCGATCAGGTTCGCCAGCGCGCCGAAGTCATAGCCCTCATCGACCCAATACTGCCGGGGGGCCTGGTAGGTCTTTTTCTCGTCGGCCATATAGAGCATCACGCATATATTGCCCGGGGTTTCGGCGAGTATGCGCAGTGCGGCCTCGCGGGTGTCGGCGGTGAGCTTGAGGTACAGCCTGCGGGCGGGGCGGGGGGTGTGGGCCGGGGGCGCGTAGCGCGGCGGTTCGTCGGGCACGGCGTCCATGTCCCGGAGAGGGGCGACGCGCTCCAGCAGCAGCTTGGGGGCCTCGTCCTCCCGCACGGACAGCTTCCCGGTCATCACCACGGCGGTGTCCTCGACGAGCTGGGCGCTCACCCGGTCGTAGACCTTGGGAAACACCAGCACCTCGGTGACGCCGTACATGTCCTCCAGCTGGACGAAGGCCATCATGCTGCCGGAGCGCGTGGCCTTGAGCTTCTTCTCCGCGATCAACCCGCCCATGCGCACCACCTTCTGGTCCTGGCTCATGCCGCCGTCGGGGGCCTCCGAAAGCTCCGCGAGGGTCTGGGCGTTCACGCTGAGCTTGCCGAGCTGATCGGCGTAGGCGTCCAGCGGGTGGCCGGAGATGTACACGCCGGTGGTCTCCTTCTCCATCTGGAGTTTGGTGAAGTGGTCGAACTCCGGCAGGTTGGGCATCGGCGGCGGGGGCGCCGCCGCGGCGCCGTCCAGCATGCCGAACAGCGATATCTGCCCGGCCACCACGCTCTTTTGCTGGCGGGAGGCGCCGTCCATGGCCCGCTCGTACACGTGCAGCTTCTGGGAGCGATACCCCGGCAGGCTGTCCATGGCCCCGGCGCGGATCAGGGCTTCCACGCCCTTCTTGTTGAGCGCGCCGCCGGTCAGGCGGTCGATGAAGTCGTACAGGTCCCGAAACGTCCCGCCGCGCGCGCGTTCGCTCACCAGCGCCTCGATGGCGTTGTGCCCCAGCGACTTCACCCCCGCCAGGCCGAAGCGTATGCCCGGCCGGCCGGTCTGGGTGTCTACGGTGAACTTCTCCTCGGACCGGTTCACGTCCGGCGGCAGTATCGGTATGCCCCTCTTGCGGCAATACTGGATGTAGAACGCGATCTTGCCGGTGTTGCCGTTCATGGAATTCATCATGGCAGCCATGAACTCCACCGGGAATTTCAGCTTGAGCCACGCGGTCTGCACGGCCACCACGGCGTAGGCGGCGGCGTGGGACTTGTTGAAGGCGTAGGAGGCGAAGGCGGTCATCTCGTCGAACAGCCGCGTGGCTGCCGCCTCGGACACCCCGTTGCGCACGCACCCGGGCACCACCACGTTGCCGTCGTCGTCCACCTGGCCGTGGATGAAGATCTCCTTCTCCCGGGCCATCACGTCGTGCTTCTTCTTGGACATGGCGCGGCGCACCAGGTCCGACCGGCCCATGGAGTAGCCCGCCAGGTCGCGCACGATCTGCATCACCTGCTCCTGATACACCATGCAGCCGTAGGTGACGTCGAGTATGGGCTTCAACTGCGGGGTCAGGTACTGCACGCTGTCCGGGTTCTGCTTGCCGGCGATGTAGCGCGGGATGGACTCCATCGGCCCCGGCCGGTACAGCGATATAGCGGCGATGATGTCCTCGAAGCTGCCGGGCTTCATGTTCGTGAGAAACGAGGTCATGCCGCCGGACTCCAATTGGAAGATGCCCTCGGTGTCGCCGTCGGAGATCATCCTGTAGACCCCGGGCTCGTCCAGCGGGATGTCGGAGGGCTGGAAGCCCTCGCCCAGGCGGTCCCGGGCCATCTCGATGGTGTCCATGATGACGTTCAGCGTCCGAAGCCCCAGGAAGTCCATCTTCAGAAGGCCCAGCGCCTCCACCGTGCCCATGGGGAACTGGGTGGTGATCACGTCGTCGTTGGTCTGGAGCGGGCAGTAGTCCACCACCGGCCGGGCGGTGATCAGCACGCCCGCCGCGTGGGTGGAGGCGTTGCGGGGCATGCCCTCCAGCTTGCGGGCCATCTCGATGAGCCGGTGGACCTGCTCGTCCGACTCGTAGAGCCGGTTGAGCTCCGGGTTCATGCGAAGCGCCTTCTCCAGCGTCATGTTCAGCTCGAAGGGCACCTGCTTGGCGATGCCGTCCACCTGCTGGTAGGGCAGGTCCATCACCCGGCCCACGTCCCGGATCACGGCCCGGGCGGCCATGGTGCCGAAGGTGATGATCTGGGCCACGTGGTCCGCGCCGTAGCGGCGGCGCACGTAGTCGATCACCTTGCCCCGGCGCTCGTAGTCGAAGTCGCAGTCGATATCGGGCATGGACACGCGCTCCGGGTTCAGGAAGCGCTCGAACACCAGCGCGTATTTCAGCGGGTCGATCTGGGTGATGTCCAGCGCGTAAGCCACGATGGACCCCGCGCCGCTGCCCCGCCCGGGGCCGACGCCCACGCCGTGGGTCTTGGCGTAGTGGATGAAGTCCCACACGATCAGGAAGTAGTCCACATAGCCCATGGACTCGATCACCGAAAGCTCGTACTCCAGCCGGTCCCGGGCGTCCTGCCGGTCGGGGCCGTACTTGCGCGCGAGGCCCGCCTCGCACAGCTTGCGCAGGTAGCCCCTGTCCGTCTCGCCCTCCGGCAGCGGGAAGGCGGGCAGGTGGGTGGTGGAGAAATCAAAGTCCACCTTGCAGCGCTGGGCAATGGCTTCCGTGCGCTCGATGGCGTCCGGGAAATTGGGGAACGCGGCGCGCATCTCCTCCTCGGACTTCACGTAGAGCTGGTCGGTGTTCATGCGCATGCGGTGCTCGTCGGACAGCGTCTTGCCCGTCTGGATGCACATCAGCACCTCCTGGGCGTCGGCGTCCTCCCGGTCGATGTAGTGGCAGTCGTTGGTGCACACCATGGGGATGTCCATCTCCCGGGCCAGCTTGACCAGCCGGGGGAGCACCTGGCGCTGCTCCGGCATGCCGTGATCCTGGAGCTCCACGAAGAAGTTGTCCTTGCCGAAGATGTCGATGTATTTCTGCGCCATCTGCCGGGCCTCGCTCTCCCTGCCGTCCAGCAGCAGCTTCGGCAGGTCGCCGGACAGGCAGGCCGACAGCGCGATCAGCCCCTCGGAATACTTTTCAAGCAGCTTATAGTCCACCCGCGGGCGGTAGTAGTAGCCCCGTATGAAGCCCTCCGACACCAGCCGCGACAGGTTGCGGTAGCCGGTTTCGTTTTCGCACAGCAGTATCAGGTGGCTGTAATCCCGGGTGACGCTGGTCTTGTTGTCCATGTCCGGGCACACGTACACCTCGCAGCCGATCACCGGGTGGATGCCTGCCGCCTTCGCCTCCCGGTAGAAGTCCACCACGCCGTACATCACGCCGTGATCCGTGACGGCGCAGGAGGTCATGCCCAGCGCCTTCAGCCGCGCGATCAGCGGCTTGATGCGGCACGCGCCGTCCAGCAGGCTGTATTCGGTGTGCAGGTGCAGATGTGCGAACATGGCGAACCTCCTGTGAGAATTGGGAATTGGGAATGGGGAATTACATTGCGCTCTCTTCCATTTTATGCCCTGCCATATCGCTTGTCAAGGACGAAAAGCCTGCGGGCACGGCAACAGCTCAAATCTGTAGGGGCGGCGATGCGCCGCCCGCCCGTAGGGACGCCATTCATGGCGTCCGCAAATGTTTCGTACCCGGGCGGGCGCCGCATCGGCGCCCCTACGCAGGTTTCATGAATCTGTATGTGTTGAGAGTCAGCCCCGCAGGGTCCTGTTCCTCAGTCGTCGATGTCGGCGTCAAAATCCAGTATGGTTCCGGACGCGGCGTCGATATCGAATTCATACTCCATGCCGTTGACGACGAACTCGATCTCGTAGACATTGCGGCCGTTCTCCTGATCCGCATGCGCCTTTTTGAAGCGCACGTCCTCTTCCTTCATGCCGACCCTGGCCAGCGCGATCTGCTTCGCGTCGTCCAGCGTGATGCTCCCGTCGGACGCGATCAGGCCGTGCTTTTCCGTCTCGAACTCGGTAATCTCGCCGGTAGTGATGTCAACATCGAACTCATACTCGGTGTCGCCCGCGTAAAACTCAATGTCCGCGACCACGCGGCCATCGTCGTGATCGTGGTGCGCCTTGGTGAAGATGGCGTCCTCCGCGGCGACGCCGGCATGATCGAGGGCGATCTGCTTCGCCTCTTCAAGGGTAACGTCCGCCAGAGCGCCCAGGGCGCAGGCAACGGTCATCATGACCGCCAGCAGCATGACAAACAGCTTCTTCATCTTGATCCACTCCTTTGATTGATTCTTTATTGATTCGGGGTTGTTCCCCCTGTTTGCGAGGACATCATATCACAGGGTTTGTCACAGAAGTGTCACACAGGAAAAAACTGGGTTTTATCAGATTATAGGGCAAAACGGCGCGGCTGTCAATATTTTTTGCAGTCGCCGCTTCGGACATAGCGCGGTTAACGCATGCGCACAGAATTTGAAACTTTGTACATTATTTGAGTATTATTCTTGACAGGTTGACGAAAAGAGCGTTATAATGATACAAACTGTATGCGGCGGGATCTGTCAATTTGTGCCGCGAGATGGAGGCGAGGGAATGCCCGGTTCGGAATATGTCCTTGAATTGAAGGGCATCACGAAGATATTCCCCGGCGTGAAGGCGTTGAACAAGGTTCAATTCCAGCTGCGTCCGGGCGAGGTCCACGCGCTGATGGGCGAAAATGGCGCGGGAAAATCCACGTTTATCAAGGTGATCACCGGCGTACACAAGGCCGAGGAGGGCGAGATGTTCCTAAACGGCCAGAAGGTGGACTTCAAGGGCCCCCGCGACGCCCAGGCCGCCGGCATCGCCGCGGTGTATCAGCACGCCACCTCCTACCCGGACCTGACCGTGGCCGAAAACATATTCATGGGCCACGAGATCATCAGGCACGGCATCATCCAGTGGAAGCAAATGAACGCGGAGGCCAACAAGCTGTTGAAGCGCATGAACGCCGAGTTCGATTCCACCGCCGAGATGGGCACGCTGTCCGTGGCGGAGCAGCAGATCGTGGAGATCGCCAAGGCGCTCTCCACCAACGCCCGCATCATCATACTGGACGAGCCCACCGCCTCGCTGACCAAGCGCGAATCCGAGGAGCTGTACCGCATCGTGGACCAGCTCCGGGAGGAGGGCGTGTCGGTCATATTCATCTCCCACCGCTTTGAGGACATGTACCGGCTGGCCACCCGCGTGACGGTGTTCCGCGATTCCCAGTACATCGGCACCTACAACGTGGACGAGATCACCAACGCCGACCTCATCAAGGCCATGGTGGGCCGCGAGATCAACGACCTGTTCCCCAAGCCGGTGGTGGAGATCGGCAAAGAGATGCTGAAGGTCGAGCATTTGAGCCGTACGGGCTTTTTCAAGGACATCTCCTTCACGCTGCACGCCGGCGAGATACTGGGCTTCACCGGCCTGGTGGGCGCGGGCCGCACGGAGGTCATCGAATCCGTGTGCGGCATCACGAAGCCCGACGCGGGCAAGGTGTACCTGGAGGGCAAGGAGATCCACGTGGGCAAGCCTTCGGACGCCATGGACCTGGGCATCGTGCTTCTGCCGGAGGACCGCCAGAAGGAGGGCCTGCTGATGAGCTGGGGCCTGGGCCGCAACGTGACCCTCCCCATCATGGGCAAGTACGCCAAGGGCGGCCTGAACGACGAAAAGAAGGAGCGGGAAATTTCCAAGCAGCTTCTCGAGGAGGTGGACACCAAGGCGGTGGACATCTTCCAGCCCGCAAGCTCCCTGTCCGGCGGCAACCAGCAGAAGGTGGTCGTCGCCAAGGCCCTGGGCCAGGAGATGAAGGTCGTCATCATGGACGAGCCCACCAAGGGCGTGGACGTGGGCGCGAAGGCCGAGATCTACTCCATCATGGGCGATCTGGCCAAGCAGGGCTACGCCATCATACTGATTTCCTCCGAAATGCCCGAGATACTGGGCATGGCGGACCGCATCGTGGTCATGTGCAACGGCCGCCTCACCGGCATACTGGACCGGAGTGAAGCCACCCAGGAGAAGATACTCGACCTGGCCATGGAGAAGGGCCCGACCGCGAAAGGAGGCGTGGCATGAATCTCAAAAAGCTCACGGGCAGCCGCGAATTTCTGCTGTTCATCATCGTCATTGCGATGTTTGCCATCGTTTCCGTCGTCAACCCGGTGTTTTTCTCCTTCAACGCCGTCACCGACATGCTCAAGAACAACGCCGTCACGCTGGTCATGGCGCTGGGCATGCTGGGCGTCATGCTGGTGGGGGGCATCGACATCTCCATCACCTCGACGCTGGCGCTCTCGGGCATGACCATCGGCATGCTGCTCAAATACAACCACATCTCCTCCACCCTGCTGGCGTTTGTGATCGCCATCGCCATCGGCACCGCCTGCGGCGCGCTGGTGGGCCTGCTGATCTCCCGCGCGGGCGTGCCGCCGATCATCGCCTCGATGGGCTTCATGTACATCTACCGCGCCATGGGCTACCTGATCTCCAACGGCGGCGAGTGGGCCAGCGCCGCGGCGCTGGGCAGCTTCAAGAACTTCGGCACGGACAAGCTGATGGGATTGAGTAAGGTCATCTGGATCATCATCGTCTGCTACATCGTGTTCTTCTTCGTCATGAAGTGGACCCGCATCGGCCGCCAGGTCTACGCCGTGGGCAGCAACGCCGAGGCGGCGGAGGTCTCCGGCATCAAGGTCAAGAACATCAAGCTGATGGTGCACACCGTGATGGGCTTCCTGGCGGGCCTGGCCGGCGCGCTGCAGGTGGCGGTCTACGCCTCCGCCATGCCGAACATGGCGCAGGGCGGCGAGATGGACGTCATCGCGGCCTGCGTCATCGGCGGCGTGAGCATGTCCGGCGGCCGCGGCTCGGTGATCGGGGCGCTGCTGGGCGCGCTGATCATGGCCATGATCCCCAAGGCGCTGCCGCTGTTGCACATCGACGCGCTGTGGCAGAACATGATCAAGGGCGTCATGATACTGGCCGTGGTGGTCATCAACGTCATACTGCAGCGGATCGCCCAGAGGAACGCCCTGGCGAGAAGGGAGATGTGAGCATGGCGGGCAAGTCTGGAAGAAGCATAAACAACGTCCCCGAGTCGCCGATCAAAAAGCTGATATTCGGCTGGGAAGGCATACTGATCCTGGTGTTCATCGGCGTCAATATCTTCTGCAAATGGTTCTCTGAATACTACAACATGTTCAACCTGCTCAGGCAGATGCCGGTCTACCTGGCCGAGGTCTTCCTGATGCTGGTGATGGCTTTCATACTGGTCATGGGCGAGATCGACATCTCCGTGGGCGCCACGGTGTGCCTGGCCGCCACGATGGCCTGCATCGCCAGCAACGCGGGCATCCCCTTCCCGCTGGTGATACTGATCACGCTGGCGGTGGGCACCTGCTGCGGCCTGATCAACGCCGTGATACTGACGAATTTTTCGGAGCTGCCGCCGATGATCGTCACGCTGTCCACCCAGATCATCTTCCGGGGGATCGCCGAGATCGTGCTGGGCAGCGGCGGCTCGATCTCCGTGGCCAATACCGCGGGCTTCAAGGCCATCAGCCGCAAGATCGGCTCGGTGCCGCTGATACTGTTCCTGGTGATCATACTGGCGGTGTTCGCCGCGATCGTGCTGGGCAGGAGCACCTTCGGCCGCAAGGTCTACGCCATCGGCACCAACCGCCTGGCGGCGCGCTATTCCGGCGTGGCCGTGCAGAAGATACGCTTCATCATCTACACCCTGATGGGCACGGCGGCGGGCCTGTGCGCGCTGTTCATGGTGGCCTCGTCCTACGGCGCGAACACCACTACCGGCACCGGCTTTGAGATGGACGCCATCGCCATGGCCGTGTTCGGCGGCATATCGTCCACCGGCGGCAAGGGCAACATGATCGGCGGCATCATCTCCGCGTTCATCATCGTGTGCCTGCGCATCGGCCTGGGCCAGCGCAACGTCAACGGCCAGGTCATACTGCTGATCATCGGCGTATTGCTGATCGCCGCTGTGGCGCTGCCCAACATCTTGGGCTCGCTGAAGAAAGCGGTGAAGAAGTAGGGACGCCATTCATGGCGTCCGCCCCGCCGCCCCTTCGTAGGGACTCCATTCATGGTGTCCGCCCCGCCGCCCCTTCGTAGGGACGCCATTCATGGCGTCCGCCCCGCCGTCCCTTCGTAGGGACGCCATTCATGGCGTCCGCCCGATCCGATTGTAACTGCAATGAAGCAGTTGCACATATATTAAAAGGAGGAACTACCCATGAAGAAACTGTTGTCTGTTCTGTTGGTGACTCTGTTGGTGGCCGGTCTGATGACCTCCGCTCTGGCGGGCACCGCCGACGGCAAGAAGATCGCGCTGGTCGGCAAGTCCGCCGGCAACGCCTTCTTTGAGATCGCCGCCGCGTCCTTCAAGGAGGCCGGTGAGGGCGAAGGCGCGACCATCGACGTCGTGTATCCCGAAGCCGCCACCGCCGACGCTCAGATCAAGGTTCTGGACAACCTGATCTCCCAGCAGCCCGACGCCATCTGCATCTCCGCCAACGACTTCAACGCCCTCCAGGCCAAGCTGGAAGAGGCGATGGACGCCGGCATCAAGGTGTCTTCCTTCGACTCCGCCCCCAACCCGGCGAGCCGTCAGGTGTTCGTGAACCAGGCCGGTACCGTGGCCGTGGGCCAGGCGCTGATCGACGCCGTGTACGACATGGCCGGCGGCGAGGGCCAGTGGGCCATTCTGTCCGCCACCTCCCAGGCCACCAACCAGAACGCCTGGATCGACGCCATGAAGAAGCTGGCCGAGGACGAGAAGTACGCCAAGCTGGAGCTGGTGGAAGTGGCCTACGGCGACGACGAGCCCCAGAAGTCCACCGACCAGACCCAGGCGCTGCTGGACAACTATCCCGACCTGAAGGTCATCTGCGCGCCCACCACCGTCGGCATCATGGCCGCCGCCAAGCTGGTGCAGGACAAGCCCGACTGCAACGTGAAGATCACCGGCCTGGGCCTGCCCTCCGAGATGCTCGAGTACACCGGCGCTGACGACGCGCACTCCTGCCCCTACTTCTATCTGTGGGATATGCAGCTGCTGGGCAAGCTGTCCGCCTATGCTACCATCGCGCTGATCAACGGCGACATCACCGGCGCTGAGGGCGAGACCTTCTCCGTCGAGGGCCTGGGCGAGTTCTCCGTCACCGCGGCTGACGACGGCGGCACCGAGATCGTGCAGGGCCTGCCGCTGCAGTTCAACGCCGACAACATCGAGGAGATGGCGAAGCTGTACTGATCCTGATCCTGTGATCGTCTGACAGACGTGGGCTGCCGTCCGTGTTTCATGGGCGGCAGCCCTTTATTTACAACAGATGATGCCGTAGGGGCGCCCAATGGGCGCCCGCCGCGATAGGTTGTACCCGGCGGGCGGCGCATCGCCGCCCCTACAATATGTAAGCATATAAATGATTATGCGTTTCGAGACAGCCCGTTCACGTCTGCGACCTCTTCCGTCAGCCCTTCGGGCTGCCACCTTCCCCTGAAGGGGAAGGCATAGGGATGCGCTTCCAAAAGCCTTCCCCTTCAGGGGAAGGTGGCTGGCCGCAGGCCAGACGAAAGAGGTCGTCCCCCGTTTCCATATATCATGTGCGAATGCCAACGCAACTCATGCGTGACCCGTGGATTTGTTACAAAATTTATTGTCTGAACAGGGATAATATGGTATAATCTTAATTAACAAGCATGAATGGAAGGGTGAAGGTCATGCCGGTCCGACAGTACAATATGCGCGCCGCGCTCAGGCATCTGAGGCGCGCCCTCCTGCTCGCGATGTGCCTGGTGCTGGCGGTGGGCGGGCCGGTCCTGTTCGCCGCGCGCGCGGAGAACAGGGTCGTGCGGGTGGGCTGGCACGACGTCCCCTTCTACATCACGGACCAGTACGGGCGGCGCTCCGGCTACGCCTACGAATACCAGCGCAAGATCGCCGCCTACACCGGCTGGACCTACGAGTACGTGGAGGGCAGCTGGCTGGAGCTCATGCAGATGCTCAAGGACGGCGAGATCGACCTGATGAGCGACGTCTCCTACGTGAAGGAGCGCACGGAGCACATGCTCTACGCTGCCCTCCCCATGGGTACGGAGGCGTACTATGTGTTCGTCGCGCCGGACAACGCGGAGATCACCTCGGACGACGTCGCCACGCTGAACGGGAAGCGCGTCGGCGTGACCGAGAGCAGCATCCAGAGGGACCTGTTCCTCGACTGGGCCGCCCGCAACGACGTGCAGGCCGACCTGGTGGAGACGAGGGGCACCGAGGAGAGCTCCCTGAGGCTCCTGCTGACCGGGGAGCTGGACGCCTTTATCACGATGGACATCTACGGCGACCCGGAGACCGCCGTGCCCGTGTGCAAGATCGGCTCGTCGGATTTCTATTTCGCGGTCAACAAGTCGAAGCCCGAGCTGCTGACCGAGCTGGACTTCGCCATGAACCGCATCCAGGACGAGAACAAGTACTACAACCAGCAGCTGCACGAGAAGTATCTCAGCAGCCACGGCACGGACCGGTATCTCACCGACCGGGAGCGGGCGTGGCTGAGCGAACACGGCACGATCCGCGTGGGCTATCAGGACAACTACCTGGCGTTCTGCGCGGTGGACGGGGAGACGGGGGAGCTGACCGGCGCGCTGAAGGACTACCTGGCCTACGCCGCCACGGCGCTGGAGAACGCGCACCTGGGCTTCGAGGCGGTGGCCTATCCCACCGCCGCCGCCGCCATGGAGGCCATGAAAAACGGCGAGGTGGACTGCATGTTCCCCGCCAACCTGACCGACTACGACAGCGAGACGCTGGGCGTGGTGATGACACCGCCGCTGATGCGCACCGAGATGGACGCCGTGGTGCGGGCCGCGGAGCAGAAGGAGTTCATCCGCAAGCGCGACGTGGTGGTGGCCGTCAACGAGGGCAACACCAACTACGACATGTTCTTGGCCGACCACTACCCCGGCTGGAAGCGGGCCTACTTCCCGGACACCCCCGCGGGGCTGGACGCCGTGGCCGCGGGGCAGGCCGACTGCGTGATCATCAGCAACTACCGCTTCAGCAACATCTCCAAACAGTGCGAGAAACTGCACCTGGACACCGTGTACACCGGCGTGGACATGGACTACTGCTTCGCCGTCCCCGTGGGCGAGACCGAGCTGTATTCCATACTGGCGCGGGTCACCGGGGCGGTGCCGGACGCCGCCATCCACTCGGCGCTGACCTACTACTCCACCGAGGACGTCAAGACCAGCTTCAACGACCTGATCAAGGACCATCTGTTCATCGTGATGGCCGTGATCGCCGGGGTGCTGCTGGTGATACTGGTGCTGCTGGTGCGCAGCATCCACGCGGAAAAAAAGGTGCTTGAGGAGGAGCACCTGGTCAAGGACCTGAACCGCCGGGTGTACGTGGACGCGCTGACCTCCGTCAGGAACAAGGGGGCCTTCGACGGCTACATGCAGGAGCTGCAGGACCGGGTGGATCAGGATGGGACGCTGGAGTTCGCCATCGGCGTGTTCGACTGCGACAACCTCAAGAGGATCAACGACCAGAACGGCCACGACAAGGGCGACGTGTACCTCAAGGCTGCCAGCCAGCTGATCTGCCGCACCTTCCAGCACAGCCCCGTGTTCAGGATCGGCGGCGACGAGTTCGCTGTGGTGCTGCAAAACGGGGACTTTGAAAACCGGGAGGCGCTGGTGCACCGGTTCAACGTCACCAGCCGGGAGATCTGCGATTTGGCCCAGAACAAGTGGGACGAGGTGCACGTGTCCGTGGGCATGGCGGTGTACGACCCGACGATCGACCGCTCCGTGAGCGATACCGCCCGCCGCGCGGACAAGGATATGTACGTCAACAAGCAGATCCGAAAGGAAATGTAGCCGGGCGCGCCGCCGTAGGGACGCCATAATTGGCGTCCGCGGATACCCGCAAACCCTGCCGTAGGGACGCCATAATTGGCGTCCGCGAATGCGTCGTCAATCCAGCCGCCAGCCCCAGTCGTCGTGATAGATCATCAGGCGGGTCATGCCGCCGTCGGCGCAGATGTTCTCGCCGGTGATGAACCCGGCCTTCTCGGAACAGAGGAACCATATGAGCTCCGAGATGTCTTCGGGTTTACCCACCCGGCCCACCGGCTGCTGCCGGGCGTCGGGGCCTGTGATCTGCGCACCGGTGGTGTCGATCCAGCCGGGGGAGACGCTGTTCACCCGCGCCCTGCCCGCCAGGCTGACCGCCAGCGCGTGGGTCAGCGCCGCGACGCCGCCCTTGGCGGCGGTGTAGCTCTCCGTCTGGGGCTGGCTCATGCGGTCCCGGGAGGAGGATAGGTTCACCACCGCCGCGCCCGGCGCAAAGTGGGGCGCGAACAGCTTCGTCAGGTAGAAGGGCGCGCCCACGCCGACGGCCTGCGCCCGCATGAATTCCTCCCAAGTACACGCCCCGATGCCCACCATGGGCGGCGGGGCGTTGTTGATGAGGCAGTTCACCTGCCCGTGCTTCTCCACCACACATTGCGCGAAGCGCTCCAGCGTGGCCCTGTCCCCGATGTCCCCCACGAACCAGGGGCCCGGGGCGGCGTCGATGATCTCCACATCATAACCCCGCGCCCTGAACAGCGCCGCCGTGGCCTGTCCGATGCCATGGCCGCCGCCGGTGATGACCGCCAGCATGCTCACGCCTCCTTTGTACTTCGCAGATCCCGCAGCCTTCCCGCCGCGATGCCCAGCAGGCAGCCCAGGCAGGCGCCCAGGCCGTTGCTGACGATGTCGTCCAGCTCGCAGAGCCCGATGCCCAGGGCGTACTGGGCGAGCTCGATGGCCCCGGAGATCGCTATGGTGATCAGCACCACCCAGGGACGCCCCGTCAGACGGTACAGTATCAGCCCCAGCGGCATGAACAGCCAGATGTTGAAAAGGATATACTGGCGCATGCGGAAGGAGCGCCCAAACTGCCGGTACGACCAGAACAACGTCAGGTTCAGCCGGTTGGCCACCGCGTCGCGGTACATCAGCGTCATGTACGCGATGAACAGCAGGTAGAGCGCCAGCAGCGCGGCGTTCCAGCGCCGGTCCAGCCGCAGGGACAAAAGGCACGTGGCCACGCCCAGGACGAACACCGCCGTCGAATGGCTGCGCAGATAGCGGTTCAGCTCGATCACCGGCCTGCCGTCGGCGTCGAGGCGCACCAGGCGGTACACTTCCTGGCCCGGGGCGTTCGCGTCGGCGGGCTTCGCCGGCAGCGCCAGCAGCGCGGACAGCACCGCAAAGGCGATGAGCGCCGCAATGATCCAATATTGTCGCTTCATCATTTCTCCCATATCATAGTATTATAGCGCGCGCGGCCGCGGAATATGCGCGAAAGACCGCCGGCCGCAATGGATATGCTCTATTATAGCAGGAACATGAAGCCGGGGCAAGGGAGGAAAAACGGCAAAGCCCTGAATAAATATACATATTCTCGCCTGCCCGGGGAATCTGGGGCGTGAAAAAGCATAATTATACATTCTGTGTGCATATTCTGTTAATTCTCCGAATATCTATTGAATTTCGACGCATAAGGATGTATAATCTACTCAATTCACGCGGAGGCATTCCGCGAAACAAATCGGAGGTATTATCCCATGAAGAAGATTATTGCCATGATCCTGGCTGCGATGCTGGCGTTCGCGGGCGTTTCCGCGGTGGCCGAGAGCCTGACGATGTGCACCAACGTGGCCTTCCCGCCCTATGAGTTCTACGGCGACGACGGCCAGCCCACCGGCATCGACGTCGAGATTGCCAAGGCGATCGCCGCGAAGCTGGGCTACGAGCTGGAGGTCGTGGACATCGAGTTCGCCCAGTGCATCCCCGGCGTCCAGTCCGGCAAGTACGACTTCTCCGCCGCCGGCATGACCGTCACCGAGGAGCGCAAGCAGATGGTGCAGTTCACCGACACCTACGCCACCGGCATCCAGTCCGTCATCGTGCCCGAGGCCTGCGAGTTCGAGGGCCTGGACGACTTCGTGGAGGAGAACGGCTCCGTGAAGGTGGGCGTCCAGATGGCCACCACCGGCGACCTGTACACCACCTGGGACTATGAGGACGAGGGCAAGGGCACCGTGGAGCGCTACGCCTCCGGCGCCGCCGCCGTGCAGGCGCTGCTGGCCGGCAAGGTGGACTGCGTGGTCATCGACAACGAGCCCGCCAAGAACTTCGTCTCCCAGAACGAGGGCCTGAAGATCCTGGACACCGCCTACGCCGAGGAAGAGTACGCCATGGCCTTCGCCAAGGACAGCCCGATCTACGACGACTTCAACGCCGCGCTGGCCGAGCTGATCGAGGACGGCACCGTGAAGGGCATCATCGACACCTTCATTCCCGCGAACTGATTTCCGCAGAGCGCTTATAGACAGGGAGCTGTCTCAAAAGGGCGACAGTGCGATACGATCGCTCCGTAGGGACGCCATTTATGGCGTCCGCGGGCGGCATAAATGCCGCCCCTACAGCGAATTGCACGACGTCGGTCCGCTTTGAGACAGCCCCTGTTTCCATGTTATTGAACCGACACAGGGGGGATCGATTTGCAGGCATGGTGGGAAAACATCAAGGCCCAATTTGACCTGAACTTCATACAGCGCAACCGCTGGCGCTTCATTACCACGGGTCTGGGCAACACGCTGCTGATCACGCTGCTGGCGCTTTTGCTGGGCACGGTGATCGGCGTGATCATCGCCGGCGTGCGCTCCACCTACGACAAGACCGCCGACGGCGCGCGGCCCTCCTTCGGCCGAAAGGTGCTGGGCTTCTTCAACGGCCTGTGCAAGGTGTACATCACCGTGCTGCGCGGCACCCCCGTGGTGGTTCAGCTGATGATCATCTGCCTGGTGATCTTCTCCTGGTCGGACAACGGCGTGGCGCTGGCCTCGCTGGCCTTCGGCCTAAACTCCGGCGCCTACGTGGCCGAGATCATCCGCGGCGGCATCATGTCCATCGACAACGGCCAGTTCGAGGCCGGCCGCAGCCTGGGCTTCAACTATTTGCAGACCATGTGGTACGTGGTGCTGCCCCAGGTGGTCAAGAACGTGCTGCCCAGCCTGATGAACGAGTTCATCGCGCTTTTGAAGGAGACCTCCGTGGCCGGCTACGCCGCGGTGCGCGACCTGACCTACGGCGGCAACACCATCGCCGGCCAGACCTATTCGTACTTCATGCCGCTGATCACCGTGGCGCTGATCTATCTGGCGCTGGTGATGTTTCTGACGTCCGTCGTGAGCCGTGTGGAGAGGAGGCTGAGGAGCAGTGACCACTGACGCGCTGATCCGGGTGGAGAACCTGGAAAAGACCTTCGGCGGGAAGATCCACGCCTTGAACGGCGTCTCCGCCGAGATCCACCGGGGCGAGGTGGTGGTGATCATCGGGCCCTCCGGCTCCGGCAAGTCCACCTTCCTGCGCTGCCTGAACCTGCTGGAGTTGCCCACCGCCGGCGTGATCACCTTCGAGGGCGTGGACATCACCGACCCCAAGGTGAACATCAACGTCCACCGGCAGAAGATGGGCATGGTGTTCCAGCACTTCAACCTGTTCCCCAACATGACGGTGCTCAAAAACATGACCGTCGCACCCGTGAAGCTGAAGCTCAAGACCCGGGAGGCCGCCGAGACCCAGGCCAAGCAGCTTCTGACCCGCGTGGGGCTGGCCGACCGCGCCGACGCCTATCCCAACCAGCTCTCAGGCGGACAGAAGCAGCGCATCGCCATCGTGCGCGCGCTGTGCATGGAGCCGGACGTGATGCTGTTCGACGAGCCCACCTCCGCCCTCGACCCCGAGATGGTGGGCGAGGTGCTGGATGTCATGAAGCAGTTGGCCCGCGAGGGCATGACCATGGTCGTGGTCACCCATGAGATGGGCTTCGCCCGCGAGGTGGGGGACCGGGTGATCTTCATGGATTCCGGAAAGATCATCGAGCAGGGCACTCCCGAGCAGATCTTCGACCATCCGCAGAACCCCAGGCTGCGGGAGTTTTTGGGGAAGATATTATAAAAAGCATCCGCGCCGAAGGCCGTCAGCCTTCGGCGCGGATGTTTTTGGTTCTTCATGGTAACTTGTGGGATGCCGACTCCCTCTGTCTCGGCTGCGCCGAGCCACCTCCCTGACTCCCTCCGTCAGCGCTGTGCGCTGCCACCTCCCTCGGAGAGGGAGGCTGGACGGGAGGCTATGGGTTCG
>CACXBB010000047.1 GCA_902765735.1 uncultured Eubacteriales bacterium | reverse complement strand
GCCTTCCCCTTGAGGGGAAGGTGGACCGCCGCAGGCGGGACGGATGAGGTGTCAACTCCACTCTCAACACTCCACACTCCACACTCGGGCGCAGCCCGATAGCTTTCAAATTACTGATAGCACTGAACAGTTACCGGCCGTATATGATATCAGGGGGCTGTCTCGTCTGAGACAGCCCCCTGATCGCGGGTATCGTCATTGATATTCCGCGACGCTGATCCACTTTTCCAGCAGTTCGCGCTCGGATTCGATGTGCCTGGTCATCTGCGCGGCGGCGACCACGGGCATCCAGGTCTGCACGTACTGTATGGCCATGTCGGCCTTTTTGCAGAACAGCCTGAGGTACTTCTCCGCCAGCTCCGGCGCGTCCAGCGAGAAGCGCAGGTAGGTGATGGCGGCGTCCGCCCCGGCGTTGCCCGCGCTGGCGTGGGCCCAGTCCAGCACGCAGTAGCTGCCGTCCTCCTTGATGACGATGTTGGAGGGCACCAGGTCGCCGTGGCACAGCTTGGAGTGCTGGGCCATGCCGTGGATGCGCTGCAACAGCTCATAGCGGGTGCTGGCGTCGATGGCGGTGAGCGTCTTGATGGCGTCCTCCATCTTCACGCGGGTGTTGCGCAGGTTGCGCACGCGATAGCTGCCCACCTCGAGCTGCACGTCCACCAGCTTTTCGAGGTACTCGTCCACCTTCTCGGGATGCGCCTTCATCAGCTCCTCCAGCGTCTGTCCGGCCACGTACTCGGTGGAGATGGCCCAGCCGCCGTGCACGGGATTGACGCCCAGCAGCTTGGGCACCGGCACGCCGGCGTCCTCCACGCAGGCGTGGATGTAGGCCTCGTTGAACACGTTGGACTTGGGATGGGAGGCGGTGAACTCCTTGACGATCACGTTCCCTTCCCGATAGACGGTTTTATAGGATTTCTCCTCCAATATGATCCTGTCTGCCACTTTCATCCCATCCTTTCGTCAGATCTTCCCGGCCTCGCGGGTATCCTTACCGTAGTAGGCCAGCAGGTAGAGCTGTTTGATCTCGCTCATCAGCGGATAGCGGGGGTTCGCGCCGGTGCACTGGTCGTTGAAGGCGTTCTCGGTCATATCGTCCAGCGTGGCGAGGAAGTCCTCCTCCTTCACGCCGAAGGCCTGTATGGATTCGGGGATGCCGATGGTCCGCTTGAGTTCCTCCAGCTTGTCGATCAGCTTGTCGAAGGTCTCCTGATCGTCCTTGCCGACGATGCCGTTGTAGCGGGCCACGTCGCAATAGCGCTGCAATGCGTGCGGGTACTCGTACTGCGGGAAGGTGCCCATCTTGGTGGGGACCTCGCTGGCGTTGTAGCGCATCACGTAGGTCAGTATCAGCGCGTTGGCCACGCCGTGGGGGATGTGGTGATACGCGCCCAGCTTGTGGGCCATGGAGTGGTTGATGCCCAGGAAGGCGTTGGCGAACGCCTCGCCGGCCAGCGTGGAGGCCAGCGCCATGTGCTCGCGGGCCTTCGGGGCCTTCGCGCCCAGGTTGTAGGCGTCCGGCAGGTAATCGAACACCAGCTTGGTGGCCTGCAGCGCCAGGCCGTCGGTCATGTCGGAGGCCATCACGGACACATACGCCTCCAGCGCGTGGGTCATCACGTCGATGCCCGAGGCGCTGGTGAGACCCTTGGGCTGGTTCATCATATTGTCGGCGTCCACGATGGCCATGTCGGGCATCAGCTCGTAGTCGGCCAGCGGCCACTTGGTGCCGGTGGTGGCGTCGGTGATGATGGCAAACGGGGTGACCTCGGAGCCCGTGCCGGAAGAAGTCGGGATGGCGACAAAATACGCCTTCTTGCCCATCTCGGGATAGGTGTAGATGCGCTTTCGGATGTCCATGAAGTCCATGGCCATGTCCTCGAAGTTGGCGTCCGGGTACTCGTACATCACCCACATGATCTTCGCGGCGTCCATCGCGGAGCCGCCGCCCAGCGCGATGATCACGTCCGGCTCAAAGGAGCGCATCTGCTTCACGCCCTCCTGGGCACACTGCAGCGTCGGGTCGGGCGCCACGTCCCAGAAGCAGGTGTGCCGGATGCCCATGGCGTTGAGCTTGTCCTCGATGGGCTTCACATAGCCGTTTTTGTAGAGGAAGGTGTCGGTGACGATGAACGCCTTCTGTTTGTGCATCACCGTGCCCAGCTCGTCCAGGGCCACGGGCATGCAGCCCCGCTTGAAGTACACCTTCTCGGGCAGTCTCAGCCACAGCATGTTCTCTCTCCTCTCCGCCACCGTCTTGATGTTCAGCAGGTCCATGGCCCCCACGTTGTGGGAGATGGAGTTGCCGCCCCAGGAGCCGCAGCCCAGCGTCAGCGAGGGCGTGAGGCGGAAGTTGTAGATGTCGCCGATGCCGCCGTGGGAGGAGGGCGTGTTCACCACGATGCGGCAGGCGTGCATGCGCGCGGCGTGGGCGGCCATCTTCTCCTTCTCGGTGGTGGCGATGTACAGAGACGCCGTGTGGCCGGGGCCGCCGTCCATCAGCAGCTGCTCGGACATGTCCAGCGCCTGCTCGAAGGTGTCGGCTTTGTACATGGCCAGCACGGGCGAGAGCTTCTCGTGGGCGAAGGGCTCGGAGATGTCGGTGGAGGTGACCTCGCCGATCAGTATCTTCGTCTTTTCAGGTACCTCGACCCCCGCCATCTGCGCGATCTTGTACGCGCTCTGGCCGACGATCTTCGCGTTCACGCCGCCGTTGATGATCACGGTGTTGCCCACCTTTTCGATCTCGTCGCCCTTAAGGAAGTAGCAGCCGCGGCGCTCGAACTCGGCGCGGACCTCGTCGTAGACGTCCGCAAGCGCGGTGACGGACTGCTCCGAGGCGCAGATCATGCCGTTGTCGAAGGTCTTGGAGTGGATGATGGAATTGACGGCCAGCCGGATGTCGGCGGAGCTGTCTATGATGACCGGCACATTGCCCGCGCCCACGCCCAGCGCCGGCTTGCCGGAGGAGTACGCCGCGCGCACCATGCCGGGGCCGCCGGTGGCGAGGATGATGTCGGCCTCCTTCATGACCCGGTTGGTGAGCTCCAGCGAGGGCACGTCGATCCAGCCGATGATGTCCTCCGGCGCGCCCGCCGCCACCGCGGCCTCATAGACGATCCGGGCGGCCTCGATGGTGGAGTTTTTGGCCCGTGGATGGGGGCTGATGATGATGGCGTTGCGGGTCTTTAAGCACAGAAGCGTCTTGAAGATCGCCGTGGACGTGGGGTTGGTGGTGGGGATGACCGCCGCCACCAGGCCGATGGGCTCGGCGACCTTTTTGATGCCGAAGGCCTGATCCTCCTCGATGACGCCGCAGGTCTGGGTTCTGCGATAGGTGTTGTAGATGTACTCCGCCGCGTAGTGGTTCTTGATCACCTTGTCCTCCACCACGCCCATGCCGGTCTCCTCGACGGCCATCTTCGCCAGCGGGATCCTGGCCTTGTTCGCGGCCATCGCCGCGGCGCGGAAGATCTCGTCCACCTGCGCCTGCGTGTAGGTGCCGAATTTGCGCTGCGCCGCGCGCATGACGGCCAGTCGCGCCTCGAGCTCCTCTACCGTCGCCACATACGGTCTCGTTTTCTCCATGGTTCCACACTTCCTTCCTGTCCGGGATCGCCCCGGCCGTTTACACTTTCATTATAGGCGATTAACACAGCGAAATACAATGCGGTGACTGTTAATTATTGGCTCTTCACGGAGTTGTGGGGTAAGCACCTCATCCGACCTCGCTTCGCTCGGCCACCTTCCCCTCAAGGGGAAGGCAAGACCTCTCAGTCACAGCCTGCGGCTGTGCCAGCTCCCCTGGGAGGGGCACCTCATCCGTCATGGCTTCGCCATGCCACCTTCCCCTGAAGGGGAAGCCTTGCCTCCCCGTCATGCCTCCCTCTTAGAGGGAGGTGGCTCGGCGAAGCCGAGACGGAGGGAGTGGGAGGTGCCGAGCGAAGCGAGGCGGAGAGGTTGTTCCCCTTCTTTCCTTGTCTGCCCGCCCTCCGGGGTGATGATGAAAGGCCATGCCGGTGCGCCGACATGGCCTTTGTTTTGGTTACCTGGTCTTAATGGAACATTTCCTTGGACATGTTGTCGATCTCGCGGGCGACGGCCTCATACACACCGGGATAGGTGCTGATGGGCAGGCCCTGGGACGTGCAGGGGATGAAGTACTTGGTGCCGCAGGATTCGCACGCGGCGCGCACCTGCTTGGCGACCTCTTCCTCGGTCCATCCCTCGTAGTCCACGGTGGCGCTGTCGATGCCGCCCATGAAGGTGATCTGTCCGCCGTACTGCTTGATCAGCGCGGGGATGTCGTTGGTGCGCATGACGCCCTGCCACACGTCGATGCCCATGTCGATCATATCCGGCACCAGGGTCGCGGCGTAGGAATCGGAGTGATGCACGATCAGCTTCACGCCGTGATCCTTGTAGTAGTGGTAGATCTTCATGTACGCGGGCTTGATGAACTCGCGGAACATCTCCGGGGACAGGAAGGTGGACTGCTGGCTGCCCCAGTCGTCGTGGTGGAACAGGCCCTCGGGCTTGAGGTACTTGCACACCTCGGCGGCGTAGTCCAGCTCAAACTGGGTGATGGCGTCGATGAGTTCGTGCATCTCGTCCGGGCTCTCGTAGAAGGCCATCAGGCAGTTCTGGATCTCCAGCAGGTAGTGGCACTGCTCGAACACGCCGGGGGCGAAGTAGGTGCAGGCGAACTGCTCGTTGCGATCCACCTTTTCGTACATCTCGATGAAGGGCTCCCACTCCTCGGCGTCGTACACCACGCGCGGGATCTTCAGGTATTTCTGCCACTCGTCGATGTCCTTGATGACGATCTTGTCCGGGGTGTGCACCGGGAAGGCGCCGGGCGTGCCCTTGGGCCAGGACTTGGTGACGCCCCAGGCGTTGACCACGTTCAGCTCGCCGGGCTTGGGGTTGGGATTGCGCTTGCCGAAGGGGGAACCCATGACGAGGCCCAGCGCTTCATAGCCGTTGACGAAGCGATCCGGATGGCCGCCCTTCATGGTTTCGATCATGTTCTGTCTCTTGGTCAGCATTGACGATTATCCTCCTCGTTTGACTTGTCCGACGATCAGGCGTTGCGGGCGTCGATCTCCTTCTGGGCCTTGTCGACGACATCCTTGGTGATCCTAAAGCCGAAGATCAGCAGCACGGCGCCGACGGCGCAGAAGATGGCAGGCACCAGAGCGAAGGCCACGGTCATGCCCTGGCGGGCAGCGCCCTCAAGCACCACGTCCTTCTGCCAGCCAACCGCGTTCAGCGCAAGCGTAAGGATAGTACCACGGAGGAAGATGGCAACCTTCAAGGGAAGATTCTGCAGGCCCATGATCCAGCCGGCGGCGTTCTTGCCGGTCTTCCAGGTGGTGTAGGTCACGGTGTCGGCGTACAGAGCCGGAGAGGACGCGAAGGCCACGCCGTAGAAGAACTGGGCGCAGGTCATGAACACGATGACCATAATGGGATTCGCATAGCTCATATGGCTAAGGAACAGGAACGTTGCCATACCAATATAAGAAATAATGGTAATGGTACGGGAAGGCATTACCTTGACCCAGTAACGGACCACATAAGCACCCAGCATTGCAGCCAACGCAATTGCCAGCAGGTAATGCGCTTGCAGCGAAACATTGCCGGCGGCGTCGCGGAAGTAGTAGATGGCGGAGGCGGCGGTGACGAACTTCACGCACCACTTGGCCAGGTCGGCCAGCATCAGTATGATGAGCTGGGGATTCTGGAACAGGGACTTGAACATGTCGGGGATGGAGATCTTGTTCTGCTGCGCCTTCTTGGCGTGGCTCTCGTCCTCGATCTCCTCATAGCCGTCGGTCATCTTGAAGTGCGCATAGTAGCCGGCAACCATGGTCAGGCCCAGCACGAAGGCCGCAGCTGCGAACTGATTCTTCTCGCCCACGATGCCGCCCAGCACGGTGGCAAAAGGCAGGCCCAGATAGCTGAACAGCAGGCCGCCGATGTTGTTCCAGGTCGCGCGGGAGGAGGACAGGGTGGCCTTGTCCTCGGGGGTCTTGCCCACGACGGACACCAGCGTGGCGTTGGCCACGTAGCCGATGTTCCAGATCACGTGGGACACGACGGCGGCGATGATGATGATGATGGCGGACAGCCATTCATTCTCGCTGATGCGGATGAACTGGAAGGTGAAGATGAAGGGCACGATCCAGGGCGTCAGTATCAGCCAGGAGCGGTAGCGGCCCCACTTCTTGGCCTTGGTGCCGTTCAGTATGCCGCCGTAGATCCAGCTCAGGCAGGCATCGATGATGGAGAACACCGAGTTGATGACGCCGGCAACAGCCGGGCTAAACGCGGCAATGTTCGTCAAAAAGTTCATGAAGTAGAAGGTCTCGACGTTGCTCATCAGCACGAAGCCGGCGTCGCCGACACCGAAGAAGTTCCTCAGCGCGCTGCTGAGCGGCTTGTTCTGGGCCTGTGACTTGTTCTGACTCATTGTTTATTCCTCCCCTTATTATGATGACTTGTCTGTTTTACAGCGATACCGTGGCATAACGATTGGTCTGTCGTTCAGTCCCCCTTCAATATGATGTGTTCCCGTCTATCGACCCGGGGCTGTGCCGGCCCCGGACCGCCGGCCCGGGCTGGTACTCCCGGGACGCGGCATAACCGGGAAAGCGGCTTCGCTTCCCCGGCCATGGGCTGTGTCAGGCGCTCAGCATCCCAGCAGCGCGCACGCCGCGGGGATCAGTATGGCCACCAGCACCGCGATCACCACGGAGGCGGGCACGCCGGTCTTGACCATATCGCTGAACTTGTAGTATTTGAACTTGTAGGTAAACATGGGCACCGCGTCGGTGGGCAGCACGAAGGTCACCGCCGACCAGAAGGACACCAGTATCGCCGCGCCCGCGGGATTGATGCCCGCCAGCACCGCCAGCTCCACGATGGGCACCACCGCCAGGCCCGCCACCGCGGGGCCGGAGGGGATGAGGATGTGGATGATACACACCAGGAAGGAGATCAGCAGGAACACCGCGAAGGGGCTCCAGTTGGCCGCGCCGCCCAGGGTGACGGTGATCAGCCACTTGGCTGCGCCGGTGACCAGCGTGGCGTCCGCCAGCGCGCCCACCGAGCCCACCATGAAGGTGGCGTCCCAGCCGCCCTTCTGGGAGTATTCCTCCCAGCTCAATACCTCGATGCCCGGGAACATGAACAGGCAGGTTCCCATCAGCGCCACGCAGGTGGTGTTGAGCACCGGGATCCAGGAGGAGGCGATCCACGCCACGAACATGGCTGCGATGACCGCCAGGGCCTTCTTCTCACGGGTATCCAGCGGGCCCGCGCCGTGCACCATCTTCTCGGCGACCTTCATGGCCTCGTCGGAGATGTTCTCCGGCTTGTGGACGAAGGTGATCCACAGCGCCACCAGTACCGTCACCAGCAGGCCGATGGGATAGCCCTGGATCATCCACTTGAGGAAGGTCACGGGCCGGTCCATGGCCGCCAGGGTGTTCATGGCGATGATGTTGGTCGGGCCGCCGGCGGGGGTCATGTAGCCGCCCACCACCGAGGCCGCCGGTATGGCGATCATCAGGCACTTGCCCAGGTTGGAGGTGCCCGGCTTCGGGTCGCCGTTGGCCTTCAATACCGCCAGCCCCAGCGACGCGAACAGCGCGCAGGTGGGGATGTTGGACATGATGGAGGACAGAAGCGCCGTGCCCACCGCGAAGCCCACCACCAGCTTGCGGGGCGACTTCTTCGCCCAGGTCATGATCAATCCGGCGATGCGGGTGGGGATCGTGGTGGACGCCATCGCCGTGGTGATGGACATGGTGCCGACCATGAAGAAGAACACCGAGCCGCCGAAGCCCTTGAACATGTCGCCCGGCGTCAGGATCTTCATGAACACCAGAAGCGTCGCCATGAAGATGCCGGTGACCGCCATGTTCATGGTCTCCGTGACCCACAGCACGATGGAGGCCAGTATCACGCCGAAGGACTGCATGCCCGCCCGGGTGAGCCCCTCGGGGCAGGGCAGCACGCTTGACAGTATGATCAAGGCCGCCGCCAGGATGAGAAAACGCCCTTTTCCTTGCTTTTGCATATCAAACATTTCCTTTTTATTGATAACTCCATGTTAATAGTTTAGCTTTTTTTAAGGCGTTGTCAATGCGCAGTATGCAGTTATTTTACATTGACATTACTGCAAAATGTAGTATAATGAAATTGTGAATCAGTAGAAGGGGGTGTTTATGTGCGCTACACGGCGCCGATCGTGGTGGAGAAAGCGCTGGAGCTGCTGGGCGTGGAACCGCTGTATCAGAAATACGCCGCCGAGGCCCGGATCAACGGTTTTTCATCGGCCACGCGGGACCGGCGCCGGCAGGACATCCTCTGGCTCAACGACAATTCCGGCGGCCTGCGGCCCTATGCGTCCTGCGGCGCGAAGCACTGCGTGTACATCGCCTCCCGGACGGAGGAGGCCGCGGGCCTGCCGGAGTGCGAGGGGGAGCGCACCCTGGTGGCGCTGCCCCACACGGTGTCGCTTCGGCGGCTGGTGTCGGCCATGGAGCAGTGCTTCGCCTTCTACAACGCCTGGGATGAAGCGCTTCTGGACGTGATCCGCCGGGGCGGGGACTGGTACGAGCTGCTCTCGGTGGGGCACCGGGTGATCGGCAACCCCATGATCATCTACAACCGCAGCATGCGGGTGCTGGCCTACACCGACGACGACAGCGCCCGGGACCCGCTGTGGACGGACACCGTGCGCGACGGCGTGGCGCGGACGGATTCGGAGAGCCTGTCGGCGGACCTCATGCGCTTTTTGTATGAGGTGGAGGAGCACGACGCCCCCTTCCGCTTCAAGGGCGAGGGCATGAGCGAGCCCTTCTGGTCCGCGCCGGTCCGGGTGGGCGGGCGGCCTCGGGGCATGGTGAACGCGGTGGAGTACCACCGGCCCCTCAGCGAGGGCAGCCGGGACCTGCTGGGCTTCTTCGCGGAGTTCGTCGCCATCGGCATGCAGTGCTCGGACGTGGGCGGGCCCGTGCCCGACGCGGTGCCACGGCAGTTCATGCTGGACCTGCTGAAGGGCGAGATCGCCTCCCGGGAGCTTCTGAACACCCGCCTGATCGCCGTGGACTGGCAGGCGATGAGCAGCTTCCGGTTCGTGGTGCTGCGGGCCGGGCTGCCCTTTTTGACCGGCGAACAGTGGCGCAGTTACTACGACCGCCTGACCGCCCTGAAGCTCAACGGCCTGGCCTGCGTCATCGACCGGCCGGAGCCCCACATCGGGCTGTTGCTCACCGCCGCCGATCCGGACCGCTTCGCCCGGGTGCTGGAGACCGTGGACCGCTTCTGCGCCATCAATCCCCTGCGGGCGGGGGTCAGCGACGTCTACGAGGACCTGCTGGACACCCCGCGCTTCTATCGGCAGGCCCAGGTGGCGCTGGAACTCATGGACGGGAGCGTCTGCTTCTACGAGGACGCCCGCTACCCCCGGATGCTCCGCCACCTGCGCAGCCACGCCCGCCGCGAGGACCTGATGCACCCCGCCGTGATCCGCCTGGCCGCGCTGGACCGGGAGGAAGGCACCGAGTACATCCGCAGCCTCCAGGCCCTGATCCAGCACACCTTCAACCAGCTGGAGACTGCCGAGGCGCTGGGCATCCACCGCACCACCCTCGCCTACCGCCTGCGGCGGCTGCAGGAGCTCACCGGACTCGATTTGAGCGACGCAAGGGAGATGTTTCACATCGCGGTGTCGCTGAAGCTGATGTGAGGCATGACGGGCTTCGCCCGAGAGTGCAGAGTGGAGATAAAGAATGCCTGGGAACGAAGCAATGTGATTTCCTTTCACAAAACACGCTTATTCGCGGGAGCATTGATTGGTAGACCCGTATTGTTATGTGCGCGGCTAGAGTGTGTTTCTAAATGCCGGGAGATGCAGTTTCGTCCGCAGGCTTAGTGGGGCTAAGTCAAGGGAAATCAACGCAGAAATGCAGCCAAAGACGCCGAAAATGCGCTTCAGGCATTTTAGAAACACACTCTAACTATATCTCCACTCTCCACTCTTCACTCTCCACTCTGAAAAAACGGAGGTAATATATGTACGAAACGATGAATCAACCGATACCGGACGTGGGCGCATATCTGAACAGGATCGGCATGGCTTCGGCGCCGGAGGTGAGTTTGGCGGGGCTGAACGCGCTGATCTGGGCGCATCAGACCCACGTGCCCTTTGAGGACCTGGACGTCTATTATACGCGGCGGCCCGTGTCGCTGGAGATCCCCATCCTCTACGACAAGGTGGTCGTCCGGCGCAGGGGCGGCTACTGCTACGAGCTGAACGCGCTGTTCGCCCGGCTTCTGCAGGACCTGGGCTTCGACGTCCGCAGGGTGTTCTGCCGGGTGGTGCGGGGGCGCGACTTCCTGCCGCCCTGCGCCCATCAGGCCATCGTGGCGGCGTTCGGGGAGGACATGTACTTCTGCGACGTGGGCTTCGGCGGCCCCATGCCCGCCGGGGCGCTGCGCATCGGCGACGGCGTCGGCGGGGACGTTCGCGGCGAATACTTCCGCATCGACCGCTTCGACGATTACTGGTGGACCATGTCCCGGGACGCCTCCGACGGCCGCCGGGAGGCCGTGCTCCAGTTCAACACCTTCCCCCAGACCCCCCAGGAGTTCCTGGCCGCCAACATGAAGTGCGCCCTGGACCCGGCGTCCCTGTTCGTCAACAAGCTGCTGGTCAACCTGCGCACGGCGGACGGCGCGCTGTCCGTCACCGACGATGAACTGACCGTAAGAAGGGGCGGGGAAGTCCAAACGACGCATCTCGAGAACGACGCGGCGCTTCGTCAGGCGCTCGCCAGCCGCTTCGGCATCGACATGACGGCGTGATTATAGCATTGAGACGGGGGTGCCGCGGGCATCCCCGCCATTAATTCTGTGCGTCGAACAGGATAAACTTTGACGAAGGGTGTCGATTTATCCGAACGTTCGGCTTTTTTTATGGTTAAATATTCGGTTTTTGATTGACGATATAATATGCCGCCGATATACTGAGACTATCATTCGAACCGTCAGGAGGGCATATATGAAGAAGGTTGCCATCATCATGGGCAGCGACAGCGACCTCAAGGCCATGCAGGGTGCGATGGACGCGCTCAAGGCGCTGGAGGTCCCCTTTGCGGTGCGCATACTGTCGGCGCACAGGACCCCGGAGGCGGCCTCGGCGTTCGCCCGGGGCGCGCGGGACGACGGCTACGGCGTGATCATCGCCGCGGCGGGCAAGGCGGCGCACCTGGCGGGGGCCATGGCGGCCAACACGCTGCTGCCGGTGATCGGCGTGCCGATGAAGTCCTCCACGCTGGACGGGCTCGACGCGCTGCTGTCCACGGTGCAGATGCCCTCGGGCATGCCGGTGGCCACGGTGGCCATCGACGGCGCGACCAACGCGGCGCTGCTCGCCGCCCAGATCCTCGCCCTCTCCGACGACGCCCTCTATCAACGCTTCGCCGCTTACCGCGCCGCGCAGACCGCGAAGGTTGTGGAGAAGGATAAACGCATTGCGGAGGAGTACAGTTGTCTTTAAATGAGGAATTAGGAATGAGGAATTAGGAATTGTGAATTGCAGCTGCCGTTTCAGCATCAGTGGTATTCAAATTCCTGACTCCTAACTCCTAATTCCTAATTCAATCACATAAACAATCCGACAACGCTACTACAAATCGGGAGGAAACCACCATGGAAAAGCTCAGGCAGCTCTACGAGGGCAAGGCCAAGAAGGTCTACGCGACCGCCGACGAGAACCTGTACATCGTGTCCTACAAGGACGACGCCACCGCCTTCAACGGCTTAAAGAAGGGCACCATCGCGGGCAAGGGCGTCATCAACAACCGCATGAGCAACATGCTGATGCAGATGCTGGAGCAGCAGGGCGTGCCGACCCACTTCGTCAAGGAGCTGTCCGACCGCGAGACCCTGGTGAAGAAGGTGTCCATCGTGCCGCTGGAGGTCATCATCCGCAATATCTCCGCGGGCTCCTTCGCCAAGCGCTACGGCGTTGAGGAGGGCATCGTGTTCGATAATCCCACCATCGAGTTTTCCTATAAGAACGACGACCTGGGCGACCCGCTTCTGAACCGTTACCACGCCCTGGCCCTCAAGCTGGCCACCGAGGACGAGATCGACACCATTGAGCGCATGGCCTTCAAGGTCAACGAGGTGTTGAAGGCGTACTTCCTCAAACTCAACATCACCCTCGTGGACTTCAAGCTGGAGTTCGGCCGCCTGCCCGACGGCACCATCGTGCTGGCCGACGAGATCTCCCCCGACACCTGCCGCTTCTGGGACAAGGACACCGGCGAAAAGCTCGATAAGGACCGCTTCCGCCGCGACCTCGGCGGCGTCGAGGAAGCGTACAACGAAGTGATGCGCCGCCTTATGGGGAAATAGTTCGTTAGAATTAGAAATTAGGAGTTAGGAATTTGACTTAGCCCCACTAAGCCTGCGGAAAATCGCCTTGAAATGCAGCCAAATCCGCTCGAAACTGCATCTCCCGGCATTTAGAAACACACTCTAGGAATCAGAGGATGCCAGGCAGGCCAATGACAGTACAATAGTTCAAAGAAATCCGTAGGATTTCCACCAGAATTCCTCATTCCTCATTCCTAATTCCTCATTCAATGATACCGGAGGATTGCTATAAATGGAACATAGAGATTCCTTCTCCGCCTCCTACGCCGCAGCGGGCGTGGACATCACCGCGGGGTATCGGGCGGTGGAGCTGATGAAGGCCCACATCGCCCGCACGAACATTCCCGGCGTGGTGTCCGGCATCGGCGGCTTCGGCGGCCTGTTTGAGCTGGACATGACCGGGCTTCAGCGCCCCGTGCTGGTGTCCGGCACCGACGGCGTGGGCACCAAGCTCAAGCTGGCGTTTCTGATGGACAGGCACGACACCGTGGGCATCGACTGCGTGGCCATGTGCGTCAACGACATCGTGTGCTGCGGCGCAAAGCCGCTCACCTTCCTGGATTACATCGCCTGCGGCAAAAACGTGCCCGAGAAGATCGCCACCATCGTCTCCGGCGTGGCCGAGGGCTGCGTCCAGGCGGGCTGCGCGCTCATCGGCGGCGAGACCGCCGAGATGCCCGGCTTCTATCCCGAAAACGAATACGACCTGGCGGGCTTCTCCGTGGGCGTCGTCGATAAATCCAAAATCTTCGAGCCGGATTCCGTGAAGGCCGGGGACGCGCTGATCGGCCTGCCCTCCTCGGGCGTGCACTCCAACGGCTTTTCGCTGGTGCGCAAGGTGTTCGACGTGGAGAAGGGCGGCCTGGACTGCTACTGCGACGACCTGGGCATGACCCTCGGCGAGGCGCTGCTGACGCCCACCCGCATCTACGTCAAGTCCGTATTGAAGCTGGCGGAGACGGTGAACGTCAAGGCCGCCTCCCACATCACCGGTGGCGGGTTCTATGAGAACATCCCGCGCTCGCTGCCCCAGGGCCTCACCGCCCGCATCGAGCTCAATAAGCTGGGCACCTCCCCGCTGTTTGAGCGCATCGCGAAGGCCGGGAACATCCCCGCGCGGGACATGTACAACACCTTCAACATGGGCATCGGCATGTGCCTGACCGTGCCCGCGGAGCAGGCGGATGAAGCCGTGCGCATCCTCCGCGAATGCGGCGAGGACGCCCGCATCATCGGCACGGTGGTGAAGGGCGAAGAAAGGGTCGAGCTGGTATGAGGACGCGCATCGCGGTGCTGGTGTCCGGCGGCGGCACGAATTTGCAGGCGTTGATCGACGCCCAGGGCCGGGGGGAGATCCCCGACGGCGAGATCACTCTGGTGATCTCCAACAACCCCAACGCCTACGCCCTCGAGCGGGCGAAAACAGCAGGCATAAAGACCGCCGTGTGCACAAAGCCCGACATGGAAAAGAAGATCCTCGAAGCACTGGCCTCCCACAATATCGGGATGATCGTGCTGGCGGGCTTCATGGCGATACTGTCCAAGGACTTCGTCAGCCGCTGGCCGGAACGCATCATCAACATCCACCCGTCGCTGATACCGTCCTTCTGCGGCGAGGGCTTCTACGGTCTGCGGGTCCACGAGGCCGCGCTGAACTACGGCGTGAAGGTCACCGGCGCGACGGTGCACTACGTCAACGAGATCCCCGACGGCGGGCGCATCATCGCGCAGAAGGCTGTCGAGATCCGCGACAGCGACACCCCGGAGACCCTGCAGCGCCGGGTGATGGAACAGGCCGAGTGGATACTGCTGCCGAGGGCGGCGGAGATCGTGGCAAAACGCATAAGGGAGAGTGAAGATTGAAGAGTGGAGAGTGGAGATAAAGAAAGCCGCGCATTACTTCGTTCTCAGGCAATTCAAATCTTCACTCTTCACTCTCAACTCTCCACTCTTAAAAAAGGAGATAGCGATATGTTAGCAGCAAAACAGGCCGTCGGCGCGACCACCTATCCGGGCCGCGGCATCATCGTCGGCAAGTCAGCAGACGGCAGGCGGGCCGTGCTGGCCTACTTCATCATGGGCCGCAGCGTCAACAGCCGCAACCGCGTGTTCGTGACCGATCAGGGCGGCATCCGCACCGAGGCGTTCGATCCCTCGAAGATGGAGGACCCCAGCCTGATCATCTACTGGCCGGTGCGCGAGACCGGCAACCGGCTGATCGTCACCAACGGCGACCAGACCGACACCATCTACGACTTCGTGCGCAACGGCGCCTCCTTCATAAAGGCCCTGCGCACCCGGACCTTCGAGCCCGACGCCCCGAACTTCACCCCCCGGGTGAGCGCCATGGCGACGTTCGAGGACGGCGACTTTGCGCTGGACATGGGCATCCTCCGCGCCGGCGACGCCGAGGGGTCCCGCTGCGACCGGGTGTTCTGGGAGTACGAAAGCCTCGTCCCCGGCACCGGCAGGTTCCTGCACACCTACCTGTCCGACGGAAGCCCCATACCGTCCTTCACCGGCGACCCGGAGACCGTGGCCGTGGGCGACGGCACCGCCCGGGAGATCGCGGACGACCTGTGGGCCGGGCTGAACGCCGACAACCGTGTGTCGCTGTGGGTCATGACCCGCGACCTTGAAACCGGCGAGAGCGACGCCGTCATCATCAACCGCAACGTGAAGGAGGACGCCTGACATGCCCAACGAGATTCAGTTGAAGTACGGCTGCAACCCCAACCAGAAGCCCTCCCGCATCTTCATGAAGGGCGACGGCGAACTGCCCCTGGAGGTCTTGAACGGCCGCCCGGGCTACATCAACTTCCTGGACGCGCTGAACAGCTGGCAGCTCGTGAGCGAATTGAAGAAGGCCACCGGCATGCCCGCCGCGGCGTCCTTCAAGCACGTGAGCCCCGCCGGCGCGGCCATCGGCCTGCCGCTGACGGATGTTCTGCGCAGGATTTATTTCGTCCCCATGGACATGGCGCTTTCCCCGCTGGCCTGCGCCTACGCCCGGGCCCGCGGCGCGGACCGCATGTCCTCCTTCGGGGACTTCATCGCGCTGTCCGACGTGTGCGACCTTGCCACGGCGAAGCTCATACAGCACGAGGTGTCCGACGGCGTCATCGCCCCCGGCTATGACGACGACGCGCTGGCGGTACTGAAAGCCAAGCGCAGGGGCGGCTACAACGTCATCAAAATCGACCCCGCCTATGTGCCCGCCGAGATCGAGCGCAAGCAGGTGTTCGGCATCACCTTCGAGCAGGGGCGTCAGGCGCTGCCCATCGACGAGGCCATGATCTCCAACGTGGTCACCGCCAACAAGACCCTCACCGCCGCGCAGAAGCGCGACCTGCTCATCAGCCTCATCACGCTCAAGTACACCCAGTCCAACTCGGTGTGCTACGTCAAGGACGGCCAGGCCATCGGCGTGGGCGCGGGCCAGCAGAGCCGCATCCACTGCACCCGTCTGGCGGGCGGCAAGGCCGACAACTGGCACCTCCGTCAGCACGAGAAGGTGCTGAACCTGCCCTTTAAGGACACCGTGGGCCGCCCCGAGCGGGACAACGCCATCGACGTGTACATCTCCGAGGACTGGCAGGACGTGCTGGACGACGGCAGGTGGCAGAGCCTGTTCACCACCCGCCCCGAGCCGCTGACCCGCGAGGAGAAACGGGCCTACCTGGACACCGTCACCGACGTGGCCCTGGGCTCCGACGCCTTCTTCCCGTTCCCGGACAACATCGAGCGCGCCAAGCGCAGCGGCGTCACCTGTATCGCCGAGCCCGGCGGCTCCATCCGCGACGACCTGGTGATCGCCAAGTGCGACGAGTACGGCATCGCCATGGCGTTTACGGGGATCAGGCTGTTCCACCATTAAAGTTTGAAGCCTTCATGGCCCGGCATAGGCCCTGTTTTTCCCGGTCGTGACGACGGAGGGGCGTCGGTGCGGTCGGCGATGGGACAAAAACCGGGCCGTGAGACTTCAATTCACATACAACCAACAACCGGGCCTCGCGCCCGGTTTATTCGGATAAAGGAGACGCGATCATGAGGATACTGGTCATCGGCGGCGGCGGGCGCGAGCACGCCATCATCAAAAAGCTCAGGGAGAACCCGGAGGTCACCGAAATCGTGGCGCTGCCCGGCAACGCGGGCATCGCGCAGGACGCGACCTGCGTGGACATCAGGGCCACGGATATCGAGGGCATCGTCGAATACGCGAAGGCCCACCCGGCTGACTTCGCCGTGGTGGCCCCGGACGACCCGCTGGCGCTGGGGTGCGTGGACCGGCTGCACGCGCTGGGCATCCCGTGCTTCGGGCCGGACGCCAGGGCCGCCCGCATCGAGGCCAGCAAGGTGTTCGCCAAGGACCTGATGAAGAAGTATCACATCCCCACCGCGGCCTACGAGGTGTTCGACGACCCCAAGGCCGCGCTGGAGTATGTGAAGACCGCGCCGCTTCCGATGGTGGTCAAGGCCGACGGCCTGGCGCTGGGCAAGGGCGTGGTGATCTGCTTTTCCCGGCAGGACGCCGAGAGCGCCGTGGTCGCCGCCATGGTGGAGAGCGTGTTCGGCAAATCCGGCCGCCGCATCGTCATCGAGGAGTACCTCGAGGGCCCGGAGGTCAGCGTGCTGGCGTTCACCGACGGCCATGTGGTGAAGCCCATGGTGTCCTCCATGGACCACAAGCGCGCCGGCGACGGCGACACCGGCTTGAACACCGGCGGCATGGGTACCATCGCGCCCAATCCCTGCTACACCCCCGAGGTGGCGAAGCGCTGCATGGACGAAATTTTCCTGCCCACCATCCGGGCCATGAACGCCGAGGGCTGCCCCTTCAAGGGCTGCCTGTACTTCGGGCTGATGGTCACGAAGGACGGCCCGAAGGTGATTGAGTACAACTGCCGCTTCGGCGACCCCGAGACGCAGGTGGTGCTGCCGCTTCTGAAGTCCGACCTGCTGACCGTCATGCAGGCCGTCGAAAACGAGACCCTCGCGGACACCCCCGTGGCATTCTCCGACGGCGCAGCCTGCTGCGTGATGCTGGCCTCCGGCGGCTATCCCGGCAAGTACGAAAAGGGCAAGCCCATCGACCTCGGCAGCGCCGAATCCATGGCCCAGATCTTCCACAGCGGCACCGCGCGCAACACCGACGGCCAGCTCATCACCGCCGGCGGCCGCGTGCTGGGCGTGTGCTGCACCGCCGACACACTCCGAGAGGCCATTGAACGCGCCTATAAGGCCGCTGAGGAGGTACACTGGGACGGCATGTTTTACCGCAGGGATATCGGGAAGCGCGCAATGGAGATAATTGAAGAAATTAGGAATTAGGAGTGAGGAATTAGGAATTGAAAATACCGGGAGACCTGCCCGGCTGTAATCCATGAATCAAAGAAATCCGCAAGGATTTCCACCTGAATTCCTAATTCCTAATTCCTAATTCCTAATTCCCAATTCCCAATTCAAAAAGGAGATTTACAGATGGTCTATCGCATCTACGTTGAAAAAAAGCCCGGCTTCGACCACGAGGCCAGCGCATTATACGGCGAGCTGAAATCCTTCCTGGGCATCGGGGGGCTGACGGGCGTCAGGATCGTCAACCGCTACGACGTGGAGAACCTCGACGCGGCGGTGTTCGAGAAGGCCGTCAGCAACGTGTTCTCCGAGCCGATGCTCGACACGGTGACCCGCGAGCTGCCGGAGCACAGCGGTTATGTGTTCGCCGCCGAGTACCTGCCCGGCCAGTTCGACCAGCGGGCGGACTCCGCGGCCCAGTGCATACAGCTTCTGGCCCAGTGCGAGCGCCCGGACGTGCGCACCGCCACGGTATACATCCTGGAGGGCGCGCTGTCCGATGAGGACATCGCCGCCGTGAAGCGCCACGTCATCAACCCCGTGGAGCGCCGGGAGGCGTCGCTTGCGCCGGTCAAGACCCTCAAGACCGCCTTCGCCATCCCCGAGACGGTCGAGACCATGACCGGCTTCATCGGCTACACCGAAGCGGAGTTGAAGAACTTCATCAGGCGCTACGGCCTGGCCATGGACGCGGCGGACATCGCCTTCTGCCAGCAATACTTCAAGTCTGAGCACCGCGACCCCACATTGACGGAAATTCGCATGATCGACACCTACTGGTCCGATCACTGCCGCCACACCACCTTCCTGACGGAGCTGGGGAACGTGACCTTCGAGGATGAGGACGTGGAGAAGGCGTACCGGCGCTATCTGGCCGTGCGCGGGGAGCTGAACCGCACCAAGCCCGTGTGCCTGATGGACATCGCCACCATCGGTGCGAAGTATCTGAAGGAAAAGGGCGTGCTGACGGACCTGGACGAGAGTGATGAGATCAACGCCTGCACCATCAAGATGGACGTGGACGTGCACGGCGAGACGCAGAAGTGGCTGTTGCTCTTCAAGAACGAGACCCACAACCACCCCACCGAGATCGAGCCCTTCGGCGGCGCGGCGACCTGCATCGGCGGCGCGATCCGCGACCCGCTGTCCGGGCGCGGCTACGTGTATCAGGCCATGCGCATCACCGGCGCGGCGGACCCCACGCGCTCCGTGGAAGAGACCATCAGGGGCAAGCTGCCCCAGCGCCAGCTGGTGACCACCGCCGCGGCGGGCTACTCCTCCTACGGTAACCAGATCGGCCTGGCCACGGGTTTGGTTGAGGAAATCTACCACGACGGCTACGCCGCCAAGCGCATGGAGATCGGCGCGGTGATCGGCGCGGCACCGGCCTCCGAGGTGCGGCGGGAGGTCCCTGCCCCCGGCGATGTGGTGATCCTGCTCGGCGGGCGCACGGGCCGCGACGGCTGCGGCGGCGCGACGGGCTCCAGCAAGGCCCACACCGAGGCGTCGCTTGAGACCTGCGGCGCGGAGGTCCAGAAGGGCAACGCCCCCGAGGAGCGCAAGCTGCAGCGGCTGTTCCGCAACCCCGAGGCCGTGCGGATGATCAAGCGCTGCAACGACTTCGGTGCGGGCGGCGTCAGCGTGGCCATCGGCGAGCTGGCCGACGGCCTGGACATCGACTTAAACGCCGTGCCCCGCAAGTACGAGGGCCTGGACGGCACGGAGCTTGCCATCTCCGAATCCCAGGAGCGCATGGCCGTGGTGCTCTCACCCGAGGACGTGAAGGCCTTCATGGCGCTGGCGGACAAGGAAAACCTGGAGGCCACCGCGGTGGCGACGGTCACCGAAAATCCCCGGCTGGTGATGCGCTGGAACGGCAGGACCATCGTGGACGTGTCCCGCGACTTCTTAAACTCCAACGGCGCGCCCAAGCATACCGACGTGATCGTCAGTGCGCAGGACAAGGCGCAGAATTACGCACGTGTGGAATTCGAGGCGGGCATGCGGGCGATGGTCTCCGACCTCAACCTGTGCTCCCAACGGGGCCTGTCGGAGCGCTTCGACAGCACCAACGGCGCGTCCTCGCTGCTGATGCCCTTCGGCGGCAAGCGGCAGCTCACGCCCATACAGGCCATGGCCTCCCGCGTGCCGGTGGAGGGCGCGGAGAGCGACACCGCCAGCGTGATGGCCTACGGCTTCGACCCCGTGATCAGCGAGCGAAGCCCGTGGCGCGGCGCGTACCTGGCGGTGGTGGATTCCATCGCCCGGCTGGTCGCCACCGGCAGCGGCACCCAGAACGTCCACCTGACCTTCCAGGAGTACTTCGAGCGCATGACCGGCCCGGCGGCCTGGGGCAAGCCCCTGTCGGCGCTGCTGGGCGCGCTGGAGGCGCAGCTCGACTTCGGCGCGGCGGCCATCGGCGGCAAGGACAGCATGTCCGGCTCCTTCGAGGACCTGCACGTGCCGCCGACGCTGGTGTCCTTCGCCGTGGGCGTGTGCCCGGCGGCGAACGTCAGATCCGGCGAGTTCAAAAAGGCCGGGTCGAAAATCGGCTGGCTCAGACCCGAATACCGCAAAAACGGCACCCCCGACCCCGACAGCCAGAGGGCGCTGTTTGCGAGGGTAGACGCGGGATTGAAGGACGGCTCCATCCTCGCCGCCTGCGCGGTGGGCAGGGGCGGCGCGGCGGCGGCGGCGTTCCGCATGGCGCTGGGCAACGGCTTCGGCGTGCGATTTAAAGAGGGCGTCGATCTGTTCGCCCCCGTGTACGGCAGCTTCCTGGTGGAGTACGCCGACAAAGGCGCGGATGTGATCGGCGAGGTCACCGCGGCGCGGGCGTTTGCCTGCGGCGGCGCCAGCATCCCCGCCGACGATCTGGAGGCGCTCTACGAGGGCCGGCTGAACGGCGTGTTCCCGGCCACGGTCAAAAAGACCTATCCGACGCCAAAGGCGTTTGAATACCGTGCCGAAAAGCGGGTCAGCCCGGCGATCCGTGCGGCGAAGCCGAGGGTGCTGATCCCGGTGTTCCCCGGCACCAACTGCGAATACGACACCGCCCGCGCCTTCTTAAAAGCCGGGGCGGTGCCGGAGATCATGGTGATCCGCAACATGTCCGCCCGGGCGGTGGCGGAGTCCGCCGCGGCCTTCGCGGAGAAGATCAATGAAAGCCAGATCATATTCATCCCCGGCGGCTTCTCCGGCGGCGACGAGCCCGACGGCTCCGGCAAGTTCATCACCGCGTTCTTCAGAAACCCCGTGGTGCGGGACAGGGTGCACGACCTGCTCAAGCAACGCGACGGCCTGATGGGCGGCATCTGCAACGGCTTCCAGGCGCTGATCAAGCTGGGCCTGGTGCCCTACGGCGAGATCCGCGAGGCGGACCGCTGCAGCGAGGCCACGCTGACCTTCAACGACATCGGCCGCCACCAGTCCCGGCTGGTGCGCACCCGCATCGCCTCCGACCTGAGCCCGTGGCTGATGCACACCCGGGTGGGCGATGTGTACATGGCCCCCGT
Organism: uncultured Eubacteriales bacterium; assembly: GCA_902765735.1. Lineage (GTDB taxonomy): Bacteria > Bacillota > Clostridia > Christensenellales > Aristaeellaceae > UBA2862. The sequence continues at coordinate 27,701 of CACXBB010000047.1, read as the reverse complement.
CTCCCACGGCGAGGGACGGTTCATCGCCTCCGACGCCTTCATCGAGAAGCTGGCGGCGAAGGGCCAGATCGCCACGCAGTATTGCGACATCGACGGTCGCCCCAGCATGGACATCCTCGACAACCCCAACGGCTCCTGCGCCGCCGTCGAGGGCATCACCTCCCCGGACGGCCGGGTGTTCGGCAAGATGGCCCACTCCGAGCGCGTGGGCTTCGACGTGCCGCTCTACGTCAACGTGCCCGGCAACTACGACAACGGCATGTTCCGCGGCGCGGTGGATTATTACGGATGACGCAGTTACAAAAGGGGCTGTCTCTATTTTGAGACAGCCCCGCGGACGCCATGAATGGCGTCCCTACGGATGGATTGCACCGTATGATCGTCGTTTTGAGACAGCCCCCTTTTGGTCGCGAAGGCGTATCCATAGCCTCCCTCTTAGAGGGAGGTGGCTCGGCGAAGCCGAGACGGAGGGAGTGAGCATCCCCCATATTTCCATGATGAGCCTTGTTTTTGCACCAACCTGATCCCTACTCCCTTCTCCCTGTTCCCTAACCTCTACACGCGCTCGGGGACCTGCCGTAATACTTTCGAAACGCCTTGCTGAAATAGTTGGCGTTGCTGTACCCCAGGTGCTCGGCGATGGCCTGCAGGGACAGGTCGGGGTTCTTCAATAGCTCCATGGCCCGCTGCATGCGCAATTGCTGGATGTACTCGTACACGCCGCAGCCGTACTGCGCCCGGAACACGCGCCCGATGTACTCCCGGCTGAAATAGAACCGCTCGGCGAGGTCGGTCAGGTTGATGTCGCCGGTATAGTTCTGGTCCACGTAGCGCCGGATCTCCGCGGCGATGTCGGCGGGGGTGTCCCGGGAGGCCTCCGGCTGGGCGGGCAGCCGGGACAGCGCCTTCTGAAGCGCGGCGTGCAACTCGTCCACGTCGATGGGCTTGAGCAGGTAGTCCACCACGTTGAAGCGTATGGCGGCCTGGGCGAAATCAAAGGAGTCGTACCCGCTGACGACGATGAACCGGGCGTCCGGGTACTGCTTTGTGGCCCGGGACAGGAAGCTCACCCCGTCCATCAGCGGCATGTTCATGTCCACGAACACGATATCGGGCCGCAGCGCCGCCATCTGCCGAAGGCCCTCCACGCCGTTCATGGCCGAGCAGGGCGCGTGCAGGCACAGGGCGTCCCAGTCCACCAGCGACTGTATGGCCTGATGGACTGACCGCTCGTCATCCACGATCAGCACCTTGCGCATTTTGAAGCACCTCCATGGGTATGATCATCCTGACCTCGGTCTTGCGCCCGGGGACGGGTTCGCTCTCGATCTCGACCCGCGCCGCCCCGCCGTACAGAAGCCTCAGCCGCGTCGCCAGGTTGCCCAGGCCGATGTTCCGGGTGACCACCGCGTCGTCCCGGTCCAGCATCGCGCGGATCTCGGCCATGCGCTCCGGCGAGATGCCCGCGCCGTCGTCCTCCACGCGGATCACGGCGCAGTCGCCCTCCACGCGGCAGCCAATGCCCAGGCGTACGGCCTCCACCGCGCCGCCCATGCCGTGCACCACCGAGTTTTCCACCAGCGCCAGCAGCCCCAGCTTGGGCACTTCGGCGTCCCTGAGCCGGTCGTCCACGTCGAAGGCGTACTCCAGCCGCTCCCCGAACCGGGACTTCTGGAGCCGCAGGTACTTCTCCACGATCTCCAGCTCCGTGGACAGTTTAACGAGGTTGCCGCCCTTGATGGTGTAGCGCATCAGCGCCGCCAGCGCGGTGACCATGCGGTAGACCTTGTCGTCGCCGGCCAGTATCGCCTCGGTGGCGATGGCCTGCAGCGTGTTGAACAGGAAGTGGGGATTGGTCTGGGCCTCCAGCGCCGCCAGCCGCGCGGCGCGCGCGTTCAGCTCGGAGACGTGGCTGCGGTCCATCAGCACGGAGATGCCCGCCAGCATGTGGTTCGCCTCGGCGGACAGGCCGAGCTGCCCGTCGCCGCGCATGTCGTCCTTCGCCCGAAGGTCGCCCTTGCCCACGTCCTGCATGCGCCGGGCCAGGTCCCGCACGGGCCGGGTGAACAGGCGGATCGCCACCTCAGAGAGCAAAAGCCCCAGGCCCAGCACCAGCGCCACCAGCACCGTGGTGACCGCGCTGTAATGCCCCAGCGCCGCGTCGATCAGCGCGATGGGCTTGAGCACGGCCAGCGTGAGCCCCGTCCTGGCGCGAAAGCCCGCCAGCATGCGGCGGTCCCGCCGCCCGCCCAGCGCCGTTTCGCCCGCATTAAGCGCCGAGAGCACCTCGGCCTCTTCGCCGTTGCGGGTCAGGCTGACGCCGTCCGGGGAGAACAGGTAGAGCTGCTCCCCGTTCTCACCGTGGCTGCGGGCCATGGCGTCGGGGATGGAGCTGTCCGCCAGAAAGCGCACCACCGCCAGCGGGGTGGTGCGGGGGGAATCGATGATCGTGCGGGTGACGCGCACGAAGCCCGCCGCCTCCGGCTGGATAGACACGTAGTCCGGAGCGGCGATGAAGGCGTCATGGTCGTCCAGCGCCTCCGGGGGAAGGTACGCAAGCGGCAGTACCTTCCGGCGGTCGCTCTCGATGCGAAACGCCGCCCGGGACTTCAGTAAGTAAAGCTCCATCCACTCGATGTCGTCCCGGCTGTAAAACAGCATCCTCAGCGCGCTCTCCACGGTGCGCTGCCGGGCGTAGTCCAGCTCCCCCTCCCGGGACAGAAGCCCCATGAAGCCGGAATCGTTGCGCAACTGCAGCGAGTAGTCGCCCAGCTCGGCGATGTAGTCCTCCAGCCGCACGGCCTCCAGCGCCAGCACCCGCTTGACCGACGCCGCCTCGTGGGCCAGGTTGACCCGGGACTGCGCCGTCTGAAAGTACAGAAGCAGCGGGATCAGCAGCAAAAACAAAAGCAGGTTGAGCACCCGGCTCAGCTGCTTTCCGAGGGTGGTCCGGTTGCGCCAGGTTCTGAAATACGACGTGATTCGCATATCGTGCGCTCCGTTGACGGGATGATGATACAGGGGGCGATGATGCCATCGCCCCCCCTATATCAGAACTTCTTGGTGATGATCATGTCGATGCGGTCGCCCTTGACGCCCACCACGATGTCGTCCGCCAGCCGGGCGACGATGGACTTCTCCAGCTCGTCCCAGGCTTCGTCCGCCGCGCCGTCGGCGTCCTTGGCCTGGTTCAGGTCCTGCCGGTAGGTCTGCAGCGTCCAGATGGGCACCATCTCGGCGTTGGACACCATCATGCCGGTGGTATTCACGATGCCGTACTGCATGGTCTCCCGGCCGTAGGCGTCGATGGTCTCGCCCAGGCCGTACACCGCCGAGGAGATCATGTCGCCCAGCCTGGCCATGAAGCCCTTCGCCGCGGCGTTCTTGCCCGTGCTGGACACCGACAACAGCGCTTCCTTCCGGTCCATGTTCATGTCCGCCGTGACCTCGAAGTGGATCTCGCAGGTCCGGCCCTGATTGACGAACCAAAGCTGGCCGTAGAAGTCGTCCAGCATGGTCTTCACCATGCCCAGCGTCTCCTCCACCAGCAGGCTGAGCCGCAGCGTGTCGTGCCTGTCCAGCTTCGCCTGCCAGGCGAAGCGCTCCGTGGCGTAGCGGGCGGCCGCCATGCGCTCGGCGTCGCTGTTGACCATGAATTTATCCGATACCATTGTGTTGACCTCCTCACGGCGCGACGGTCACTCGATCGTCAGGATGTCCGAGAAGCCGGTCACGTCGAACACCTCGCGCACCAGCTCGTTGACGTTCACGACCTTCATGCCGCCCTTCTTGCTCATGGCCTTGTGGGCCGAAAGCAGCACGCGCAGTCCGGCGGAGGATATGTAATCCAGGCTGCCGAAATCCAGCGTCAGCGCGTCGGCGCTCTCGATGACGCCCTTGAGCTCCTTCTCCAGCTCCGGCGCGGTGGTGGTGTCCAGGCGGCCCTCCAGGGCGATGGTGGCGATGTTGCCGTTCACGTTCTTGGTGATCTTCATAGTCAGGTTTCCTCCTTGTCCTGTGATTTGAGCAGTTGGTCGATGTCTGCCTCGGCGGCGCGCAGCAGTCCCGCCACGTCCGCGCCCGCGATGTCCAGGTTTTCCGCGCTGATCAGGCGCACCTCCGGGATTCCGTAGAACGTCCGGGTCAGCGCCTCCACGTAGCCGAACCCCGGCGCCTGCGAATAGATGGGCCCTCCCGCGGTGGTGAAGTAGGTCAGCCGCCGCGCGCGGCAGAGGCCCTCGGGCACGTCCTCCGGGGTGTAGCGGAAGGTCAGCCCCAGCACGCAGATCTGCTCGAAGAACTGCTTGAGCATCGCCGGGAAGGACAGGTCCCAGTAGGGCGCGGCGATCACGATCTCGTCCGCCGCGGCGAAGGCGCGCGCCGGCGCAAACCGCGCCGAGGCGTAGTCGCCGCGGGCAATGCAGCCGTCCCGCCAGCGCAGAAAGGCCTCGTCCACCCCGGGAAAATCCATCTCCTCCAGGCGCAGGCGCTTCACTTCCCCGCCGACCCCGGCCAGGTAGCGCTCCGCCAGCCGCCGCGTGCGGGACTCGCGCCGCACGCAGGCGTCGATGAATAACAGCATGTCTCAAAACCTCCGGACATTCATAATCCATTCCATTATATTACTTTTTGACGGGACTTGCAAGCCGCTTTCACAATAAACCGGGAAATCTCCCGCGAAATGTCACAGTCGATGGACGAATGCCGCGGGGAATGGTATAATGATAGCAGGGCCAGAGGAATCGGCCCTGCCATATCGCATTGGGGGGAGGATCATTATGAGCGAACTGAGGGACAAGCGGGGCCTGACCGAGGCCGAGGCCATCGCCAGGTACCGCGCGAAGAACTATCCCAAGCCCGCGCTGACGGCGGACGTGGCCGTATTCGCGAAGTGCGACGGGAAAATCCGGCTGCTCCTCATCCGGCGCGGCGGCCACCCGTGTCTGGGGTGCTGGGCGCTGCCGGGGGGCTTTGCGGAGGAGGGCGAGACCATCGAGCGCACCGCCGCGCGGGAACTGGAGGAGGAGACGGGGATCAGGGATCTGTCCCTGTCTCTGGTGGGCGTATACAGCGCGCCGGGGCGCGATCCCCGGGGCTGGACGGTCTCCGCCGCCTACACGGTGCTGCTGGACGACGGCATGATCGACGCCTCGGCGGGTGACGACGCGGCGGAGGCCCGGTGGTTCGACGTCGCGGACGGCGTGCCCGCGCTCCCGGCGGGCGAGCGGCTGGCCTTCGACCACGATCGGATCATTGCCGATGCCTGGGGTATCGTGACTGCTCAGTTTTGTCGGTAAATTAGAAGTTGTCGGGCTTCGCCCGAGTGTGGAGTGTGGAGTGTAGAGTGAACACCTCATCCGTCCCGCCTGCGGCGGTCCACCTTCCCTCATCCGTCCCGCCTGCGGCGGTCCACCTTCCCCTCAAGGGGAAGGCACGACCTCTTCCGTCAGCCCTACGGGCTGCCACCTTCCCCTGAAGGGGAAAGCATGCCGCGCGGATACTATGGGATTCTGCGTCAGCCGGTAGCTTTAACTCCACACTCCACTCTCCACACTCCACACTCAAATAACTTCCCGTTTATTACCAAACTAGAGTGTGTTTCTAAATGCCGGGAGATGCAATTTCGAGCGGATTTGGCTGCATTTCAAGGCGATTTTCCGCAGGCTTAGTGGGGCTAAGTCAAGGGAAATCAACGCAGAAATGCAGCTAAATACGCCGAAAATGCGCTTCAGGCATTTTAGAAACACACTCTAAGCAGATCGCATCAATGCGCCCAGCTATACGCCTTCTTGATGGCCGCCTGATGGTCGGCGTCCACGTGGTCGGAGCCGTGGGTCTTGCTGCCCACCATGTGCAGGCAGAACTGGCCGTGATAGCCGTTTTTCGAGATCGTCTGGTGGCCGTGGGGCTGCGTGGCGAAGGAGCAGGCCACGAACTTGCCGTCGGAGTAGAGTATACCCGGGCGGCGGTCCCAGGAATAGCCCATCTTTTTGAGCTTCGCGGTGTCGGACTTCGAGGCGGGCTCCACGTCGGCATGGGAGCTGCCGCCCATGCGCTTGATCTTCAGGTGCATGCCGGTCTTCACGTCGTACAGTCCGCCGTACTCGCCCTTCCGAAGCACGCCGGACCCGCCGTCGTACCACTTCATGGCCACCACACGGCTCTTCCAGCCCCCGCTTCTGGTGAGGGTGAACACGCTGTCCGGGTCGGCGGAAAAGACGTCCGCCGACCGCGCCTCCTCCGCGCCGAATACGGCGGTGCGCACGGCCAGGGTAGGCTCCGCCAGCGCGACGACGTTCAGGTTCGCCAGCACCAGCATCAGACAGATCAATTTGCGAATAAGGGATTTCATATCATTTGCCTCCTGATTGTCGCGGCGCGCGGCGCGCCGCTGTGTTCATGACTTTCTTATGACCCATGGGGTATGGAATATGCCATTCCATCACAATTTTGTCTAGAATCATTCTACATTCAAGAATTGTCAAAGCTGTGGCAAATTCTGGAACAGAGTAGATGTTTTTTGTTGAATCATCCGCACCGTCGCTTCCGAAAAACCTTACATATTCGGGCGGGTTTTGTGGTTGTCATCGTTGCGCCGTTGTGGTATACTGGGGCGAACAACGGCTGAATACACGAACACAAAGAGACCTTGACGAGGCGCCAGGTGAAGAAAAGCATCCTAAAAATCATCGCCTTTATCGGCATATTCATCATACTGTTCACCGCGATGACCGCGGTGTTTTCCAATCATCCCGATTTCAGGATCGCCCAGTCCATAGGTGCCTTCTACGACGAGCCCGCGGGCAGCCTGCAGGGGGTGTACATCGGCTCCAGCAACTGCTACGCCTTCTGGAACGCTCTGATCGCCTGGAAGAACCACGGCCTGACCGTGTTCCCGTACAGCTGCGCCTCGATGCCCATCTACGCCACGGAGTACGTCATCCGGGAGGCCCGCAAGACCCAGCCGGACGCCGTGTTCATCGTCAACGTCAACTCCGTGGACTATGACGATCTCAACATCACCCATATCTACCACATCATGAGCTACATGCCCGATTCCGAGCTCAAGCGGGAGCTCCGGGACCACCTCTGCGACCTGCTGATGCTGGACCGTTCGCAGCGGCTGGAGCTGGACTTCCCATGGATCCGCATGCGGCAGTACTGGACGGAGTACCTGGACGAGGGCATCATCCCCCGGATAGACGGCATGAAGGGCGCCAGCTACTACGACAACTTCCTTTCAAGGACCTTCGACCTCACCCGCCGGTACAAGACCACCGAAAAGCGCACCCCCATCTCCCCCAACCAGCAGGCGTGCCTCGAGCATCTTATGGACTACTGCGACGCGGAGGGCGTCCGGGTGCTGTTCGTGTCGGTGCCCCGAGGGGAGCGCTCGGCGGAGTCGCTGGGCCGGATCAATACCGCCTGCGACCTCATCCGCGAGCGGGGCCACGACGTACTGTACCTGACCGATCAGGCCGACGCGGTGCACCTGGACCTGTCGCAGGACTTCTACGAGATCAAGCACACCAACATCCACGGCGCCATCAAGTTCACCAACTACCTCTCGGAATACCTGATCGAAGCCTACGGTCTGGAGGATCGGCGCGGCGACCCGGCCTATGCAAGCTGGGACAGTGGCCTGGCGCGCTACCTGAATATCATCGCCCCCTACGTGCTGGACTTCGAGCTGGACGTGGGGAACCGGGATTTCACCCTCAAAGCGCCCCGGGGCGTGGAGGTCGCCCCCGCCGGGGACGCTCGGGCGGAGATCGCCTGGCGGCCGGTGAAGGGCGCGGAGGTCTACTGTGTCTACCGCAAGGAGGGGGCCACGGGCGTCTGGGAGCGTGTGGCCGTGTCGGAGGACTGCGCCTTCGCGGACGATGGCCTCAAAGGCGGCGTCGAATACCGCTACACCGTCGTGCCCGCGCGCCGGTCCGGGGAGGATTTGCTGTACGGCAACTTCTCCACCTTCGGCCGGAGCATAACACTGTGACCGCCCCGCCATTCGGAAATGCCGGAAAACCTTACATTTTCGGGCGGGTTTTGCGGTTGCCATCGATGCGCCGTTGTGGTATACTGGGGCGAATGACGGCTAAATACACGGACACGAAGAGACCGACCCTTGACGAGGCGCCAGGTGAAGAAAAGCATCCTTAAAATCGTTGCCTTTATCGGCATATTCATCATACTGTACGCCGCGATGACTGCGGTGTTTTCCAATCATCCCGATTTCAGAATCGCCCAGTCCATACGCGCCTTCTACGACGAGCCCGCGGGCAGCCTGCAGGGGGTGTACATCGGCACGAGCACCTGCTATGCCTTCTGGAACGCCCTGATGGCCTGGAAGAACCACGGCCTGACCGTGTTCCCGTACACCTGCGCCGGCATGCCGCTCTACGCCATAGAGTACGTCATCCGGGAGGCCCGCAAGACCCAGCCGGACGCACTGTACATCGTGAGCATCAATTCCGTGGTGTTCGACGCCATGGACATCTCCCACGTCCACCACGTTTTAAGCTACATGCCCGATTCCGAGCTCAAGCGGAAGCTCCGGGACCACCTCTGCGACCTGCTGGGGCTCGGCTGGTCGGAGCGCCTGGAGCTGTACCTGCCGTGGATCCGCATGCGGCAGTACTGGACGGAATACCTGGACGAGGGCATCATCCCCCGGGTGGACGGCATGAAGGCCGCCAGCCACTACGACAACTTCCTGTCCAGGAGCCTCAACCTCACCCGCCGGTACAGGACCACCGAAAAGCGGACCCCCATTACGGACAACCAGCGCGCGTGCCTCGAGCACCTTATGGACTACTGCGACGCGGAGGGCGTCCGGGTGCTGTTCGTCGCGGTGCCCCGGGACGAAAAGACCGCAAACCTGCTGGGCCGGATCAACACCGCCTGCGACCTCATCCGCGAACGGGGCCACGACGTATTGTACCTGAACGATCAGGTCGGGGCGATCCCGCTGGACCTCTCGCAGGATTTCTACGACCCCACCCACACGAACATCCACGGGGCCATCAAGTTCACCGACTACCTCTCAAAATACCTGATCGAAACCTACGGCCTGGAGGATCGGCGCGGCGACCCGGCCTACGCAAGCTGGGACAGTGGCCTGGCGCGCTACATGGAGATCATCGCCCCCTATGTGCTGGACTTCGAGCCGGAAGCCGGAAGCCGGGACTTCTCCCTCGCCGAGCCCCGGGGCGTGAAGGTTTCCCCCGCCGGGGACGCTCGGGCAGAGATCGCCTGGCGGCCGGTGAAGGGCGCGGAGGTCTACTGTGTCTACCGCAAGGAGGGGGCCAAGGGCGTCTGGGAGCGGGTGGCCGCGACGGAGGACTGCGCCTTCGCGGACGGCGGGCTCAGAGGCGGCGTCGAGTACCGCTACACCGTGGTGCCCGCGCGCCGGTCCGGGGAGGACCTGCTGTACGGCAACTTCTCCACCTTCGGCCAGAGCATAACACTGTGATACTACGACAGCCTGAGGGATGAACATGCGCTATCAATCCATACTGTTTCTCGCATTCGTGCTGGTCGTGCTGACCGTCTACTACCTGGCAGGGCGCAGGCGTCAGAAGGCCGTGCTGCTGCTGGCGAACCTGGCGTTCTACGGCATGGCCGGCCCGCAATACCTGCCGTTTCTGGCGACGACGCTGCTGGTCTCCTTCTGGTCGGCCCGGGCCATGGACCGGGCGTACCGCGAGACCGACGCGCAGATCAGGGCGGAGGCCGACAAACAGGCCAAAAAGGCCCTGCGCGCCGCGGCGAAGGCCCGGGCCAAAAGGGCGCTGATCCCGGGGATGCTCATCCCCATCGCACTGCTGGTGGTCTGCAAGTACACGGGCTTCCTGCTGCAGAACCTCAACGCCGCGCTGGCGCTTATCAACCGGCCGCAGGTCCCGGTGTTTCGCGTGATACTGCCGGTGGGCATATCGTTTTACACCTTCATGGCGCTGGGCTACGTGCTGGACGTGTACTGGCGTCGGTACGAGGCCGAGCAGAGCCTGCTCAGCTACGCCGCGTTCCTCTCCTACTTCCCCCACGTGGTGCAGGGGCCCATCGACCGCTACAAGGAGTTCCGGGACCAGATCCGTGACGGCGTGGCCTTCGACCCCCGGCAGCTCGCCTTCGGCGCGGAATTGACGCTGTGGGGCTTCTTCAAGAAGCTGGTGATCGCGGACCGGCTGGGCCTGATCATCGACAAGGCCTTTTCCGGCTGGCAGGAGCTGGGCGGCGGCGTGCTCATCGGCGCGGTGGCGCTCTACTCCATACAGATCTACGCGGACTTCTCCGGCTGCATCGACATCGTCTCCGGCGTGTCGGAGATGCTGGGCATCCGCCTCAAAAAGAACTTCAACCACCCCTACCTGTCCCGTTCCATGGGCGAGTTCTGGCGGCGCTGGCACATCTCGCTGCAGGAGTGGTTCAAGGATTACGTGTACTTCCCCGTATCCGCCTCCGGGCTGATGCGGGGCGTCAAGAAGCGCCTGCGGGAGAAGGGCAAACCCCGCGCCGCCGAGCGCTTCGCCACCTGCTTCCCGATCCTTGTGGTGTGGATGGTCACCGGCATCTGGCACGGCGCGGACTGGAAATTCGTGGTCTGGGGCCTGTTCCACGCCGCCGTGCTGATCTCAAGCGCCCTGCTGGAGCCGGCCTTCATCGCCGCAAACCGCCGCCTCGGGATCAGGGCGGAGAACCCCCTCTGGCGGGCGTGGCAGATACTGCGCACCTTCTTCATCTGCTGCGTGGGCCGGGTGTTCTTCCGGGCAGCGAGCCTGTCGGACGCCATGGGCATCTTCAGGGCCATCGCCCGCGGACCGCTCTCGCTTGCTGCGCTGTGGGAGAGTCTGGTTGCGTTCAGCGGCACTGTGCCGGACCTGCTGGTCACACTGGCCGCCATGCTGATACTGTTTATCGTGGACATCGTTCAGGAGCGGACCCCTCTGCGCGAGACGCTGTCGAGGCGCAGCATCGCCATCCGGTGGGCCCTCATCTTCGGCTGCCTGTTCTTCGTGCTGATCTTCGGGGTCTACGGCCCCGGCTACGGCGCGACGGGGTTCATCTACGAGCAGTTCTGACGGGCGCCCGCGCGAGGTTGACATTTCCCCGTTCAGTGGGTATAATTCCGGTAGGTTATTACTTGAAAGTGGGTTATCGGACATAACCAGATGAAAAAGAAAAAGACCATTGTATTGAGAGTTGCCGCGTTCTGGGCCCTGTTCGCCCTGCTGCTCTACCCGGTGACCCGGGTGTTCGCCCATTACCCGGACTACCGGAGTTATCAGACCATCGGCGGCTTCTACGAGGAGGCCGACGACAGCCTGGACGCGGTCTACCTCGGCTCCAGCAACTGCTACGCCTTCTGGAACGCCCTGGTCGCGTGGCACAACCACGGGCTGGCCGTCTACCCCTACGCCAGCCCGGACCAGCCCTTCTACGCCACGGAATACCTCATCCGGGAGGTCCGCAAGACCCAGCCCGACGCCCGGTTCATCGTGAGCGTCAACTCCGTGGACGCGGACGACCTCGACGCCTCCGGGGCGCACTACCTGCTCAACTACATGCCCGAATCCGGGGAAAAGCGGGCGCTGACCGACCGGCTCTCCGATCTGATGGGCTACGGATGGCTGGACCGGCTGGAGTTCCGCTTTCCGTGGCTTCGGCTCCGGGAGCTCTGGTACGACCGGCTGATCAACGGCCCCGTGCCCGAGCTGGACGGCTTCAACGGCGCGGGCACCTACAAAGACTACCTCGGCGGCGCGGAGGACATCTCCGACGAATACCTGGACTCCGACCTGCGCACCGCCGTGCCGGAGACGCTCATGGAGGCGATCGACAGCCTGCTGGACTACTGCGACCGCGAGGGCGTGGAGGTGCTGTTCGTCTCGGTCCCCCGGGCGGAAAAGACCGGCGAGACCATGGGCCGGATCAACACCGTCTGCGACCACCTGCGCGCCCGGGGCTACGAGGTGCTCGACCTCTCCGATCAGACCGTGGCGCTGGGCCTTGACCTGACCCAGGACTTCTACAACGACAAGCACACCAACATCCACGGCTCCGTCAAGTTCACCGACGGCCTGTGCGCCCGGCTCACGGCGCTCGATCCCGACCTGAGGGACAAGCGCGGCGACGCGGCCTACGCCGACTGGGACGCCGCCTGGGAGCGCTACGCGGACGTCATCACGCCGTGGCTTCTGGACATCGAGCTGGACGCCGCGCACCGGGACTGGACCCTTCCGGCGCCCGGGAGCCTCGAAGCCGCGGCGGCGGACGGCGGCGTCCGGATCAATTGGGCGGCGGCGCGCGGGGCCGACGGGTATTCGGTCTACCGAAAGGACGGGCCCGACGGGGCCTGGACGCGCCTTGCCGACACCGTCGACACCCGGTTTGAGGACGCGGAGGGCGCGCCGGAGGGCGACTGCCGCTACACCGTGGTCCCGTGGCGCGCGTCGGAGGGGGAGACCTTCTACGGCAATTTCCTCTACGGCGGCGTCAAACCGGAATAAATACCTGCGTCATTCAAGGGGTGGACATGAGTTACCATTCGATACAGTTTCTGGGCTTCGTGGGCGTCGTGCTGGCCGTCTACTATACGGTGGGGCGCAGGCGGCAGACCATTGTCATCGCGCTTTCGAACCTGGCGTTCTACGCCCTCTCGGGACTGAAGGCCCTGCCCTTTCTGCTGACGACCGCGCTGGTCACGTTCCTCGCGGCGAAGCGGATCGGCGGCATCTACCGCGCATACGACGCAAGGATCAAGGCCGCCGAGGCCGCCGAGCGCAAGGTGCTGCGCGCCGAGGCCAAGGCCCGGGCGAAGAAGGCGCTCTCGGTGGGCATGGCGGTCGCCATCGGGCTGCTGGTCGTGTGCAAGTACGCGGCGTTCGCGCTGGAAAACCTGAACGCGGCGCTGGGGCTCATACATCTTAAGCAGCTGCCGGTCTTTCGGCTGCTGCTGCCGCTGGGCGTCTCCTTCTACACCTTCATGGCCCTGGGCTACCTGCTGGACGTGTACTGGAAACGCTACCCCGCGGAGGAATCGCCCATCGCCTACTTCGCGTTTCTGTCGTTCTTCCCCCACGTGGTGCAGGGGCCCATCGACCGCTACAACGACTTTAAGCGGCAGCTCAAGGGCGGCGTGGCGTTCAGCTACGAAAAGCTGGCCTCCGGCGCGCAGCTGATGATGTGGGGCTTCTTCAAAAAGCTGGTCGTCGCCGACCGCCTGGGGCTGTTCGTGGACGCGGCCTTCACCCACTGGAGCCGGTTGCGGGGCTTTGTGCTGATTGCGGCGGTGGTCACCTACTCCGTGCAGATCTACGCGGACTTCTCCGGCTGCATCGACATCGTGACGGGCGTGGCCGAAATGATGGGTATATCGCTCAAAAGGAACTTCAACCACCCCTACTTCTCCCGGACCATGGGTGAATTCTGGCGGCGCTGGCACATCTCGCTGCAGGAGTGGTTCAAGGATTACATCTACTTCCCGGTGTCCACGTCGGCGTTCGTCAAGAACACCAAGCGCCGGTGGGCGAAGGCCGGGAGGACCCGGGCGGCGGAGCTGTTCGGCAGCTGCTTTCCGATACTGGTGGTGTGGCTGGTCAGCGGCATCTGGCTCGGCGCCGCGTGGAAATACGTGGTGTGGGGACTGTTCCACGCCGCGCTGCTGATCGGAAGCGCCATACTCGAGCCGGTGTTCGCGGGCGTGAACCGCCGGCTGCGGATCGACACCGCCCACTTCGCCTGGCGGGCCTGGCAGACGCTGCGCACCTTCGCGCTGTGCTGCCTCGGCCGGGTGTTCTTCCGGGCCGACGACCTGCGCACCGCCGTCGCCATCCTTCGGAAGATGGCGCGCCCCGGCATCGCGTGGGCCAGCCTGCTCAAGCCCTCGACCTACGGCATGAACATCGACCGGGCGATCGTGTCCGCGGCCGCCGTGGTCATACTGATCGTCGTGGACGCGGTGCAGGAGCGCCTCCCGATCCGCGAGACGCTTAATCGGCGCGGCATCGCCCTCAGGTGGCTGCTCGCCTACGGCTGCCTGTTTGCCATCGTCATATTCGGCATGTACGGGCACGGCTACGGCAGCGCATTCATCTATGAACGCTATTAAAGGAGGTTATTATGGAACAGATACTCGACATGCTCAAGCGCGAATTCCCCCTCATCGACTTCGACCACGAAAAGCACCTCATGACCGACGGCATACTCGACTCCCTGGCGGTGGTGGGCATCATCGCCAACCTGGAGGAGATGTTCGACATCTCCGTCACGATGGAATACATACAGCCCGAGAACTTTGAATCCGTCGAGGCCATGTGGGCCATGGTGGAGGAGTTGCAATAACAACCATTTTAGGAGGAATCATCATGAAGAAGCTGCTGACCGCCCTGCTGATCGCCGCCCTGCTCTGCGCCGTTCCGGCGCTCGCCGAGGGCGCGCACCTGACCATCGCCTACCAGTACGGCCTGGCCTACGCCCCCGTGGTGGTGGCCATGACCGAGGGATTCATCGAGAAGGCCTATGACGGCGACCTGGAGGTCGAATGGGTGCAGATGAGCTCCGGCGCGGACATCAACACCGGCGTCATGTCCGGCTCCGTGGACGTGGGCTTCATGGGCGTTGGCCCGGCCATCACCGGCATCTCCAAGAACGTGGGCTACAAGATCTTCACCAACCTGTCCGGCCAGGAGCACGGCCTGATGTCCAACGACGACAGCATCAACGCGCTGGAGGACATCGTGGGCAGCGAGAACCAGGTCGCGCTGGTGAACATCGGCTCCATACAGCACATCATACTGGCCAAGTGCTTAAGCGACAACGGCTACGACGCCCACGCGCTGGACGCCAACCTCGTGGCCATGAAGCACCCCGATGGCATGAACGCCCTCATGACCGGCAGCCTGCCGCTGCACCTGACCACCAACCCCTACATCTTCCGCGAGCGGGAGACCGAGGGCCTGCACGAGATCGAGGCCCTGAAGGCCGCCTGGCCCAAGGAGAACTCCTTCATCGTGGGCGTCGCGGCCGTCGACCTGCACGACAACCGGCCCGAGCTGTACAAGGCGCTCTGCGACGGCCTGACGGAGGCCATCGACTACGTCAACGGCAACCTCGAGGCCACCGCGGCGCTGACCAGCCAGTACGACGGCAACTCCGTGGAGGACGAGATCCGCTACCTCGGCATGGGCAGCTATTCCGCCGAGACCCAGGGCATCGAGGACATGGCCCGGTTCATGTTCGACAACGCCTTCATCGAGGCCGATCCCGGCAATTACAGCAATCTGGTGTTCGACAACGTGAAGGGGAACTGACGCAGGCATCCGCGGACGGCCTTAATCGACGGCAACGCGACGCAATCCACCCGTAGGGACGCCATTTATGGCGTCCGGGGGCGGTCTTCCGCCCCTACGGTGTACTCTGGAGGCTTGGAATGACGAAAAAAACGCCCTTGAAGGGCATTGCGGAGAAGCTGATCTTCGTGGCCGTGATACTCGCGGCGTGGGAGATCGTCGCCCGGGCCCACGTGTTCGGCGCGCGCTCGGAGATCATCTTCCCCCGGCTGGAGACCATCGCCCGGGCGTTTGTGAAGAACTTCGTGATGGGCTACGCGGGGGTGTCCCTGTGGGTCTATCTGTTCAACTCCATGAAGCTGCTCCTGGAGGGCATGGCCATCGGCATACTGCTGGCCTTCCTGTTCTCCGGGCTGTGCATGGTCAGCCACGGGTTCCACAACGTGTACAGCCTTGTGGTGGCCGTGGCCGACCTGCTGCCGGGCGTGGCGCTTCTGCCGGTGGTGATCATCATATTCGGCGTGAACCCGGGGGTGATCGTGTTTCTGGTGGTGCACTCGGTCATCTGGCCCATGTCCCGCAACCTGATCGACGGCTTCAAGTCCGTGCCCAAACTCTACGTGGAGGCGGGCAGGAACCTGGGGCTCAGCGGGGCCGGGATGCTGTTTGACGTCTACTTCCCCGCCGCCATGTCCTACATACTCTCCGGCCTCAAGGTGGGCTGGGCCAGGGCGTGGCGCGGGCTCATCAGCGCGGAGATGATCTTCGGCATCGCCGCCGCGCCGGGCATCGGCATGTACATCAATCAGATGCGCACCAACATGAACAACGCCGAGATGTACGCCACGCTGGTGGTCATCATCATCATCGGCCTGGTGGTGCAGTACGGCATACTCAATCCCATCGAAAAGCACACCGTAGTCAAATGGGGGATGCGCAAGCTATGAGCGCGTTGTTGAAGATAGAAGGGCTCTGCAAGGTGTACGACGACGACAGCCGGGAGCACGCGGTCATCGACGATCTGAACCTGGAGGTGGCCCAGGGGGAATTTCTGTGCATACTGGGGCCCTCGGGCTGCGGCAAGACCACGCTGCTGCGCTGCATCGCCGGGTTCGAGCACTGCAAGGGCAAAATCCTTGTGGACGGCCGGGAGATCACCGGCCCCGGCACGGACCGGATCATGGTGTTTCAGGACTTCAACCAGCTCTTTCCCTGGCTGACGGTCGAGAAGAACATACAGTTCGCGCTCAAGCGCCAGGGCATCCGGGACAGGGCACGGCTGGAGGCCATCACCTCAGACGTGCTCAAAAAGGTCAAGATGGACGGCCACGAGCGGGACTATCCCTACCAGCTCTCCGGCGGCATGAAGCAGCGCGTGGCCATCGCCCGGGCGCTGGCACTGAAGCCCGCCATCATACTGATGGACGAGCCCTTCGCCGCCCTGGACGCCATCACCCGCAACACCCTGCAGCAGGAGGTGCTGGCCATCTCCCAGCAGGAGAACTGCACGTTCATATTCATCACCCACAACATCCAGGAGGGCATCGTGCTGGGCACGCGGCTGATGCTGATGCAGCCGGGCGGGAAGATCGCCATCGACACTAAAAACCCCATCGCCCGCCCGGTCAGCCCCTCGTCCCCGGGCTACGGCCCCCTGTGGGACAGGCTGTACGCCGCGCTGTACGATACCCAGCACGCCAACAACACCTGAAGGAGCATGGCATCATGTTTGATTCCATCGTTGAGGCGGTATTCCGCCACGCGGAGCAGTCCCCCGACCGGCTGTGCCTGACTGACGACAACGGCCGGGTCACCTATCGCGAATACGCGCGGAAGATCGCCCGGCTGGCCGGGGCGTTTGTCCGGGAGGGCGTCGCCCCCGGCGACCGGGTGGTGGTCGAGGCCTGCCAGACCATCGACTACCTGGCCACCGAGCTGGCGCTGCAGCGCGTCGGCGCGATATTCGTGCCGCTGGAGCACAACTGCGCCCCCGGCAAGATCGACGCCATCGCGGAGAGGGTCGGGGCCGTGGCCATCGTCGCCTGCCGTCCCGGGGATGCCGCCGCGCGGCGCTGGTGCTTCGAGGACCTGGCCCGCATGGAAGGCGAAGCAAAACCCTTTGAGTCGGACCGTTGGCCCGTGCGCGCCGACGTCAGTGAGATACTGTTCTCCACCGGCACCACCGGCCGGGAGAAGGGCATCGTGCTGACCCACGGCAACGACATCGCGCTGGCGGAGAACGTCATATACGGCGTGGAGATGGAAGATGACAACGTGGAGATGATCCCCTCGCCGATGAACCACTCCCACGGCCTGCGCCGCTACTACGCCAACATGGTCAACGGCTCCACCGTGGTGCTGCTGGGCAGCGCCATGAACATGAAGCAGTTCTTCAGGAACCTGGACGACTGCGGCGTAAACGCCCTGGACCTGGTGCCCGCGGCGCTCACCGCCGTGCTCAGGCTCTCCCGGGGCAGGCTTAAAGACTACGCGGACCGCATCCGCTACATACAGTTCGGGGCCGCGCCCATGCCCGAGGCGGACCGCCGGGAGATCTGCCGCCTGCTGCCGAACAGTCGGCTTTACAACTTCTACGGCTCCACGGAGAGCGGCTGCGTGGCGCTGTACAACTTCAACCGCCCGGACGCCAAGCCCAACTGCATCGGCAAATCTGCCTGCAACGCCCGGCTGTTCTTCGTGGACGACGACCGCCGAAAGATCGAGACCTCCGCCGACCGCGCCGGGCTGCTGGCCTCCGCCGGTGGCATGAACATGCTGGGCTACTGGCAGGACGACGAAGAGACCGCCCGCGCCATGGCGGACGGCGTGATCTACTCCAACGACGAGGCCTATCTGGACCCGGACGGCGACATCATACTGCTGGGACGGCGGGGCTATGTGATCAACGTGGGGGGCAACAAGGTCTCCCCGGAGGAGATCGAGGACGCCGCCATGGGCTTTGAGGGCGTCGCCGACTGCGCCGCGGTGCCGGTCAGCGACCCCCACCGGGGCAATGTGCCCAGGCTGTACGTCCAGTCAAAGCCCGGGTGCGCCGTGGATTTCGCCGCACTGCGGGCCTTCCTCGCCGGACGGCTGGAGGCCTATAAGGTGCCGGCCTACATTGAAGCCATCGACCGCGTCCCCCGCACCTATAACGGCAAGCTGCTCAGAAAGGGGCGCCGATGCGGCGCCCGCCCGGGTACGAAACATTTGCGGACGCCATGAATGGCGTCCCTACGGGCGGGCGGCGCATCGCCGCCCCTACAACATGTATTCATTTGAATGATTATGCGTTTTGAGATAGCCCCTTGTTCGTTACAATATGATATCTATCAGGTCGTCCGCGCGGTACCTGGCGCAGGTCTCTGCCACCAGGCGGTCCGGGTCCACCAGTATGCCGTCCACCCCGGCGTCCCGGGCACAGCGCATGTCGATCTCCCGGTCGCCCACCATCACGGCGTCGGCGGGGTCGATGGCCCGGTGCTCCAGGATGTAGCGTATGGCGCCGGGGTCGGGCTTCATGGAAAAGCCGGGGTCGTCCGGCGTCACCCAGCCGTCGAAAAAACGGTCCAGCCCGAACTGCCTTAAGAACCGGACGGACATCTTGTGGTTGGAGTGGGTGTACAGCGTGTGCCGCGCCCCGCCCTCGCAAAGCGCCCGCAGCACCGCCTCCGCGTGGGGAAAGGGCACGATGGGCGGGGGGAAGGCGTCGTCGGCCCGGAGCCGGTGGAACATCATAAGCTGTTCCTCGGACAGCCCCACCAGTTTAAACGCCCGCGCGAAGCTGTGGCGGATGGCGCGGCTGACCGCGTCGTAGGTGACCTCCGCGCCGTAGTGCCGCGCCGTGACGTACAGCGCCCGGGTGCTGTGGGGATAGCTGTCGAACAGCGTGCCGTCGAAGTCCCAGATGTAGTGTCTATATTTGCGCATGTGATTTATCAATTCAGCGTCGTCTCCGCCGCCTTCTTGATGGCCGCCTGGTGCAGCGCGCACACCCGGTCGCTGCCGTGGGTGCGGCTGTTGGTGAAGTGGATGCAGTGATGGCCGTTGAAATCGTTGTCCGATATGGACCCGCCGCCGTGGGGCATGCCGTTCATGGAGGCGGCGTAGTTTTCGCCGTTGACGGTGACGAAGATCGCCCGGCGCGCCCAGCTCCACGTGCCGCCGTAGGCCTGCTTCAGCGCGGCGGTGTCCGCGGCGGTGACGGGCTGCACGTCGGCGTGGTTGGTGCCGCCCCGGCGCTGCTCCTTCCACGCGAGGCCGGTGTCCACGTCGGTGACGGTGGCGGTGCCGCCCCGGGGGAAGATCTTCTGGATGTCGCTGTTCCACCAGTCCATCTCCCTGGCGGTGCCCCTGGCCGGGGTCGCGGCGGAGCCGGAGGACGAAGCGGCCTCCGCCTGCACCGACGCCGCGGGCTGGCCCGCCTGCTTCGTCGACAGGTCGCCCTTCTTCATATAGCCCTTCCTGCCGCCCACGCTGATCTTGCACACGTCGTCCTTCACCGCCAGCACGGTGACCTGGGCGTTCCTGGACAGCTTGCCCACGCCCTTGCCCTTGGCGTTGTACACCTTCGCGCCGTCGGAGGCCACGTAGGCGGTCTTCATCCCCGCCTGCTTTGCCTCGGACCCGGACGCCGAGGCGGCCTTCACGGGCTTCGCGGACAGGTCATAGCGCTTCATGTAGCCGGTCTTGCCGTTTACGCTGATCCTGCAGATGTCGTCCTTCATGGCCGTCACGGTGACCTGGTCATTCAGCGACAGCTTTCCCACGCCCTTGCCCTTGGCGTTGTACACCTTCGCGCGTTCGGACGCCACGTAGGCCGCCTTGTTCATCGGCGTATAGTCGGCGGCATTGCCGCCGGCATTGCCGGTCGCCTCCGCGGACGCGGCGGCCACCTTCGCCAGGTCGGATTTTTTCATGTAGCCGGTCTTTCCCTTGTAGCTGATCCGGCAAACCTTGCCCTTTCGGCCGGTCAGCGTGAGCATGGTGTTTTGCGGCAGCGTCGCCACCGCATCGCCGCTCGCGTCGTAGACCACCGCGCCGCCGCGCTTCACGCGGACGGAACAGCTCTCCGCCCAGGCCGACGACACAAGCGCCATCAGCAGTACACAGGCGAGCATTGCGGTGATCATACGTTTCATTGCGGACATAACGGTTGCCTCCAAATTCATCATTGGCCCTATTATATTACAAAACTATTTCAAAATCAAGACTTCAACGTCAAATTTACGCCCATTTTTGTGTCAATTTTGCGTTATTCTGTAACAATCGTCTCTGTTAACAGTAAAACAACCATCAATTGGTGAATCAATGGTATAATAATTCCGTATGTCACGACAGATGCGTATATAAAGGAAGAGCCCCTTCGCGGGCGAAGGAAATATCCATGCAGGAGAGCAACAAGCGGCCCGCGCCCATAAGGCGCACGGCCCCGGCGCAGACCGGGAAGCGCGGCGCGACGGCGGGCCCCGTGAAAAGGAAGCCGAAGGCCGCCGCCCGGCCCATGAACCGCGCCGAACAGCGCGCGGCGCGGGCGCGGCAGGCGAAGAAGAAAAAGCTGAAAACGATCCTCGGGCGCGCGGGACTGTCGCTCTTGACGGCGGTCGTGCTGATCCTCGTGGCGGCGCTGGGTGCGGGGTGGGTGGCCTTCAAGGGGCCGTCGCGGTCGCTGGGCGACCTTCTGACGGTATCGATGCTGGAGACCAGCGCCCTCAAGTTCGTGCCCCGGCTGTATTACAGCAAGGCCGAGGTCGCCGAGATCGTGGCCCGCAACGAGGTGGGCGCGCTGGACAACGAGACCGACACGGACATGATCGTCATCGCCGGGCCCACACCGGAGCCCGGCAGCGAGGCGGCGCTGCGCGCCACGCCCAAGCCCACGAACCTGCTGTTCTCCGAGGACGGCATCGAGATCTTCGACGTGCAGGGCGCGACCTACAACGGCTGGATGATGGTGGTGCAGGACCCCTCGCGGGTCATCACCGGCGTGTGCCGCGAGAACTTCTCCTCCAAGCCCGGCATGGAGCTCTACGAGATCGCCCAGCGCTACGACGCCGTGGCTGCGGTCAACGGCGGCGGCTTCTCCGACAGCGGCGGCGTGGGCAACGGCGGAAAACCCATCGGGCTGGTGATCTCCGAGGGCAAGCTGCTCAACAAGTCCACCTCCGACGAGGATCACAACACCGTGGTGGGCTTCAACAGGGACAACAAGCTGATCATCGGCAAGATGACCTCCGCCGAGGCCGAGAAGAAGGGCCTGCGGGACGCGCTGTCCTTCGGGCCGGCGCTGGTGGTCAACGGCAAGGGCGCGGAGGTCCGGGGCGCCAGCTCCGGCCTCAACCCCCGCACCGCCATCGGCCAGCGCGCCGACGGCGCGGTGCTGATGCTGGTCATCGACGGCCGGCAGGCCTCCAGCCTGGGCGCCACCTACGCCGACCTCATCAGCGTGCTGCTGGAGTACGGCGCCGTCAACGCCTGTAACCTCGACGGCGGCTCCTCGTCGCTGATGTACTATAAGGGCGAATACCTGAATCGCGGCGTCATACTGACGGGCTCACGGAAGATGCCGACGGGGTTTGTCGTGAGATAAGGGAGAGAATACATGCAAGACAAGAGCAAGCCGAAGCCCCGTCCGGCGGGCGCAAAGCCCCCCGCGGCGAAGAAGCGTCCGCGGCCGCAGCCGGAGGACGATCTGCCCGAGTGGCTGGGGAAGCTGGTGGACTGGTTCGCGGATCTCCCGAAGCGCCTGAAGACCCTGCCGGGGCGGTTCGTTAAGCTGTTCGACAGCTGGTTTTACCGGATCTACTTCGGCGTCGTGGCCGTGGCGCTGATCGCCATATTCATCGGACTTCACTGGCTCAACGGCGTGGTGGCGGACTACGAAATCGCCCAGCCCAGCCATGTGGCCGAGGACGTGGCAAAGCTGTTCGAGGACGGCAACTACGACGCCGTCTACGATGCCGACACCTCCGCGCAGGCCATCTCCGGCGGCGACAAGGCGTTTTACGTGAACAGCCTCCGGGGCGTGTCCGCGGGCAAGCGGGTGGGCTGGTCCTTCGCCTCGGAGTCCGAGGGGCAGCGGCGCTACACCGTGACCCTGGACAGCGACAAATTCGCGGACTTCACGCTGGTGCCCAGCGGCGAGACCACCGCCCACGGCAACACCCTGTGGAAGCTGGGGAGCATCACCACCAACGTGATCACCGAGAGCGCCGCGCAGGCCAACGACCCCGGCATGGCGACCTGCCGCATACAGGCCCCGGCGGGCTGCGCCGTCACAATCGACGGCACTCCTCTGACCGAGACGGACATCATCCGCAGGGACATCTCCGTACTGCCGGATAAGTTCGAGCTGCCCAAGGGCGTGACCGCGCCGACGCTTACGGAGTACGGCTTCAATTCCGAAAGCGAACAGCCGCAGATCGCCGTCACCGACGCAGCCGGCGCACAGATGGCCGTCAGCGAGTCCAGCGAGAACATCTGGGTGTGCCTCCCCGGGGAGGACGCCGACATAAAGGCCAGGTGCGAGGACGCCGTGGGCAAGCTGGCCCAGCGCATCGCCAAGTTCACCAGCCAGGACCTCTCCCAGGGCGCGGTGCTGGACAGCACCGTCCCCGGCTCCCCGGCGGAGACCCAGCTCAAGCGCTTCTCCAACCGCTGGGCCCCCACCCACAAGAGCGTGTCCTTCAAGGACATGACGGTGTCCCAGTTCTACGTGCTGTCCGACGACTGCTTCACCTGCCACGTGAGCTTTGACTTCATCATCACCTCCGTGCGCGACAACGACTACCCCTATCACACCGAGTACACCTTCTGCATCACAAAGTACCACGGGACGGGGAAGCTGTACAACCTGACGTTTAATTGATCCTGAGCAGGAGTTTACATACCATGGCAAAGAAATCACAGAAAAAGAAGCCCAAGCTCAATCTGCCGAAGGTGGATTTTGCGGGGACTCTGGACGGCGTCAAGGCCCGGTTTTCCGGCAACCGGCCCGAAAAGCCGCTGACCAAGGCGGAGCGCAGGCACAAGGCCCGCGTCCGCCGCATCGCCTGGCGCGTCACGCTGTCGGTGCTGACGGTGATCGGCGTGATCCTGGCGGCGGCGCTGGCGGCGGGCTGGGCGGCGTTCAGGGGGCCCTCCCCCTCCACCGGCGACCTGCTGACCATGTCCATGCTAGAGACCAGCGCGCTGAAATTCGTGCCGCGCCTGTATTACAGCGCCAGCGAGATGGACGCCATCATCGCCCGCAACGCGGTGGACACCGGCGACAGCGAGACCGACACCTCCCTGATCGTCATTGCAAAGCCCACTCCGACGCCGGACCCTGACGCCGCCCTCGAGGCGGAGGCCACCCCCGTGGTCACGGCCCCGCCGGAGAACCTGCTGCTCTCGGAGGACGGCATCGACGTGTTCCAAGTGCAGGGCGGCACCTACAAGGGCTACATGATGGTGGTGTACGACCCCTCACGGGTCACCTGCGGCACCTGCCGGGACAGCTTCACCCGCCAGAAGGGCCTGCAACTGAAGGACATCGCCAAGCGCTATGACGCCGTCGCGGCCATCAACGGCGGCGGCTTCGAGGATGCCGGCGGCGCCGGCAACGGCGGCACGCCCATCGGCCTGGTGGTCTCCAACGGCAAGCTGATGCACACCGGCGGGGACTCCGGCGACTTCTACGCCACCGTGGGCTTCAACCAGGACGACGTGATGATCATCAGCAAGATGTCCGCCAGCGAGGCCAAGAAGAAGGGCATCCGCGACGCCATCACCTTCGGCCCACGGCTGATCGTCAACGGCGAACCCGCCAACGTCAAGGGCCAGAGCTCGGGGCTGAACCCCCGCACGGCCATCGGCCAGAGGGCCGACGGCGCGGTGCTGATGCTGGTCATCGACGGCCGCCAGGCCTCCAGCCTGGGCGCGACCTACTCCGACCTGATCAAGGTCATGGTGGAGTACGGCGCGGTGAACGCCATCAACCTGGACGGCGGTTCCTCGTCCCTCATGTACTACCGGGGCAATTACCTCAACAACGGCGTGGTGCTGACCGGCTCCCGCGAGATGCCGACGGCGTTCATCGTGCGCTGAGGGAGGGCGTTATGAGCAAGGAAAAAAAGACGAACCTGCTGGACAGCAAGTTCTATCGCGTGTACTTCACCTGCCTGGCCGTGGCGGTGGTGCTGATCCTGCTGGGCACGGTGTGGCTGATGACCGTGCTGCGGGACGTGGAGTCCGCCCAGCCCATCTACGTGGCCCGGGAGGTCGCCAAGCTGTTCGAGGCCAAGGACTTCTCGAACATCTACGCGCTGGACAAGTCCGCCGGGCAGATCGCCCAGGGCGACAAGGCCTTCTACGTGGAGAACCTGAGCAAGATCGCCGAGGGCAAGGCGGTCTCCTGGTCGGAGTCCTTCACCTCGGACGAGGACGTGCACCGCTACAACGTCACCCTGGACGGCGAGCGCTTCGCCTCCTTCACCGTGGTGCCCAACGGCGAGACCACCTCCCGGGGCAGCAAGCTGTGGACGCTGGGCGCGGTGACCACCTACGTGGCCGTGGAGAACCACGACGAGGCCCCCGAGGAATACGTGCCCGCCGCCACCTACGCCTGCACCATCACCGCGCCGAAGGGCTACGCGGTCACCGTGGACGGCGAAGCGGTGTCCACCGCCAACGCCACGGCCACCGAGACGCCGCTGTTCGAGGAGGGCTTCCTGCCCTCCAGCGTGGAGGCGCCGATGCTGGTCAGATACGAGTACAACAGCCCGAACCCGGACCCCGAGGTGACCGTCGCCGACGCTTCCGGCGCCGCCATGGCGCTGGAGCACCCCTCGGACTACGTGTGGAACTGTTCGCTGCGGGAGGACGAGGCCCTCAAATCCCAGTTCTCCAAGGCCGCCTACGCGCTGGGCCAGCGCATCGCGCGGTTCACCTCCCGGGATGGCTCCAAGGACGCCATCCTCAAGTTCTGCGCCAAGGATTCCCCGGCCCGCAAGAAGTTCAACGACCTGAGCAACCAGTACGCCACGCCCCACAGCGACATCGCGTTCCAGAACGAATCGGTGGATCAGTTCTACGCGCTGTCGGACGACTGCTTCACCTGCCACGTCACCTTCGACTACCTGATGAAGACCAGCGCCGGCGTCAAGACCGACCACACCACCTACACCTTCTGCGTCGTCAAACAGGGCGGCAGCGGCAAGCATGCGCCGCCCGCCCGTAGGGACGCCATTCATGGCGTCCGCAAATGTTTCGTACCCGGGCGGGCGCCGCATCGGCGCCCCTACGCATGTTTCATGAATCGATATGCGTTTTGAGACAGCCCCGTTTTTTTCCGCGTCAGGGAATGGAGACCGTCTCGCTCGCGTCGCGCAGCGACTGGGCCATGCGCGTGAAGTAATCCGGGAAGGCCACGAACGCCGCGCAAAGGAGCACCACCGACAGCACCATCAGCAGCAGCGCCGCGATGGCGAAGTTGCGCTTCGCGCTGGTCTTGGCGAATATGATGCTCAGGATCAGAAAGATCAGATTGACGCCGGGAATGCCCAACAGTATCAACGAGCCCATCCAGTTCAGGATTGAAGGCCGGTTCTTGCCGTTCTTCGACATGATACACGCTCCTCTCATCTATCGCGGGCCACGCCGACCGTGGCCATGTCTTTATCAAAGATACATCTATTATAACCGTTTATAAGCATCCCGTCAAATCGCGGGGGCATATTTTGAAAAAATGTCAAGGTTTTGTGCCGTTTTACCGCCAACGGCTGTCAACTACGACCAAAAATCGCACGGAGTTGGCAGGAATTTCAACAATATTCGGTCTTTACAATACATCTATTTATTTTGAAATGATTTTGTAATATAATGTCAGTAGTTCCGAAATAAAGAAAAACAGTTTCTTCAAGGGAGGCAACATGTTATGAATACAAAAGAAAAAATCAAAAGGATCATCAGCCTGACCCTGATCGCGCTGCTGCTGACTGCGAACTTCTGCCCGGCGCTTGCGTCCAGCATGAAGGCGAAGGTCAGCAGTTCTTCCGCGAACCTGTACCAGAAGGCGTCCACCTCCAGCACCCACGTGGACATCAGCAAGGGCGCCACGGTGACGGTCTCCGCGGTCAAGAACGGCTGGGCCAGGGTTTCATATAAAGGGGTCACGGGGTACATGAAGACCTCCGTGCTGACCCGCGGCGCGCAGAAAAAGTCCTGGAAGGCCCGGGTGACGGCGACCAAGTGGTTCGACGGCGGCAACAGCGCCTTCCACGAGGGCGAATACGCCACGCTGTACGACATCAGCTCCGGCACCAGCATCCGCATCAAGCGCATGGGCGGCCACAACCACGCGGACGTGGAGCCCGCCACCAAGGCGGATACCGCCAAGCTGTACAAGCTGGGCTATTCCTGGGACGCCCGGGCGGGCATACTGAAGGTGGACGGCAAGTACATCGCCTGCTCCTTCAACACCAAGCCTCACGGCGACCAGACCCTCCACAACAACGGCTACGACGGCCAGTTCTGCCTGCACATGCTGGGCAGCAGGACCCACGGCTCCGACAGCGTGAACGAGTCCCACCAGAAGGCCATCTCCCGGGCCTACTCCTGGGCGCACTGATCCGTTGCCCTCCCCCTCCCCCCGCGGAAACGGACGCGGGGGAGTTATTTTGTAATTAACCGGTTGACATCCCCCCCGAACCGGGGGTATGATAGGGTATGAGATACGGCGATACCCCCGCAGGGAGGCGTTAGAATGGATCAGAAGAAGCTGGCGATATGGCTCAAGGCGATCGTGGTGGGCTGCGCGCTGTGCGGCCTGGCGCTGTTCGGCTTCATACTGCCGCGCTATCTGGCCTACGCGGCGGAGGAGGTGCCGGACCTGCCCCACACGGCCTGGAACGTATTCATGTTGGTGCTGGCGGTGCCCTGCTATGCGGTGCTGGTGTGCATCTGGAAGATGTCGGACGAGATCAAAAAGGACAACAGCTTCTCGCTGGAGAACGCGAAGCTGCTGAAATACATCGCGCTGCTGGCGGGCCTGGACTCCGCGCTCTTGCTCGTCGGGAACCTGGCCTTCATGCTCACCAGGCACAGCGTGCCGACCCTCGCCCTGGCCTCAGCGATACTGTGCTTCGTGGGCCTGGCGATGTCGGTGGGGGCGGCGTGCCTGTCCCACCTGGTCCACAAGGCCGCCCTGTCCCAGGATGACGGCGACTGACGGGCAGAAAAAACAGGTTCTTCCCGTTTTCTTATGGGATTGCGCAAGAACTCCTTCAATGAGGACTCCCCCAGTCAGCTTCGCTGACAGCCCCCTCGAGGAGGACTCCCTCAGGCGCTACGCGCCAGCTCCCTTCACTCCCCCAGTCAGCTTCGCTGACAGCCCCCTCGGAGAGGGGGCCATGACGGGAGCCTTTTGGCGGC
>CACXBB010000046.1 GCA_902765735.1 uncultured Eubacteriales bacterium | reverse complement strand
GGCGTTCCGGCCCGGCGCCGAGGTCCCGGCCGCTGCCGCCCCCGCCGCGCCCGCGGTCGAGGCCGCGCCCGCCGCCGAGCTTGCGGAGGCCCCCGTGGTGGTCGGCGATCTGAAGATCTCCCCCCGCGCGAAGAAGCTGGCCGAGGCGAAGAAGGCCGACCTTTCCAAGGTCGTTCCGACGGGCCCCGACGGCCGCGTGATCGAGCGCGACGTGCAGAAGCTCATCGACGAGGGCAAGATCATCGGCGCTTCCGTTGCCGCCGCCGCGCCCGCCGTGTGCGCCGCGCCCGTGGAGCTGGGCGCGCCCTGCGACGACAGCTACACCGAGCCCATGTCCAACATCCGCAAGGTCATCGCAAAGTCCATGGTCGCGAGCCTCTCCACCATGGCCCAGCTCACCCACAACATCTCCTACGATGCCACCGAGGTCAAGGCGGCCCGCGCGCTGTACAAGGCCAAGGGCGAGGCGTTCGGCATGGAGAAGATCAGCATCAACGACATCATCATGTACGTGGTGGCCCGCACGCTCATGCAGCCCGAGCACCGCGCGCTCAACGCCAACCTGATCGACGACGGCAAGACCATGAAGTACTTCCGCGGCGTCAACCTGGGCATGGCGGTGGATACCGAGCGGGGACTGATGGTGCCCACCATCTTCAACGCCGATAAGATGACCTTGAAGCAGATCTCCGACACCGCCAAGAAGCTGGCCAGGGAGTGCAAGGAGGGCAGGATCAGCCCGGATTACCTGACCGGCGCGTCCTTCACCGTGTCCAACATCGGCTCCCTCGGCATCGAGAGCTTCACCCCCGTGGTGAACCCGCCGCAGACCGGCATCCTCGGCGTGTGCGCCATGAAGGACGCCTTCCGTATGAACAACGGCCAGATCGAGGTCTATCCCAGCATGAACCTCTCCCTGTCCTACGACCACCGCGCCCTCGACGGCACCCCCGCCAGCAAGTTCCTGCGCGACCTCAAGAACAACCTCGAAAACTTTAACCTGATGCTGGCGAAGGGGTAGTATAAATTGGAAATTGGAAATGGGAAATGGGAAATTGAACAAGCCCCTGCTCCCGTTTCCATCTCCTTCAAGGAATGCTCTGTCGTATGGGGGATACGCTGTGGGAAAAGCCATTCATTTCCCATTTCCCATTCCCCATTTCCCATTAAAACAAAGGAGTGTATGCACCATGTCCAAACAGCTTTTCGTTGACCCGAATGAGCGCCGCGCTTCCGGCTACATCCACTTTGAGGACATTCCGGTCAACCAGTACAAAAAGACCGTCAAGGACGAGCTCGGCAACTTCACCAAGGAGCAGTTTGTCAACATCTACCGCGACATGCTGACCCTGCGCGAGTTCGAGACCATGATCAACCTGATCAAGAAGACCGGCGAGTACAAGGGCGTGCCCTACAACCATCCCGGCCCGGCCCACCTGTCCATGGGCCAGGAGGCGGCAGCGGTCGGCGAGGCGTTCCACCTGGACGTCAACGACTTCATCTTCGGCTCCCATCGCGCCCACTCCGACATACTGGCCAAGGGCCTGTCCGCCATCGAGAAGCTGTCCGACGCGGAGCTTCTGGACATCATGAAGAACTTCCTGGACGGCAAGACCTATGAGGTCATCAAGGACGAGCCCCACGAGACCGTGAAGGACATGGCCATCAACTTCCTGCTCTACGGCGCGATGGCCGAGATCTTCGCCCGCGAGACCGGCTTCAACCGCGGCCTGGGCGGCTCCATGCACACCTTCTTCACCCCCTTCGGCATCTATCCCAACAACGCCATCGTGGGCGGCAGCGGCACCATCGCCATGGGCGCGGCGCTTTATAAGCGGGTCAACCGCAAGCCCGGCATCGTCATCGCCAACATCGGCGACGGCTCCCTGGGCCGCGGCCCCGTGCTGGAGGCCATGAACATGGCCGGCATGGGCCAGCTGACCCAGCTGTGGGACGATGAGATGAAGGGCGGCCTCCCCGTCATGTTCAACATCGTCAACAACCAGTATGGCATGGGCGGCCAGACCGTGGGCGAGACCATGGGCTACGACATGCCCGCCCGCCTGGGCGCGGGCTTCAACCCCAACCAGATGCTGGCCGAGCGCGTGGACGGCTTCAACCCGCTGGCCGTGATCGAGGCGTATGGCCGCAAGAAGAAGCTGCTCTTGGAGGGCAAGGGTCCGGCGCTTCTGGACGTGGTGACCTACCGCTTCGCCGGCCACAGCCCGTCGGACAGCTCCTCCTACCGCACCAAGGAAGAGATCGCCGCCTGGGAGGCGCAGGACCCGATCCCCGCCTACCGCAAACAGCTCATCGAGGCCGGCGTGGCCACCGAGGAAGAGTGCGACGCGATTGTGCAGTACGTCGAAGAGGCCATCATGCGCAACTTCAGGCTGTCCATCGACGAGAAGATCTCCCCGCGCATGGACCTTAACGCCAATCCCGACGCCATCGCCGATCTGATGTTCTCCAACGGCCACGTCGAGTCCTACGGCGCGCCCGGCCAGAAGTGCGACGTCAACATGCCCCTGGAAGAGAATCCCCGGGTGCAGGCCATCGCCAAGAAGGAGCGCTGGGGCATCAATCCCGACGGCAGCCTGGTGAGCAAGAACAAGGTCTATCAGCTCCGCGACGGCCTGTTCGAAGCCATCATCGACCGCTTCTATAAGGACCCGACGCTGGTGTCCTACGGCGAGGACGTGCGCGACTGGGGCGGCGCGTTCGCGGTGTACCGCGGACTGACCGAGGCCCTGCCGTACCATCGCCTGTTCAACAGCCCGATCTCCGAGTCCGCCATCGTGGGCAGCGCCGTGGGCTACGCCATGGCCGGCGGCCGCGCGCTGGTGGAGCTGATGTACTGCGACTTCCTGGGCTGCGCCGGTGACGAGGTGTTCAACCAGATGGCGAAGTGGCAGGCCATGTCCGCGGACGTTCTGCAGATGCCCGTGGTGCTGCGCGTGTCCGTGGGCAGCAAGTACGGCGCCCAGCACTCCCAGGACTGGACCAGCCTCACCGCCCACATCCCGGGCCTCAAGATCGCCTTCCCGAACACCCCCTACGACGCCAAGGGCCTGATGGCCACCGCGCTGGCGGGCACCGACCCCGTGGTGTTCTTCGAGAGCCAGCGCATCTACGACGTGGGCGAGCAGTTCCACGAGGGCGGCGTCCCCGCGGAGTACTACGAGATCCCCTTCGGCAAGGCCGACATCAAGCGCCCCGGCAAGGACGTCACCATCCTCACCTTCGGCGCGGTGCTGTACCGCGCGCTGAAGGCCGCCGACGAGCTCAAGGACAAGTACGGCCTGGAGGCCGAGGTCATCGACGCCCGCACGCTGGTGCCCTTCGACTATGAGACCGTGATCGAGTCCGTCAGGAAGACCGGCCGCCTGGTGATCGTCACCGACGCCTGCGAGCGCAACTCCTTCGCCTCCGAGGTCGCCCGCCAGGTGACCGAGATGGCCTTCGATTACCTCGACGCCCCGCCGGTGGTGGTGGCCTCCAAGAACTGGATCACCCCCGCCCACGAGCTGGAGGAGGCGTTCTTCCCGCAGCCCGGCTGGATCATCGACGCCATCAACGCCAAGATCCTGCCCATCCCCGGCTACACCAACACCACCGACCAGTCCCTCGCCAAGAAGCTCGACAACGAGTCCAAAGGCGTGTAAGCATCATCGACCGACGAAAAAGCCAGCCTTTTCGGGCTGGCTTTTTCATGGGTTTTTATTTGTCCGCGATCATCCCGGAATTGATGTAATGGGCCAGTATATCGACGATTTTGGCGTTTTTGCCGCCGCGGGCGACGATCAGGTCGGCGTATTCCACGTAATTTCGAATGTGCTTTTCATACATGGGCTTGACGGTCTCCAGGTACTGGCGGTAGACGCTCTCAATGGAGCGCCCGCGGTCGCGGATGTCGCGCTTCACGCGGCGGAGCAGGCACACGTCCGGGTCCACCTGGATGTAGATCTTGAAGTCCAGCAGCTCGCGCACCCCGGGGTCGTAGAACACGTGGATGCCCTCGATCAGCACCACGTCGGCGGGCTCGATGGTGTAGCCCGGGTCGCATCTGCGGTGCTGGGTGTAGTCGTACTCCTTTTCGGTGATGCTCTCGCCCCGGCGCAGGCGCATCAGGTCCTTGCGCAGGGCGTCGTGCTCGAAGGCGTCGGGCTCGTCGTAGTTGATGCGCTCGCGCTCCTCAAACGTCATGTCCGGGTGATCCTTGTAGTAGGAGTCCTGCTTGATGTAGATGCAGGGCCGGTTCAGCTTCTGGCACAGCGCCTTGGCCATGGTGGACTTGCCGCTGCCGCTGGCCCCGCAGATTCCGATGATCAGCATGTGTAATCTCCCTCCCGCGCTTTCGTGTCCCCGTAGTTAGTTTAACACACCTTTCAATCAAAAACAACCTTCGCGGGAGAAAAAACCTATGTTGTCACCCTGCGGCGTGGCTTGGGCAGGTTGGACAGCACCGCGCCGATCACGCCGCCCAGCGCCGCGCCGATGAGGATCTCGCCCAGCATGCCGGGCACGGCGAAGGCGTTGCCGCCCAGCCCCACCGCCAGCGCGTAGCCCAGCGCCATGTACACGATGGCCAGCGCCATGCCGGTGAAGAAGCCCCGGTGGCCGCCGCGCCCCACCGAGACGGTGACGCCCAGCAGTATGGCCAGGCACTTGAGCGCCTGGTTCAGCACCCGGATCAGGGTGTCCGAGGCGCGCAGATACACCGCCAGCGCCGCGATGCCCACCATGCCCAGCAGCGTCAGCGCTATGGCGGCCAACAATCCCTTGCCCAGCGAGAGAACGGTTTCCAGACGGGTTTTTGTCATAGCATGTCCCCCTTGTTTGTTTTTATCAGCCTATGAGAGGGCAAAGGGGAATATGAAAAGGAGTTGTACATCCACGCAAAATGTAGGGGCGCCGATGCGGCGCCCGCCCGGTCAGAATCTGTGTTCTGTGTCAGGCGGGCGCCCATTGGGCGCCCCTACATAGGGTCTGGCATATTATTATGGGAGATTACTTGCGCATGGCCTCTTCGACCGCGACGGCGACGGCGACGGTGGCGCCGACCATCGGGTTGTTGCCCATGCCGAGGAAGCCCATCATCTCAACGTGCGCGGGCACGGAGGAGGAGCCGGCGAACTGGGCGTCGGCCACGGAGAAGTACTTCTTGCCGGCTTCCCAGCGTTCCTTCTTGTAGGTGCCCGCCACGGGGTGCTGGAAGCGGGTGGGGTTGGTGGAGTTGCCGGTGATGGACACGTCGGCGTTCTCATGCCACATGATGGCCACGCCCTCGCGCACGTCGTCGGCGCCGTAGCAGTTGACCTTCGCGCGGTCGCCGGTGGAGTAGGCGGTCTTGCTGACCACGGTCAGGGCGTGATCCTCCTTGACGTCGGCGGACAGGTAGTCGTACTTGGTCTGCACGTAGGTGAAGCCGTTGATGCGGGAGATGATCATGGCGGCGTCCTTGCCCAGGCCGTTCAAAATGACGCGCAGGGGCTTGGTGCGCACCTTGTTGGCGTTCAGGGCGATCTTGATGGCGCCCTCGGCGGCAGCGAAGGACTCGTGGCCTGCCAGGAAGGCGAAGCACTCGGTCTCCTCCTCCAGAAGCCTCGCGCCCAAGTTGCCGTGGCCGATGCCGACCTGGCGCTGGTCCGCGACGGAGCCGGGGATGCAGAACGCCTGCAGGCCCACGCCAATGCAGCGCGCGGCCTCGGCGGCGGTCTTGACGCCCTCCTTCATGGCGATGGCGGCGCCCAGCTCATAGGCCCACTTCGCGTTCTCGAAGCAGATGGGCTGCGTTGACTCGACGATCTTGTAGGCGTCGACGCCCTTGGCGTTGTTGAAAGCCTTCACGGCGTCGAAATCCTTGAATCCATACTTGTCCAGAACGGGCTGGATCTGGGGCATACGACCTTCATAATTCTCAAACAGAGCCATTCTTGCGCACCTCCTGCTTACTCTTTGCGCGGATCAATCCACTTGACCGCGCCGTCCTCGGCCTTGAAGCGGCCGTAGGTGCCGATGTTCTTCTCGTAGGCTTCGTTGGGCGTCATGCCGCCCTTGATGGCGTCCATCATCTTGCCCAGAGACAGGAACTGGTAGCCGCACACCTGGTCGTCCTTGTCCAGGGCGATCTTCACGACGTAGCCCTCGGTCATCTCCAGGTAGCGCACGCCCTTGGCCTTGGTGCCGTACATGGTGCCGACCATGGACCGAAGGCCCTTGCCCAGGTCCTCCAGGCCCGCGCCGATGCGCAGACCGTCGTCGGAGAAGGCGGACTGGGTGCGGCCGTAGACGATCTGCAAAAACAGCTCGCGCATGGCGGTGTTGATGGCGTCGCAGACCAGGTCGGTGTTCATCGCTTCGAGGATGGTCTTGCCGGGCAGGATCTCCGCGGCCATGGCGGCGGAGTGGGTCATGCCGGAGCAGCCGATGGTCTCCACCAGCGCTTCCTCGATGATGCCGTCCTTCACGTTCAGGCTCAGCTTGCAGGTGCCCTGCTGCGGCGCGCACCAGCCTATGCCGTGGGTGTAGCCGGAGATGTCCTTGATTTCCTTGGCCTGTATCCATTTGCCCTCCTCGGGAATGGGGGCGGGACCGTGGTGCGGGCCCTTACAGACGCATACCATTTCCTCAACTTCGCGAGAATATTGCATGGTTCTTCCTCCTTTTGTCGTTTCACACGGGGGTGAGATTGTGCGTGAGCGCGGGATGCGCTATACCACTTTTTATTATAACATATCTTTCGCCGATGTGAAACAAAAAATATGTTATATTGTGACCGATTGCGATAAATATTATGCGAAATGGTCAAAATTGTGGAAGTCGTGGATCACCGCGACGACCTCCGGGATGTCGGCGAAGGCCGCGGGGCCGAGGGTGGTGTCGATGGCGACGACCGTTTTGACCCCCGCGCCGACGGCGGCGCGCACCCCGGCCAGGGCGTCCTCCACCACCACGGTGTCGGCGGGGTCGTAGCCGAGCTTCTCCATGGTCATGCGGTAGATGGCCGGGTCGGGCTTGCCGGGGATGCCCCGGTGGGCGCAGAAGATGTGGTCGTAGTCGAACCAGCGGCCGATGTTCAATACGTCCATGTAGAAGTCCACGTTGGCCCTGTCCGCGCCGGTGGCGATGGCGCAGGGGACGCCCGCCGCCTTCATGCGGTCCAGCACTGCGTCCGCGCCGGGGGTCAGGACCTGCAGGGCGGGGTCGTTCAATATGATCTCCCGGTAGATGCGCTCCTTGTCCTCGGACATGGCCGCCACCTGGGCGTCGGTCAGGTCCGGGTCGATGAACTGCCGCAGGATGGCGCTGTTGGGCGGGCCGCACATGTATTTGTAGAAGTTTTCGTCGGTGAAGGGGACGTGCATGCGGCGGAAATACTCCCGCCACGCCGATTTGTGCATGGGGGTGTCCTGATACAGCGTGCCGTTGAAGTCGAAGATGTAGGATGTCATGGGTACCTCGCTGGGGGGTCGGAATAGGGAATAGGCAATAGACAATAGGGATAGCGGGGAGGGAACAGGGAACAGGGAACAGGGAACAGGAATAGCCGGCCCATCGTAGGGGCGCCGACGCGGCGCCCGCCATCGACAAAACGTTTCGTCACAACACGGTGGGCGGCGCATCGCCGCCCCTACGACGGGGTTACGGGCGATGGGGGCAGGCGCAAGCGCGGAAACGCCCATGCATATGAAACGGTCCGGACGCCATGAATGGCGTCCCTACGATGGGATTCGTACCAACATAGCCCCTACTCCCTACTCCCTTTATCTATCGTTTCGTCAGATCGGCGTACTCCGCGCCGACGCAGGCGGCGAGGTCGTCGGGGGCGAGTATGATCTGCTGGCCGCGCGCGCCCGCGCTGACGTAGATCTTGTCGCACAGCACGGCGGTCTCGTCGATCCAGGTGGGATATTTCTTCTTCATGCCGATGGGGGAGCAGCCGCCCCGGACGTAGCCGGTGAGGCCCAACAACTCCTTGACGTGGATCATCTCGATCTTCTTGTCCCCGGTGACCGCGGCGCACTTTTTGAGGTCCAGCTCCTCCGCCACGGGGATGCAGAACACCGACAGCCCCTTCTTGTCGCCCCGGGCCACCAGGGTCTTGAACATGCAGTCCGGGTCCACGCCCAGTTCGTGGGCCGCGTGCACGCCGGAGAGATCGCTCTCATCGACCGCGTACTCCGAGGTCTCGAAGGGGATGTTCGCCTTCATCAGCATGCGCATGGCGTTGGTGGTGTTCATCCGTCCGTCCTCCCTGCCGCTTCGGGCAAATCGTAGAATACCTCCATCAGCGTGAGCCCGTGGGCCGGGGCGGTGACGCCCAGGTCCAGCCGGTCGCCGGTGTCGATGGCGCGCCTGAGCGCGCCGGGGGCCAGCTTGCCGGAGCCGATGTCCCTGAGCGTGCCCGCGATGATGCGCACCATGTTGTACAGAAAGCCGCTGCCCTCCACGATCAGCTGCACGTCGTGGCCGGAGCGGGTGACGTCCGCGCGCCAGATCGTGCGCACGGTGTCCTTCACCACCGACCCGCTGGCGGCGAAGGCGGCGAAGTCGTGGGTGCCGATCAGCGCGCCGGCCTCGGCCTGCATGAGCGCGTCGTCAAGCGGATAGATGCTGTGGGCGTGGGTGAAGCGGTTGAGCGCCCCGGCGTGGCGGTCGTCGTAGAACAGGTAGCGGTAGCACTTGCCTTTCGTGGAGAACCGGGCGTGAAAGTCCGGGGAGACCTCCCGAGACGTGCGGACGCGGATGTCCGGCGGCAGAAGGGTGTTCACGGCGTAGCTGAACTTGTCCGCGGGGATGCGGCTCAAAGTGTCGAAGTGGCAGGACTGGCCCAGGGCGTGCACCCCGGCGTCCGTGCGGCTGGCCCCGTGGACGACGACGCGCTGCCCGGTCAGCCGGGAAAGCGCCTCCTCGAGGACCTGCTGCACGGCCAGCGCGTTTGACTGGCGCTGCCAGCCGGCGTAGTTTGTGCCGTCGTACTCGACGATCAGATGGATCCTGCGCATGGGCATCAGAAGGGGCAGACGCGGTTTAAGAGGATCACCGCGGCAAACAGCGCGAGCACCACCAGAGCTGCGATGAGATCGCGGCGCGTGTATTTGAGCTGGTTCATGCGGGTGCGGCCCGCGCCGCCGCGGTAGCAGCGGGCGTCCATGGCCAGCGCCAGCTCCTCGGCCCGGCGGAAGGCGCCCACGAACAGCGGTACCAGCAGCGGGATCATGGCCTTGGCGCGCTGGAGGATGTTGCCGGTCTCGAAGTTCGCGCCGCGAGCCTTCTGGGCCTTCATGATCTTGTCCGCCTCGTCCATCAGCGTGGGGATGAACCGAAGCGCGATGGACATCATCATGGCGATCTCATGGGCCGGGAAGCCGATCTTCGACATGGGGCGCATCAGCGATTCCAGACCGTCCGTCAGCGAGATGGGGGAGGTGGTCAGGGTCAGAAGCTGGGAGGAGATCACCAGCAGTATGAGCCGCACGGCCATGAAGGAGGCCATCCTGAGGCCGCCGGTGGTGATCTTCAGTATCCACACCTGCACCAGTACCTCGCCGGTGTTCTGGAAGAACAGGTTCAGTATGAACGTGAATATGATGATGAAGAATATGGGCTTTAATCCCTTGAACAGGAACTTCAGGTGCACGCCGGTGGACAGCGCCGTGAGCAGCACGAACGCCGCGATCAGTATAAAGCCCGAAAAGCCCCTGGACACGAATACCACCGCGATCAGCGCGATGGTGGCCAGCAGCTTGGTGCGGGGGTCGAGCCGGTGCACGAAGGATTCTCCGGGGAAATACTGGCCGATCGTCACGTTTTTGATCATCAGGCCTTCCCGCCCTTTCCGATGTTGTCGATGATGGCCCGGGCCACGTCCTCCATGCGGTAGAGGCCCTCGGGGATGTCGAAGCCCTCCTTGCGCAGCCGGGCGGCCAGCTTGGCGCACTCCGGCACGTCCAGGCCGATGGCGTGCAGTGCGTCCCCGTGGGCGAACACCTCCGCGGGCGTGCCCTGATAGGCGATCTCGCCGTGGGACAGCACGAACAGCTTGTCGCAGTAGCGGCCCACGTCGTCCATGGAGTGGGACACCATCACGATGGTGACGCCGGAACGGTGGATGTCCTCGATCAGCTCCAGCATCTCCTGGCGCCCGGCGGGGTCGAGGCCCGCGGCGGGCTCGTCCAGTACCAGGATCTGCGGCTCCATGGCCAGCACCCCTGCGATGGCGACGCGCCGCTTCTGGCCGCCGGACAGGTCGAAGGGGGACTTTTTGGCCCGGGAGGCGTCCAGCCCCACCTGGTTCATGGCGTGCACCACCCGGCGCTCCACCTCGGCGGCGTCCAGGCCCAGGTTGGTGGGGCCGAAGGCGATGTCCTTCGCCACGGTCTCCTCGAAGAGCTGGTACTCCGGGTACTGGAACACCAGGCCCACCGTGCGCCTGACGGCGATCAGGTCGGTGTCCTTGTCGCCCAGGTCCACATCGTTGACGAACACCACGCCGCTCTTCGCCCGCTCCAGCCCGTTGAAGTAGGAGATCAGCGTGGACTTGCCGCTGCCGGTGTGGCCGATGATGCCCACGAACTCCCCGTCCGCCACGGACAGGCTCACGTCGCGCAGGGCCCTGGCCTCGAACGGCGTGCCGGGCATGTAGATATGGCTCAGGTTTTTGATTTCAATTGACACAGTGCCACCGCCATTTCTTCCACGTTCATGATATCGTTGGGCACCCTGACGCCGCCGGCGCGCAGCCGGGCCGCCAGCTTCATCATCTCCGGCACGTCCAGCCCCAGGGACAGCACCCTGTCCATGCGGGAGAACACGTGGCGGGGGGAGTCCTCGATGGCGATGCGCCCGCCGTCCATCACCACCACCCGGTCCGCCTGGGCGGCCTCCTCCATGAAGTGGGTGATCCACACGATGGTGATGCCCTCCTCCCGGTTGAGCTTGCGGGCCAGCGCGAACACGTCCCGCCGCCCCACGGGGTCCAGCATGGCGGTGGACTCGTCGAACACGATGATCTTCGGCCGCATGGCCAGCACGCCCGCCACGGCTACGCGCTGCTTCTGCCCGCCGGAGAGCATGGCGGGGGAGGCGTGGGCGTACTCCGACATGCCCACCGCCGAAAGGGCCTCGTCCACGCGCTTCCGGATCAGCGCGGGCTCCACGCCCATGTTCTCCAGCCCGAAGGCGCAGTCCTCCTCCACGATGGTGGTGACGATCTGGTTGTCCGGGTTCTGGAAAACCATGCCGCAGGACTTGCGCACCTCGTAGCAGTCGTCCTCGGTCTTCGCCTGAAGGCCGTTTATGACGATCTCGCCGCCCGTGGGCAGCAAAAGCGCGTTCATCAGCTTGGCCAGCGTGGATTTGCCGCAGCCGTTGCGGCCCAGCACCGCCACGAATTCGCCCGCCTCGATGCGAAGCGTCAGGTGGCTCACGGCGTCGGACAGGCCGCTTTCATATCGAAATGAGACGTCCCGCGCCTCAATGATCGCGTTGCTCATGGGTCTTCCCTCCATAATCCTCTGTATTATAGCACTCTATCGTTAAATACAACATGGTTATTGGTTTATTTTGACGCCATTTGTCATTTTTTTGGTCAAACAACGCAAATTTTATGGAGACAGTTTCATAAATACCCTTTTATTTTTGCGCGGAATGTGGTAGAATAAAGTCAAATCTGAGAAGATAAGGAGTGACTCAATATGAATCTCAATAAGAAGACCATCGAAGACGTTCAGGTCAAGGGCAAGAAGGTGCTCGTGCGCTGCGATTTCAACGTGCCGCTGGACGCCGACAAGAATATCACCGACGAGACTCGCATCAACGCAGCCCTGCCCACCATCCGCTACCTGCTGGACAACGGCGCGGCCCTGATCCTGTGCAGCCACCTGGGCCGTCCGAAGGGCGAGTTCAACATGAAGTACTCCCTGGCGCCCGTGGCCAAGAGCCTCTCCGCGAAGCTGGGCTTCGAGGTGAAGCTGGCCAAGGACGTCATCGGCCCCGACGCCAAGAAGCTGGCCGCCGAGGTCAAGCCCGGCGAGGCCGTGCTGCTTGAGAACGTGCGCTTCCATGCCGAGGAGGAGAAGAACGACCCCGCCTTCGCCAAGGAGCTGGCGAGCATGGCCGAATTGTACGTCTCCGACGCCTTCGGCACCGTGCACCGCGCGCATGCCTCCACCGCGGGCGTGGCGGACTACCTGCCCGCCGTGGCCGGCTTCCTGATCGGCAAGGAGCTCACCTTCCTGGGCAACGCCGTCGAGAATCCCGCCCGTCCCTTCGTGGCCATACTGGGCGGCGCGAAGGTCAAGGACAAGATTGGCGTCATCACCAACCTGCTTGAGAAGGTCGATACCCTGATCATCGGCGGCGGCATGGCCTACACCTTCTCCAAGGCCATGGGCGGCGAGATCGGCAACTCCCTGCTGGACGCCGAGCGCGTCGACCTGGCGAAGGAAATGATGGAGACCGCCAAGGCCAAGGGCGTGCGGTTCCTGCTGCCCGTGGACACCGTGATCGCCAACGACTTCGACAATCCCACCGAGATCAAGACCGTGGACGCGGGCAAGATCCCCGAGGGCTGGCAGGGCCTGGACATCGGCCCCAAGACCGTCGAGCTGTTCTCCAAAGCCATCAAGGCCGCCAAGACCGTGGTCTGGAACGGCCCCATGGGCGTGTTTGAGAAGCCCGAGTTCGCCAAGGGCACCCTTGCCATCGCCACCGCCATGGCCGACTCCGGCGCCATCACCATCATCGGCGGCGGCGATTCCGCGGCGGCCGTGACCCAGATGGGCCTGGCCCCCAAGATGAGCCACATCTCCACCGGCGGCGGCGCGAGCCTCGAGTTCCTCGAGGGCAAGGTCCTGCCCGGCGTCGCGTGCCTGATGGATAAGTAATAAGGCGGGTTCATCCGCTTTTGACAGGTGGTTTCAGGGAACAGGGAACAGGAATAGTGGCTGCCGCGCTTTCTTTTCCACAGGGTAATTGCTCAGTCCGGCGGGCGATCGGGGGATCGCCCCTACGGACATGACGCCATTGTAGGGGCGATGCCCTCATCGCCCTTATGAGATGCTGCCCCGGACCGAACCGTTTTTCCGTCGCTTCAAAAGAAACGGCGGCAGCGGCATTCCCTGTTCCCTTATCCCTGTTCCCTTATCCCTGTTCCCTTATCCCTGTTCCCTTATCCCTGTTCCTTGTTCCCTCGGCAAAAAACCACGATATACCAGAATGCCAACAAATCAAAAGTAACCAACATATAGGAGGAGATTCCCATGCGCAAGCCCATTATCGCCGGCAACTGGAAGATGAACAAGACCCCCGAGGAGGCCGCCCAGCTCGTGCGCGACCTGATCCCGCTGGTCAAGGACGCCAAGTGCGACGTGGTCGTCTGCACGCCCGCCGTATGCTTTGCCGCGGTGAAGCCCGTCATCGAGGGCACCAACATCAAGCTGGGCGCCCAGAACGTTCACTTCAAGGCCTCCGGCGCCTTCACCGGCGAGCTGTCCGCCGATATGCTCAAGGCCGCGGGCTGCGAGTATGTGATCATCGGCCACTCCGAGCGCCGCCAGTACTTCGGCGAGACCGACAAGACCGTCAACCTGCGCACCGTCGCCGCCGTGAAGGCCGGCCTGAAGGCCATCGTGTGCGTGGGCGAGATGAAGGACGAGCGCGAAGCCGGCTACACCGACATCCTGGTCACCTATCAGACCCAGATGGCGCTGCACGGCCTGACTGCCGAGGAGCTGGAGAACGTGGTCGTGGCCTACGAGCCCGTGTGGGCCATCGGCACCGGCCTGACCGCCACCGACGAGCAGGCCAACGAGACCATCGGCGTCATCCGCAGGGCCATCGCCGCCAAGTTCGGCGAGGAAGCCGCGGCGAAGATCCGCATCCAGTACGGCGGCAGCATGAAGGGCTCCAACGTGAAGGGCCTCATGGCGCAGCCCGAAATCGACGGCGGCCTGATCGGCGGCGCGAGCCTCAAGGCGGCGGACTTCGCGCAGGTGGTGAACTTCTGATGAGCACGACCGCGCTTTTGATTCTCGACGGATTTGGGATCGGCAAGAACGATCCCAAATCCAATGCCATCGTCGCCGCGGGCACGCCCGTGATCGATGGCCTGAAGGAAAAATACTGCTACACCTCCATCGGCGCCTCCGGCCTGGACGTGGGCCTGCCGGACGGCCAGATGGGCAACTCCGAGGTGGGACACACCAACATCGGCGCGGGCCGCGTGGTCTACCAGATGCTGGTGAAAATCACCAAGGACATCCAGGACGGCGTGTTCTTTGACAACAAGGCCATGCTCGCCGCCATGGAGAACTGCAAGAAGAACGATTCGGCCCTGCACCTGATCGGCCTGGTGTCCCCCGGCGGTGTGCACTCCCACACCGAGCACCTCTACGGCATCCTCGAGATGGCGAAGCGCCACGGCCTCAAAAAGGTCTACGTGCACTGCCTGCTCGACGGTCGCGACGTGCCGCCGGATTCCGGCTGGGAGTACGTCAAGAACCTGGTTGAGAAGATGAAGGAGCTGGGCGTGGGCAAGGTGGCCACCGTCATGGGACGCCTGTACGCCATGGACCGCGACTTCGCCTGGGAGCGCGTGGAGAAGGCCTACAACGCCATGGTGTGCGCCGAGGGCATCCGCGCCGACGATCCCGTGCAGGCCATACTCGACTCCTACAAGGTCGTGGACGAGACCGGCAAGCACCTGACCGACGAGTTCATGCTGCCCACCGTGATCGACCCCGAGGGCACCGTCAAGGCCAACGATTCGGTGATATTCTTCAACTTCCGCCCCGACCGGGCCCGCGAGATCACCCGCGCTTACGTCGATCCCGACTTCAAGGGCTTCGAGCGCAAGCACGGCTTCTTTCCGCTGACCTACATTTGCATGTGCCAGTATGACGCCACCATGCCCAACGTGCAGGTGGCCTATCCGCCCGAGAGCCTGCACATGACCATGGGCGAATACCTGAGCAAGCTGGGCAAAAAGCAGCTCAGGATCGCCGAGACCCAGAAATACGCCCACGTCACCTTCTTCTTCAACGGCGGCGAGGAGCGGGTATTCGACGGCGAGGACCGCATACTGGTGCCCAGCCCCTCCGCCGAGGAGGTGCCCACCTTCGACCTCAAGCCCGAGATGAGCGCCTATGAGGTCACCGACGCGGTGCTCAAGTGCATCGCCGAGAAGAAGTACGACGTCATCATACTCAACTTTGCCAACTGCGACATGGTCGGCCACACCGGCGTCATGGAGGCGGCGAAGAAGGCCGTGCGCACCGTGGACGAATGCGTCGGCAGGATCGTGGACGCGCTCGTCGCCCAGGACGGCAAGGTGGTCATCACCGCCGACCACGGCAACGCCGATATGATGATCGATCCCGTCACCGGCGGACCGTTCACCGCGCACACCATCAACCCGGTGCCCGTGATCGTCATCGATCCCGCGCACCCCAAGCACAACCTCCGCAAGGAGGGCGGCAAGCTCTGCGACCTGTGCCCCACCATGCTTGACCTGATGGGCATCCAGCAGCCTGCGGAGATGACCGGCAAGAGCCTGATTGAGGATTGATGATCCTCATCGAGCGCGTTTGGCCAGCGGACTTGACTCGGTCAAGGGGCTGGCCAAATGTTATTGTCGTGAATTGAACGTGGAGACTGTCAGGAGGAATGACATGAACAACATTCTAAGAAGCGCGATGGTGCTTTTGATCGCGCTTTTGCTGGTCGTGCCGGCACTGGCCGAGGAGGCTGCCGCGCCCGAGGGCGTGGAAACGGTTCTGCCCGGGGAAGCGGGTGCGTTTGAGACGGAGGTCCTCGACGCGATCGAGGAAGAGATCGGCGCGGAATGTGTGGATCAGGAGATCGCGGAGACGACGGAGGTCGAGCTCGGCGGGGAAGAACCCATCGACGAAGCCGCCGACGAAGCCGCTGCGCTGCCCCTTGCGGAGGCGGGGAGCGAGAACGCGGAGGTCGCCGAGGCCGCCGAAGTCCAGGCCGGAGCGTCCGCCGAGGCCGGAGCGTCCGGTGAGGCCGAGACGCCCGCTGAACCCGAAACACCTGCCGTGCCCGAGGCGATTGCCGAACCGGAAGCGCCCGCCGTCGCGGCGCTGAGTGAAGCCGCGAGCACCGTCCCGGTGGCGACGAACGTGGAGAAGGTCGCGTTTTCCAAGAAGAAGATCAAGAAGCGCACCATCAAGGCCGGCGGCACGCTGAACCTGGGAGCCGCCGTGCGGTTCACCCCGAAGACGGAGGTCGCGCCGCTCACATGGACCTCCTCCGATCCCGGCGTGGCCAGCGTGGACGAGACCGGCGTGGTGACCGGCATGAGCAAGGGCGTCGCCACCATCACCGCCGCTACCACCGACGGCAAGGCCGCTCAGACCGATGTCCGCGTGAAGCGGAACAACACCGTGGTGTTCTTCGGGGACAGCCTGACGAAGGGCGGCAGGTGGAAGAGCTACTTCAAGAGCAGAAAGACCGTCAACATGGGCATCGTCGGGGACACCATCGAGCAGATCGACGAGCGCGTGGGCAAGGTCGCCGCGCTGCGCCCGGAGAAGGTCTTCCTGGAGGGCGGCATCAATTCCCTGATGCGGGAATCCTATGACGTGTCGCTGAAGGCCTATGAAAAGCTGCTGGACGACGTCCA
This sequence comes from uncultured Eubacteriales bacterium, assembly GCA_902765735.1. Taxonomy (GTDB): domain Bacteria; phylum Bacillota; class Clostridia; order Christensenellales; family Aristaeellaceae; genus UBA2862. The sequence goes on along the minus strand of CACXBB010000046.1, from coordinate 2,999 downwards.
CAGCCAGCTGGCCGGGGTGCCGGTGTACGTGATCTCCGTGCTGCCGATCTCCGTCGAGATGGAGAAGTACGGCTGCACCAACGCGGACATCGTCAAGTTCAACGCGGAGATCGAGAAGCTGGCGGCGGCCAGGGGCTTTACGTTTGTCGATGTCCACTCTTCCTACGTCAAAAACGGCGTGCTGAACCCCAAGCTGACCGTGGACGGCCTTCATCTGAAAAAGAGGGCCTACAAGTTCTGGAAGAAGGCCATCAAATCCTACGTCAAGTAAACGAACAACAATCAGATGGGAGGTCATCATATGCCCTTTTGTCCGAATTGCGGCAGCCAGGTGGCGGCGGGGGATCGCTTCTGCGCCAACTGCGGCACGCCCGTCCAGCCGGTGACGATGCCCGTGGCGCAGGTGGTCAACAACGTCGGCACCGATGCACGCACCGATTACCGCATCGTGCTGGTGTCCAGGGGCACCTGCCCCCGCGCGGCGGCCATCGACATGCTGTCCGACCTGCTGGGCTACTCCGACGCGGACGCCGCGCTGATCATCGACAACGCCCCCATGGAGGCGGCGCTGGGCCTGACGGCGATCCAGACGCAGTACATCTCCCAGGCGATCACCGAATACGGCATGCAGGTCGCCATCTACAACAGCGACGGCTATGTGGACATGGGCTCCCGGGCCACCAGCTCCGTATACGATGCGGACGGCGATTTCTTGAGCGCCGTGGCCGGGGTGCTGACGGGCCTGACCGTGGGCAACCGCGTGTCCAACTTCAGCCCCTGGACCCGCCCCGCCCCGGTGGTGTTCCGCACCAGCTACCGCCGGGCCGCGCCGCTGCCCGGCTACCGGCGCAGGCGGCCCGCGCCGACGCCCATCCCCGTGGTGCGCCACAGCCCGCCGCCCATCCCCAGGCTTTTCAATCCGCCGGAGGTGGTCCTGGCGGACCTGCATCCGTAAGCCCGCCCGGAGTCCGGCCCATGCATGCAAAGATTTCTCATGTTACGAAGTGATCTGAATATCCCGGGATTCCCGCGGTTTAAGGAAAGCGGGGGTTTTCATTTTTCCTTTTTTCTACTAAACTGTTAGTCATGAACATGTTTGCAGCCCCGTTGTCAGATTCTTTCCTCTGGAGGAGGCCGGCATGAAAGCAGCCGAACGAAGAGAACAATTGAAAAAGATCCTGACAGAATCCTCTGTCCCTGTCTCCGGATCCGCCCTGGCGAAGATCCTCTCAGTGAGCCGGCAGGTGATCGTCACGGACATCGCGCTCCTGCGCGCGGAGGGCGAGGATATCCTCTCCACCAGCCAGGGCTACGTCCTGTCCCGCGAGCAGATGTGCAAGCGCATCTTCAAGGTCCACCACGCCCGTGAGGACTGCGAAGCCGAGCTGAACATCTTCGTCGACTGCGGCGCCATCGTAAAGGACGTCTTTGTCAGCCACAGAGCCTACGGCGTCCTGCGCGGCGAGCTGGACATCCGGTCCCGGCTCGATGTACAGGAGTTTCTGGAATCGATCCGGAGCGGCAAGTCCACCCTCCTGTCCTCCACGACCGAGGGTTACCACTACCACACCATCCTGGCCCCGTCCGAGAAGGTACTGGACATGATCGAGGACCAGCTGTGGCAGAAGGGTTTTCTGGCCAGGACCCTGGACTACGAACCTGAGGAACTCCAGGAAAATATCCAGGAGCGTATGACTCCACCGGATGTGGATTCCGGAAAATAAGATGTTGCACAATGCGGGCAGATGTTGTATTTTACAGCTTGCTTCTAAATTTACGTACACACTATTTCAGGAGGTATAAAACCCGCATGGTTGTCGAGACCAACTTCAGCACCGGAAAAGAACAACAGGAACTGTTTCCGCAGAAAAAGGAGTCCTTCCCCTATCTGTGCAGTACCACCATGCTTGACAGCACGCCGGACAAGTCTGTCCCCTGGCACTGGCACAACATGTTCGAGATCAACTATTTTGTGCGCGGGGAGCTCTCCCTGCAGACACCGGACAAGACCCAGATCATCGGCGCGGGGGACGTGAATTTCATCAATGCCGGCACCCTGCATACCTGCACGGCCATCGGCACGACGCCCTGTGAGTACTACACGATCCACTTTGACATGCACTTTCTGTCCGGCATGTACAACAGTGTCTACGAGGAAAAATATTTTCTCCCCATCATGCACAACAGCGCCCTGCAGGTATGGCGGATCAGGCCGGACTCTCTCCCCCATCTGAAGATGATCGAGGCGGTGCTGCGCACCGTGGAGGTCAGCCGCGAGGAGCCCTTCGGCTACGAATTTGAAGTCCGCAACCTGCTCAGCGATTTCTGGCGCCAGCTCCTGATCGATACAAAGGACGTGCAGGCAGGCGCCGCCCCGCAGAATGTCGTGGACACAGAGCGCGTCAAGACCATGACCAGCTTTATCAAGGAGCACTGCGGCGAAAAGCTGTCCCTGGACGACATCGCCGCCTCCGCCGGCATCAGCACCCGCGAATGCACGCGCTGCTTCTCCCGCTGCCTCAATATCTCTCCCAACGTCTACCTCAACCAGACCCGGCTCTCCATGGCCGCCGACCTCCTGGCCGGCAGTTCCAAGAGCATCATCGAGATCAGCGAGGAGTGCGGCTTCAGCTCCCCCAGCTATTTCGGCAAGGTCTTCCGCGAGACCATGGGCTGCACCCCCCGGGAATACCGCGACAAGGACGCCGGCGGCACCCAGCCCTGGTACTACTCCACCCAGTTCAGCAAAATTGTTCGGAAATAACTGAATCAGCCTGTAAACCGAATTGATAGCGACCGAAAATACATACTCAAGCTGACTGAAAAAGACGAATTGAAAAGCTGCCGGAAGGAGCCATTGCAATGCAGTACTCCGATTCCGGCAGCTTTTATATGTATATATTTTCTTTTCGGTCACAGAGATATGACCCTTCCAATCTCTCCAAGAGAAATGAGCGAGACGGCAGTCTCCGGCTTCTCTTCCATTTGCTCCATCTCCT
>CACXBB010000045.1 GCA_902765735.1 uncultured Eubacteriales bacterium | reverse complement strand
GCGACTGCTATTGCCCCACTAAGCCTGCGGAAAATCGCCTTGAAATGCAGCCAAATCCGCTCGAAACTGCATCTCCCGGCATTTAGAAACACACTCTAACATAGACAACTCGAAGGGAGCAAGCAACATGGCACTGGATTACAATGCGATCAAAAAGGCGGCCGAGGGCTACAGGGCCGACATGGTCCGATTCCTGCGGGAGATGATCTCCCATCCCAGCGAGAGCTGCGAGGAGAAGGAAGTCGTCGCCTGCATCAAAGCAGAAATGGAAAAGGTGGGCTTTGACAGGGTCGAGGTGGACGGCCTCGGCAACGTCATCGGCTGGATGGGCGAGGGCGAGAAGATCATCGCCATCGACTCCCATGTGGACACCGTGGGCGTCGGCAACCGCGCCAACTGGACCGCCGACCCCTACGAGGGCTACGAGACCGACGAGATCATCTACGGCCGCGGCGCCTCCGATCAGGAGGGCGGGCTGGCCAGCGCGGTCTACGGCGCGAGGATCATGAAGGACCTGAACCTCATCCCCGAGGGATACAGGATCATGATCGTCGGCTCCGTGCAGGAGGAGGACTGCGACGGCATGTGCTGGCAGTACATCGTCAACAAGGACGGCATACGCCCCGAGTTCGTCATCTCCACCGAGCCCACCGACGGCGGCATCTACCGCGGCCAGCGCGGGCGCATGGAGATCCGCGTGGACGTGCGCGGCGTCTCCTGCCACGGCAGCGCCCCCGAGCGCGGCGACAACGCCATCTACAAGATGGCCGACATCCTCGAGGACATCCGCGCCCTCAACAACAACGGCTGCACCGAGAGCACCGCCATCAGGGGCCTGGAGAAGATGCTCGATGCCAAATTCAATCCCGATCATTACGAGGACGCCCGCTTCCTGGGCCGCGGCACCTGCACCGTGTCGCAGATCTACTTCACCTCCCCCAGCCGCTGCGCCGTGGCGGACTCCTGCGCGATCTCCATCGACCGCCGCATGACCGCCGGGGAGACCTGGGACAGCTGTTTGGACGAGATTCGGAACCTGCCCGCCGTGCGGAAGTACGGGGAGGACGTCAAGGTGTCCATGTACATGTACGACCGGCCCTCCTGGACCGGCGAGGTCTACGAGACGGAGGCCTACTTCCCGACCTGGATCAACCGGGAGAGCGCCGCCCACGTGAAGGCGCTGGTGGACGCCCACAAGGCGCTGTTCGGGGACGAGCGCATCGGCGCGCCGAGCTCGATGGCCACCCGCGCAGGCCGGCCGCTCACGGACAAGTGGACCTTCTCCACCAACGGCGTGGCCATACAGGGCCGCTACGGCATCCCCTGCGTGGGCTTCGGCCCCGGCGCGGAGAGCCAGGCCCACGCCCCCAACGAGATCACCTGGAAGCAGGACCTGGTGACCTGCGCCGCGCTGTACGCGGCCGCGATCAACCTGTATCCCCAGGAGGAGCAGACCGGCGACGCCACCCAGTTCCGCGCGGGAAAGACCGACAACGACATCAAGTGAGGGAGGTTCTCAAATGGATTCCAAGCTTCAATCCTATATCGACAGGCTCAACAAGCTGAACTTCAGGGCGATGTATGAAAACGACTTCTTCCTGACCTGGGAAAAGACCGACGACGAGATCGAGGCCGTGTTCACCGTGGCCGACGCGCTCAGGTACATGCGCGAAAACAACATCTCCACGAAAATCTTCGAGTCCGGCCTGGGCATCTCCCTGTTCCGGGACAACTCCACCCGCACCCGCTTCTCCTTCGCCTCCGCCTGCAACCTGCTGGGCCTGGAGGTGCAGGACCTGGACGAGGGCAAGAGCCAGATCGCCCACGGCGAGACGGTGCGCGAGACGGCCAACATGGTGTCCTTCATGGCCGACGTGATCGGCATCCGGGACGACATGTACATCGGCAAGGGCAACAAATACATGCACGACGTGGTAAACGCCGTGACCGACGGCCACGCCCAGGGCGTGCTGGAACAGAAGCCCACGCTGGTCAACCTCCAGTGCGACATCGACCACCCCACCCAGTGCATGGCCGACATGCTGCACATCCTCCACGAGTTCGGCGGCGCGGAGAACCTCAGGGGCAAGAAGATCGCCATGACCTGGGCCTACTCCCCCAGCTACGGCAAGCCCCTGTCCGTGCCGCAGGGCGTCATCGGCCTGATGACCCGCTTCGGCATGGACGTGGTGCTGGCCCATCCCGAGGGCTACGAGGTCATGCCCGAGGTGGAGGCCGTGGCCCGTGAAAACGCCGCAAAGAGCGGCGGCAGCTTCCGCAAGACTCACTCGATGGCCGAGGCCTTTAAGGACGCTGACATCGTCTACCCCAAGAGCTGGGCGCCCTTCGCCGCCATGGAGAAGCGCACGAACCTCTACGCCGAGGGCGACACCGACGGCATCAAGGCGCTGGAGAAGGAGCTGCTTCAACAGAACGCCGAGCACAAGGACTGGTGCTGTACCGAGGAGCTGATGAAGACCACCCGCGACGGCAAGGCGCTCTACCTGCACTGCCTGCCCGCCGACATCAACGGCGTGTCCTGCGTGGACGGCGAGGTGGCCGGCTCCGTGTTCGACCGCTACCGCACCCCGCTGTATAAGCAGGCGTCCTTCAAGCCCTATATCATCGCCGCCATGATCTTCCTCGCAAAGGTGAAGGACCCGCAGGCGACGCTGAAGGCGCTCGAAGCGCGGAACGTGCCGAGGTTCTTTCAGTAGAATTAGGAATTAGGAATGAGGAATTAGGAATTATCAGGCCACGGCAACCCGGGGCGCACGCATGTGATACGGTTGAATTCGAGTGTCGCCCCTACGGAGGGTTGCGCATGAAGAAGTCGTATCCCTCGCCTCTTGCGGACGCCAATTATGGCGTCCCTACGGCGGTTTTCCGGCATTCTGCAACTCCTAATTCCTAATTCCTAACTCCTAATTTCCCCTCATCCACACCAACCACCGGAGGTACTCTCCATGTCCAACCGAATCGTAATCGCCCTGGGCGGCAACGCCCTGGGCAGCAATTTGCCGGAGCAGATGAAGGCGGTCAAGGTGACGGCGAAGGCCATCGTGGACCTGATCGAGGACGGCCACGAGGTCGTGATCTGCCACGGCAACGGCCCCCAGGTGGGCATGATCCAGAACGCCATGACGGAGCTGGTGCGCTCCGACCCGGACAGGTACATCCCCTGCCCGCTGTCGGTGTGCGTGGCGATGAGCCAGGGGTACATCGGCTACGATCTGCAAAACGCCCTGCGGGAGGAGATGCTGGACCGCGGCATCGACAAGGGCGCGGCCACCGTGCTGACGCAGGTGGAAGTGGACCCGGCGGACCCGGCGTTTCAGCACCCCACCAAGCCCATCGGCGCGTTCATGACCGAGGCGGAGGCCTGCAGGCTGGAAAAGGAGCGCGACTACCACGTCGTCGAGGACGCCGGGCGCGGCTGGCGGCGCGTGGTGGCCAGCCCCGAGCCCGTGGGCATCGTGGAGATCGACACCATACGCTCCCTCGTCAACACCGACCACGTGGTGGTGGCCTGCGGGGGCGGCGGCATCCCGGTGTTCAAAACCGAGGGCAACCACCTGAAAGGCGCGGCCGCCGTGATCGACAAGGACTTCGCCGCCGCCGTGCTGGCCAGACAGCTCGACGCTGACTTCCTCATCATACTCACCGCCGTGGAGAAGGTGTCGATCCGCTTCGGAAAGCCCGACCAGCAGGACCTGGACCGCCTGACCCCCGAGACCGCGCGAAAGTACATCGCCGACGGGGAGTTCGCCCCCGGCTCCATGCTGCCCAAGGTGGAAGCCGCCCTGTCCTTCGCCACCTCCGCCCCCGGCCGGAAGGCCCTGATCACGCTGCTTGAAAAGGCGCGGGACGGCATCCGCGGCAGGACCGGCACGATGGTGTGCGGATGACAATTGATTATATATGCATTGAGAATTGAATAATTGAGAATTGAGAATTATTGGGGCTGCGAAGGTATGTTATGACATTGCTTGCAATGCTTCAATCAAACAAATCCGTCAGGATTTGCACCGCCATTCTCAATTCTCAATTCTCCATTCTCAATTTTCCCGAGAAAGGAGGCCTCTTCGTGCCTGAGATTTATCGCTTTACCGTCAACGGAGTGCCCTGCGAGACGGCGGAGGTCAAGCCGCTTTTGCGGTATCTGCGGGACGACCTCAAGCTGTACTCCGTCAAGGACGGCTGCAGCGAGGGCGCGTGCGGCACCTGCACCGTCATCGTGGACGGCAGGGCGGTCAAGTCCTGCGTTATGAGCACCAAGCGCGCCGACGGCAAGGCCATACAGACCGTCGAGGGCCTCACGGACTTCGAAAAGGAGGCCTTCGTGTACGCCTTCGGGGTCTCGGGGTCGGTGCAGTGCGGCTTCTGCACGCCGGGCATGGTCATGGCGGGCAAGGCGCTGATCGACCGGGACCCGGACCCCTCGGAGCATGAGATCAAGGTCGCCATACGCGGCAACCTGTGCCGCTGCACCGGCTACCGCAAGGTCATCGACGGCATCAGGCTGGCCGCCGCCATCCTCCGGGGGGACGCGCAGATCGACCCCGCCGTCGAGCGGGGCGACGCCTACGGCGTCGGGCAGCGGGCCTTCCGCGTGGACGTGCGCAAAAAGGTGCTCGGCACCGGCAAGTACCCGGACGACGTCGAAATGGAGGGCATGCTGCACCTCTCTGCCGTGCGCTCGAAATACGCACGGGCCCGGGTCCTGTCCATCGACGCCTCCGAGGCGCTTCAAATGGACGGCGTGGTCGGCGTGCTGACCGCCGGGGACGTGCCCAACAACAAGGTCGGCCACATCCAGCAGGACTGGGACGTGATGATCCCCGTGGGCGGCGTCACGCGCTGCGTGGGCGACGCCATCTGCCTGGTCGTCGCCGAATCCGAGGCGATCCTGAAGGAAGCCAAGCGGAAAGTCAAAATCGAATACGAGGTACTGACGCCCGTCACCTCCATCGCCGAGGCGATGGCCCCCGACGCGCCGAAGGTGCACAGCCGGGGCAACCTCTGCCAGACCCGGCACGTCACCCGCGGCGACGCGAAGGCCGCGCTGGCCGCCTCGGCCTACACCGTCACCAAGTCGTTCTCCACCCCCTTCACCGAGCACGCCTTCCTGGAGCCCGAGTGCGCGGTGGCCTTCCCCTACAATGACGGCGTGAAGATCCTGAGCACCGACCAGGGTGCTTACGACACCCGCAAGGAGACCGCCATCATGTTCGGCTGGGACCCGGAGCGCATCGTGGTGGAAAACATGCTCGTCGGCGGCGGCTTCGGCGGCAAGGAGGACGTGAGCGCCCAGCACATCGCGGCGCTGGCGACGTGGAAGTATCAAAGGCCGGTCAAGGCGAAGTTCAGCCGCCAGGAGTCCATCAACTTCCACCCCAAGCGCCACGCCATGGAGGGCACCTTCACGCTGGGGTGTGATGAAAACGGCATATTCACCGGGCTCGACTGCGACATCTACTTCGACACCGGCGCCTACGCCTCGCTGTGCGGCCCGGTGCTGGAGCGCGCCTGCACCCACTCCGTGGGTCCCTACTGCTACCAGAACACCGACATCCGCGGCTACGGCTACTACACCAACAACCCGCCCGCCGGGGCGTTCCGCGGCTTCGGCGTCAGCCAGAGCGAGTTCGCGCTGGAGAGCATGATCAACCTGCTGGCCGAGAAGGTGGGCATCTCCCCGTGGGAGATACGCTACCGGAACGCCATCGAGCCGGGCAGGGTGCTGCCCAACGGCCAGATCGCCGACTGCTCCACGGCCTTAAAGGAGACACTGCTGGCCGTGAAGGACGTGTACGAGCAAAACCGCGGCCACGCCGGCATCGCCTGCGCCATGAAGAACAGCGGCGTGGGCGTGGGCCTGCCGGACAAGGGCCGGGCGCGGCTTGAGATCGAGGACGGCGTGTGCGTGATCTACTGCGCCGCGTCGGACATCGGGCAGGGGTGCCTGACGGTGTTCTGTCAGGACGTGGCCGAGGCCACGGGGCTGCCGCTGTCCCGAATCCGAAACGGAAGCCCCAGCACCGAGGTCGCGCCGGACTCCGGCACCACCTCCGGCTCCCGGCAGACGCTTTTGTCCGGCGAGGCCGTGCGCATGGCGGCGCTTCAACTGAAAGAGGCATTGGATGAGGCAGGCGGCGACATCGACGCGCTCAACGGCCAGTCCTTCTTCTACGAATACTTCGAGCCCACCGACAAGCTCGGCGCGGACGTGCCCAACCCCAAGAGCCACATCGCCTACGGCTACGCCACCCACGTGGTGATACTGGACGACGAAGGCAAGGTGACGGAGGTCTACGCGGCGCACGATTCGGGCAGGGTGGTCAACCCCATCGCCATACAGGGGCAGATCGAGGGCGGCGTGCTGATGAGCATGGGCTACGCGCTCACCGAGGACTTCCCCTTGAAGGAAGGCGTGCCACAGGTGAAGTTCGGCACGCTGGGGCTTCTGCGGGCCAGCCAGATCCCGGACATCCACGCCATCTACGTGGAGAAGAAGGAGCTATTGCCGGTGGCCTACGGCGCGAAGGGCATCGGCGAGATCGCCGCCATCCCCACCGCGCCCGCCGTGCAGGGGGCCTACTACGCGCTGGACGGCGTGTTCCGCACAAAGCTGCCGCTTGAAAATACCTGGTATCGAAGGGGTGACAAGAAATGACGACGCTGATCCGCGGCGGGATGATCGTGACCGACGAGCGCATGTTTGAGGGCGACATCCTCATAAGGGACGGCAAAATCGCCGAGCTGTCGGGCTGTGCCGGGGCCGACGAGGTGATCGACGCGACGGGGAGGTACGTGCTGCCCGGCGCGGTGGACATCCACACCCACATGGACCTGGACGTGGGCATCGCCCGGGTGATCGACGACTTCTACACCGGCACCGTGGCGGCGGCCTGCGGCGGCACCACCACCATCGTGGACCACATGGCCTTCGGCCCGAAGGGGTTTAGCCCCTGGCATCAGGTGAGGGAATACCACCGGCTGGCGGACGGCGTCGCCGCGGTGGACTACGGCTTCCACGGGGTCTTGCAGCATGTGGACGATACGGTGCTCGACGACATGGCACAGATCGCCGCCGACGAGGGCATCACCAGCTTCAAGATCTACATGACCTACGACTACCGGCTGGACGACCTCGACCTGATGAAGGTGCTCTCCCGCGCCGAGAAGGAGGGCATACTGATCGCCGCGCACTGCGAGAACCACGGCATGGTGACTTACTTCCGGGAGCGCTTCGTCCGGGAGGGGAAAACGCAGGCCCGCTGGCACCCCGTCAGCCGCCCCGCCGTGGCCGAGGCCGAGGCGGTGAACCGGCTGCTGTACCTGGCGCACGCCGCCGGGGACGCGCCGGTGTACGTGGTGCACCTGTCCACCCACGCGGGGCTCGAGGAGATTCGCAGGGCCCGCGCCGTGGGGCAAAAGCGCTTCGGGGCCGAGACCTGCCCGCAGTATCTGCTGTTGGATGAAGCGCTGTACGACGATCCCCAGCAGGGCTTAAAGGCGCTGATGGCCCCGCCGCTGCGCACGCAGTCCGACCGCGACGCGCTGTGGGCCGCGCTGGCCGCCGACGAGCTGGACACCGTCGCCACCGACCACTGCCCCTTCACCTTCGCCAAACAGAAGCAGCAGGGCGCGAAGGACTTCACGAAGTGCCCCAGCGGCGCGCCGGGCGTGGAGGAGCGGCTGATTTTGCTGTACTCGGAGGGCGTCGCCAAGGGCAGAATCACCCTCCCCCAGCTCGTGAAATACGCCTGCGCGAACCCCGCGCGGGTGGCGGGTTTGTACCCTCAAAAGGGCGCGATCACCCCCGGCGCGGATGCCGATCTGGTGATACTGGACCCCGACAGGGAATGGACCCTGACCACGGAAAGGCTCCACGGCAACGCGGACTACACCTGTTACGAGGGCATGCCCGTGAAGGGCGCCATAGAGCGCGTGCTGCTGAGGGGCGGCACCGTGGCGATGAACGGCGATTTCACCGGCAAACGCGGCGGCGGGCAGTACCTGCGCCGCGGGCGGAGCGCGCTGGCCCTATGATGAACATCGGCTGCATACTGATGGCCTCCGGGCGGTCGTCGCGCTACGGGAAGGACAAGCTGCTCGAGCCGCTTTACGGGCGGGCGGTCATACTGCACACCGCCGACAGCCTGATCGAAGCCGGATTTGAGCCGCTGGCCGTGACCCGGAGCGCGGCGGTCAAGGCGCTGATGGACCGCGAGGGCGTGCGCTGCGTCCTCCACGACGGCCCGCGCAAGTGCGACACCATGCGCGCGGGCCTTGAAAACCTGCCCGCGGATTTGTCGGGCTACCTGTTCATGCCCGCCGACCAGCCCCTCGCGCTGCCCGAATCGCTGAAAAGGCTGGCGACGCATTTCCTCGAAAACCCCGCGCGGGCGGTGCGGTTGGGGTACGGGGACGCCGTCGGCAGCCCCGTGATCTTCCCCGCCGCCTGCCGGGAGGCGCTCATGGCCTACACCGGCGACCGCGGCGGCATGGACGTGCTCAGGGAAACCCGCGTCCCCTGCGACACCGTCCAGGCCGCGCACCCCTGGGAGCTGTGGGATATCGACACGCCGGAGGACATGGCGAGAATCCGGTTGATTTAACAACTTGACAACATGAATTAACCATAGTACAATGACTATGGTTATTTTTTTGGAAACATAACGACAGAGAGAGGCTTGCGATGGAAGCGAGGGTCAAGCTGACGCTGTGGGGGTCGGAGAAGTTCTTCGGCCCCGGGGTGTGCGAGCTTTTGGAGCGGATACGTGACACCGGCTCCATACAAGCCGCGGCGGCGCAGATGGAGATGTCCTACACGAAGGCGTGGAAGATACTGAACCGCGCCGAGAGCGCCATGGGTGTGCCACTGATCACGCGGGTGACCGGCGGCAGGAAGGGCGGAAGCTCCACGCTGACCGGGGCCGGGGAGAGGGCGGTCACGGATTTCCGGGCGATGGAGGCGCGGCTGATGGCAGCGGGCAACGCGCTCTTAATCGAGTATGAACGCACGTTCAGGCCCGGCAGGGAGGAAGCATGAGCGCGCGCTTCGGCATCGGCATCGACATCGGCTCCACCTGCGCCAAGACGGTGGCCGTCGATCAGGGCGGGAACGTGGTCTGGCGAGACCTTCGCCCCACCGGCTGGAGCAGCGTGGACACGGCGGCGGCGATCCGGCGCGACCTGCCGGAGGAAATCGCGGACGGCGCGCGGTTCGTGGCCACGGGCTACGGGCGCGTGTCGGTGCCCTTCGCCGACCGATGTGTCACGGAGATCACCTGTCACGCGAAGGGCGCGGCGGCGCTGTTCGGCCTCAGCGATCTCAACGTCATCGACATCGGCGGGCAGGATACCAAGCTGATCGTCGTCACGCTCGGCGCGGTGTCGGAGTTCGCGATGAACGACAAGTGCTCCGCGGGCACGGGCCGCTTCCTCGAGGTGATGGCGAACACGCTCTCCGTGAGCCCCGCCGGGCTGTGCGACATGGCCGGCCGGGGCGGCGAGACGCGCATCAGCTCGCTGTGCACGGTGTTCGCGGAGTCGGAGGTAATCAACCTCATCGGCCGGGGCGCGCCGCGGGAGAACATCGCCTGGGGCGTGGTGGACTCCGTCGCGCAGAAGGTCAAGACCCAGGCCGGCAAGCTGCGCCTCGGGCCGGGGCCGCTGTGCCTCACCGGCGGGCTGTGCGACTTCCCCTTCGTGCGCGCGCGGCTGGAGGCGGCCTTCAATCGCCCGGTGCGCACGAACCCCGACGCGCGGTTCGCGGGAGCGCTGGGGGCGGCGCTGTATGCCTTAAAATAATACAAAAGGAGACGTATCATATGGCTGACTACGTCAAGATGTGGAAGGACCTCGGTATGGACCTTGAGTCCCACGACATGCTGTGTCAGGTACTGCCCACGGCGGTGGGCGACGTGTTCCTGACGCAGGAGAACCGGCCCAAGGCCATGGACTTCTGGGATCTGGTGATCTCCGAGGTCCACGGCATCCGCCCGGCGGAGCTGATCGAGGCGCAGAAGGCGGGCCGCAAGGTGTTCGGCACGTTCTGCGTGTTCGTGCCGGACGAGATCGTCATCGCCTTGAACGGCATCGTGACCGGGCTGTGCGGCGGCTCGCAGTTCTGGGTGCCGGGCGGCGAGGCGGTGCTGCCGAAGAACACCTGTCCGCTGATCAAGGCGTCGGTGGGTGCGCGCCTCGGGCGGACCTGTCCGTTCTTCCGCATCGCGGACGTCTACGTGGGCGAGACCACCTGCGACGGCAAGAAGAAGGCGTATGAGATCCTCGGGCAGGACGTGCCCATGATCATCATGGACGTGCCGCAGATGAAGCGCCCGAAGGACATCCTCAAGTGGAAGGACGAGATCGCGGAGTTCGCCGCGAAGGCGGAGGCAATCACCGGCAATACACTGACCGTGGAGAATCTGAAGGCCGCCATACGCACCGTGAACGAGAAGCGCAGGGCCATGCAGCGGGTCTACGACGCCCGAAAGAGCCTGACGCTGCCCATCTCCGGCCGCGACGCGCTGCTCATGACCCAGATCTCCTTCTTCGACGACCCCGAGCGCTGCGCCCAGATGTGCAACCGGCTGGCCGACGAGCTGGAGCAGCGCATCCGAGACGGCGTCAGCGTGGCAAAGCCCGGCGACAGGCGCATACTGATCACCGGCACGCCGCTGGCGGTGCCCAACTGGAAGCTGCACAACATCATCGAGACCAGCGGCGCGGTGGTGGTGTGCGAGGAGATGTGCACCGGCACCCGCTACTTCGAAAACCTGGTGGACGATTCCGGCGAGACGCTGGACGACCTCTTCATGGCCCTGGCCGAGCGCTACATGAAGAACAACTGCGCCTGCTTCACCCCCAACCCGGGGCGTGTGGAGGACATCATCCGGCTGGCGAAGGCGTATCGCGCGGACGGCGTGATCGATTGCAGCCTCAAGTTCTGCGGGCTGTACGACATCGAGAAGCGGACCGTGGCGGAGGCGCTGAAGGCCGAGGGCATCCCCGTGCTGCCGCTGGAGACCGACTACGAGGACTCCGACGCCGGCCAGCTCCGCACCCGCATCGAGGCGTTCGTGGAGATGCTCAACGGCTGATGGTCCGCTACTACATCCTGTTTGAGAACTACGAGCAGGGGCTCAGGCTGCACGAACTGCTGGACGGGGCCGGGGTGATGAACCGCATCGCGCCCGCCCCCGCCGCGGCGCGGGGCAAGCTGTGCTGCGGTATGTCGCTGCTCGTCGAGGCCGACGCCATCGACGCCGCGCGGGACGTGATCGCGCGGGAAGGCGCGGCGCATCACAGCATCGTGCCGATGGAGGACCAGCTCCGGCCGAAGCGGGACAGATATTGCTAACCAGAGGTGCGTCTCATGATCTATCTGGACAACGCCGCCACCACGATGATGAAGCCCCCCTGCGTGGCGGAGGCGGTGACGGCGGCGCTCACGTCGCTGGGCAACGCCTCCCGTGGAGCCCACGAGGGCGCGCTGAACACCAACCGCCTGCTGTACAGGACCCGCGGCAAGCTGGCGGACTTCTTCGGCTGCCCGAAATCGGAGCAGGTCATATTTACCAACAACTCCACCGAGGCGCTGAACATCGCCATCAGCGGCACGCTGCGCCCCGGCGACCACGCGATCACGACCGTGCTGGAGCACAACTCGGTGCTTCGCCCGCTGTACCGGCTGCAAAGGGAGCGGGGGATCGATCTCTCCTTCGTGCCGGCGGACCGCCGGGGGTTGATCGACTATGAGGACTTTGAACGGCTGATCCGGCCGGACACCCGCGCCGTCGTGTGCACCCACGCCTCGAACCTCACCGGCAACCTGCTGGACATCCGGCGCATCGGGGCAATCGCGGCGCGGCACGGGCTATTGTTCATCGTGGACGCCTCCCAGACCGCCGGGGCCGTGCCCATCGACATGGTTGATATGGGCATATCGCTTTTGTGCTTCACCGGGCACAAGTCCATGATGGGGCCGCAGGGCACCGGCGGGCTGCTGATCAACGGAGACATCGAGGTCGAGCCCTTCAAGGTTGGCGGCACCGGCGTGCAGTCGTTCCTGACCGAGCAGCCCCGGGAGTACCCCACGCGGCTGGAGGCCGGGACGCTGAACGGGCACGGCATCGCGGGGCTGTCGGCGGCGGTGGACTTCATCCGCCGGATGGGCATCGACGCCATCCGCGCCCATGAGATCAAACTGGCCCGGCGCTTCTGCGAGGCCGTGTCCGCTATCCCCGGCGTGGTGACCTACGGCGACTTCACCACCTGGGAGCGATGCCCCGTCGTGGCGCTGAACATCGGCAGCGCGGACTCGGCGCTGGTCTGCGACGCCCTCTTTTGCGACTACGGCATCGCCACCCGCGCCGGGGCTCACTGCGCCCCGCTGATGCACCGGGCGCTTCATACCAAGGCCCAGGGCGCGGTGCGGTTCAGCTTCGGGTACTTCAATACCGACGATGACGCGGAGGCGTCGATAGAAGCCGTGTGTGAAATCGCAGAACGCATCGGAAAATGAGGAATTAGGAATTGGGGTTACGACCTCTTCCGCCCCTGCGGGGCACCTTCCCCTAAAGGGGAAGGCTTTTGGATGCGCATCCCTATGCCTTCCCCTTCAGGGGAAGGTGGCAGCCCGAAGGGCTGACGGAAGAGGTCGTCCCCCATTTCCCATTCGACAATCCATCATCATAAAAGAAAGGAAGCATACTATGGAACGCACACTCGACTGCATGGGCATGGCGTGTCCGCTGCCCGTGATCAACGCAAAGAAGGCCATCGAGGCCTTTGCGGAGGACGGCACGCTGCACATTCTGGTGGACAATGAGACCGCCGTGCAGAACCTGACCCGCCTGGGCGAGCACAACGGCTTTACAGTGAACTCCGCACAGCATGGCGAGAAGGCGTTCACGGTCACTATGGCCGTGAAGGCGTCCGCGGCGAAGGCGGCCGCCGTCCCGGCGGAGGCGATGACCTGCGCCGTGCCCGCGAAGGGCGGCAGGGTGGTGGTGCTGTCCGCGGACACCATGGGTATCGGCGACGAAAAGCTGGGCAAAAAGCTCATGAAGGCCTTTATATTCGCGCTGACCAGCCAGGACAGCCTGCCGGACAAGGTGATCTGCTACAACCGCGGGGCGTTTCTAACCACGGAGGATCAGGACACCGTCAAGGACCTGAAGAAGCTCGAGGACGCCGGGGTCACCGTCATGACCTGCGGCACCTGCCTGGACTTCTACGGCCTCAAGGAAGCGCTGAAGGTCGGCATCGTGTCCAACATGTACGACATCGTGGAGGCGCAGATGGGCGCGTCGCTGATCATCCGGCCGTAATGCGGACGAAGGAGCGGCGGCTGATCGTGGCGTTTTACACCACCCACGACGCCATGGCGTTCGAGGACTACTGCCTGTCGCGCGGCGCGGCGGGGCGGCTCATACCGCTGCCCCGGGAGATCAGCGCCGGGTGCGGGCTGGCGTGGAGCGCGCCCCCCGGCGACATGGCGGCGCTGACGGCATTGCTCGCCGGGGCGGGCATCGCGCCGCAGCACATAAAGGAGATGGAGATCTGACATGGAGACAAGCGCAAGGCTGACCCGGCTGGCGTCCTGCGCCGGCTGCGGCGCGAAGGTGGGCGCGGGCACGCTGTCCGCCCTGTTACAGGACTTCAAGACTCGCACCGACCCCCGGCTGATCGTGGGCTTCGACAAGTCCGACGACGCCAGCGTCTACGTGGTGAACGACGACACGGCGCTCATACAGACCGTGGACTTCTTCCCGCCCATCGTGGACGACCCCTACCTGTTCGGCCAGATCGCCGCGGCCAACGCCATCTCGGACATCTATGCCATGGGCGGGGAACCGAAGCTGGCGCTGAACCTGCTGTGCGTGACGGAGCAGATGGAGGAGGCGTGGATTCGTGAGATCCTGCGCGGTGGCTACGACAAGGCCTACGAGGCCGGGGTGATCATCTCCGGCGGCCACACCATCCGCGGCGGCGAGCCGCTGTACGGGCTGGCCGTCACGGGGTTCGCGAAGCCCGACCGGATACGCAAAAACGACGCCGCCAGCCCCGGGGACGCGCTGATACTGACCAAGCCGCTGGGCGTCGGCATACTGACCACGGCGGCCAAGGCGGACATGGCGGACGCGGCGGTGATGGCGCGCGTCTACCGGCAGATGGCGACGCTGAACCGGGACGCCTGCCGCGCCATGCAGAGGTACCGGGTGCACGGCTGCACCGACGTGACCGGCTTCGGCCTGATGGGCCACGCCACCGAGATGGCCCAGGGCAGCGGCTGCACGCTGCATATTGAGGTCGGGAGGGTGCCGTTTCACCGCGAGGCGCTGGAGCTTGCGGACATGGGGCTGGTGCCCGCCGGGGCCTACCGTAACCGGGATTTCGCGGAGCAGTCCGTGTCGGTGCGGGGCGATGTGTCCCGGGCCATGCAGGACATACTCTATGACCCGCAGACCAGCGGCGGCCTGCTGATCGCCGTGGACGAGCGGGACGCGGCGGCGCTGTGCGCGGAGATCCCCGGGGCTGCCGTGATCGGGCATGTGACAGAAAGGGAGGCCAGCGCGCTGGTGCTGGAGAGATAGATGCAGTATAGGGATTTGATCATCGTGCGGGGGGCCGGGGACATCAGCACCGGCACCATCCACCGCCTGACCCGGGCGGGGTTTGCGGTGCTGGCGCTGGAGGTCGCGCGCCCCTCCGCCATACGCAGAAAGGTGGCCTTCTCGGAGGCCGTCTACGACGGCGCGGCCACCGTGGAGGGCGTCACGGCGGTGAGGATCGCCGACATACAGGAGATCGATGAAGTGCTTGCGCGGGGCGACGTGCCGCTGCTTACAGACCCCGCGGGGGAGAGCATCCGAACGCTTAAACCCGCCGCCGTGGTGGACGCCATACTGGCCAAGCGCAACCTGGGCACGACCCTCGACATGGCCCCGCTGACCGTGGCGCTGGGGCCGGGCTTCGTGGCCGGGCGGGACGTGCACTATGTCATAGAGACCATGCGGGGGCACGACCTGGGGCGCGTCATCGCCGAGGGCAGCGCTGCGCCCAACACCGGCGTGCCCGGCGTGATCGGCGGCTACGGGGCCGAGCGCGTACTCCACGCGCCCGCCGCGGGCACCTTCCGCATGCGCCGGGACATCGGCAGCGTGGTCGAAAAGGGTGAGATCATCGGCACCGTGGTGTCCGGGGACGGGGAGGCTCCCGTGCGCACGCAGATCGCGGGCATACTGCGGGGCGTCATACGGGACGGCTACCCGGTCACCAAGGGCTTCAAGCTGGCTGACGTGGACCCCCGGCTGGAACAATTGAAGAACTGCACCACCATCTCTGACAAGGCCCGCTGCATCGCGGGGAGCGTGCTGGAGCTGGTCAGCGCCGCAGCGAACGCAACTGTTCAGTCGCGTCGGTAAATTGGAAGTTGTCGGGCTACGCCCGAGTGTGGAGTGTGGAGTGTGGAGAGTGGAGTTGACACCTCATCCGTCCCGCCTGCGGCGGTCCACCTACCCCGCAAGGGGAAGGCACGACCTCTTCCGTCAGCCCTACGGGCTGCCACCTTCCCCTGAAGGGGAAGGCACGACCTCTTCCGTCAGCCCTACGGGCTGCCACC
>CACXBB010000044.1 GCA_902765735.1 uncultured Eubacteriales bacterium | reverse complement strand
GGGCGCGCTGGGCTCGGACGCCGCCATCGAAGCCGCCGACATCGTGCTGATGGACGACGATCCCATGAAGATCGCCAAGGCCATCAAGATCTCCCGGAAATGCCTCGGCATCGTGAAGCAGAACATCGCCTTCGCGCTGATCGTGAAGGCCGCCTGCCTGGTGCTGGGCGCGCTGGGATTTGCCAACATGTGGGTGGCCATCATCGCCGACGTGGGCGTGATGATCCTCGCCGTGCTCAACGCCATACGCTGCCTGTTCGTGAAGAACCTGTGACCGTCCCAATGCGTTGCTCTTCGTTTTATATTGACTTTTTGCGCGTATGATCATATAATATTAACAGTTTCCAATATATGAAAGGATGTGCATTGACATGTTGAAGGGAATCCCGAGCATTCTGACCCCCGAGCTTCTGAAGATCATGATGGAGATGGGCCACGGCGACACGCTGGTGATCGGCGACGGCAACTTCCCCGCGGCCTCCATGGCCAAGGACAGCAAGCTGGTGCGCCTGGACGGCCACACCGTGCCGGAGATCCTGGACGCCATCCTCCGGTTCTTCCCGCTGGACACCTACGTGGACGCCCCGGTGACGCTGATGTCCGTGGTGCCGGGCGACGACGTGGAGACCCCCATCTGGGACGAATACGCGAAGATCGTCGAGAAGCACGAGCCCGGCAAGAAGATCGGCCACATCGGGCGCTTTGAGTTCTACGACGAGACGAAGAAGGCCTACGCCGTCATCGCCTCCAGCGAATCCGCGCTCTACGCCAACGTCATGCTCAGAAAGGGCGTCGTTAAGTAAAATCCGCTTTGACCCGCTTATCGCGGGTCATTTATGTTTGCACATTTCCCCCGTTTATGCTATACTGTCTAGATGAAGGGATATCATTGATCAGGGGGAAATGAAGCGACATGGTTGAGGTAATGGAAGTCAGGACCAAGAGCGAGCTGCGCAGGTTCGTGAACTACGTCAACGTGCTCTACAAGGACGTGCCCCAGTTCATACCGGCGATGTACGGCGACGATCTGGACGACTGGAACCCGAGGAAGAACCCGGCCTTCGACTACTGCGAGGCCAAGTGTTTCCTCGCCTATAAGGACGGGGAGATCGTCGGGCGCATCGGCGCGATACTGAGCCGCGCCGCCAACGAGAAGTGGCACACCAACCGCATGCGCTTTTCGCAGGTGGATTTCATCGACGACCCGGAGGTGTCCGAGGCGCTGTTCAGGGCCGTGGAGGACTACGCCCGCGAGAAGGGCTGCGACGCGGTGCACGGGCCGCTGGGCTTTACCGATCTGGACCGGGAGGGCATGCTGGTCGAGGGCTTCGACGAGAAGAGCATGTTCATCACCTACTACAACTTCCCGTACTACAGGGAGCATCTGGAGCGGCTGGGCTACGTCAAGGACGTGGACTGGGTCGAGCTGCTGATCGAGGTGCCCTACGACGAGCGCATGGTCACCCGTCTTGACAAGCTGAGCGAGCGCGTGCTTCGGTATTCCAAACTGCACATCGCGCCGATGCGCTCCCGCAGGGACTACAAGCCCATCATCGAGAAGGTGTTCCGGCTGGTCAACGAGGCCTACGCCAACCTGTACGGCACCGTGCCGCTCAACGAGCGTCAGATCAAGCGCTACGCGAAGAAGTTCATCCCCCTCATCAATCCGGATTTCGCCTGCTTCGTGCTCGACGAGAAGGATGATCTGGTGGCCTTCGGCGTGTCCGCGCCCTCGATGGCCAGCGCGCTGAAGAAGTCCAACGGGCGGCTGTTCCCGCTGGGCTGGATGGGGGTTTTGAAGGCCCTGAAGGTCAACGACACGCTGGACCTGTTCCTGGTGGCCGTGACGCCCGAGTACCGCGACAAGGCCGTCAACGCCGTACTGATGAACCACATCCTCAAGGGCT
Source organism: uncultured Eubacteriales bacterium (assembly GCA_902765735.1). Lineage (GTDB taxonomy): Bacteria > Bacillota > Clostridia > Christensenellales > Aristaeellaceae > UBA2862. The sequence continues at coordinate 28,605 of CACXBB010000044.1, read as the reverse complement.
GCCACAAGCTGGGCATCAAGTACGCCGAGACCGGCCCGCAGCTCGAGACCAACGAGAAGGTGCAGCATCAGTGGATGTTCTTTAACACCCGCCAGCACAAGCGCCGCCGCTGCTTTGTGAAACAACTGGGATGAGGAGGAAATGCCCAATGAAGAGGTTTATCGCCGTGCTGCTGTCCGTCGCCCTGCTCGCGGGTGTCGCGCTGGCCGAGACCGTCGCCGCCGTCAACACCTACGTGGAGCGCGCGGGCTACAAGGCCGCGTCCGTCAAGAACAAGTCCGGGCTCATCGGCTGCTGGTTCGTGGAGGGGACCGACACCGACACGCTGCAGTGGTCCGACAGGACCCGGATCTACACCGTCTCCGACAGGGCCGACACCGACCTTCGCAACCTCTACGGCGAGATCGCCGGCATGTACGATTGGGACACCTGCACCTACGCCATGGGCGACAAGGTGCAGTTCGCCTACAACGCGCCGGAGGTCACCGCCGTCAAGAGCTACAAGACCCTTAACAACTACGTCAAGTATCTGGGCGAATACCTGGAGAAGCAGCAGCCCGTCACCGCCCCCGCCCAGACGAAGGGCCGCAAGACCTACATCCTCAACACCTCCACCAAGAAGTTCCACCTGGAGGACTGCCCCACCATCAAGCAGATGAAGAAGGCGAACAAGGAGAAGTTCACCGGCAAACGCTCCGAGCTGATCGCCCAGGGCTATGAGCCCTGCAAGAAGTGCAATCCGTAGCGCAAAAGGGGCTGTTTCACGGGGTTGTCTCAAGACGACGATCATACGGAACAATCGACCCGTAGGGACGCCATTCATGGCGTCCGCGGGCGGCATGAATGCCGCCCCTACGGCGAATTGCCGACGTTGATTCGTCTTGAGACAGCCCCGTTTTTAATACGATTGTACTTTCCGCCATGACACGGTTATGCTATAATCAAGGCGATGAGAAATACAAGCAACCTTACAAGGAGCATCATCCCATGAGTAAATCCAATTTTGCCGTATTCGTGGACCTGGAGAACGTGGGCGCGAAGGAATCGCTGCTGCTCTCCATCATCGAGAAGGTGAAAATTCGCGGGGACATACTGCTGGGCAAGGTGTACGGCTACACCGACCGCTACACCGACCTAAAGCAGTGCCTGCTGTCCAACACCTTCGCCGTGGTGCCCTCGCTGCGCTGGGGCAAGGTCCAGAAGAACAACCTGGACATCCAGCTGGTGATCGACGCCATGGAGGTGGCCTACACCAACCCGCTGATCGACAGCTTCTGCATCGTCTCCGGCGACAGCGACTACACCCCGCTGGTGGGCCGCTTGAAGAGCATGGGCAAGTTCGTGCTGGGCATCAGCCGCTCGGAGGCCGCCAGCGGCATATTCGTCAACGCCTGCAACGAGTTCGTGTTCCTGGAGTCCGTGGCGAAGCGCCAGCCCAAGAAGAGCAGGCGCGAGGAGCGCACGCCCCTGGACGGCGACATCAACGAGCTGGTCAGCCAGGTGGAGACCATCGTGTCCGACCAGGACGAGGAGCAGATGTACGCCAGCGAGTTGAAGGATACCTTAAACCGCCTGCGCCCCGATTTCTCCGAGCGCAGCTACGGCTGCACCACCTTCGGCAAGCTGGTGCAGCAGATCACCAAGAATTCCGAGAAGCTGACGAGCTGGATGGAGAACTCCAGCCTCATGATCGGCCTGTCCTCCGACGACGCCGACGAGGGCCGCCTGGACAAGTCCAACTGGCTGCCTGCCTTCAAGCTGGCGCTGGAGCACTTCAAGGACGAGGGCTTTGACCGCGTGAATCCCTCCATCCTCAAGGCCTCCATACAGACCGATTACCCCGCCTTCGAGGAGAAGCAGATCGGCTTCAAGCGTTTCAGCGACGTGATGAAGGCGCTGGAGAAGCAGGGTCTTCTGACCATCGAGATGGACGACCAGCACACCATGCTCTTAGCAAGTCGATGCGGGCGCTCAAGAAGCTCGTCAAGTGGGTGTTGATCCTGACGGTCGCCGCCGTGGTGGGCTATCTGGCCTACGTGTACATGACCTACAACCGCATGCCGTACACCTCGGAACAGCAATCCAACCGCAAGAGCAACCCCGCCCCCGTCGAGGAGACCTACACCGTTCTCACCTGGAACCTGGGCTACGGCGCCTTCAACCGGGATTTCTCCTGCTTCACGGACGGCGGCACGGAGTCCCGGGCGCGCTCGCCGCAGCACGTGTTCGACAACCTCATCCACTGCGTGGACCGCATCCACGCGGAGGCGGCGGACTTCGTGCTCTTGCAGGCGGTGGACCGCAAGTCGGACCGCGCCTGGCGCGTGGACGAGGCGGATGTCGTGCGCGAGACGCTGGGGGACCGCTACCAGTCCTACTACGTGCAGAACTACAACTCGGCCTTCCTGCTCTACCCGCCGAAGAATCCCGTGGGCGCGGCCAAGTCCGGCCTCCTGACGCTCTCGGACCGCGACATCTTCCGCGCCGAGCGCATCAGCCTGCCCGTGGACACCGACTGGCACAGGCTGCTGGACATGGACCGCTGCTATTCCGTGTGCCGCATCCCCACGGACGACGGGCGGGAGCTGTGCCTGTTCAACCTGCACTTCTCCGCCTATACCGCCGATGAGACCGTCCCCGCCCGGCAGCTTGAGACGCTGCTCGACCAGATGAAGGCGGAGTACGACGGCGGCAACTACGTGGTCGCCGGGGGCGATTTCAACATGGACCTGCTGGGGAACTCCGCCGAGGTCTTCGGCATCGGCGGGGACTGCGCCTGGGCCCGGCCCATCGATCTTTCCCTCTTTCCGGAGGGGATCGCGCTGGTGAATGCGACGGACGCCGAACACCCCGTGCCCACCCGCCGCAACTGCGACACCGGCTACGTGCCCGGGGAGACCTTCGTGGCCACCGTGGATGGCTTCATCGCCTCCGAAAACGTGGAGGTGCTGGACTGCTACGTGCCCGACGAGCTCTTTGAGAGCTCCTATCACAACCCCGTCGTCCTCAAATTCAGGCTGAACAGCCCCGGACCGGCGCCGACCCCGACCGCCACGCCCGAGGCGACGGAGGAACCCGAAACCACGGAGGAACCTGAGACAACGGAGGAACCAGAGGCATGAAATGGGATCTCGGAAAGCTGTATGCGGGCTTCGACGCCCCGGAGTTCCGGCGGGACACGGACGCCTTCGGGGCGCAGGCGGACGCCGTGCTTGAGGCGGTCCGCAGTATGACCGTGGACGCAAAGAGCCTGGAGGGGATCATCGCGGACTTGCAGACGCTGACGGCCCTCGCCGTCAAAACCGTCTCCTACGCCCAGCTGACCCTGGCGGCGGACGCCAACTGCGCCCCCGCCATGACGGCGCTGACCCGCCTCAAGCCCCTCATGAACCGGTTGAGTGAGATCCGCTCCGCGCTGTCGGCAAAGCTGGCCGCCGCGGACGATCTTGAGAAACTGACCGAAACCTCGGCGCTGTTAAAGGAACACGCCTTCTTCCTGGACACCCTCCGGCGGGAGGCCGCCCACGTGATCGACCCGGCACTGGAGCCCGTGGTGCTTCGCCTTCAGCTCACCGGCGGCAGGGCGTGGGAGCAGCTTCGGGACCAGCTGGACGGCAACCACACGGTGACGTACACGCTGAACGGGGAGACCGCCTCCCTGCCCCTCTCCGCGGTGCGGGGGATGGCGTACAGCCCGGACGCCGACGTGCGCCGCGCCGCCTACGAGGCCGAGCTGGCCGCCTACCCGCGCATGGCGATCCCCATGGCGGCGTGTTTAAACGGCATCAAGGGCGAGGCGCTGACGCTTATGGAACTCAGGCACTACGACACTGTGCTCGACATGGCCCTGGACACCGCCCGCATGGACCGCGCCACGCTGGACGCGCTGCTGACCGCCATGTGGGAGAGCCTGCCCATGTTTCGCCGCTACTTCCGCCTCAAGGCCCGCCTGCTGGGCTACGAGGGCGGGCTCAGGTTCTGCGATCTCTTCGCCCCCGTGGGCCGCATGGCCGCCGCCTACACCCCGGAGGACGCCCGGGAGATACTGACCCGGGAGCTGGGCGCGTTCAGCCCGCGGATGGCCGGCATGATCGGCCGCGCCTTCGACGAGCACTGGATCGACATGTATCCCCGGGAGGGCAAGACCGGCGGCGCGTTCTGCGAGGGCGTGCACCCGCTGGGCATCAGCTACGTGCTGACCAACTTCGAGGGCAGCTATGCCTCCGTCAGCACGCTGGCTCACGAGCTGGGCCACGCCTACCAGAACGAGTGCATGCGGGACGTCTCCATACTGATGTCCGACTACCCCATGCCGCTTGCCGAGACCGCCAGCATATTCAACGAGACCCTGCTGGCCCAGCGGATGCTGGAGGGCGCCGACCGGGACGCCCGCGTCGCCCTGCTGGAGCAGCAGGTCGGCGACGCCGCCCAGGTGATCGTGGACATACTGAGCCGGTTCCTGTTTGAATCCGAGGTGATCGAGCGCAGGAAGGACAGCGTGCTCACCCCGCAGGCGCTGTGTGACATCATGCTTGACGCCCAGCGCCAAACCTACGGCGACGGGCTGGACCCGAACAGCATGCACCCGTACATGTGGGCCTGCAAGAGCCACTACTACTCCCCCGACGTCCACTTCTACAACTTCCCCTACGCCTTCGGGCAGCTGTTCGCCGTGGGCGTGTACCGGATGTACCGCGAAAGGGGCGCGGCGTTCCTGCCGGAGTACGAGAGGCTTTTGCGGGACGCGGGGTCCGGCGACGTGCGCCGGGTGGCCGCGAGCGTGGGCATCGACGTGGCGGACGTGAACTTCTGGCGCGGCTCGATCGGATTCTTTGAGGACATGCTCGGCGACCTCGAGGCGCTGACACAGCAACCATCCCGGCCAAAGGGGTAATATCATGAGTTTTACCATCACACTGACCACCGTCGTGGTCATGCTGCTCTACTGCATCCCCGGCTACCTGCTGGTGAAGTTCAAGAAGGTCCCACAGGCGGCCATCCCCCACTTCGCCACCTTCCTGGTCTACGTGTGCACGCCCTTTCAGATCGTGTACGCCATGCAGCAGGTGACCTACTCCCCCTACAAGACCAGGTACATGGCGATTTCACTGGCGCTGGCCATACTGCTCTCAGCGATCATGCTGGGGCTCACGTGGCTGGTCTTTCGCAAAAGGCTCGATCAGGCGCCCTATCGCATCTGCGTGTGCGCCTCGGGGCTGGGCAACGTGGGCTTCATGGGACTGCCGCTTTTACAGGCGCTGATGCCGGAGTACCCGCAGATACAGTCCTTCGCCTCCATGTTCTTCCTGTCGCTGAACATCATCATGTGGTCCTTCGGCTCCTGGGTCATGACCGGCGACCGGCGCTACATGAGCGTCAAAAAGGCGTTTGTCAACCCCGCGGGCATCGCGGTGGCGGTGGGGCTCATACTGTTCTTCGGCAGGATCACGCTGCCGGGCCAGTGGGGCGGCATGGTGGAGCTCATCGGGCGCATGGCGACCCCCGTGTGCATGCTGATACTGGGCATGCGGCTGGCGCTGGTGCCCGTCAGGCCCATGTTCACAAGCCCCATACAGTACCTCACGGTGCTGCTCAAGCTGGTGGCCTTCCCGCTTCTGACGCTGGCGATCCTCTCCCCGCTGCCGCTGGAGCGCAACTTCGTCCGGGGCGTGTACGTCATGGCCTGCACGCCGGTGGCGAACCTGGTGCTGAGCTTTTCCGAGATGCTGGGCGAGGAGCAGGACGTGGCCGCCAACGTGGTGCTGCTGTCCACGCTGCTCTCGATGGCCACCATACCTTTGATGCTGTTGCTGATTTGATTGACGGAACAACCCCGTCGTGCTATAATGGTTGACAGATTTGCTTTACTGTAGGTGACTGCTCAGTCTTGGACTCCCTCCGACCCGCTTCGCGGGCCACCTCCCTCTGAGAGGGAGGCTTTTGGCACGTTCAGGGCTCCCTCTCTGAGGGAGCTGGCGCGAAGCGCCTGAGGGAGTCCTCACGGAATAAATACTATTGTGGAGGGAACGCACATGGAACAGCAGGTCCAAAAGAAGCGCATATTCTCGGGCATACAGCCCACGGGCAACCTGACGCTGGGCAATTACATCGGCGCGCTGCGCAATTTCAACATATTGCAGGACGAATACGACTGCCTGTACTCCATCGTGGACCTGCACGCGCTCACCGTGCGGCAGAACCCGGCGGAGCTTCGCAAGGCCTGCCTGCGCACCATGGCGATCTTCCTGGCCAGCGGCCTGGACCCGGAGAGGAACATCATCTACTTCCAGTCCCAGGTGCCCGCCCACGCGGAGCTGGGATGGATACTGAACTGCTTTACCTACATGGGCGAGATGAGCCGCATGACCCAGTTCAAGGACAAGTCCGCCAAGCACGCGGACAACATCAACTGCGGCCTGTTCACCTACCCGGTGCTGATGGCCTCCGACATACTGCTCTACCAGACGGACCTGGTGCCCATCGGCGCGGACCAGAAGCAGCATCTGGAGATCGCCCGCGACATCGCCGCGCGCTTCGACGCCATCTACGGCGACGTGTTCGTGATCCCCGAGGGCTACTTCCCCAAGGTGGGGGCCCGGGTGATGAGCCTCCAGGAGCCCACCCGCAAGATGTCCAAGTCCGACCCGGAGGAGACCTACATCGCCATACTGGACAAGCCGGAGATCATCCGCAAAAAGCTGCGCCGCGCCGTCACCGACTGCGACAACACCGTGGTCTACGACCCCGAGAACAAGCCCGGCGTGGCGAACCTGATGAGCATCATGTCCGCGCTGACCGGCAGGACCATGGACGACATCGGCGCCGAGTACACCGGCCAGGGCTACGGCAGGTTCAAGGACGCCGTGGCCGACAGCGTGATCGCCGTGCTGGAGCCCATTCAGAAGGAGTACGAGCGCATCTCCGCCGACAAGGCCTACCTCCAGCAGGTGATGGACTCCGGCCGCGACCGCGCCTCCGCCATCGCCCACCGCACCATGCTCAAGGTGCGCAAGAAGCTGGGCATCGCGCCGTGGAAGCTGTGATATGACCGCGGAATTTCATCACCTCCCCGTCCTGCTGAACGAGTGCCTGGACGGGCTGAAGCTCCGCCCCGACGGGACCTACCTCGACTGCACGCTGGGCGGCGCGGGGCACTCTTCGGAGATACTGAAGCGGCTTTGCGGCGGCCTCCTCATCGGCATCGACCGGGACGCGGACGCCATCGAGGCCGCCACAGCCCGGCTTTCCACCGTCGAATCCCCGGCAAAATTCGTCGCCCTGCGGGGCAACTTCCACGACGCCCCGGCGCTGCTGGCGGCGGCGGGCATCGAAACCGGGCTCGACGGCATACTGATCGATTTGGGTGTGTCGTCCCATCAGCTCGACGTGCGGGAGCGGGGCTTCTCCTACCACGACGACGCCCCGCTGGACATGCGCATGGACCAGAGCCAGCGCCTGTCCGCCCGGGAGATCGTCAACACCTGGTCCGAGGACGACCTGACCCGCATCCTCCGGGACTACGGCGAGGAGAAGTGGGCGCGGCAGATCGCCCGGGTGATCTGCGACCGGCGCGCGGACGCGCCCATCGGGCGCACCGCCCAGCTGGTGTCGATCATTGACGCCGCCATCCCGAAGAAGTTCCGCCAGGGCGACGGCTCCCACCCCGCAAGGCGCACCTTCCAGGCCCTGCGCATCGCCGTCAACGACGAGCTTGAACCGCTGGAGCCCGCGCTGCGGGCGCTCACCGATCTGCTCAACCCCGGTGGAAGGCTGTGCGTGATCACCTTCCACTCCCTGGAGGACCGCATCGTCAAGAACACCTTCCGCAGTATGGCCGACCCCTGCACCTGCCCCAAGTCCTTCCCCGTGTGCGTCTGCGGCAAAAAACCCACCGTCCGCCTCGTCACCCGCAAGCCCGTCACCGCCTCCGACAGCGAGCTGGCCGCGAACCCCAGGGCGAGGAGCGCGAGCCTGAGAATCGTTGAAAAGCTATAATTGGGAATGGGGAATTGGGAATTGGGAATTAAAAATGCCGGAGATTCGGCGTAGGGTTTCGCACCCGGTAACTCCAATTCCCCATTCCCAATTCCCAATTCTCGTTAAGGAGATCCTATGAACCACCTCGAACCCCCCTCCGGCGTGTTGAATCTTCCCGCCTTCTTCCCCGACGCCACCTACGGCGCGATTCGCGCGGGGGCGTTTGAGGACGTGGTCGCCGCGGGGCTTCACGGCTGCGAGATGAACAGCTACCACCTGATGACCAAGCCCGGCGCGAAGCTGATCAGGTCCTTCGGCGGGCTGCACGGCTTCACCGGGTACCGGGGCGCGATACTCACCGATTCCGGCGGGTTCCAGCTCTACTCGCTGATCCGGGAGAACCCGGCCTACGGGGAGATCCGGGAAAAGGAGATCATCTTCCGCCCCGATCAGGGCCGGGAGAAGCTGACCTTCACCCCGGAGAAGTGCATGCAGGTGCAGTTTCAGTACGGCTCGGACATCATGATGGCGCTGGACATGTGCACCCACCCGGACGACCCCATGGACGTGCAGCGCCGCAGCGTGGAGCTGACCGTAAAGTGGGGCGAGCGCTGCCGGGCGGAGTTCGACAAGCTGTCCGCGCGGATGGAAAAAAAGCCTTTGCTGTTCGGCATCGTGCAGGGCGGCGCGGACCCGGACCTGCGCATGGAGTGCGGGCGGCGGCTGGAGGCGATCGGCTTCGACGGCTACGGCTTCGGCGGCTGGCCGCTGGACCAGAACGGCAACTTCCGCCTCGATATCTTAAAGATGGCCGCCGACGCCATGCCGGATCACAAGGTCAAGTACGCCATGGGCCTGGGCCGTCCGGAGGAGATCGCCGCGCTGGTCGGCATGGGCTACGGCCTGTTCGACTGCGTGATCCCCACCCGCGAGGCCCGCCACCAGCGACTCTACACCTGGGTCCCCGGCATGGACACCCCCGAGGGCGTGCGCCGCGCCGACGGCAGATTCTATAAGTTCCTGTACATCCTCGACGACGCGCACCGCCGGGACGCCGCCCCGGTGGACCCGGCCTGCGACTGCCTGCTGTGCAAAAACCACTCCCGGGCCTACCTGCACCACCTGTTCAAGGTGGGCGACCCCTACGCCCTGCGGCTGGCCACGGCGCACAACCTGCGCTTCTACGGGCGACTGATGGAGCTGCTGCGGCATGAATAGGGATTATTTGGACAAACTGCTGCAATCGAAGAAGTACCGCGACGTGTGCCCGGACACCGTCCGCCGCATCTGGGCGGAGTGCGAAGCGCGGTACAAAAAGCCGAAGGACGCCGACAAAGCCGCCCGGGAGGCGCTGCACGGCATCACCGGCGCGTTTCTGACCCCCGCCGACGCCGCCGCCTGCGCGGAAAGCCTGCGCGACTGGGCCGCGCTCGACCGCCCGGACGCCCTGCTCGCCGAGGCGCTCAGGCGGCACGCCTCCACCCGAGAGCGCCTGCCGCTTCACGCCATGGATGCGCTGTACGGGCGCATCTTTGAGATCACCGGCCGTCCGGGCCGCGTGCTCGATCTGGCCTGCGGCGTCAATCCGATCTACCTGGGGGCGCGGGGCTATGACGTCACGGGCGTCGATATCTCCGCTTCCGCCGTCGGTCTCGTCAACGGCTTCGGCGCCTCCTGCGGCGCGCCCGTCCGCGCGGTCTGTGCCGACCTGCTGTGCGACGGCGGCATCCCCGCGGAGCGCTTCGACGTGGCGCTGATGTTCAAGGTGCTGCCCCTGCTGGAGCGCCAGCGCACCAGCGCGGCGGCCCGGGTGATGGATGCCGTAAACGCCGCGTTCATCGTCGCCTCCTTCCCCACCCGCACGCTGGGGGGCAGGAACGTGGGCATGGCGGGCCACTACGCCGACTGGATGGCAACTCACCTGCCCGATAATCGCGCCGTCGCCGGGCAGTTTGAGACGGACAACGAGCTGTGCTATATTTTGAAGGAGTTGTGACATGCCCAAGCTGTACGTGGTCGCCACGCCCATCGGCAACCTGAGCGACCTGACCCCCCGCATGCGGGAGGCGCTGGAGGCCGCCGACCTGATCGCCGCCGAGGACACCCGGGTGACGATGAAGCTTTTGAACCACTTCGACCTGCACCGGCCCATGGTGTCCTGCCACCGGCACAACGAGGACGCCAAGGCCCCGCAGATCGTTCAGCGCATGCTGTCGGAGGACCTGACCGTCGCGCTGACCTGCGACGCCGGCACCCCCGGCATCTCCGACCCCGGCCACCTGCTGGTGCGCGCGTGCTGGGAGGCGGGCATCCCCGTGACGCCGGTGTGCGGGCCCTCGGCAGCGGTGACCTGCCTGTCCGCCTCCGGCTTCGACGCCCGGGAGTTCGCCTTCTACGGCTTCCTGCCCCGGGAGAAAAAGGCGCTCGGTGACAAGCTGGACGCCATACGCCGCGCCGGCGTGCCCGTGTTCGTGCTGTACGAGTCCCCCCACAGGATCGTCGATCTCGTGGATCGCATCGCCGAAAAGTGGCCGGAGTGCCTGCTGTGCGTGTGCAGCGACCTCACCAAGCGCTACGAGCGCATCTACCGCGGCCCCGCGCCGGAGGTGCTCGTACAGCTCCGGGACAATCCCGGCGTGGAGAAGGGCGAATACTGCCTCGCCGCGGATATCTCCATGCTGCCGCCGCCGGAGGCCCCCGCCGCCCGGCCCGACGCCGCCGCCTTCATGCTCTCCTTAATGCTCGACGATATGGACCTGCCGGACGCCGCCGAGGTCGCCCTCGAGCAGGGCTATGCCCGCAACGACGTCTACCGCGCCAGGCTCAGAATCAGGGAGATGTTCGAGTAGTAGCCCGTCTCCTTTGATAAATCCGTGTGAAGGTATTGACTTTTTTTGCCCGATTATGTATAATGTTATCTGTTCGGAAGCTCATAGGGGCATGGTGTAATGGTAACACGTGGGTCTCCAAAACCTTTGTTGAGGGTTCGAATCCTTCTGCCCCTGCCAAAGCCGTTTGTGATTGCAAACGGCTTTATCTGTATATTCAGATGAGGGCGTACACAGACGGAAAGAAGGTGTGAATATGTGTTCGAGGAACGAGGTTCAAACCATCATTGATGAATTGTGCGGCCGCCTGAGCGCCTTATTCCCCCGCCAACACTTTGATATCATACTCTTCGGCTCCCATGCGCGGGATGAAGCGACGGAGGATTCAGACATTGACGTCATGTTTCTGGTGGATGCTCCGCGCGAGATAATTGCGGAAAAAAACTGGCAGATCGGCGAGGCCGCCGCAGAGATCCTGTTGGCGCACGGCGTCGTCGTATCGCCCATCGTTGAAAACCGGGACTATTTTATAAGAAACATTGATATACTGCCGTTTTTCAGGAACATTCAGCAGGAAGGAGTGAGGATGAGTGCATAACCGTTCGCTCATCGACCTGTCCAAGTACAGAATCGCAAAATCGGCTGAAATGCTCGTCGCCGCGCATCGTGATTACAACGATCACGACTATGCCTCCGCCAACAACCGCGCCTACTACTGCATCTTCCACGCCATGCGGGCCGTGCTGGCGCTGGACGTCGAGGATTATAAAAAGCACTCGGCGGTCATCGCCCGGTTTACATTGAACTACCTGAAAACGGACATCCTTCCGCGGGACTATGGAAAGCTGATTTCCAACGCCTCCCTGATCCGCAACAGGAGCGATTATGAAGACTTCTATGTCTGTCCGGTGGAAGACACCCGGCGGTTGCTTGAAGGCGCATCCGATTTTCATAGCGCCGTTAAAAACTATCTCGACACGCGCTATAAAGAAGTGAAGAAATAATCATTAAACACGTGGGGCTCCAAAACCTTTGATGCGGGATAACCGTTCAGTAACACAAGGGATTGTTCTGTGTGTCGAAAAACGAACACAGAGAACAGTCCCTTGTGTTTATTCTCCCTCATGCGCTGCGCGCCAGCTCCCTCAAAGAGGACTCCCCCAGTCAGCTTCCAGTCAGCTTCGCTGACAGCCCCCTTCACTCCCCCAGTCAGCTTCGCTGACAGCCCCCTCGGAGAGGGGGCCATGACGGGGGCCTTTTGGCGGCGAACCTATAGCCTCCCTCTCCGAGGGAGGTGGCACCGCGAAGCGGTGACGGAGGGAGTTGCCCTCTCCGAGGGAGGTGGCACCGCGAAGCGGTGACGGAGGGAGTTTCCCTCTCCGAGGGAGGTGGCAGCGCACAGCGCTGACGGAGGGAGTTGGTTGCCCATTTGTTTCCTTGAAGAACCTTTCGTTACACCTCCAGCGTCCTCCCCTGCCCGATCAGGCACAGCGCGCGCTGCTTGACGGGCATCCCGGTGATGCGCTCAAGCGCGAGGGCATAGAGGCCGAGCTGGGCGCGATAGCGCTCCCGCAGGGCGTCGGGATCGTCGGCGCGGTCGGTCTTATAGTCCAGCAGCACCCACTGTCCGTCCTCGATGAAGCAGCAATCGACGGTGCCCTGCACCAGCAGCTCATCGTCCGGGAACCGCGAGTCCCCCTCCTCCCGGGGGGTGAGCGCCTCGGCGATGGTCATGGACACGTTGAAGGGCCACTCGCGCCGCACGGTCCCGGCGCGTCGCAGGCGCAGGCCCATGTCGCCGGACAAAAACCGCGCCAATACGCCGGGCACCACGGCCTGACGCTGCACGGGCGTCATCAGCCTGCGGGCGGCGAAGTCGTCGAGCTGCGCCGCCACGGCGCGGGTCAGCGGCCCGTCCGCAAGCCCGTCCAGCGCTTTAAGGTCGATCAACTGCATGGCGCGGTGGTAGGCCGTGCCGCGCTCCGCGCCGGTCATGTGCCTTGCGTCCCCGGCCATGAACTGCGGCCTCTCGGTCAGCACGGGAATCGCCTCCGGGCCCTCCAGCTCCCGCAGCAGCCCCGACGCCGTCAGCTTCAGCGGCTTGCGGGCGTCCTCCGGGTTCGGGTACTCCCAGGCCATCTGCGCCTTGAGCGCCGCGTCGGCGTAATCCTCCGGCGCGGCCAGTATGCGCTCGAGGGTCTCCCCCGCCCCCGCGTCATCGGGCAGCGCCCCGGGGTTCAGCGCGCCGGGAGTGATCCATTCGAGGGTGGAATGTACCTCGTGCCCCTCAGCCTGCGCCGCCTGCCGCGCGGCCATAACGACGTCCAGGTGGCTGGACGCCGCGAAGGGCACGTCGGCCAGCGCCCGCCAGCGCTTCAAAGCGGCGTCGGCGTCCCGCACCGTGCCCACCAGCACCAGCCGCTGCCGGGCGCGGGTCATCAGCACGTAGAGTATGCGCAGCTCCTCGGCGGCGTCCTCCCGCTTACCGCGCTCGATGATGGCCGCCTGGGGCAGCGTCAGCCGCCGGGTGCGCAGATCGGGGTCGATGTACTGCATGCCCACGCCCAGATCCCGGTGGGTCAGCAGCGGCGCGGAGGACCTCTCCACCCTGAACCGCTTGTTGAGCTGCGCCCCGAACACCACCTTAAACTCCAGTCCCTTCGACTTGTGCACGGTCATCATCCGCACCACGTCGTCGTTCTCGCCGAGCAGATGGGCGGCGTCGCCGTCGCCTTTGGCGCGCAGGTGCTCGGTGTAGCGCAAAAACCGGGACAGCGACCCGGACTGCTCCTGATCGAACCGGTTCGCGGACACCACGAACTGGTCCAGGTTCGCCTGCCGCTGCGCGCCGCCGGGCAGCGCCCCCACGTAGGTGTAGAAGCCGCTTTCGTCCAGCACCAGCCGCACGAATTCCCCCAGGGAGATGCTCTCGGACTTGAGCCGCCACAGCGCGAACTGATCGAAGAAGCGCCGAAGCGTCATGGCGATGTCGTCCGACTGTTCCTCAGCGTAGGCCGCGGCGGCGTCGCAATAGGGCACGTTGCGGCAGGCGATGCGCACTCGGGCCAGCGCGTCGGCGGACAGCCCCACGACGGGGCTTCGCAGTATGCCGATCAGCTCCACGTCCAGCCGTCGGTTGTCCAGCAGCCGGAGCATCGAAAGCGTCCAGGCGATCTCCACCGATTCGTAGTAGCCCGCGGCGCCGTCGGCATAGGCGGGGATGCCCGCGGACAGCAATACCGGCATCATGGCCGCGAAGGGGACGGACTTCGAGCGCGTCAGTATGGCGATATCCCGGTAGCGCAGGGTGCTGTCCGCCTGCATCATGTCGCGGATGGTCCGGGCGATCAGCGCCGCCTCCAGCTCCACGCCCTTCATCTCAGCGATGGTCTCGTCCGCCTCGCCCTCCGGGGCGGCGGCGCTCTCGATCAGCCGGATGTCCACGTCGGGCCCACCGGAGGCCGGCGCGTCCGGGTCGCCGGGATTCAGCCGCGCCAGACGATCGTAGACGATCTCCGAATCGCCGCCGGTCATGGCGCGCTCAAACACCATGTTCACGAAGTCCAGTATGCCCCGGCGGGAGCGGAAGTTGCGGGTCAGCGGCATCAGCCGCCCGCCCTCGCCCCGGGCATAGGCGGCGTACTTCGTAAGAAACAGCCTCGGCTCCGCCAGCCGGAAGCGGTAGATGGACTGCTTCACGTCCCCCACCATGAACAGGTTGTCCGGCCTGCGGATGGCGGACACGATGGCCTCCTGGATGTCCGAGGTGTCCTGGTACTCGTCCACGAAGACATAGTCGTAGCGCTCCCGGGCCAGCCGCGCCACGTCGGGGTTTCTGAGCGCCTCCAGCGTCCGGCGCTCCAGATCGGCGTAGGTCAGCCCCGCCTGCTCTTCCTTCTTTTGGGAATACAGCGCCCGGGCGTTCAGCGCGATCTCGGACAGCGTGCGGATCTGCCCGGACAGCCGCCGGGCGTCCTCCCGGGCGGTCGTGAGCGGAAGCTGGGTGATGCGCGCCTCCGCGAGCGCCCGCTTGGCGGCGTCCCGCAGGCGCTTCACCGCCTCCGCCGCGTCGGGGTCGCTCTGCCTGTCCTTCCGGGCGGCGGTCATTTTGAATTCGGCGATGCCCCGGGACAGTTGATCGTAATCGTCCTGCCTTTGAAGCTCTGAAAGCGCGGCGATGTCCAGCCGCAGGGCGCTGTCGTAGCTCACCGGGCAGCCGGCCACGTTGAGCGCCTGCTTGAGCTGCACCACCGCCGTGCTGATGCAGCGCCGCGCGGCGTCCTTCAATTCGTCCTGCCAGAGGGCCAGGGCGTCGTCGTCGCAGCGGACGGCGCGCGCAAGCCACGCCTCGGGGTCCGGGCGGTCCTCCAGCCGGTCGAACAGCTCCTCCACCGCGGCGCGCACGCCGGCGGGCCCGCGGCCGTAGTCCAGCGCCAGCAGGTCCTCCGACGGGCGGGCCGGGGTGGGGCCGTCCTCCGGGGGTTCGGCGTCCGGCGCAGCGCCGGTGTAGGCCGCCTCCAGCGCCTCGTCCAGCGCGGCCTGCCGCAGGCGGTCGGACAGCGCATCGTCCATCACCCGAAAGGCGGGGTCCACCCCGGCGGCCTCGAAGTTGGTGCGCAGGAAGTCGGCGCAGAAGGCGTGCAGCGTGCTGATGCTGGCCCGGTCCAGCCGCATGAGCTGCTCCCGGCAGCGGGCGTCACCCCTGGCGGCCCGCTCGCTCAGGCTCCGGGACAGCTTCGCGCGCATGTCCGAGGCCGCCGCGCGGGTGAAGGTGACCACCAGCATGCGGTCCACGTCGGCCCCGTCCTCCGCGATCAGCCGCAGCACGCGCTCCACCAGCACCGTGGTCTTGCCCGAGCCCGCCGCCGCCGAAAGCAGTATGCTGTGGCCGCGATCCTCGATCGCCTTAAGCTGTTCGTCCGTCCAGCGCGTCATATGAATCCCTCCGGGTTTTAAACAATCGCGGCGCAATGCGCCGCGATGACGTGTCAATGAACTGTTTTAACGCTTGATCAGCAGGAAAACCACCAGCACCAGCGCGCCCAGGGCGATGCGGTACCAGCCGATGGCCTTGAAATCGTGGGTCTTGATGTAGTTGAGCAGCTTTCTTATCACCAGCATCGAAACGGCGAAGGCCACCAGCATGCCGGTGATCAGCATGGCGTACTCCTGCGCCGCCAGCGCGCCCTCATACTTGACGATCTTCAGAAGGCTCGCGCCGAACATCACCGGTATGGCCAGGCAGAACGTGAACTCCACGCCCACCCTGCGGGACACGCCCAGCAGCAGCGCGCCGATGATGGTCGCGCCGGAGCGCGAGGTGCCGGGGAAGATGGCGGCGATCATCTGGAACAGGCCGATGACGGCGGCTCTCCCGTAATCCAGCCGACGAATCGACCGTATCGCGGGCTTCTTGCCGTAGCGCAGGTTCTCCACCAGTATGAACGCCGCGCCCACCACGATCAGCATCACCGCCACGCACACCGGGCCGTAGAACAGCGCGTTGAGCGCGTCGTCGAAGAGCAGGCCCACGACGATCGCGGGCACGCAGGCGATGACGATCTTGATCCACAGCTCGATCCTGTCCCACTTCACCCAGGAAAGCGCGCCAGCCTTGGCCATCGGATAACGGTTGCCCTTTTTGCCGAAGGGCCACACCTTGTCCCAGAACAGTATCAGCACCGCCAGCGCCGCGCCGAGCTGTATGACCACCTCGAAGAGCGCGTAGAACTCCGGGCTGACCTTCAGCGGCACGAACTCATTTAACAGTATCATGTGGCCGGTGCTGGAGACCGGCAGCCACTCGGTGATGCCCTCGACCACGCCGAACAGCATCGCCTTCAATATCTCGATGAAATTCACGTTTCAACCTCCCATGTGAGTATATGCGCAAAATCAGTCCTTTAACGCCCCCAGTGCCTCGTAGGGTTTGCCGGTCTTCATGTGCTCGTAGATCTTGGCGTCCACCAGCGTGCGGTAGAAGCGGTGGTACATGTAGTGGTACAGAAAGCCCTCTTTGCCGTCCAGGAAGCCGCCCCTAAACACGTAGGAGTACACGAACATCAGCCAGCAGCGGAAGAACATCGGCAGCCGGTAGTAGAAGCCGAACTTGCGGTTGCGCATGTCCTGGTTCATGCCGTCCAGTGCGCCGGCCTTTTCGGTGCCCTCGACGTGGGCGAAGTAGTCCCGCACCTCGCGGCCCGCGTACCAGTTGAGCTTGTTGATGTAGTGGGTCATGTCCTTGTAGTCGTAGTGCAAAAACTTCTCCTTCGCGTCCACCGAAGTGCCCCGGCTTAAGAGCGTGTGCTCGTCCATGTGCCGGTCCTCGATGCGCCCGACGCCGGTCTTGAACAGCATCAGCTTGCGCTTCATGTTCCGGGCGTGTGAAAGCCTTCGCCCCATGAAGTAGAGCCACGCGCACATCACCACGCCGTTGACGTCGTCCGAGGCGTGCTCAAGCATCAGCCCCTCCAGCTCCGCGCACAGCGCCGGGGTCAGGCGCTCGTCGGCGTCCAGCCGCATCGTCCAGGCGGTGCGGATGTCCGCGTGGTCCAGGCCCCAGTTGAACTGCCGGGCGTAGTTCTCAAAAGGATGCTCCAGCACCTCCGCGCCCCAGCGCAGCGCGATGTCGCGGGTTTCATCGGTGGAGCCGCTGTCCACCACCACCACCCGCGCGGCGAAGCCCTCCAGCGAGCTGAGGCAATCCGGCAGGTTGACCGCCTCGTTGCGCGTCAGTATGATCACGGTGACGTCCGCCATGTTTTCATTCCTTTCATGAGCGCTTGGCCATCTCCGATTTGCGCCTGCGAAGCCCCTGCACGGTGAAGGTCACCCAGGGCCAGGGGTCCCGCAGGGAGAATATCATATCCGCGGTGTGGCGGAAGTCAAACCAGCAGGGGCGCGTTTTGAAGCGGTTGGGCGACTGTAAGAACCATAAAACGTCCGTGTGCATGAACCGGAGCCGAACGCCGTCCCGGTACTCGGGATAGTGGGTCACCGGCATGCCCAGCGCCAGCTCCACGATCTGCCGGGCGGCGTCCACCCCGGCGAGGAACACGATCTTCACCCCGCCGGTGGCCCGGGGGTTGACCTCCATCACCTTGGCCAGGCCGTCCCGGGGGTCCAGGATCAGGTCCACGTCGGCATAGCCCCGCCAGCCGATGGTCTTCAAAAGCCGCACGCAGTCCGAGACGATCCTCTTATCGTGCCGGGTGGTGTTGCAGCAGCTGGAGCCCCCGGTCACGGGATACCAGCGGGTCTTGTCGAACAGCACCGCGCTGGCGGCCTCGCCGGTCTCGTCCATGAACACCTGGCACTGGAACTGCCCCCCGGTCTGGGGGATGTACTCCTGGGCCAGCATGGGCCCGTTCTTGCGCATGGCGCGGTCGTAGCGTTTTCGAAGCTCTGCCTCGTCTTTGATCACCCTGAACCCGATGCCGCCGTAGCCGATGCGCGGCTTGATGACGAACGGGTACTCGATGCCCGCCGCGATCACGTCCTCGGCGCAGTCCATGTCGTACCAGGTTTTGGGGTGCGGCACGTCGGCCAGGTCGCAAAAGCGCATGGTCTGCTGCTTGTTCATCACCCGGTAGAACAGGCTCGGACCGTTCTCCGCCGGGTGGGCGTAGAGGGAGATCTCGTCGATGTGGTCGGCCAGCAGCCGGGCGGAGAAGTCCGTGGTCGGGATCACCACGTCGTAGGGGTCGCGCCTTAGAACGTTCATCAGCGCCTCGAGGGAGGCGTCCTCGTCATTGCGGTCCCAGGGCTCGATCAGTTTAACGTCCGGCAGCCGCGAGGCATAGCCCACGTCCAGCTTGGAGACGTTATAGGTGGTCACATGGCAGCCCAGCTTTTTGAGCCCCGTTATCAGCGCCAGGGTCTGCCGGGCAAAGCCCTCCAGCAAAAGCACCCGCACGCCGCGCAGGTCCCGGGGCTGGGGCCGGAAGGGCGCGGGGTCGCCGCCCCTTAAAAAGCGCTCGCCGACGGTCAGGTCGAATTGCTGGGGCCTCAACACCTTGGTGACGTTGAGCCTGAGCATCGCCGGGCAGCACTTCGCCGCGAACAGCCCCAGCCGCCGCGTGAACTCCGGCAGCCGGAGCACCCGGTTCGCCCGGCCCTCGGCTTTTTCCTGCGTGATCAGCGCGGCGGAGTCCATCACCTGCTCGTCGGCAAAGATGGCCGAGCCCCGCGGGGCCTCGTCCCGGTCCGCCCATTCGCAGATGGCCTCGACGGCCCGCGCGATGGCCAGGAAGTGGTAGCGCGTGCCCTTGCCCACCTGAAAGGCCAGCTTCGGATACCTGAGATAATAGCGCTTCTGGATGTCGTGACGGTCGTCCTCGGTGTACACCGGCGCGAAGCGGGCCACCATGAACGGGGTCTTCCCCATCAGTTCGTACAGCCGCTGCTCCGCCAGCGCCTTCGATTTCGCGTAGCCGCCGGTGGGGTCGAAGGGCGTGTTTTCGGAGATGGTCAGCGGGTTCATGCCGTAGACGTCCACGGTACTTGAAAAGAACACGGGAATGCCGCGCCTGCCCGCGTTTTCAAAGATATGGTGGCTGATGAGCACATTCAGGCGGAAATAGCGGTTCCAGCCCAGGTCGGTCTCGTTGGTCACATGGGCCAGCGCCGCCAGGTGGATCACCCGGTCCACGCGGTGGGCGTCGAAGAGCGCCGAGACCTCCTTGGGCTTGGTCAGGTCGCACTGCACGTGGGTGTAGTTGGGGTGATCGCACTGCGCCGGGGCCAGGTCCACGCCGTACACCCGATGCCCGCGCCCGCACAGCGCCTGGGCCGCCCGGCGGCCCAGCATGCCGGACGCGCCGGTCAGCAGTATCGCATGGGTCATTGAAGACCGCGCTCCTTCCGATCCTGTTCCAGGGTTTCAAAGCGCGCGCCGCGCTTTTTCAGATAGCGTATGACCTTCCTGAGTTTCTTCAGATTGCCCTTCCGACCCACCAGGCAGCGGAAGCGGGTCGCAAAGCCCAGGTCCTTGGGAAGCGGCAGCACCCGCCGGGTCAGCTCGAAGGGGTGCACGTAGATGGTGAAGTTCTCGTGCTGCTTCTCGTACATCCGGAGCAGCCATTTGAGCAGCCAGTACGGGAACAGCCGCATGTAGCCGCCGCCGGAGATGGGCAGCGAAAACCGGCCGATGTCCAATGTCGGGATCTCGTACTCGGTGAAATCCCCGTCCACATAGACCAGGTCCTCCGGCTTAACAAAGCCCGAGAGGTCGAGGTTTCGGTACAGCGGATGCTGGGCAAAGCGAATCTTGCTGGAATCGTAAGTAAAGCCCAGCGCACGGAGCGCCTCCAGCTTGTCGCGCTCCATGGTGAAGCAGGAGGCCCGGTAGCCGTTGACCGGATGCCCCGTGGCCTTCTCGATCATGCGCCGCGCGACGATGGTCTCCTCCTGGAACTGCGCCACGCTCTTGTCCGTCAGCCGCGTGTGATCCAGCCCGTGGCAGCCCAGGGCGTGGCCCCGGCGCAGTATCTCCATCAGGATGTCGGCGTTCTCCTCGGCCACCTCCGCCACGCAGAAGAATGTGGCCTTGACGCCCTCCTCGTCCAGCAGGTCCAGAAACTCGAACAGGTCCGGCATGACGCGCACGCCCGTGGCCATGCAGGCCTGCTTGTCCAGGTAGTCCAGATGATACCATTCCTCCAGATCCACCGTCAGCCACGCATGCTTCATTTCCGGTCCTCCTTTGAGCCCTCCACGACGCCCTCAAACCGGATCACGGAGAAGAAGGTGCGCACGATCAGCTTCACGTCCAGCCCGAAGGAGATGTGGTTGGCGTAGTAGCCGTCGCGCCGGGCCTTCTCCGGGATGGGCAGCTCGTCGCGCCCGTCCACCTGCGCCAGGCCCGTCAGCCCCGGCAGCACGTCGTTGGCGCCGTACTTGTCGCGCTCCGCGATCAGGTCGTGCTGGTTCCACAGCGCGGGGCGCGGGCCCACGATGGCCATGTCGCCCTTGATGATGTTGACCAGCTGGGGCAGCTCGTCCAGCGACGACTTCCGCAGGAAAACCCCCACCGGGGTGATGTAGCCCTTGGCGTTTTTGAGAAGATGGGTGGCCTTGTCGCTGGGCGCGTCCTTGCGCATCGTGCGGAACTTATATATCTTGAAATACTGTTTGTGGATGCCCACCCGCTTTTGCTTGAACAGCACCGGACCGGGCGAGGTCAGCTTGATGATCAGCGCCAGCACGCCCATCAGCGGCGACAGCACGATCAGCGCCAGCAGCGACAGCATGAAGTCCAGCGCCCTCTTGATATGCAGATACATCGTCTTTCCTCCGTATGCACACAAATACCCATTTTTAGGCACATTATATCACATTTCGGCACGCGCGGCAACTTTGCGAACATGAAGATATGGAAAACAAACAGGGGCTGTCTCAAAACGACGATCATACGGTGCAATCCATCCGTAGGGACGCCATTCATGGCGTCCGCGGGCGGCATAAATGCCGCCCCTACGGCGAATTGCCTGCGTTGGTCCGTTTTGAGACAGCCCCTTGTCGCGTCGAAACGGGATTACCTGTGGGCGTCGATCATCTGCCTGATGTCCTGCTTGGGGCGCGCGCCGATCAGCTTGTCCACCAGCTTGCCGTTCTTGAACAGCATCAGCGTGGGGATGCTGGTGATGCCCAGGCCCATGGCCACATCGGGGTTCTCGTCCACGTCCATCTTGGCGAAGGTGACGTCCGGCGTCTCCGCCGCCAGTTCCTCCACGATGGGCGCGACCATGCGGCAGGGGCCACACCAGGTCGCCCAGAAGTCCACCAGCGTAAGCCCGCTGAGCTTATCGCTCTTCAGGTCCTCAGAGGTATACACCTTGACGTATTCAGACATGCGATTCATCCTTTCATATTTACAGACCTTGGTCTGTATTTGTCATACCCTGGTCGGTTTTACCTGCCAACAGCTCGTCCAGTATGCGCAGCAGGGTGTGTTTTGCCCCGACGCCGGCAGTCGCGCCGATGCAGCTCGGGCAGCCGTCCGTGCAGGGGCAGTTGTTGAGCAGCTCCCTGGCGCGCTCGAACAGCTTATACTCCATCTCATACACCCGGTCGGACAGCCCGATGCCCCCCGGCACGGCGTCGTAGAGGTAGATGGTGGGCCGGCCGGTGAAGGTGTCCTTCACGTGGTACACCACGCGGATGTCCTGGGGCGCGCACATCAGGTACATGGGCGCGATGTGCCGAAGCAGGTGGGCAAGCCCCACCATGGCGTTTTTCAGGGGCTCGCGCTCGTAGCGCTCCTCCATGTGCTCCGGCAGCACCCACCAGCAGGCGGTGGTCTGCATCTCCAGCTCCGGCAGCGTCACCGGTCCCCATCCCAGGTTCTCGTGGGTGTCGAAGGCGATCTTCTTGAACACCGTGACGATGGAGGAGGTCAGCACCTCGCCCCGCGCGCGGGCCATGGCGCCCTCGTCCACGCGCTCGAACTCGTCGAGCACCTTTAAGCTGGTGGTCAGGTCGGCGTCGGTGTAGTAGCCCACGTCCACCCGGCGGATGTAGGCCTTCTTGTCGTCGAAGTCCAGCTCCTCCACCTGGTACTGGGTGCCCTCGTGCATGTAGATGGCGTACTTGTGCAACAGCATCGGCACCGTGAAGCGGTCCATCTCGCCGATCACCCGGTGCTTCTTGGGGTCGGTGATGTCCACGATCAGGAAGTTCTGGTCCGTGGCGCTTCTTAAGTTGATGCCCGCCTGGGGGAATTCCTCTGCCATCCAGTAGTATTTGCCCGCCACCTGCCGGAGTATGTGCTCGTCCTTCAGATAATCCAGCAGCTCCGGGGTATCCGCCAGCCCCTCGAACAGCTCCCCGTCCTCGAAGGGCAGCTCGTAGGCGGCGCATTTCAGGTGGTTGAGCAGGATATAGAGGTTGTTGGGGTTGATCAGCGCCTGCTCCGGCGACTGCCTGAAGAAGTACTCCGGGTGGGTGATGATGTACTGGTCCAGCGGGTTGGACGACGCCACCACGATCAAAAGCGACACGCTCCCCCGCCGCCCGGCGCGCCCGGCCTGCTGCCAGGTGGAGGCGATGGTGCCGGGGTAGCCGCACAGCACGCAGGCGTCGAGCTGGCCGATGTCGATGCCCAGCTCCAGCGCGTTGGTGGACACCACGGTGGTGATGCGCCCCGCCCTCAATTCCCGCTCGATCTCACGCCGCTGGGTGGGCAGGTAGCCGCCGCGATAGCCCCGCACCCGGCCCGCGTTGCCCAGCGGGTCGCGGACCATGTCCTTGAGGTAGCGCGTGAGCACCTCCACCGTGAGCCGGGAGCGTCCGAACACGATGTTCTGGATGCCCGCCCGGAGCAGGTCCGCGGCGATGTTGCGGGTCTGTGGGATGGCCCCCGCGCGGATGCCCAGCTGCCGGTTCACCACCGGGGGATTGTAGAACACCACGTGCCGCTCCCCCGCCGGCGCGCCGTTTTCGTCGATCAGGAGCATATGACGCCCGGTCATCTCCTCAGCCAGCGCCTTCGGGTTTCGGATGGTGGCCGAGCAGCAGATGAAGGTGGGATGCGCGCCATAGAAATCGCAGATGCGCTTCAGGCGCCGTATGACGTTGGCGAGGTTCGACCCGAACACGCCCCGGTAGGCGTGGATCTCGTCGATCACCACGTATTTCAGGTTCTCGAACAGCTTCACCCACTTGGTGTGGTTGGGCAGTATGCCCTGGTGCAGCATGTCCGGGTTGGTGACCACCACGTGCCCCGCCTGCCGGATGGCCGACCGGGCGGCGGCGGGGGTGTCGCCGTCGTAGGTGTAGGCCTTGATGTCCGCGCCGGTGTCCTGGATCATGGCGTAAAGCTCCGCCACCTGGTCGCTGGAGAGCGCCTTGGTGGGAAACAGGTAGAGTGCCCGGGACGCCTCGTCCTTCATGATGCTGTCCAGCACCGGCACGTTGTAGCACAGCGTCTTGCCGCTGGCCGTGGGGGTCACCACCACGAAGTCCCGCCCCATAAGCGCCGCCTCGATGGCGCGGCTCTGGTGGATGTAGGGCCTGTCGATCCCCCGGTGCCGAAGCGCGCTGATCACCCGGGCGTCCAAGGTCGCCGGGAAGGCCCCGTAGACCGCTTCGCGCGCGGGCATCACATGCCAGCTGGTCACGTTGTCCATGAAGAATGGATCGTTTTTCAGTTTTGAGATGTATTCCTGTATGGTCATATTTTATTCCGGGTCGACGATAATGGTCTCGGTATTAGCGACCGCCTCGTCTACCAGCGCCTCGACATCCAGCTTCTCCTCCACCTTCGGCATGGTCTCCAGCTTGGGTTTGGTGACGGGGTGGCGGGGCGTGAACACGGTGCAGCAGTCCTCATAGGGCAGTATGGAGGTCTCAAAGGTATCGATTTTGTTGGCGATGTCCATGATCTCGGTCTTGTCCATGCCGATCAGCGGCCGGAACACGGGCATACTGACCACGGCGTCGGTGCAGGTGATGGCCTCCATGGTCTGGCTGGCCACCTGCCCCAGGCTCTCGCCGGTGATGAGCGCCAGCGCACCGAAGTCCGCCGCCAGCTTTTCGGCAATGCGCATCATGAAGCGCCGGGTGATCAGCGTGCCCAGCTCCTCCGGGCACTTCTCGTGGATCTCGAGCTGGCATTTGGTGAAGGGCACCATGTACACCCGCATACCGCCGGAGTAGTACGCCAGCTTCTTCGCCAGCTGCAGCACCTTGTCCTTCGCCAGCTCGCCGGTGTAGGGCGGACTCTGGAAGTGTATGGCGCACAGCTTGACGCCGCGCTTCATCAGCATGTACCCGGCCACCGGGGAGTCGATGCCGCCGGAAAGCAACAGCCCCGCCTTGCCGCCGCAGCCCATGGGCAGGCCGCCCACGGCCTTGATCTCCTCAACGCAGATGTAGGCCATGTCCCTGATCTCCACCATCAGCCGGTGCTGGGGGGTATGCACATCCACCTTCAGGTTGGGGTTGGCCTCCAGCACCCGAGCGCCGATCTCCATGGCGATCTCCATGGAGTTCATCGGGAAGTGCTTGTCGGACCGCTTGCCCTGCACCTTGAAGGTGCCGGAGTAGGGCTTCATCATCTCCACAGAAGCCGCGGCGATGGCCTCGAAGTCCTTCTCCAGCTCCACCGCGGGGCTGACGGAGTACACGCCGAACACCTTGGTCACCCGGTCGATGCAGGCGTCCAGGTCGGTGAAGTCGGACACGTAGATGCGGGAATCCGACAGCCACACGTGCCCGCCGATGGGCTTGACGGCCTTCTTCACGTTGTCGGTCAGAACCTTGAGAAAATGCGGGCGGTTCGCGCCCTTTAAGAATACCTCGCCGTAGCGGACGAGCAACACGTGACGCATGCGTCTTTATCTCCTTTGGACCCGCGCGAGCAGACCGTAAACGCTTCCGATCTTCTCCACGGCGTAATCGATTTCTTCGTCGGTGGTATGGGGGCTCAGGCTGAACCGCACGGCCCACTCGGCCACACCGGGTTTGATGCCCATGGCGGTCAGCACGCCCGAGACCTTGAGCTTTTTGGACGAGCACGCCGACCCGGTGGACACGCACAAGCCTTCCCCCTCCAGCGCGTGCAGCATCACCTCGCCGCGCACGCCGGGGAAGCCGAGGTTGACGATGTGCGGCGCGGCGGATGTCGGGTCCGGGCCGTTGACGATCGCGTCCGGCACGACCCTATGAACGCCGTCGATGAGCCGGAGCTTCTTCGCCATCAGCCCCTCGGCCATGTCCGGGCCCAGTTTGACCATCTCCGTCACGGCGGCGCTCAGCCCCGCGATGCCGGGGGTGTTCTCGGTGCCGGACCGCAGGCCGTTCTCCTGTCCCCCGCCGATCTGCCGGGGGTTCAGCTTCACGCCCTTTTTGATGACCAGCGCGCCCACGCCCTTGGGGCCGTGGATCTTGTGGGACGACAGCGTGTACAGGTCGGCGCAGCGCATGTCGAAGGGTACCCGCAGGTAGCCCTGCACGCCGTCCACATGGATGAGTGCCCGGCCGTTGACGGTATCGTGAAGCCGCTGAACGTCCAGCAGCGCGCCGGTCTCGTTGTTGACCTGCATCATGCTCACAAACGACGCGCCGTCCTGAAGCGCCTTCTCCAGCGCCGCCCAGTCAGGTTCGCCCTTCGTATCGACGCCGATCACCCGCACGTCGTGGCCCAGCGCCGCGAGCGCGTCAAACGCGGCGCGCACCGAGGGGTGCTCCACCGCGCTGACGGCCACGATCTGCCTGCCGCGCATGCGGGTCACCGTGCCCAGCACGGCCAGGTTGTTGGCTTCCGTGCCGCCGGAGGTGAATATCAGCTCGCACCCCGCGCCCCGCAGGGGTTTAAGCACGTTCTCCCGGGCCTCCCGAAGCCGCCTGAACGCCTCCACGGAGGGCCTGTACACCGACGAGGGATTGTACCAGCCCTCCCGCAGGCACTCGGTCATGGCCGCGATCGCCGCCTCGCAGGGGCGGGTGGTGGCGGAATTGTCAAGATAGGCTTGCATAGGAAGACTTCCCGTCCGCGTCATGCCACACGCCCATCTGCAGATACTTCTTGGAGCGGATCACCGAGAGCATCTCCTCGTTGAGCTCCAGCACGATGACGTGCTTGACGCCTTTCTTCTGAAAATAGAAATACGTGAGCCTGGCCTCCCGGTTCACGAACCAGTTGTGCAGCTTGACGCCGGGCTCCTTCAGCACCTTCTGGAACGCCGGACCGCTGGCGGGGCCGCAGGAGAGCACCTCCTTGGTCTCCAGGGAGCACAGGTAGCGCCGGCGGCGCTCGTTCATCACCTTGGAGATGTCCAGGGAGCCGTTGGTGAAGGCGTAGTCGTACTCCACCCGGCACTCATCCTTGCCGCGGAAGCACAGAAACGCCAGTCCTCCGAACACCAGCGCGATCACCAGCATCGGCAGACGGAAGGCCATGCCGCCGGTCTCCGGGTTCACCCCCATGATGTTTATCAGCCCGAACAGCGCGAGCAGCCCGAATATCACCATCAGCACCCATATGAGATAGTACAAAAGCGTGAATGCGCCCTGCCTCTGCCTCACCGCCGTTTGCTCGAGAAAATCATCCATAGCGCGCCTCCGTAATCCAAGTGTCCTCACCATTATACCATACTTTTGCCGATTGTCGATAGTCCGACATGAAAACTGAACAAACATTTTATCGCATTGGCGTCATTTTTGTGATACAATGTAAAATGTATCAATATTTTGTTTTTAAGGGTGTCACGCACACCGGAGGAGGATAAATTGAAATGCCCCTATTGCGGCAGCTTCTGCGCGGACAAGACGCTGTACTGTCCCAACTGCAAGCAGCCCCTGCCCACCGGCGAACCCACGAAGCCTTCGGCGCCTCCCCCGCCGCCGCCGAAGGCGCGCGGCGCGGTGCTCAGGCGCATCGGCATGCTCGCCGTGACGCTGGTGACGCTGTGCGCGGTGGGCATCGGCGTCTACAAGCTGTGGACCTGGATCGACAGCTACCGGCTCACCCGGCTCTACACCCGGGGCGCCTACACCCCCACCATCGACACGGTGACCATGCCGGACCTGCGGCAGGGCCACTCCATCGCCTTCTACGGCAAGGACGGCGACCAGATCTTCCTGCCGGAGATGAACCAGTCCCTGAGCATCTCCGGCGGCGTGGCGCGCCTTGAGGTGGCGGACTCCGACTGGTTCGGCCCCTCGGTGGCCGACGTGGACTCGGCGGACATCACCATGTCCCCCATGCTGATCTCCGAAAAGGGCCACAAGACCCGGCTGCCGCTTCTGAACTTCACCATCGACGTGCCCGAATCGCCGCTGAAGATCTCAAGCCCCGCCAACGACCGCACCACCGTGGTCACCTCGGTGTACCCGCTGATATTGAACGTGGTGCCCGGCAGCACGGTGTTCGTCAACGGCGAAAACGTGACCCCCTCCATCGACCGAAGCGGGCTTCTGTCCACCAACGTGTCCGTGCAGCCCATCGGCGACAACATCATCACGCTGATCGTGCGCACCCCGCGCCACCGGGAGACCCGCAAGGAGATCGACATCTTCCGCCAGCACTACGACATCGAGCTGGAGCTGGACACCACCGTCAGCGACAAGAGCGCCTCCCGCACCATGGCCGTCACCGGCAAGACCGAGCCCGGGGCCATGATCTCCGTGGACACCGACTACCTCGAGGAGAGCCTCACCATCGACATGGAGACCGGCCGCTTCTCCTTCATCGCCCGGTTCAGCACCATCGGCGACAACGTGGTGCGCTTCCGCGCCACCCGCGAGGGCAAGGAGGACGCCGTCATCAGCTTCACCGTGAACTACCTGCCCTCCCTGGCGGAATACTCGGCCAAGGCCTGGGCCATGGATTACAAGCAGTTGAAGAGCCTGTTCGAACAGTGGAACGGGCGCGTGTTCCAGTGCAAGGGCGAGCTGATCGACAGCTTCACCGAGGGCGACACCCAGTACGTGGTCATGGACGTGGGCGACAGCAACGAACAGCAGCTCGTGATCCTGGAGAATAAGTCCTCCATGACCTCCCCGACCATGGGCAGGCGCTATGTGGCCTACGCCGACGTGTCCGGCCAGCATATGTATAAGTCCAACTACTATCCCATGCTGGTGGCGCGGTACCTGGACGTGCCGTGATTGCGGACGCCATGTATGGCGTCCCTACGACGGTGCAGGCTCCCCTGCGCAGGGGGAGCTGTCAGCGCAGCTGACTGAGGGGGCGCAGGCTCCCCTGCGTAGGGGGAGCTGTCAGCGCAGCTGACTGAGGGGGGCGCAGGCTCCCCTGCGTAGGGGGAGCTGTCAGCGCAGCTGACTGAGGGGGCGCAGG
>CACXBB010000043.1 GCA_902765735.1 uncultured Eubacteriales bacterium | reverse complement strand
ACGGCACCCCCTACTTCTCCAACTACATCAACTCCGACATGGAGCCCAGCGACGTGCGCTCGATGTGCTGCCGCCTGCGCCTCGATCTCAGGGAGCTTCGCAAGAAGTCCGGCGGCTTCTTCGGCTCCGGCGAGTCTACCGGCTCCGTGGGCGTCGTGACCATCAACATGCCCCGCATCGCCTACCTGGCCCGGGACGAGAAGGACTTCTACCGCCGCCTGGACAACCTGATGGACATCGCCGCCCGCAGCTTGAAGACCAAGCGCACCGTCATCACCCGTCTGCTGGAGATGGGCCTGTACCCCTACACCAAGCGGTATCTGGGCAACTTCGACAACCACTTCTCCACCATCGGCCTGATCGGCATGAACGAGGTGGGCCTGAACGCCAAGTGGCTGCGCGCCGACCTCACCCACCCCGAGACCCAGCGGTTCACCCGCAACGTGCTCAACCACATGCGCGAGCGCCTGTCCGACTATCAGGAGCAGTACGGCGACCTGTACAACCTCGAGGCGACCCCGGCGGAATCCACCACCTATCGCTTCGCCAAGCACGACCGCGAGCTGTTCCCGGACATCATCACCGCCAACATGAACGGCACGCCCTACTACACCAACTCCTCCCACCTGCCCGTGGGCTTCACCGAGGACGTGTTCTCCGCGCTGGACATCCAGGACGATCTGCAGACCCTCTACACCTCCGGCACCGTGTTCCACGCCTTCCTGGGCGAGAAGCTGCCGGACTGGAAGGCCGCCGCGAACCTGGTGCGCAAGATCGCCGAGAACTACAAGCTGCCCTACTACACCATGAGCCCCACCTACTCCGTCTGCCGCGACCACGGCTACCTGAGCGGCGAGCAGTTCACCTGCCCCATCTGCGGCAAGAAGACCGAGGTGTACAGCCGCATCACCGGCTACTATCGCCCGGTGCAGAACTGGAACGACGGCAAGGCCCAGGAGTACAAGGACCGCAAGGTGTACAACATCGGCCGCTCAAACCTGACCCACACCGGCCCCAGGCCCGCGCCCACCAACATGGACGCCGCGCTTGAGGCCGCCAACGAGCGCCCCTGCTGCGAGCCCGCCCAGGTGCTGATGAAGCCCGAGACCGTGGACGAGGCCCCGCAGGTCGAGGTGCACGTCGAGGTGACGGTGGACGCCCCCAGCGCCGACAACGTCAGCGCGATACTGTTCAAGACCCCCACCTGCCCCAACTGCAAGGCCGCCATGGCGCTGCTGGACCGGGCGGGCATTGCCTACGCCGCCGTCAACGCCAACGAGGAAAAGACGCTGGTGGAGAAGTACGGCGTCAAGCAGGCCCCCACGCTGGTGCTGCTCAACGGCGACGGCTTTGAGAAGTACCGCGGCGTGTCGGACATCAAGGGCTGGCTGATGCAGCGGGTGTAAGGCATTCCCTGCAAACACATGACGGGCGATCACTGATCGCCCGTATTCTATGGAGGTTTTCGATATGTATGACATCATCGTCGTCGGCGGCGGGCCCGCGGGCATGACCGCGGCGCTCTACGCCCAACGCAACGGAAAAAAGGCGCTGGTCATCGAAAAGACCGGCTTCGGCGGCCAGATCACCCACTCCCCGAAGGTGGAAAACTACCCAGGCACCCTGCAGATGAGCGGCAACGAGTTCGCCGACAAAACCCTCGAGCAGATCCTCGCCCAGGGCGCGGAGATCGAGTTTGAGAATGTGACCGCCGTGGAGGACCTGGGCGAGAGCAAGCTGGTCCTCACCGAGGAGGGCGGCCGCTACGAGGCGCTTGCCGTGATCCTGGCCACCGGCGTGAAGCACAGGATGCTGGGGCTCGAGGGCGAGGACGCGCTGGTCGGCGAGGGCATCTCCTTCTGCGCCGTGTGCGACGGGGATTTCTACGCCGGGCAGACCGTCTGCGTGGCGGGCGGCGGCAACTCCGCGCTGCAGGAGGCCATACTGCTCGCGGAGAAGTGCCGGGAGGTCATCGTGCTTCAGGACCTGCCCCGCTGCACCGGCGAGCAGCGGCTTCAGGACGCGCTGTTCTCCCGGCCCAACGTGCGCCTGATCGCGGACACGAAGATCAACCGTCTGCTGACCGAGGGCGGCGCGCTGAAGGGCGTGGAGATCGAGAGCCGCACCACCGGCGCGCGGCAGGCCGTCCCCTGCGAGGGGCTGTTCGTCGCCATCGGCCTGATCCCGGAGAACGAGCCCTTCAAGGCGCTGGCGGAACTGAACACCTACGGCTACTTCGATTCCGACGAGCGCTGCGAGACCCGGACCCCCGGCATCTACGTGGCTGGCGACTGCCGCAGCAAGGGCGTGCGCCAGCTGGCCACCGCCATCGCCGACGGCGCCACCGCCGCCCTGGCCGCCTGCCGGTACATCAACGAGCGGTAGACACCCATGGCAAACGCCTCGGATGCGCGTCATCCGGGGCGTTTGTATGCCGTTTTCAATTGAACCCGTAGATCTTCCGGCTGACCCGGTAGCCCGCGATGGTGGCCTTTCGGCCCAGCTTGCCCGGCAGGTTGATGAGCCGCCCCAGGAACCGCCGCTTCAGATGGACGTAGATCTCGGGCTGCTGGGCGTGGATATTGGCCCACAGCCGGCGCTTCTTCTGACGGTTCGCCGGCGTGCCGCTCTTGATGAGCAGCACCGAGCACACGGTGGTGATGATCTCCAGGTACTGCATCATGTACCGGCGCTTGTGGGGATCTGGGATGTCCATCAGCCGCACGCTGGAGAGCATCAGCTCGTGGACCCGTATGGCCTGGTCGATCCTGCCGATCATGATGTCCTCCTGCACGGACTGATCCTCCCGGCCGATGAAGTAGTGATACACGTCCTCGTTGACGTACATCAGCGTCTCCACGTTGACCAGCGGCACATAGGCGTAGAGCTCGTCCACGTAGAAGGTGTGCTTCGGAAGCTCCAGCCCGCAGTCGATCAGCAATTGCGTGCGGTAGATGATGGAGTGCATCTGTATGTAGTGTCCCACCCGGAAGTGCCGGGTGTCCTGCCAGCCGATGATCCGGTTCTCCGGCAGCACGTGACCGTAGCGCACCACGTGCTTGTGCTTCGCGCCCACCTTGTCGTAGACGTAGTTGCTCAGCACCAGGTCCACCTCCCGGCTGGCGGCCTCCGTCTCCCGGAGCTTGTCCAGCACGCGGTTGAAGCACTCGGGGTCCACCCAGTCGTCGGAGTCCACCACCTTGAAGTACCTGCCCGTGGCGCTGCGGATGCCGGTCATGACCGCGTCGCCGTGGCCGCCGTTCTCCTTGTGGATCGCCCGCACGATGGAAGGATATTTCGCCTCGTAGGACCGGGCGATCTCGAGGGTGTTGTCCTTGGCGGAGCCGTCGTCCACCACCAGGATCTCCACATCCTCGCCGCCGGTGAGCACCGACTCGATGGCCTTCGACATGTACGCCGCGGAATTATAGCACGGAATGGTCACTGACAATAGCTTCATAGCCTGTATTTCACCATATTTCTTTCATATACTGTATTTTGTGTATTCTATCATACCGATGGCGCGATTGACAAGGCTCTGACGGTTATTCACGGACATATTACATCCCGCATCCGGCCTGTATCTTAACATTATCGCTCAATGAAATTTATGTTAACTTAATGTTTGTTATTTTACGGATAAAAAATGCCGATATCCTTGCATTATTCGACAAACACCATTATAATAAAATTAAGAAATTAACATTTTGCGAAAGATGTCGGGGAGGTGAGATCATGAAAGCCGTGGACATCGCCCTTCACCATCAGGAGAACATCAGCGAGCTCGTCAACATCACGAACCGCTATCCCTTCACCATACTGCTCCGGCAGGGGCGCTATCTGGTGGACGCGAAATCCGTGCTCGGCGTTTGCAGCCTGCAGCGCGGGATGCCCATGCAGCTTGAGATCTACTCCGACGACTGTCACGCGCTGCTGACGGACCTCAAACCGATGATCTGCTGATACACAACAATCCCCTGCGAAGTGCTTCGCAGGGGATCGTTCATTGGGATCACAGGTTGTCCACTTCCTTCTGGCTCAACATGGTGACGTTCTTCATGCCGAACACCTGGGCGGCCCGCGCGCCGTCGTTCAGGCGCAGGATCATATGGGCGGTGCCGTCGCCGGCCTTGCGCAGGAAGGAATACATGTACTCCACCGACAGGCCCGCCTGTTCGATGATGGACAGCAACTCGCAAAGCCCCAGCGGCCTGTCCGGCACGGCGGCGCAGATGACGTGGTTGACCTTGGCGATGTAGCCGTTCTGCTTCAACAGTGCCACGGCGGGGTCGATCTGCTCCGAATGCACGATCAGCCGGACGATGCCGAAGTTCTGGGTGTCGGCGAGGGACAGCGCCAGCAGATCGACGCCACCCCTGCCCAGCAGCTCCGTCATCTCCCGCAGGGAGCCGGGGGTGTTTTCGAGGAATACGGAAATCTGCTTGATGAACATATTCAAATTCCTCCTTTACAGCTTGCGGTTGTCGATCACGCGCTTGGCCTTGCCCTCGCTGCGCGGTATGGACTTGGGCGCGACCAGCTTGACATTGGTGGCGATGCCCACCACGGACTTGATCTGCCCAGTGATGTACTTACGCACGCTCTCGATGTGGCTGACGGTATCGGAGAACATGTCCTCCGTGAGCTCCACCCGCACCTCCAGCGTGTCGGAGTTGTTCACGCGGTCCACGATGAGCATGTAGTGCGGGGCCACGCCCTCCGCGCCCACCAGCACGGACTCGATCTGGCTGGGGAACACGTTCACGCCGCGGATGACCAGCATGTCGTCGGTGCGGCCGGTGATGCGTCCCATGCGGGCCAGCGTGCGGCCGCAGGCGCACTTATCGTCGGTGAGGGTGCAGATGTCGTGAGTGCGGTAGCGCATCATGGGCATGCCGGTCTTGGTGATGGTGGTGAACACCAGCTCACCGGGCATGCCGTAGGGCAGCTGCTCGCCGGTGGTGGGGTTGATGATCTCCGCGATCACCTGGTCCTCGTTGATGTGCATGCCGTGCTTCTCCAGGCACTCGAAGGCCACGCCGGGGCCGGAGATCTCCGTGAGGCCGTAGATGTCGCAGGCGTCGATGCACAGAAGCTGCTCGATGCGCTGGCGCATCTCCTCGGTCCAGGGCTCCGCGCCGAAGCAGCCCGCCTTGAGCTTCAGGTCCTTCTGCGGGTCGATGCCCATCTCGCGGATGGTCTCGCCCAGGTAGGTGGCGTAGGACGGGGTGCAGCACAGTATCGTGGCCCCCAGGTCCTTCATCATCATGATCTGGCGCTGGGTGTTGCCGCTGGACATGGGCACCACCATCGCACCGATGCGGTTCGCGCCCTGATAGCCGCCGAAGCCGCCGGTGAACAGTCCCAGGCCGTAGGCCACCTGCACGATGTCCTCCCGGGTGCAGCCCGCGGCGGTCAGCGTGCGGGCCATCATCTCGGACCACACCTCGATGTCGTTCTGCGTGTAGCCGGACACGATGGGCTTGCCGGTGGTGCCGGAGGAGCCGTGGATGCGCACGATGTCCGCCTTCGGGCTCGCCAGCAGGTCGAAGGGATAGTAGTCCCGCAGATCGGTCTTCTCCATGAAGGGCAGGTACTTCAGATCATCGATGCCCCGGATGTCCTCGGGCTTCACCCCCGCGGCGTCCATGCGGGCTCGGTAGACCGGCACGTTGTCGTATTCCAGCTTGACCGTCTTTTTGAGCCGCTCGCCCTGCAGTTCGCGCAGCTGCTCGCGGTCCATGCACTCCATCGCCGGATTGTAGATCCGGTGCTCTTTTTTGCTCATGTGATCATACCCTTTCGGCAGCGTTGGGATCATTATAACACATCTAACGCCCGCTTTGTATGGCTTTTCTTTGTTAAAGCGTTAAAATATATAGAATTCGGGTGATTGCGTTGTTTAGGGTGCGGAGGTTGCGACCTCTTCCGTCACAGCCTGCGGCTGTGCCACCTTCCCCTAAAGGGGAAGGCATCGGTTGTGCCTCCAAAAGCCTTCCCCTTCAGGGGAAGGTGGCAGCCCGAAGGGCTGACGAAAGAGGTCGTCACCCCTGTTTCCCGCGGACGCCATGAATGGCGTCCCTACTGCCTAAAACTCACGATTCCACCTGCTCCGCCACGAGCTGATCCGCGCCGTAGATCTTGCGCAGCTTGGGCTTTTCGATCTTGCCGGTGGGATTGCGGGGCACTTCGGCGAAGATGATCTTCCGGGGCCGCTTGTAGCGGGGCATGCCCTTGCAGAACGCCTCGATGTCCGCCTCGGTGGTGGTGGCGCCGGGCTTCAATTCGATGATGGCCGCGGCGATCTCGCCCAGGCGGGGGTGCGGTATGCCGATGACGGCCACGTCCTTGATGTCGGGATGGGCGCGCAGGAAGTCCTCGATCTGAACCGGGTAGAGGTTCTCGCCGCCGGTGATGATGACGTCCTTCTTGCGGTCCACCAGATAGATGAAGCCGTCCTCGTCGCGCATGGCCATGTCGCCGGTCCAGAGCCAGTCGTCGTGGAGCACCTCGGCGGTGGCCTTGGGGTCCTTGTAGTAGCAGGTCATGACGCCGGGGCCCTTCACGGCCAGCTCGCCCACCTGGCCCTGGGGTACGTCGTTGCCCTGCTCGTCGATGATGCGGGTCTGCCAGCCGTAGCCGGGGATGCCGATGGCGCCCACCTTGTCGATGTTCTCCACGCCCAGGTGCACGCAGCCGGGGCCGATGGACTCGGACAGGCCGTAGTTGGTGTCGTACTGATGGTTCGGGAACTTTTCCTTCCAGCGGCGGATGAGGCTCCTGGGCACGGGCTGCGCGCCGATGTGCATCAGCCGCCAGGCGGACAGGTCGTAGTCGTCGAGGTTGATCTCGCCGCGGTCGATGGCGTCCAGTATGTCCTGCGCCCACGGCACCAGCAGCCACACGATGGTGCACTTCTCCTCGGCGGCGGTCTTGATGATGGTCAGCGGCTTGACGCCCTTTAAAAGCACGCCCTTGCCGCCCACCAGGAAGGAGCCGAACCAGTGCATCTTCGCGCCGGTGTGGTAGAGCGGCGGGATGCACAGAAACACGTCCCTGTGGGTCTGGCCGTGGTGCTTCTGCTCGGTGCGGCAGGCGTGCATGAGGCTTTCGTGGTTGTGCAGTATGGCCTTCGGGAAGCCCGTGGTGCCGGAGGAGAAGTAGATGGCCGCGTCGTCCTCGTCGGTCAGCGGCGCGTCGTTGTACACGCTGGGCTGGTTGGCGGCCAGGTGCAGGAAGTTCTCAGCAAAGGTCGGGCAGTTGTCGCCCACGTAGAACAGCAGCTTCACGCGGGGCATCCTGTCGATGCTCTCCTCCACGCGACCGATGAACTCCGGCCCGAAGAACAGCGCGTCCACGTCGGCCAGGTTGGCGCAGTACTGGATCTCGTCGGCGGAATAGCGGTAGTTCATGGGCACCACCAGCGCGCCGGTCTTGAGGATGCCGAAGTACAGCGGCAGCCACTCCAGGCAGTTCATCAGCAGTATGGCCACCTTGTCGCCCTTTTTGATGCCGCGGCTGGTGAGCAGGTTGGCGCACCGGTTGGCCTTTTCGTTGAACACGGTCCAGGTGATCTCCCGGCGGAACTCCTCGGAGGCGCCGCGCTCGATCAGCTCGTACTCCTTCCAAGTGACCCGGCGGTCCTCCCGCACCTCGGGGTTGATCTCGACCAGTGCGGTCTCGGGGCCGTATTTGCGGGCGTTCTGTTTCAGTATCTCGGTAATAGGCATAATATCATTCCTCCATAATAAAAACGTCCTCCGCTGTATGCAGAGGACGTTACATATCAACCAACTCCGGCAGCCTTGCACCTTCCGGCTCCTAATTATGATAGCACCCCCGACAGCACGGGTCAAGTTAAATCGTGATTAACGCGCCGGGCGGCCTTCCAGGCCTTGATCTGCTTCAGGCGCTCGCCGAACTTCGCCTCGACGCCCTGGTCGGTGGGCACGTAGTATTCACGCCCCTCCAGCGAATCCGGCAGGCACTGCATGTCGGTGAGCTTCTCGGCGGTGTCGTGGGCGTACTGGTAATCTTTGCCGTAGCCCTCGTTGCGCATGAGCTGGGTCACGCCGTTTCGTATGTTCAGCGGAACGGGCTCGCTGAGCTGTTCGAGCGCGTCCTGCCTGGCGGCCAGGTAGGCGGTCTCCATGGCGTTGGACTTGGGGGCCAGCGACAGGTACACCACGGCCTCGGTCAGGTGCACGGTGCACTCCGGCATGCCGATGTAGTGGCACGCCTGATACGCCGCCACCGCGATTTGCAGCGCTCTCGGGTCGGCCAGCCCCACGTCCTCGCTGGCGAATCGGGTCACGCGCCGGGCGACGTAGAG
Source organism: uncultured Eubacteriales bacterium (assembly GCA_902765735.1). Taxonomy (GTDB): domain Bacteria; phylum Bacillota; class Clostridia; order Christensenellales; family Aristaeellaceae; genus UBA2862. The sequence goes on along the minus strand of CACXBB010000043.1, from coordinate 9,938 downwards.
CGGGTCCTCCCCCGCCTCCAGCATCCGCGCCAGCCAGTAGACCGCCGCGTCGGGGTCGGAATTGCGCATGGACTTGTGCAGCGCGGAGATGATGTTGTAGTGCTCCTCGCCGTTCCGATCATATAAAAGAGATTTGCGCTGGGTGCACTGCTCCACCGTCTCCGGGGTCACCGCGGTGCGCTCGCCGTCGAAATCGCCGTTCAACACCGCCATCTCCAGTATGGACAGCGCCGTGCGGGCGTCCCCGTTGGCGAATCGGGCGATCATCGATAGGGCCTCGCCGCCGATGTCGATGTCCTGCCCGCCGAAGCCCTCAGGTTTAACAAGCGCGCGCTTCAGCAGATCGAGTATGTCCTCCTCGGTGAGCCCCTTCAGCACGAACACCCGGCAGCGGGACAGAAGCGCGCTGTTGACCTCGAAGGAGGGATTTTCCGTGGTCGCGCCGATCAGCACGATGCTCCCCTTTTCCACGAAGGGCAAAAAGGCGTCCTGCTGGGCCTTGTTGAAGCGGTGGATCTCATCCACAAACACGATGGTGCGCTCTCCCAGCGCCCGGTTCTGCTCCGCCTTCTGCATTACGGCGCGAATCTCCTTGATACCGCTGGTGACGGCGGAGAACTCGATGAAGCTGGATTTCGTGGTGCGGGCGATGACGTGCGCCAGCGTGGTCTTGCCCACCCCCGGCGGGCCCCAGAAGATCATCGAAGACACCCCGTCGGATTCGATGATGCGCCGGAGGATCTTCCCCGGCCCGATCAGGTGGCGCTGCCCCACGATGTCGTCGAGCGTCGTTGGCCGAAGCCGCGCCGCCAGGGGCTGGGGCGCCTCGCGTTCAAAAAAGGAAACCTGTCCGTCCATCCGTTTATTTTTCCTCGATCGGAGAGAAGGGCAGCAGGTTGGAGCCGTCCTGCCACAGGCGCTCGATGTTGTAGTACTGCCGCTCCTCGGGGTGGAAGATGTGCACGATCACGTGGGCGTAGTCCAGCACGATCCACTTGGCGGAGTTGCCGCCCTCCTTGCGCCGGGGCAATATGTCCATTTCGGCCAGATGGTCCTCCAGATCCTCCGCCAGCGTGTGCACGGCCTGCACGTTTCGGCCGCTGCACACCACGAAGAAATCGGTGATGGAGGTCAGGTGGCCCACCTCAAGGATCTGAATGTCGATTGCGCCCTTGTTGTCCAGCACTTCCGCGATTTTGTTTGCCAATTCCCTGGGTTCCATCATTGCGCTTCGCCTCCTGTTGTCAATGCGATCGTCTTGGGGTGCGGCTGTTGGCCGCGGGAGATGAGATAGTCGTTGGAAAGCCTTGCGCTCAGGCGCATGGCCGCGAAGATGTCCGTCTCGGCCAGCTCCCGGACCTGATCGAGCCCCGGAAAGGGCCTTCGCCCGGGCTCGATGAAATCCGACACGTATATGAGCGCGTCCAGCGGGGTCATGTTTTCGCCACCGAGGGTGTGCCGGCGGATGGCCTGCAATACCTCCGGGTCCCTGACGCCGTAGTCCCGCCGCGCCAGCACCATGCCCGCGGGAGCGTGCAGCACCGGCTCGGCGTCGAGCTCCATATCGTCGGTGTCCGGCACGTTCTGCTCGACCAGCCCGCGCATCTCCCCGTAGGGCAGCGACTTGGCGCAGTCGTGCAGAAGCGCCGCCAGCCGGGCCTTCCCGGGGCTGACGCCGAACCTCTCGGCCAGCCGGAGGGCCGTGTCCGCCACGCCGAGGGTGTGGTGCCACCGGTGCAGGGAGAGGACCTTTTTGAGCCGCTCCAATATCTCCGCCTCGGTGTATTCGCACAGGTACAGTCCCTGTGCGCGGATGTAGGCGGCCACCACCTCCGGCACCAGGCCGCCGATGTCCTCCCCGGCAGCCACCCGCCTGCGCACGGCCCCCGAGGAGATGTCCGGGCACTTGACGTTCAGTGATTCCATTTTCAGCCCGGGCACATCCGGCAGCGCGCCAGCACCGGGGCGTTCGATCACCGCGAAGGACGCAAGCGTCGCGATCTCGTCGATCCCGCGCCACTTCGGAAGCGTTTCGGCGGCGTCCCTGCCGAGGATGTAGCAGAATTCGTCCGAGGGATGATCCCTCTTCAGCATCCGCAGGGTGTCGACGGTGTAGGTCGCGCCGGGGCGGTCGATCTCCGCGCCGCAGGGTTGAAGCCCGGGCCGGTCCTCACAGGCCAGCGTCACCATCGCCATGCGGTCCTCCCGGCTCGCGTGCACCCTCTTGTAGGGCGGCTCCCCCGAGGGCAGCAGCAGCACGCGGTCCAGCCCGAGGCGCTCGAGCGCTGCCTCCGCGGCGGCGAGGTGCCCCAGATGGATCGGGTCGAACGCGCCGCCCAGTATACCGATCCTCATGCCGCATGCACCCCCGAACCGTTTTCACTCCATTCCATGTTATCAGTATAACATAAAATTACCATTTAATCTACTCCCCTTTTGACTTTTCATGAAAAGTTGATTGATCGGGCACGTCAAAACCGCTATAATAGAGGTCAGCGAGGTGTGTATCGACATGTTTGTGGCATCGGATTGGAAGGATTACGAGGTGATCGACACCGGCGACGGCGAGAAGCTGGAGCGCTGGCGCGACGTGTTACTGCGGCGGCCCGACCCGCAGGCCATCTGGCCGAAGCAGAGCCCGGCGCTGTGGGAGAAGGCGGACGCCTGGTACCACCGCTCGGCAAAGGGCGGCGGCGAGTGGGAGTTCTTCAAAAAGCTGCCGGAGCGCTGGACGGTGCGATATAAGGACCTGTCCTTCTACGTGCGGCCCACGGGCTTCAAGCACACGGGCCTCTTCCCGGAGCAGGCGGTCAACTGGGACTGGATGGCGGGGCTGATCAAATCCGCCGACCGCCCGGTGAAGGTGCTCAACCTGTTCGGCTACACCGGCGGGGCCACCTGCGCCTGCGCGTTGGCCGGGGCGAAGGTCACCCACGTGGACGCCGCCAGGGGCATGGTACAGTGGGCCGGCGAGAACCGTAAGCTCTCGGGCGTTGACGAGACCGCCGTGCGCTGGATCATCGACGACGCCCTCAAGTTCGTGCAGCGCGAGGCCCGTCGGGGCAATGCCTATCAGGGCATACTGATGGACCCGCCCAGCTACGGCCGCGGCCCCGGCGGCGAGGTGTGGAAGCTGGAGAACGAGCTCTACGGGCTGGTCGCCGCCTGCGAGAAGGTGCTCTCAGACGACGCGCTGTTCATGCTGATCAACAGCTATACCACCGGCCTTCAGCCCGCGGTGCTTGACAACATGCTGACCATGACCACCGCCCGGCGCCGCGGCGGACACGTCGAGGCCGACGAGATCGTCCTCCCCGTCACCGAGGGCGGCGTGCTGCCGTGCGGAGCGTCGGGGAGATGGGTGAACCGCTGAGGATGCGGGACAGACGAGGAGAGATAGGAATTAGGAATTAGGAGTTAGGAATGGCGGTGCAAATCCTTCGGATTTGTTTGATTAGACATAAGATCATCGAATGCACATTATCCGTAACCCTTTATCAAAAGAAATCCGAAGGATTTCATCCTGAATTCCTAATTCCTAATTCCTAATTATAAATGCTATGAACCACAAAACTCTTCCAAGCAACTACCGCTACTTCACTACCCTCGACTTCACCCGCAACCGCCGTCAGATCATGGCGGTGTTGAAGCTGGCCATAGTGCTGACGGCGGCGCCCCTGATCGTGGGCGTGGCGGTCACGGTCATGAAGCCAGAGGTGCTGGGGTTTGTGAAGGACTGGCGGCTGTGGCTTGCGATGTTTGCGATGCTCATCGCCTACATACCGCTTCACGAGCTGACCCACGGCGCGGTGATGTTCGCGCTGTCGGGCGTGAAGCCCAGCTTCGGCGTGAAGCTCCCCTACGCCTACGCCGGGAGCACGGCGTGGTTTGACAGAAGGTCGCACGTGATCACCGCCGTCGCGCCGCTGATCGTGTGGGGCGTCGCGCTGCAAATACTGATGTTCATACTGCCGCCGCGCTGGTTCTGGCCGCTTCTGATCGTGCAGATCTCCAACCTGTCCGGCTCGGCGGGCGATATCTACTGCGCATGGGTGCTTTTGAAGATGGACGGCGAATTGCTGATCCAGGACACGGGCACCCGCATGCGCGTCATGAGGTACGTTGAGAAATGATACTGTTGACCCTGCAAAACATAGGCAAGTCCTTCGTGATGAACGAGGTGCTGCGGGACGTGAACCTCACCCTGCAGGCCGGTTCGCGCATGGGGCTTGTCGGCGTGAACGGCAGCGGCAAATCCACGCTGTTTCGCATCATCTCCGGCGACATGGCGCCCGACAGCGGCACGGTCTCGCTGGTGAAGGGCACCCGCGTGGGCGTGCTGACCCAGGACGCGGACATACAGTCCGACCTGACCATCCAGCAGGAGCTGGAGCGCGTGTTCGAGCCGGTGCGCGAGATGGAGCGCAGGCTGCGGGCCATGGAGCATGAGATGGAGGCGGCCCACAGCGACCCGGAGGCCTTCCGCCAGCTCTCCAACGCCTACGCCCGCCTGATGGACCGCTTCGAGGACGCCGGCGGCTACGAGTGGCCCAGCCGCATACAGGGCGTGCTGGCGGGCCTGGGCTTCGCCCGGGGGCGCGAGACCCAGCCGGCGAACCTGCTCTCCGGCGGCGAAAAGACCCGGCTGTGCCTGGCGCGGCTGCTGCTCACCCAGCCGGAGCTTCTGATGCTGGACGAGCCCACCAACCACCTGGACCTGGCCTCCACCCAGTGGCTGGAGGAGACGCTCAAAAAGTACCGCGGCACGGTGATGGTCATCAGCCACGACCGCTACTTCTTAAACGCCGTGTGCGACTGCATGGCGGAGCTCTCGATGCGCCGCCTCACCCAGTACAGCGGCAACTACGACCAGTTCGCCGCCCAGCGCCAGGCCAACCTGGAGCGCCAGCTCAAGGAGTACAAGCTGCAGCAGGCCGAGATCGCGCGGCAGGAGGCCATCATCGCGCGGTATCGCATGTACAACCGGGAGAAGTCCATCAAGCTGGCGGAGAGCCGGGAAAAGCGGCTGGAGAAGCTGGAGCGCATCGAAAAGCCCTTAAACGAGCAGAAGGTGCGCTTCAACTTCCGCGCCCGGCGGCGCACCGGCGACGACGTAGTGATGGTGAAGGACCTCTCCAAGGGCTTCGAGGGCCGCACGCTGTTTGAGGGCTTCGGGCTGCACATCCGCGCCGGGGACCGGGTGGCGATCATCGGCCCCAACGGCGTGGGCAAGTCCACGCTTTTGAACATCATCGCGGGCAAGCTGAATCCCGATCACGGTCAGGTCATATTCGGCAGCAACGTGGACTTGGGCTACTACGACCAGCAGCAGGCCCAGCTCCACCCGGACAAGGATGTTCTAAGCGAGCTGTGGGACGACTTCCCCCGGCTGGAGATGGACCGCATCCGCGGCGTGCTGGCGCTCTTCCTGCTGACCGGCGACGACGTGTATCAGAAGGTCGGCACCCTCTCCGGCGGCGAGCGCGGGCGGGTTGCGCTGGCGAAGCTGATGCTCCGGCAGGACAACCTGCTTTTGCTGGACGAGCCCACCAACCACCTGGACATGGACAGCCGCGAGGTACTGGAGGCGGCGCTTGACGACTTCGACGGCACGCTTTTAACCGTCAGCCACGACCGCTACTTCATCAACAAGGTGGCCAACCGCGTCATCGAGATGACCCCCGGGGGCACCCGGGAATACCTGGGCAACTACGACGACTATCTGGAGAAGAAGCGCCTGGAGGAGGCCGGGCAGGACGAGGAGGCCCGCGCCGGCATGACCCGCACGCAGATGGACCGGGAGAAGCGGATCAGGCGGCTTCAGAAGGAGTCCGCGAAGGCCCTTAAACAGCGGCACGCGAAGGTCGAAGCCGACATCGCCTTAACCGAGGACATGATCGCCGACCTGGAGGGTCAGATGGGGCTTCCCGAGGTCTACGCCAACCCCGCCGAGTCCGTCCGCGTAGCCCGGGAGCACCGGGAGGCTCAGGAGCGCCTCGAGCAGCTCTACGAGGACTGGGAGGCGCTCAGCGAGGCCGTGTCGGCACTGTGAGCGACACACACACTTTACCTTAAATCAGGAAAAAACTGTGAAAACACGGTTGCGTTTTAAAGGAAACCGTGCTATAATACCTTAGCATATTGTGAGTTACACCTGATCTGGGGCGACTGGACGCGCCGCAGGTCACAAGAGCTTGAGGAGGATGTTTCATGACCGCACTGTCCATTATCGTTGATATTGTTTTGATTCTCATTTCCATCGTGCTGATCGTCGTCGTGCTGATGCAGCAGGGCCAGCGTCAGGGTCTTGGCGCGATCGGCGGCGGCGCCGAAACCTTCTTTGGCAAGAACAAGGCCAGGAGCATGGACGGCAAGCTGCAGCGCATCACCCGCATCGCCGTGGTCGTGTTCGTGGTGCTGGCCATCGTGGCCACCATCATCACCTCCCACAACCTCTCCAACGCCAAAAAGACCGCCGCGGAGGCCATTGCCGAGCAGGCTGCCGCTGAGGTGACCGAGGACGCCGAGGAGGCCGCCGCTGAGGTCGAGGAGACCGCCGAGGAGGCTGCCGAGGAAACCAAGGAAGCCGCCGCCGAGGTCAAGGAGACCGCCGAGGAGGCTGCTGAGGAGACCAAGGAAGCCGCCGAGGCCGTCGAGGAAAAGGCTGAGGAGGCTGCCACCGAGACCTCTGAAAAGGTCGAAGAGGCTGCCACCGAGACCGCTGAAAAGGTCGAAGAGGCTGCCACCGAGACCGCTGAAAAGGCTGAGGAAGCCGCTGCCGAGGCCGAGACCAAGGTCGAGGAGACTGTCGAGGAGGCCAAGACCGAGGCCGCCGAGAAGACCGAGGAGGCCAAGGAGGCCGCCGAGGGCTGAGCACAATATCATCGCGATACATTCAACGCCGGTTCAAAGCGAACCGGCGCTGTTGTTTGCGTTGACTTCCGTTCGCTCAGGTTGTATAATACACACAGAAAGACAAGGATTGAGGGTGAAACCATGCGACACACTGAAGATGCCCATTGGCGCGTCATATACATCGCCCGCGACGAGCGTCAGGCGCAGATCATCGAGGATCTGCTGCGCGAGGGCGGCTTCATGGTGGATCGCAGGCGCCCCGGCACGGATGAGGCGCGCATCGACGACATCGAGATCAAGGCGCTGTCCGCCGAGGCGGAGGAGGCGCGGCTGTATCTGATGGAGAAGGGCTATTGATCATCGGCGATGGAGAGAATTGAGATCACGGGCATCGGCTCGGAACTGCAGGGCGTCGGCCGCCTGTCGGACGGCAGGGCGGTCTTCGTGCCCGGCGCGATCCCCGGCGAGACCGTTGACATCGAAATAAACCGCGACAAGGGACGCTTTTGTGAAGCGTCCCTTGTCGAAGTAGCCGAGCCGTCCCCGGACCGCATCGCGCCGGAGTGCCCCGTGGCGGGGCTGTGCGGCGGCTGCCAGGGACGGCACATGCGCTATGAACGTACCCTGGCGCTCAAGCGACGGATGGTGAGCGACGCCCTGTCCCGCATCGGCGGACTGGCCCGGCCGACGGTGCTTGAGACGCTGGGCTGCGCCGACCCCGACCGCACCCGCAACAAGGCCGAATACCCCATCGCCCTGCAGGAAGGGCGCTTCGTCATCGGCGCTTATGAGCGCGGCGGCAGGCGGATCGTGCCGCTGGAGGACTGTCTGCTGCAGGCCCCGGAGAGCGTCGCGGCGCTCCGGGAGGTCGCCGCGCGGCTGAACGGCTGGCCCATCGCACGACACCTCAAATACCTCGTCACCCGCGTCAATCACCGGGGCGAGGTGATGGCCGTGCTGTGCGGCGACGCCCCCATCGCGCCGGAGATGCGCAGGCTCTCCCCTGCCATGCCCGGGGTCCGGTCGCTGTGGTACTGCCACCTCAACCGGCGCTTCACCCACGCCCTCGACGGCAGCTGCACCCGCATCTCCGGCGCGCCCACCCTCACGCAGCGGCTTTTTGACCTCGACTTCGAGATCTCCCCGCAGTCCTTCTTTCAGGTCAACCGGCGGCAGACCGAGGCGCTCTATCAAAAGGCGCTGGAGGCTGCGGGCGTCGTGCCGGGGTGCGCCCTCAAACTCCTGGACGCCTACTGCGGCGCGGGGACCATCACGCTGTCCGCCGCGCGATATGTCGCCTCCGCCGTGGGCATCGAGATCGTGCCGCCAGCCATCGAAAACGCGCGGCGCAATGCCGGCATCAACCATATCGAAAACGTCCGCTTTGTGTGCGGCGACGCGGCCCGCGAGATCCCCGCGCTGCTCGCGCGCGGCGAGCGCTTTGACGTCGCCATACTCGACCCGCCCCGCAAGGGCGCCGATGCCGCCCTGCTGCAGGCCCTTGCCCGCGCCGACATCCCCGCGATCAGCTATGTCTCCTGTAATCCCGCCACCCTCGCCCGCGATGTGAAAGTCGAGACGGTTTGTTTATTGTCCAAAATCAGATCTGCCCCACATATCGACATTGATCTGGATATGACGGAGCTGGACGTAACAAAAGCAGAAACCAAGGCAACCTATGAGGAAATCAAAGCCTATGTGCTGGAGCATACGGGCTTGAAGGTCTCCTGCCTGTATATTGCTCAAGTGAAGGCAAAGCACGGTATCATTGAACGGGATTGCTACAATAAGCCCAAAACAGAAGGCAATCGTGTTCCGCAGTGCCCGCCGGAAAAAGAAAAGGCTATAGAAGATGCCTTGAGGCATTTTCAAATGATTACAGATTGACCAACTTCTCCTGATGATTCAGTCGCTTCTTAAACACGCAATATATAGTATGCCATTTTATCTATTAAATACAATATACAGTGGCATGTCTTGCCTTTTTGGATTCTAAGGCAATGAAAAGCAAAAAGATGGAGAATCCATCCTTTCGCTTGACGAAATACGCTCTGAGAGGGAAATTTCAGATCAAAGTCTACAAAAAAGCCTCTGCGATCAAACTTGATCAGTGGAGGCTCTTTTGTTCATAGTTTATCTTCTTCTAACCGATGTATTTTCTATCTCAGCAAAAACCCCTGTAAAAGAAGCAGCAATAGAAATGGTCCAGAAACTGATCGTCCAGAACGCCAGGGTGGCACAGAACCAGGATGATTACAACGTCGCCTACGATGCTGCGGTCAGCTGTTACGAGGCTACCAAGGCGGAGCGCGAAAAGGTGGCTGCCGACATCCGTCAGCGCGGCATCCGCAGGCGGGAATTCGAGCGGTTTATCACAGAACTGGAAAAGCTGCCCGAGGCGGTTTTGGAATTCGACGAAACGCTCTGGGACAGCCTGGTGGAGTATGTGACCGTGGGCAAGGACAAAACGATGGTGTTCACGCTGATAGGCGGGACTGAGATGACACCGTGGCTTTTTCACTGTTCGAAATAGCTGGCATGCTGCAAGAATCGGGAGCCAAGTGGGAGGTATAGTGTAATCACAACCGTATAAACCATTTCGGGCTTTTGTCCCTTCCGGTCAAGGCCCATTTTTTGTTTTTGGGTAAAAGTACATGATTTGGTATTGACCTAATCATATGACGGTGATATAATTCATCATGTACTGATTAGGCGTTTGGCAAATCGGAGGACTAAGATGGAACTGTCAACCTGCTTGAAAGCGCTGGGCGATCCGACCCGCTTCATGATTTTCCAGCAGCTGCTGATCCGGAAGCACTGCACCCGGTCTCTTTCCAAGAAACTGGAGTTTACAGAAGCGACCATATCCCAGCATTTGAAAATCCTGCACGAAGCGGGGCTGGTGTATAAAGAGAAGTATGGCTATCATATGCACTATCTTCCCACCCAAGAGGCGCTGGATTTCCTGGCGTCGTCCTTCGAGAAAATGCTCATGTACGGTAAGGAAGCAAGCAACCGAAAACAAGAGATAGACCGCCAGCACTACACTATTCCGAACCAAAGACCAAAAGATAAGCATTGTG
>CACXBB010000042.1 GCA_902765735.1 uncultured Eubacteriales bacterium | reverse complement strand
TCTCTCTCAAGTACACTATACCAGAAAACGGGTAATCCTGCGGCACTCGTTTTCATCTCTATTTGTGCCGGCTGCCGCGCCGGCATGTGGATTAGTATGAGCATATGATCGCACAGTCAAAGGGGCTGTCTCAAAACGAATCGTCATACATGCCAACGTCGTGTTTGGCTGTATAATATTCGTCTTGAGACAGCCCCTACTTCTGCCATCCCACAGGAACCCTCGTTCTGCCTGTCAGAAGAAGCTCACGTCCTCGCCGGTGACCCGCTTGTAATCCCGGGCCCAGTCCCCCATATCGTTGGTGGACTCCCGAATCTCGATCGTGAGATCCTTTCCCGTGATATCCACCACGGTATACCTGCCGTTGAGCGCGCCCATGGCCTGCTCGATGCTGTCGTACACCGTGTCCCCGATTTTGATCTTCGCGCCCGTGGAAATCACGCGGGTCAGCTCGGTCAGGGGCAGGCTGCCGGACTGATTCTTGAGAAAGCCCGAGTAGTCGTGCAGCTCGATCTTGTTCTCCTCGCAGATACGCCGCAGCTCCTCGCGCTTCCTGTCGGAATAATCCGGGTTCGCGACGATCACGCAGTCGATGCCATACGCCCTGATGGCCTCCTCGGCGTCCTCCACCACGGGAAGCCCTCGGAGGTTCTTCCCGGCGCCCACTGCGACCACCGGCTTGTAGAGCGAATCGCCCTCCAGATAGCTGATCATGCCGGTGGCGTTGACGCCCGTGCCGACCACCATCACCTTCCTCTGGCGGACCTCCTTGCTGGCCAGCTTCTGCCGCTCCATCTCATAGATTCGGCAGGCGTAGCGTATGATCACCGTAAACACAAACTGGAAGCTGGCGCCGATGGCGTAGATGTTGAACGGCAGCCGCCCCGTGAAGACCGTGGTGCCCAGTATCAGCAAAACCGTCGCAACGGCGTTCGCCGCGATGATCCGGTTCATGTCATCCACCCGCGCGTAGCGCCACATGCCGTTGTACAGCCCAAACAGCGCAAACACCACCAGGCACAGCACCGTGTAGAACGGCGCGAACTTCAGGTATTGGGACACGAACAGCACCGCGGCCGGAACGAAATTGGAATGAACGTAATACCTCAGGAAAAAGGTCAGCAGATACGCCGCGTTGATCACGATGACGTCCATCACCATGACCCATATGTTGTCCCTGATTTGATCGAACCACTTGTTCTTCATGTCAATGTCCTCTTTCTCAAAACCCCTGTCCGTCGCCTCAAAGCGCCACTACCGTCCTTCCCCGGTCACCAGCCTGCTGTACACGGAGTCCTTGACGCCACTGGGCTTTTTCCCCTCCGGATGGAAGGTGCTCACCATGTTCTCGACCAGCTCGACGATGTTCTCCCTGTTCTTGTAGGCCGCCTCCATCAGGCTCTCCAGATCGCTCAGGAACCGATCCTCGTCAAAGGGGATCGGACAGCCGATGTGAATCAGATTGTTCTGTGTGGTTTTGAGGCCCTCCTCGGCCATCAGCTTCTCCTCATAAAGCTTCTCCCCGGGGCGCAAGCCGGTATACTCGATCTTGATGTCCACGTCGGGCTTGTAGCCGGACAGCCGGATCAGGTTGCGAGCCAGGTCGGCGATCTTCACCGGGCTTCCCATGTCCAGCACGAAGATCTCCCCGCCGTGGGCATAGGTCCCGGCCAGCATCACCAGGCTGACGGCCTCCGGGATGGTCATGAAGTAGCGGATGATGTCGGGATGGGTCACGGTCACCGGCCCGCCGTGTTCGATCTGCTTTTTGAAGATCGGGATCACGGAGCCGTTGGAGCCCAGCACGTTGCCGAAGCGCACGGCCACGAACTCCGTTTTGATGTCCTTCCAAAGCGCGCCGTCGCCGTCCTTGTCGGCGTTCTCGATCCCCGTGTGGGTGAACATCTGGGGGATCTCACGGGCTTTGCCCGCCTTGATCTTCTCGTCGAAGCTCTGTATGATCATCTCGCACAGACGCTTGGACGCGCCCATGACGTTGGTGGGGTTGACCGCCTTGTCCGTGGAGATCAGCACGAACCGCTCGCAGCCGTGCACCATGGCCGCGTAGGCGGTCTTGTAGGTGCCGATGGCGTTGTTCTTGATGGCCTCGCAGGGACTGTCCTCCATCAGCGGCACGTGCTTGTGGGCCGCCGCGTGGTAGACGATCTGGGGACGATACGCATCAAACACCTGGAACACCCGCCGGCTGTCGCGCACGGAGCCGATCAGCACCTCCAGGTTCAGCTCCGGGTACTTCTCCCGAAGCTCCAGCTGTATGTCATAGGCGTTGTTTTCGTAGATATCGAATATGATCAGCTGCCTGGGATGGTGCGCCGCGATCTGTCGGCACAGCTCGGAGCCGATGGACCCGCCGCCGCCGGTGACCAGCACCACCTTGTCGTTGATGAACTCAAAGACCTTGTGCATGTCGGCCTTGATGGGCTCGCGGCCCAGCAGGTCCTCCACCGAGACCTCCCGCATCTGGCTGACGGTCACCTGTCCCAGCACGAACTGGTACATGGCCGGCAGCTGCATCAGCTTGCAGTCCGTCTCCTTGCAGATGTTCAGTATGTCCCGCTTGTCCTCGGCGCTTGCGCGGGGGATGGACAGGAAGATCTTGTCAACGCGATATTTCTCAACGGCAGCCAGTATCTCATCCCGGCCGCCCACCACCTGAACGCCCTCGATAAAGCGGCCCTGCTTGCCGGGATCGTCGTCGATCAGGCAGACGACACGGGCGTTCGTCTCCGGGGCCCGCTTCATATCCTTCAGAAGCATCTGTCCGGAGGAACCCGCGCCGATGATCATGATGCGCTCCTGCTCACCCCCCCGCCCGTGAAAGCTCGAGACCAGCGACAGGTAAAAGCGGTAGGAGAAGCGCGGGAGGATGATCAGCACCATCTGAATGATCAGGCCGAACACATGATACGAGCGCGGCATGTTGAGGAAATAAAACCACCGCGCCGCCGTATACAGAACGGATGCGAGCATCGAGCCGAACGCGCATCGCAGCAGTTCATCGACGCTGGCGTAGCGCCACACGCTCCGATACAGCCTGAATCCCGCAAAGATCAATACGGCGACGGCGGAATACAGTGTGATAGAGTGATAATACTGGGTCAGGTAATTGGGGGAAATCGCGGAAAAACGGCAGTCGAACCTGAGCCACAGCGCCAGAAAATACGCGACGTGGACGGCGACGATATCCCAAAGCACCAGAAGCAGCGCGATCTTGAGCCATCGCTCGCCGAATCTGCCCCTGCCCTCATGTTCTGTATTGCTGTTCAAGTGCTTCACACTCTCCCTGTGCTTCTGATTCGCGGTTGCATCTCAGCATGATCTATCCTGTATTTCACAGGTCCGGTCGCCGGCGCCATCCGCCGACCGCACCCACATTATTACTCACACATATCATATCATAAACGCCCTGCAAAATCTACCTCAATCGACAAATCTTCACAATATGTGCAGTAATATTACCCCGGCTCCGGCGCAGACGCAAAACAGGGGCACGCCGCGCGGCATGCCCCCGGAAAAACTATGTTACCTCGCGCTGAACAGGAATTCATACGCGCTTCCGCCGTCCTCGACGGTGATCTTGGACTGCCCGATGTCGTACTTGCCCACGTAGCACAGATCCTGCTTTCCGGTCTTGGGATCCGTGTACGACAGCATGATCAGCTTTTCATTGGGCCGGTGCCGCACCTCGGCGATGCGCTCGGCGGTCTCGGCGTCCACATTTTTGACGCTCACCCCGCCGAAGCTGTTCGCCAGGGCCATGTTCACCTTGATGCGGGACAGCAGCGCGTAGCTCTTCTGGCCCTTGAGCTTTCTGAACTCCCGGTGAGCGGACAGGGGGCTGTCCAGCTTCACGCCGCGGATGTCGTCCGTGAAGGCCAGCGCCGCATCAATGCCCAGCGCCGCGCACACCACCCGCAGCTTGCCGGTCACATGCTCGGCCCTGGAGGCGCGCAGCAGCGCCAGCACGACGATCAGCACGATCAGCAATGCGATCAGCCCGACCCCGAACGGCCAGTACTTCTCGACAAACCCGCGGATATGGGGCCGGATCACGATCTGCGCCTCGGTGCAATCCTCATCGGACAGTGCATAGAGCGGCGATGCCACGACCCTGACCACATAGTCCCCGTTCTTTGACGCGGTGAAGTGGTAGTCCGTGCCGGTGAGGTTCTGCTGCACGGCCGTCTCGTCACCCGTGATCGTCAGCGTGTAGTGCTCCGCCTCCCCGCCGTCGTGCCGCCAGGACAGCCGCGCGTCGGTGCCCCTGAGCTTGTACACGCCGTCCTCAAGGGTGGCGTCCTCCACGTCGATGGCAAGGCCCGTGACGGGCTCCGCCTTGGGATAGAGCCGGAAGGTCATGACCTGCTGCGCCGCCTCCGCGCCCATCAGCGCGCCGTTCTTCGGCATCGCCGTCACGCACAGCGCGTATTCGGCGTCGTCCTTGAAGGTGGCGATGTCCACGCCCTCGCCATCTTCCAATGTGCGGATATCCGCTCCGTTCTCCCGGAGCGTCGCCTCGACGGAATCCGTCTCCCCGTCGATCTCCCACGAGAAGGTGACCTGCTCCGCCCTGCGGTCCACGTAGACCTGATCGCCGGTATCCGGCATCAGGGGTTCCACCGAGAGCGCGATGTTCCCCAGCTCGCCCACCTCCGGGGCCAGCCGGAAGGCCGCCGTCTCCACATACGGTTCCGCGTGGTTGATCACGCCGAACAGCGGCATGGCGCTGACGCGGGCCTCGTATTCCGCGCCCTGCTTGAGGTCGGCGCGCTGGATGCTGTCGCCGAACTCCAGATCCCGGATGTGCTCGCCGTCCTCCAGCAGCTCCGCCTCGAGGGAGTCCACCTCGCCGGCGTTCCAGGCCACGGTGATGTACTTGACATACGACGGCACATAGGCCTTCCCGTCCCGCTTGATGGTCGGGGAGACCTTCAGCCCCACGGAATCGAGGGGCGCCACGGTGGGCACCGGCGTGGGCGTCGGGGTCGGCGTCGGTGTGGGCGTCGGCGTGGCCTCCGCGTCATCGCCGAACACGGGCGTCGGCGCCGGCGTCAGCTCGGGCGTCGGCGAGGGCGTCGGTTCCCCGTCCGTCACGGGCACGGGCATGGGCGTCGGCGTGGGCATCTCGATCACGTCGATGGCCTTCTCGTCCGCCGTATGCTGAACATAGGGGTTCTTCACCTCGACCCGCGTGACCCAGGACCCCACAGTCTTGGGGATAAAGCGTATGATGTACCTTTCGCCCTGCCGCTTCATGGCGTATTCGCGCTGTTTGCCGCTGGGGGCGGTGATGACGACGGCCGCGGCGGACTGGTTGTAGATGTCGCTGTCCGTGAGGTCGTGGAACGCCGTCCCGTCGAAGGTTTGGAACCAGGCCGTGATGACGGCCTCATTCCCGGCATAGACGGGTCCGGGGGCGTCCACCGCCAGCCGCAGGTTGTGGTTGAAGCGCATGATGGCGTTGATGGGCACATTGGCGTCCGCGCCCGCATCCTGTCGGCCGGTGACCGCCACGCTCCACTCCCCGGCCTCGGGGGACGGTATGGTCAGCATGATGTAGCTGCGGTCCTCCTTGACGGCGATGCCGTCCGCCTCCTGCACCGCACCGTCCTCCCAGAGGGTCCAGGTCTGCCCGCCCGGGGACGCCAGCGCCACCTTTTGCAGCCTGGCCTTGTCCTCGGGCATGAAGGTGATGTTCACCGTGACGTCGGTGATGCCCGTATAGGGCACGGTAAAGGACTCCTCCACGGGGGTGTAGCCCACGATGGTCTGGATCACCTGGGACGCGCTCTCGGCCTGGATCAGCATCTGCAACAGCTTGCTCTCCACGTCGGCCTGGGTCGCCACCAGCACGTTGTCGTAGCTGCCGTCCCCGGCGGGCTCCCCGCCCCCGGCGGCGGCCAGGCGGTTGATAAACGCCATGAAGGGGTCGTCGGCGGTGACGTCCGCCCGGGTGGTCAGCGCGATGACGTGGAAGTCCGCCCCGGCCTCATGGATGGCCTCCACCAGCGCGACGGACTGATCGTTGGCCTCGATGTTCTCCGGGCGGTTGAAGGGATCGGACTTGTTGGACAGGTCGTTGACGCCGTCGGACAGCAGTATCACGCTGGTCTGCCCCTCGAAGCCCTCCAGCATCGAAAGCGCGGTCTGCAGGGCCGTGCGGATGTCGGTATAGGCGTCGCGGCGGTTCTTGTTGGCCTCGGCGTTTAAGTTGTCGCCGATCTCGGCGTCCAGGTTCGGGTCATGCACGTCCATGGGGCCGTAGCTGACACAATTCTTGGGCCCGCAGAACACGATGACGCCCAGCTGCCCGTCCTTGCCGGAGGACAGCACGTTTTGGTACACCAGCCGCGCCGCGTCGAAGCGCAGCCCCATGGGGTCGGTGGCCTCGCCGAGGGAGTGCCGCCCCGTGGTGCTCCGGCTGTTGTCGATGACCAATATGTAGTTATGCTGCGCCATCGCCTCCTCCGACAGGCCCGCCATGGGCAGGGCGGAGATCAGCAGCAGCGCCAGCAGCGCTATGATCAGTCTCTTTATGAATGTGTTCCTTTTGAACAACATGGCGCGTGACCATCTCTTTTCATCGAAATCTGTATGTTCGGCATTGATCGAAGGATCAATCGTCATATCTCCTCGATAATATTATAACGGATACGTCAAGCGCTTTGCAATCCCCAATTTGAACAATATCGGGAAAAACCGCGGCGGGTATGCCACAATTGGCATTCCCGCCGCGTTAAATATACCGTATCACGCCTCTTTGTACCCGCAGACCATGAACATCGGGGTGGAGGCGAAGTTCACCTTCTCCTGATCGGTCCAGGTGCGCTCCCACACGCGCACGTCGGCGTCGGCGTCGAGGCGCAGCCGGTTGAGCACCTGAACGTCCCACTCCGGGCGATTCATGCGGGTCAGCGGCATGTGCAGGGCGATCTCCTCCATGCGGTCGAAGTCCTCGCCCACGTTGAAGTCCCCCATCCCCCCGTCCTGGCTGTTGGACCGGTCCCGGGCGTAGGCCTCGCGGGCCGAGTCGTCGATCAGGTAGCGGTACCAGTTGGCGTCGAAGTTGATGATCACCCCGCCGGGCTTCAACACCCGCGCCCACTCGGCATAGCCCCGCTCGGGCTCCGGCAGGTTCCAGGTGACGTTTCGGGAGACCACCACGTCGAACAGGCCGTCCTCGAAGTCGAGCGCCTGGGCGTTCATCTCGATGAATTCGATGCGCCCTTCAAGCGCCCCGGCGTTTTCCCGCGCCGCCTCCAGCATGGAGGGCGTCAGGTCGATGGCCGTCACGCGGTAGCCCGCCTCCGCCAGCAGTATGGCGAAGAAGCCGGGGCCGGTGCCCACCTCCAGCACGGAGATCTCCCCGGGTCGCCGGTGCGGGAACCGCTGCGCGATGCAGCCGATCAGCGTCCTTTGCCAGCGGTCGTGCTGTTCGGTGGCCAGCTCCTCCCGGTTCACCTCGGAATACCCCGGCGCGCGCCGGGTCCAGTAGTTCCTGTTTTCCTGAATCAGTCGATGGTTCATGTCATTTCTCCGCGGTTATACAGAATATGGGCGTGGGGTTGTAGAAGCGGTCGATCTCCCGGTAGATGCGCCGATAGACCTCCCGGTCCACCGAGATCCCGCGAAAGCCAGCCGCCTCCAGCAGCGCCACGTCCCAGGCGGGGCGAGGGCGCTGGAAGGCGCGCATCTCGTCGGAGATGTGGGCGTAGGCGGCGTTCTGGTCCGCGGACAGGTCCCGGTGGGCGTGGTTCTCCGGCAGCGGCGCATCCGTGTGGTCGAAGTAGTAGTCCGCGTCGAAGTTGACCAGCACCCCGCCCGGCCTGAGCAGCCCGTGCCACACGCGGTAGGCCTCCGGCAGGTTGGGCAGGAAGGTGGTGAGGTTGCGGGTGACGATGGCGTCAAAGCTCTCCGGCGCGAACATCGGGGCCTCCGCATCCATCACCTTGAAGCTGGGGTACAGCTCCAGCGCCACGCTGGTGCGCCGCGCGCCGTTGATCATCTCCGCCGTCAGGTCGATGCCCGTCACCCAGTGGCCCTCCGCCGCCAGTATGAAGGCGAAAAAGCCCGTGCCGGTGCCGATGTCCAGTATGTTCAGCTTGCGCCCCTGCGGCAGGCGGCGGCGCAGCTCATAAAGCCAGCGCTGCCGCTTGTCGCTCTTGAGCTCGTCCAGCCGCAGCTTCTCGAACTGCGCAACGCGCCCGGTCCAGTAGTCGGTGATTTCCCGTTTGATCGCTTCCATGGATTATCCTTCGATGTCCAGATCGGCGGTGACCTGGTAGTAGTCGCAGGCGTGGGCCGTGTAGTTCTTCACGCTGGCCTTGGAGATCATGTTCATCTGAAGGAACGAGCAGAACACGTAGGCGTTGTCGTCCAGTATCGCCTGCTGCAATTCGACCGCCAGCTCGCCGCGCTTCGCGGGGTCGAACTCGGTGGCCATCTGGTTCATCAGGTCGTTGACGTGCGCGTTCTCATAGGCGCCGAAGTTGTAGCTCATGCCCGGCAGGCAGGAGGTGGTGAAGAAGTACTGCGGATCGCCGGAGGGCGCGGTCACCAGTGCCGAGGCATAGATGTCGAAGCTCGTCATGTCAGCAAGGAACTCGCGGCGGGAAGCGGTGCAGTTGATGTCCACCTCGATGCCGATGGCCTTCAGCGTCGCCTGCACGCTCTCGGCAAGCAGCGGCAGCTCCTGACGGCTGGGGTACGTCAGCCAGCGGATCACCAGCTTCTGGCCGTCCTTTTCGCGGATGCCGTCGCCGTCGGAATCGACCCATCCGGCCTCCTCCAGCAGGGCCTTGGCCCCCTCGGGGTCGTAGCCCTCGGTGGTCACGTGCTCGCCGCCGAAGGTTGAGAACCCGTCCGGGAACGCGCCGTGGCCGGGCACGCCGTGGTCGTCCAGCAGCACCGCCACGAAGCCCTCCTTGTCGATGCCCATGGCGATGGCCTTGCGGACCGCGGGGTCCTGGATGACTGGGCTGGTCATGTTCATCGAGGCGAAGAACGCGCGGGAGGTCTGTATGGCGGAGAACTGGAAGAGCGGATTCTCAAACAGCGGGTAGCTCTCGTAGGCCATGCCGTAGGCGGCGTCGATCTCGCCCGCCTGCAGCGCCATCGCCAGCGTGTTGCCGTCGGAGATGGTGCGGATGGTGAGCTGACTGAGCTTCGGTTCGCCGTTCCAGTAGTATTCGTTGGGCTCGAGGGTCAGGTGGTCGTCGGTCACCATGTCCACGACTTTGTACGGGCCGGTGCCCACGGCGATGCCGGCGTCAAAGTCGGAGGCGTCCACGTCGATGATGCAGCCGTAGGGGTCGCCCAGGTAGTTCATCAGCGCCGGCAGCGGCTCCTTGGTGGTGACGGTCAGCACCTGGCCGTCGGCCTCGATATGGTCGATCATGGTGTCGGAGGGCGCGCGGTCGTGGACCTCCAGCAGGTGCTCCAGGCACTGCTTCACCGCCGCGCCGTCCATGTCGCGGCCGGAGGAGAACTTCACGCCGTCCCGCAGGGTGATCGTCCAGGTCAGGTTGCCGTCGTTTTCCCAGGAGGTGGCCAGCCAGGGCTCCAGCTCCATGGTGTCGGTGTAGTGCACCAGCGTCTCGCCGATGCCGTAGCGGATGCAAGCCCAGCCGTTGTAGGTGCGGTGGGGATCGGTGGTCTCCTCCCAGTTCTCCGAGTTGAACGTGGTGTCGCCGATCACCATGGTCTTGCCCTCCGCAAAGGCCACGGCGCACAGCATCAATACCAGGATGATGGACAGGACTTTCTTCATGAGCGGTTCCTCCTTTTTTGATTAAGAGTGAAGAGTGGAGAGTGAAGAGTGAAGATAAAGAATGCCTGAGAACGAAGCAATGTGGATTCCTCACACAAAACACCTTTGTTCGCGGGAACATTGATTGTTATTTCCGCAATGATATGTGCGCGGCTAACTCTATCTCCACTCTCCACTCTTCACTCTCCACTCTTTTTCACAAAATGCTCTCGATCAGCCGCTTCGTATACTCATTCCGCGGGGCTTGTATGACCTCGTCGGGGACGCCCTCCTCGACGATCTTCCCCTTATACATCACCAGCACCCGGTCGCAGAACTGCTGCACCAGCGCGATATCGTGGCAGATGAACAGTATCGACAGGTGCAGCTGCTCCCGAAGCCTCCCGAACAGCTGTATGACCTCCTTCTGGATGGTCACGTCCAGCGCGGAGGTGGCCTCGTCGCAGATCAGCAGCCTGGGCTCGATGGCGATGGCCCGGGCGATGGCCGCCCGCTGACACTGGCCGCCGGACACCTGGTGGGGATAGTGCTCGGCGAAGTCCGGGGTCAGCCCGCACTGAACCAGCAGCTCCGCCACCCGCTCCTTCACCTCCGCTCGGCAGTTGCCGAAGTTGCGCAGGCTCTCGCCGATGCCGTCGCCCAGCCTGCGGCGGGGGTCGAAGGACTCCGTGGGTGTCTGGAACACCATCTGCATCTTGCGGTAGGCGTCCCTCAGACCCCTGCCGCTGAGGCTTGAGATGTCCTGCCCGTCCAGCACGACCCTCCCCGCGCTCAGATCGGTCAGCCGCGTGATGAGGTTCGCCACGGTAGACTTGCCGCTGCCGCTCTCCCCGATCAGTCCCAGGCACTCGCCCGGCATCAGCTCGAAGCCGATGTGGTCCACCGCCGTGAAGTCCGGCCGACCGTTGCTTTTGAACACCTTCGTGAGGTTCTCGACCTTCAATATCGGTTGCATGTACTCACCTCCCGGGTGACTCCCTCCGTCTCGGCTTCGCCGATCCACCTCCCTCTCAGAGGGAGGCTTTTGGACGCGCTTCGGTTAGCCTTCCCCTTCAGGGGAAGGTGGCTGGCCGAAGGCCAGACGAAAGAGGTCGTCCCTCAATCCCGTCTCAGCCTCGGCACCGCCGCCATCAGGGTGCGGGTGTAATCCTCCCGCGGATCGTCCAGCACCTGCCGGGTCTCGCCGTACTCCACCATCTGCCCGTCCTTCATCACCAGCACGTTGTCCGCCATGGCGCCGATGACGCCGATGTTGTGGGTGACGATCACGATGGACGTGCCAAAGCTCTCCCGCACCAGCAGCATCTCCTCCACCACCTGCTTCTGCACGCTGACGTCCAGCGCGGAGGTGGGCTCATCGGCGAACAGCACCGACGGGTTCATCAGCATCGCCGCGGCGATGCCCACCCGCTGCTGCATGCCGCCGGACAGCTCGAAGGGGTAGCTGTTGAGTATGCGCATGCCGTCCTCAAAGCCGATCTTCTGGAGCAATTCGCACGCCCGATGCGTGAAATCCGCCTTCGTGACGCTCTCGTGCTCGGTCATGCTCTCGTAGAGCTGCGCTCCGACGGTGCGTATGGGGCAGAACGACGCCCCCGCCGACTGGAAGATCATCCCCAGCTCCGGACCGTTGAGCCTGCGCATCTCCGCGGGCGACAGGTCGGGCAGGTCCTTGCCCTTGTACCAGATGTCGCCCCGGGTCACCGTGCCGGAGGGCCCGAGCAGCCCCATGGCCGCCTTGATGACGGTGGACTTGCCGCTGCCGCTCTCCCCCACGATGCCGAGGATCTCCCCCGGCTGCAGGTCGAAGCTGACGCCGGTCACCACGCGGCGACCGTTGTAGGCGATGTCCACGCGGTCGTATTTCAGTATCTCTGCCATGTCAGCGCCCCCTCGTCCTGGGGTCGGCGTAATCGCGCACGGTGTCGCCCAGCAGGTTGAAGATCATCACCGAGATGAATATCGCAAGACCCGGGGCCAGCGTGATCCACGGCACGGTCGTAAACAGCGCCCGGTTCTCGCTCATCATGCTGCCCCACTCGGCGATGGGCGGCTTCGCGCCGAGGCCTAAGAACGAAAGCCCTGCAAGCTCCATCATCATCGTGCCGATGTCCAGCATCGAGGTCACCAGTATGGGACCGATGATGTTCGGCAGCACGTGCTTTGCGAGCATCTTCACCGTGCCGGACCCGGACAGCCGCGCGGCCCGCAGATACGGCGTCTCCTTCTGCGCCAGCGTCTGGCTGCGGGCGATGCGGGCGTACTTCGGCCAACTGATGGCCGCCAGCGCGAATATGGCGTTGTGCAGGCCGCCGCCCAGCACGCCCGCCACCGCCAGCGCGAATACCAGCCCGGGGAAGGCCAGGAACATATCCGAGATGCGCATGAGCACGGTGTCGATCTTCTTGCCGTGCCAGCCGCAGAACACGCCGATCACCGTGCCGACGGCGGTGATGATGGCCACCAGCAAAAGCGTCGAGAATATGGAGGTGCGGCTTCCGACGATCACGCGGGAGAGCATGTCCCGCCCGTAGCGGTCGGTGCCGAAGACGTGCTGTTGAGACGGCGCGGCCTTGGCGTTGGAGAGGTCCTGCAGATACGGGTCATACGGCGTCAGATGGTCTGACAGCAGCGAGCAGATCACCAGCAGCACCGCCAGTATGCCGAAGACGATGAGCCGCGTCCTGACGCTGTTTTTGATGATTTTGGGCTTTCGAACGGTGGGCGTCATTCGGCCGACACCCCCAATCGTATGCGCGGGTCGAGCGCGTGGTACAGAAGGTCGGTGATCAGGTTGACCAGCACGTAGATGATGGCCATCCACACCACGTAGGCCTGGATCAGCGGATAGTCGCGCATGGTGATGGCGTCCACGGCCAGCTTGCCCACGCCGTCCCACATGAATATGGACTCAATGATCGCCGTGCCGCCCAGCAGGCTGCCGATGGACAGCGCCAGCAGCGTCACGATGGTCAGCATGGACGCCTTGAGCACGCTCTTCCACAATATCACGCGCCCCCGCACGCCGCGGGCCTTCGCGCCGGTCACGTAGTCCTTATTCAGCTCCTCCAGCACCGTCGCCCGCACCTGCCGCATGTACTTGGCGGACATGGAGATCGCCAGCGTCAGCGTGGGCATCATGGCGCTTTTGAGGGTCGTGCCGCTGGAGATGACCGGCAGCCAGTTGAGCCTGATGGCCAGAAGCTGCATCAGCAGAAGCGCCACGAAGAAGTTCGGCAGGGAGTTTCCGATGAAGCTCAAAAAGCGCAGCACATAGTCCGTGATCCTGTCGTGTTTCACCGCCGCCAGCACGCCTAGCGGTATGGAGATCACGACCGTCAGCAGTATCGACAGCCCCGTCAGCATCAGCGTGGCGGGCAGCTTGGACACGAAGGTCCTGAACACGTCCCGCCCGGAGACGTAGCTCACCCCCATGTCCCCCCGCAGCATGCCGGCGAGCCAGGCGACATACTGGGTCACGAAGGGCTTGTCCAGCCCCAGCTCGGCGCGCTTTAGGTCAATGACCTCCTGCGACACCGCGCCCTTGTTGCCGTACATCTCCGTGATGGCGTCGCCGCCCGCCAGGCGCATCATGGCAAAGGACAAAAAGGTGATGCCGATCACGATTGGGATCAGCTGGATCAGCCTGCGCAGGGCGTATTTTCCCATGTGACCGCACCCCTTTCACGCATGGAATGGGAAGGAGCTGTGCCGTTCACCACGCAGCACAGCCCCCCTTGTCAGGAAATCGTCTCATTGACCGCAACACCATTATAAGGTGCCCCGCCCGCCCCCGCAAGCCTCCCGGGGGGATATTTGAGGCGTTATTTAACAATATCTTAACACTTCGGTTTTGCTTGCCATGGGAGGCTGGATGGGATATAATAAGTGCATCACTGATGAACCTCACCCGGAGGAATCTATGCCGCTTCTATCCAACATCCACACGCACACCACCTATGGCGACGGGCGCGACGCCCCGGAGGCCATGGTACAGGCCGCCCTGCGGCTGGGCTTTCACACGCTGGGCTTTTCGGAGCATGGCCACGCGGACTACGACGACTGCTCCATGACCGTCGCCGCCGAGCCGCTCTACCGGGCGGAGATCTCGCGCCTGCGGGCGCGGTACGCCGGGCAGATCGCCGTGCTGCTGGGCTATGAGCACGACTGGCTCTCCCCGCCGAGCGCGGACGCCTACGACTACGTGATCGAGTCCGTCCACTACATACGCGCCGGGGACGGCCTCGTGTGCGTGGACGATACCCGCGCCATACTGGAGGACGCCGTGCGGACCCGCTACGCCGGGGACGTCTACGCCCTGTGCCGGGACTACTTCCGCGCGGTCTGCGCATCCTGCGAAAGCCCCGCAGCCATCCTGGGCCACATGGAGCTCATCATGAAGTTCAACGAGCGTCGGGACCTGTTCGACGACGCCGACCCGCGCTACCTGCGATGCGCGCTGGAGGCCGCCGACTGCGCCGCCGCCAGCGGCAAGCTGATCGAGGTCAACACCGGCGCCATCGCCCGGGGCTACCGCACCGCCCCCTACCCCGGCAGGGCCATACTCACGCGGCTGGCCGGGCTGCGCGCGCCGGTCATCATCACCAGCGACTGCCACAATTCCGATTACCTCAACTGCCACTTTCAGGAGACCGCCGCCCTACTTCGATCCTGCGGATTCAGAACCGCCCTGCAATACCGGGGCGGCGCGCCCGAGGAATACCTGCTTGAGGAGATGCTGCCATGAACCACACCGTGCTTTTCGCCGGGTCCTTCGACCCCTACACCAACGGCCACCACTCCATCGTGCGCAAGGCTGCCGGGCTGTTTGACCACGTGGTGGTACTGATCGGCGTGAACGTCAGCAAGCGCCGCTGCTTCGACGCCGCGGCCATGCGGGACGCCATCGCCCGCGCCGTCGCCGACGACGGCCTCGACAACGTGACCGTGGTCTGCCACGACGGCATGGTCGCCGACTACTGCGCCGCGCACGGCATCCGCTGGTACGTGCGGGGCATCCGCAACCACCTCGACTATAACTACGAGGAAAACATCGCCCAGGTCAATCGGCTCATCAACCCTGCCCTCGAGACCCTCTACCTTCGCGCCGACGATGCCGTGCTGTCCTCCTCCATGATCCGCGAGCTGATCGCCTTTCACAAGGACGTGTCGGACTATGTGCCCGACACCGTGCGACGGCTGGTGGGAAAATAAAAGGTTCTTTACGATTTCTTGTTGGATTGAGCAGGAACTCCCCCAGTCAGCTTCGCTGACAGCCCCCTCTCCGAGGGGGCTGTCAGCGAAGCGACTGGGGGAGTTCCTGCGTAACCCCACAACTATCCGTGAAGAGCCAAAAAAACGGACCCCCTGCCCCCATATCGGGGAAAGCGGGTCCGTTTTTTTCATCCGAATCAGACGAACTCCAGGATCACCATCTCGGCGGCGTCGCCGCGACGGGGGCCCTTCTTGACGATGCGGGTATAGCCGCCACCCTGGCCCTTTTCAGCCGCGCGCTTCTTATACTTGGGCGCGATTTCGCGGAAGAGCTTCTCCACGACCTGATGCTTGACATCCTTCTGGCGCTTCTTGAACTCTTCCTTGGTCTCCTCGCCCTTCACGTTCTGGACGGCGGGGATGTCGTACAGGTAGCGCATGATCTGACGACGGGCGGCCAGGCGCTCGGGGCTGTCGTTCACAACGGTCAGCTCCTCGACCTGCTTCTTGTCGTTCATGTGCTTTTTGGTGACTTCGACGGTATTATCACACTGGCGCATGGCGATGGTCACGAGGTGCTCAGCCAGAGACTGAACTTCCTTGCCGCGCGCGAGAGTGGTCTCGATCCTGCCGTACCAGATCAGATTGGTGACCTGATTGCGGAGCATCGCCATTCTCTGGTCGGTCGGCCGACCCAGCTTGCGATTGGCCATTTCTGGTTCCTCCCTTAATGCTTGATGTCCGAGAGAGTTATTCCTCGCTGGTCTTGAGGGACAGCCCCAGGCCGATGAGCTTCTGCTCAACTTCCTCCAGCGACTTCTTGCCGAGGTTGCGGACCTTCATCATGTCCTCCTGATTGCGCTGCACCAGCTCCGCGACGGTGTTGATGCCGGCGCGCTTCAGGCAGTTGAACGCGCGGACGGACAAATCCAGCTCTTCGATGGTCATCTCGAGCACCTTGGACTTGTCGTCGACCTCGGGCTCGTTGTAATCCACCCGAACCACGTTCACAGTCAGATCGATGAACAGGCGCATGTTGTTGGACAGGATCTGCGCGGCGGAAGCGAGCGCCTCCTTGGGCAGTATCGAGCCGTTGGTCCAAACCTCGATGGTCAGCTTGTCAAAGTCAGTCACCTGACCGACGCGCGTATCCTCGACGGAATAGCTGACCTTGCGGATGGGGGTAAAGATGGAGTCAACCGGGATCACGCCGATGGGCATGCCGGCGACCTTATTGCGTTCGACTGCGAGCTGCTTGTTGCGCTCGGCGGAGACATAGCCGCGGCCCTTCTCCAGGGTGATCTGCATTTGCAGATGCCCGCCCTCGGAGAGGGTGGCCAGATGCAGTTCGGGGTTGACGATTTCGACCTCGTCGTCCGCCTTGATGTCGCCCGCGGTGATCTCGCAGGGACCCACTGCATCGATGGTGACGATCTTCGGCTGCTCCGTGTACAGCTTCGCAGAGAGTAGTTTGATGTTCAGGATCAGCTCCGCGACATCTTCCTTCATGCCGGGAACAGTCGAAAACTCATGCTGAACGCCCTCGATACGGACGCTGGTTGCCGCAACGCCAGGCAGCGAATTGAGCAGAACGCGCCGAAGCGAATTGCCAAGAGTCTGGCCGAAGCCGCGCTCCAGGGGGTTGACGACAAACTTTCCATACCGGCTGTTCTCGCCGATTTCCACACGTTCGATTTTGGGTTTTTCGATCTGATCGATCATTCAGCGTTTCCTCCTCTCCTATCACAATCCCTCGGGATTGCGGTGCTTGCCGGGGTCCCAATCGGGTGGTTTGGTAGCATACCCGCGCGACCCTCAGGCATAACCTGCAAAATCAGGAAATACACCAATTAGCGGGAGTAAAGCTCGACGATCAGGTTCTCGGCAACCTCGTAGTCGATGTCCTCGCGGGACGGCATCGCGGCGATCTTGCCCTCGAAGGTGTCCGCGGCCTTCTCGATCCAGGCGGGCACGGTCTTCTTGCCGTACTCCTCCAGGAGGGCCTTGAACTTCGGGGACTGCTGGGACTTCTGGCACACGGCGACCACGTCGCCCACCTTCACCATCGCGGAGGGGATGTTCACCCGGCGGCCGTTGACGGTGAAGTGGCCGTGGTTGACCAGCTGGCGCGCCTCGCGGCGGGTGGACAGGCGGCGCTCCAGGTACTGGAGCATGATCTCGCCGGTGATGCCGCGCTTGCGCTCGGCCATCTCATAGTAATGATAGAACTGCTTTTCCAGAACGCCGTAGATGAACTTGACCTTCTGCTTTTCCATCAACTGCTTGCCGTATTCAGACTGCTTGCGGCGCATCTGCGGCTTGGGGTTGCGGTTGGTCTCCTTGGAGTAACCAAGCACCGCAGGAGACAAGCCCAGTGCCTTGCACCTTTTCAATACGGGCTGTGTATTCTTAGCCATGTCGGTTTCTCCTCTCTATTAAACTCTTCTGCGCTTGGGCGGACGGCATCCGTTGTGGGGGATGGGGGTCACGTCCTTGATCATGTTCACCTCGAGGCCGGCGGCCTGCAGGGAACGGATGGCGGCTTCACGCCCGGAGCCGGGGCCCTTGACGTACACCTCGACGGTCTTCAGGCCATACTCCATGGCGGCCTTCGCGGCGGTCTCGGCGGCGGACTGAGCGGCGAAGGGCGTGGACTTCTTGCTGCCGCGGAAGCCAAGTCCGCCGGCGGAGGCCCAGGACAGCGCGTTGCCGTTGATGTCCGTGATCGTCACGATGGTATTATTGAAAGAAGAGCGAATATGGGCCGCACCGCGCTCCACGAGCTTCTTCTCGCGGCGCTTGCGGGTAACCCTTTTCAGCTTCGGCTTTGCCATAGCAATTATTCCTCCCAGTTACTCAACTCAGATGATGCTTACTTCTTCTTCTTACCGGCAGCCTGCTTCTTCGGGCCCTTGCGGGTACGGGCATTCTGCTTGGTATTCTGGCCGCGCACGGGCAGGCCGCGACGATGCCTCAGGCCGCGGTAGCAGCCGATCTCCATCAGTCGCTTGATGTTCATGGAAACCTCGCGGCGCAGGTCGCCCTCCACCTTCAGGTGATGGTCGATGTAGTCGCGCAGCTTACCGATATCTTCCTCAGTGAGATCCTTGACGCGGGTGTCCGGATTGATGCCGGTCGCCTCAATGATGTCGTCCGCGATGTTGCGGCCAATGCCGTAGATGTACGTCAGGGCGATTTCAATGCGCTTCTCCCTGGGAAGGTCGACACCAGCAATTCGTGCCATGTGTTGTTTGCACCTCCAACATGCTTCTATGCTATGCACTGTAACTCGGCGATATTGCCCGTACATAGTTTGGGCAACATCAGCGCCACCACACGGTTGGCGCCGGAGACCGGGACGGTCCCCGCCTGGGTTTGACGCCTGGCGTAGCGTCAAACGAGCTTTGTGTGACAGTCGCCGGAAAATAAAGACACACCGCCCCGGCAGAGCATCCCCTGCCTGGACGTATCGCCTCAGTCAGCCGCACCGGCATTCTGTCAGACTAAATAATTATACCACATCGCCCATGTCGATGCTTACATATTTTGGTCTGATTGTGTTAAATTTCGAGGTATTTGTGTTAATTGTCGAGGAACCTCATCCCACAACAAAACGCAAAAACCGAGATAACGCCCCGTCCTTAAAGGACGGGGCGCATTACGGGGTCAATCAGCCCTGCTTCTGCTTGTGCTTGGGATTCTCGCAAATGACCATTACGCGGCCCTTGCGCTTGATGATCTTGCACTTCTCGCAGATCGGCTTGACGGAAGGTCTCACTTTCATGATTCTACCTCCTTAATCAAATTGTATCCAATCAGCTCTTGGAGCGCCATGTGATGCGACCGCGGGTCAGATCATAGGGCGAGAGCTCAATCGTAACCTTGTCGCCGGGATAGATGCGGATGTAGTTCATGCGCATCTTGCCGGAGACGTGCGCGAGTATCTTGTGCCCGTTGGGCAGCTGTACTTCAAACATGGCGTTGGGAAAGGATTCAGTGACAACGCCTTCAACTTCGATAACATCAGACTTGGACAAGCTTTTCCTCCTCCTCACGCAACCATGCGCGCAGCTCATGATCCTCGACCTTTTCCCCATTGGAGATCCGGTCTACAAGCTCCTGCACCACCGTGCCGGTGGGCTTTAAGTGCTTGCGGCGCTTCTTTTTCAGACGATCCATCCTGCGAAGCTCGCCGTTGGCGATCAACACGAAATCGTCGTCCACTTCCCCGACAACCAGGAACAGCCGGCCCTGGTCGCGTCCAGCCTTTGATTGGACGATACTTCCGATTGCGACCGGCAGCCTGTTCATCGCAATACCTCCGACACCTTCATGCCGGGATAGGACAGTATCTCAGGCTCGCCGTCCGTGATGAGCAGGGTGTGCTCGTAGTGGGAGCACAGGCTGCCGTCCCGGGTGACGACCGTCCAGCCGTCGTCCTCCTGGTACACCTTCCATGTGCCCATGGAGATCATGGGCTCCACGGCGATGGTCATGCCCGCCTCCAGCTTGACGCCGCGTCCGGGCCTGCCGTAGTTGGGTACGTTGGGGTCCTCGTGCATCTCGGTGCCGATGCCGTGGCCGCAGAGGTCGCGGATGACGCCGTAGCCGAAGGATTCGGCGTAGGTCTGTATGGCGTGCCCGATGTCGCCCAGGTGGTTGCCCGCGACGGCCTGCTGCGCGCCCAGCCAGAAGCACTTTTCCGTGACGTCCACCAATTGCTGCGCCTTTGCGTCGCCGCCGCCCACCAGCACGGAAAACGCGCTGTCAGACTGCCAGCCGTCCAGTATGCAGCCGCAATCGACGGACAAAAGCTGTCCCTTGCGAAGGGGTTTCTTGTTCGAGAAGCCGTGAACGACCTGATCGTCTACTGAAGCACAGATCGAATAGGGAAAGCCCTCATAGCCCTTGAAGGAGGGTATGGCGCCCGCCTGCCGGATCAGCCTTTCGGCCATCTGATCCAGGTGCAGCGTGGTGACGCCGGGCTCGATCTCCCCGCGCAGCGCCTCGAGCACCTCGTGCAGCAGCTTGCCGGCCCTGCGCATCTTCTCTATCTGTGATTCGCTCTTGATGGTGATCATGCAGTCACTCCAGCGTTGCGAGGATGCCCTTGAAGACCTCCTCCGGTCGGCTGTCGCCGTCCACGGTCCTCAGTCGGTTGACCGCGACGCGATTCAGCTTGTCCTGCCCGGAATAGTAGCCGATCAGCGGCTCGGTCTGCTCATGATAGGCGCGCAGCCGGGTCGAGATCGTCTCGGGCCTGTCGTCGTTGCGCTGGGAGAGCGCGCCGCTGCACAGCGGGCAGGTGCGCTCGTCCTTCAGCTGGGAGATGTGGAAGGTGCCCTGGCACTTCCCGCAAACCCGGCGCCCGGTGAGACGGCTCAAGAGCCGCTCATCGGGAACCTCGATGTCCACAACGATGTCCGGCGCGTCGATCTCATCCAGAGCGATGGCCTGTTCCACCGTGCGGGGGAAGCCGTCCAGCAGGTAGCCGTTGGCGCAGTCGGGCATCGAAAGGCGCTCGCGCACCATGTCGATGACCACGCTGTCGGGCACCAGCTCGCCGGCATCCAGATACTTCTTGGCTTCGAGACCCACGGGGGTCGCGTTCTTGATGGCGGAGCGGAACATATCCCCGGTGGAGATATGCGGCACCTTCAGGTGCGCGCTCACGCCTGCGGCCTGTGTGCCCTTACCCGCGCCGGGAGGGCCTAAGAAGAGCAATTTCATTTGGAAACCTCCAAAAGGTCACTGCAGGAAGCCCTTGTAATGCCGCATCAGCATCTGGCTCTCCAGCTCGCGCATGGTCTCCATGGCCACGGAAACCGCGATCAGCAGGGAGGAAGCCGCGAAGGGCAGGCTCACACCGGCGATGGCGTAGATGATCATCGGGATCACGGCCAGCACCGCCAGGTAGATGGCGCCGAACATAGTGATGCGATGGGTGATCTTCTTGATAAAATCACTGGTGGGTTTACCCTGGCGAATGCCGGGGATCATGCCGCCGTTCGCCTGGATGTTCTTGGAGATCTCGACCGGGTTAAAGCTGATCTCGGAGTAGAAGAAGGTGAATCCGAAGATCATCAGCGCGAAGATCAGCTGGTAGAGCAGGCTGGTGGAATTCACGTGGGCCGTCCACCACTGGTTGGCCGCGCTGTTGGGGAAGAACGCCAGTATGGTGGCGGGGAACTGCATGATCGCGTTGGCGAAGATCAGCGGCAGCACGCCGGAAGCGTTAAGCTTCAGCGGGATGTGGGTGGACTGGCCGCCGTACATCCTGCGGCCCACCATGCGCTTGGCGTACTGGATCGGGATGCGGCGCTCGCCCAGATCGACGAACACGATGCCGACGATCAGCACGATGAACACCACGAGGCCCGCGATCATCGCCGGGATCTTGACCATGGTGGGGTTGGTGAAGAGATTGTAGACGTTGGTGATCACCGCGTGGGCCAGGTTCGAGATGATACCGGCCATGATCAGCAGCGAGATGCCGTTGCCGATGCCGTTCTCGGTGATGCGCTCGCCCATCCACATGGCGATGGCGGTGCCGGCCGCCAGGCACAGGCCGATGGTCAGGTAGCTCACGAAGCCGCCGGTCGCGCTGGTGCGCAGGCCGATGGTCAGGGCGATGGCCTGGATGAAGCCCAGGCCGACGGTGACGTAGCGGGTGATCTGCGCGATCTTCTTGCGGCCCTCCTCGCCCTCCTTCTGCATCTCCTCGAGCTTCGGGATCGCCACGCACAGAAGCTGCATGATAATGCTTGCGTTGATGTACGGGGTGATGCCCATCGCCATGATGTTGAAGTTGGAGAGGTTGGAGCCGGTCATCGAGTTGATGAAGCCCAGCAGGCTGTAGTTCTCGACCGCCTGGCTGACGAAGGTGGTATCGACGCCGGGGGTGGGAATGAAGCACAGCACGCGGTACAGAAGCAGCATACCCAGGGTATACAGTATCTTTTTACGCAACTCAAGGATCTTCCATGCGTTCTTCAACGTCTCCCGCATATCAGAACACCTCGACTTTCCCGCCTGCCGCCTCGATCTTCTCCTTGGCCGTGGCCGTGAACTTGTTGGCCTGCACGGTCAGCTTCCTGGTGATCTCGCCATTGCCCAGGATCTTCACGCCGTCCTGAACGTTCTTCAGGATGCCGGCCTGTATAAGCTCCACCGGGCTTACGACGGCGCCGTCCTCAAAGATGTTCAGGCGCTCGACGTTCACGGTGGCATACTCCACGCGCCACTTGTTGGTGAAGCCGCGCTTGGGCAGCCGCATGGTCAGAGGCATCTGGCCGCCCTCGAAGCCGGGCCGCTTGCCGCCGCCGGAGCGGGCCTTCGCGCCCTTGTGGCCCTTGCCGGAGGTCTTGCCCAAACCGGAACCAATGCCTCGACCCAGACGCTTGCGGGCGGTGGTCGCCCCCTCAGCGGGTTTCAAATCATGAAGTTTCATGTTCGGATGACCTCCTTACTCTGCAATCTCTTCGACCTTGACCATGTGCTTGACCTTGAAGATCATGCCGCGGATGGCGGGATTGTCTTCCTTCACGACGGTGTGGCCGACGTGATGCAGGCCCAGCGCCTTGATGGTGGCGATCTGGTCCTTCAG
Organism: uncultured Eubacteriales bacterium; assembly: GCA_902765735.1. Lineage (GTDB taxonomy): Bacteria > Bacillota > Clostridia > Christensenellales > Aristaeellaceae > UBA2862. Next base: position 8,272 of record CACXBB010000042.1, on the reverse strand, counting down.
GCAGGCGATGGTGGACTTGGTCTGAGTAATCTTAAGCTTCATATTCGTGTACCTCCCTTAACCGAGCAGCTCTTCGACGGACTTGCCGCGAAGCTGCGCGACCTGTTCGGCGGACCTGAGCTGCGCCAGGCCTGCCAGGGTGGCACGAACCATGTTGATCTTGTTGTTGGAGCCGATGGACTTGGTCACGATGTCCTTGATGCCGCAGGCCTCAAGGACCGCGCGCACCGGGCCGCCGGCGATCACGCCGGTACCTTCGGGTGCGGGCAGCATCTTGACCTTGCCGGTGCCAAACACGCCAACAACCTCATGGGGAATGGTGGTGCCATTCAGCGGAACGGTGATCATGGTCTTCTTGGCGGCTTCCAGTCCCTTGCGAATGGCTTCGGGAATTTCAACGGCCTTGCCCATGCCACAACCCACGCGGCCCTTCTCGTCGCCCACGACCATCAGTGCGGAAAACCGCATGTTGCGGCCGCCCTTGACGGTCTTGGATACGCGGTTGACCGCGACCAATTTTTCGTTAAACTCGCTTACTTGCTCATTGCGCTGCATTAGTCATGTCCTCCTCTTAGAAGTCCAATCCGCCTTCGCGAGCGCCAGCGGCAAGCTCGGCTACGCGGCCGGTGTAGATATAGCCACCGCGATCAAAGACGACTTCCTTGATGCCGGCCTTGATGGCGCGCTCGGCGACGACCTTGCCCACGAGCCTGGCCTCGCCCTTCTTGTCGAACTCGCCCAGCTGAGAAGCGATCTCCTTCTCGACGGTGGAAGCGGCCGCCAGCGTGTTGCCGGCCACGTCGTCGATGATCTGGGCGTAGATGTGCTTATTGGAACGGAATACGCACAGCCGGGGCCGTTCGGGCGTCCCGCTGATCTTTTTGCGCACGCGCTCGTGACGGATCTTACGAACCTCGTTGCGATCACGCTTATTAAACATTTGCGGTTACCTCCCTTATTTCTTACCGGCCTTGCCTTCCTTGCGGCGGACGACCTCGTTCTCATAGCGGATGCCCTTGCCGTGGTAGGGTTCGGGCTTGCGGATGGCGCGGATATCCGCGGCGATGGCGCCAACCTGCTGCTTGTCGATGCCCTTGACGGTGATCTTGACGTTGGCCTTGTCCACCTCGAACTCGATGCCCTGGGGAGCATCGACGATCACGGGATGGGAGTAGCCGATGGCGATGTTGAGCTGGTTCTTGTTCCACTCAGCCACGCGCCAGCCAACGCCTTCGATGGCCAGGGTCTTCTCAAATCCCTTGGTGACACCAACAACCATGTTATTGATGAGGGAGCGATACAAACCATGCATCGAGCGGTGGGGCTTGCTGTCGGACGGGCGGGTCACGATGACTTCGGTGCCGACCTGTTCGACTTTGATATCCTTATTGACCTTCTGACTCAGCTCACCCTTGGGGCCCTTGACGCTCACGATGTTGTCCTCCGCGATGGTCACGGTCACGCCGGCGGGAACCTGAATCGGAAGCTTACCGATTCGACTCATTCTAGTGCACCTCCAACTCTCTTACCAGATATAGGCCAGGACTTCGCCGCCGATGCCCTGCTGACGGGCCGCCTTGTCGGTCATCACGCCCTTGGACGTGGACACGATGGCGATGCCCAGGCCGCCCAGGACCTTCGGGATCTCATCGGACTTGGCATAGACGCGCAGACCCGGCTTGGAAATGCGCTTTAAGCCCTTGATGACGGATTCCTTGCCGGAAACGTACTTCAGGGTGACCTTGATCTCGCCCTGGAGGCCGTCATCGATATAATCGACAGATTTGATATAGCCCTCGTCCAGCAGGATCTTCGCAATCGCCTTCTTCATGTTGGAAGCAGGGATCGTGACGGCGTCATGTCTGGCAATCAGGCCATTGCGGATTCTGGTGAGCATATCCGCGATGGGGTCATTAATAACAGCCATTTTGTTACCTCCTTAGAATTGCCAGGTTACCAGCTGGCCTTGCGAACGCCCGGGATCTGGCCGGCATAGGCCAGCTCGCGGAAGCAGATGCGGCACACGCCATACTTGCGAAGCACGGAGTGGGGCCGGCCGCAGATGCGGCAGCGGGTGTAGGCGCGGGTAGAGAACTTCGCGGGCCTCGCCTGCTTAACCTTCATACTTGTCTTAGCCACGTTGAATTTCCTCCTTATCAAGCCTGCGCAAACGGCATGCCCAGGAGCCTCAACAGCTCCCTGGCTTCCTCATCGGTCTTGGCGGTGGTGACGAAGATCATCTCCATACCGCGAATCTTCTCGACCTTGTCGTAGTCGATCTCGGGGAAGATCAGCTGCTCGCGGACGCCCAGGGCGTAGTTGCCGCGGCCGTCGAAGGCCTTGGTGGACACGCCGCGGAAGTCGCGCACGCGGGGCAGCACGATGCTGACGAGCTTGTCGGTGAATTCATACATGCGGTCGCCGCGCAGGGTGACCTTGGCGCCGACGTTCATGCCGGCACGCAGCTTGAAGTTTGCGATGGACTTCTTGGCCTTGGTCACCAGCGGCTTCTGGCCGGCGATGATCGCCAGCTCGCCCACGGCCTGCTCCAGCGCCTTGGCGTTGTCCTTGCAATCGCCCAGGCCCATGTTGATGACGATCTTCTCGAGCCGGGGGATCTCCATGACGTTCTTGTACTCGAAGCGCTGCTTCAGGGCCGGAACCACCTCAGCGCGGTACTTATCCTTTAATCTGGCCATTGCGCCAATCCTCCTTATCAGTTGTCAAACACCGCTTTGCACTTCTTGCACACGCGGCGCTTGCGGCGGGAGGTCTTGCCTTCGCCTTCGATAAACACATGGCCGACACGGGTGGGCTTGCCGCACTTGGGGCAAATCACCATCACGTTGGAGGCGTCGATGGGCGCTTCCTTTTCAACGATACCGCCGGGCATGCCCTGTCCGCGGGGCTTCTGGTGCTTTTTCACCATGTTGATGCCTTCGACGATGATCCTGCCGGTCTCGGGGAAGACCTTCTGGACCTTGCCGGTGTTGTCCTTTTTATTCTTGTCGGTGCCTGCGATCACCTTGACGGTATCGCCGACCTTAACTTTCAGCTTAGCCATGGTGCACCTCCATTAAAGCACTTCGGGAGCCAGCGAAACGATCTTCATATAATCCTTTTCGCGGAGCTCGCGAGCCACGGGCCCAAAGATGCGGGTGCCCCTGGGCTGCTTCTGTTCGTTGATGATGACGGCGGCGTTGTCGTCGAAGCGGATGTAGGTGCCGTCGGGACGACGGTACTGCTTCTTCGTGCGAACGATGACGGCCTTGACGACCTCGCCCTTCTTCACCGCGCCGCCGGGAGTGGCGGACTTCACGGAAGCGACGATCACATCGCCCACGCTGCCGGTGCGGCGGAAAGAGCCGCCCAGCACGCGGAAGCACATGATTTCCTTCGCGCCGGAGTTATCGGCAACCTTCAAACGGGTTTGAGGCTGAATCATATTATTTCTTCCTCCTTAGCGGCTAACTTACTTCGCCTTTTCGATGATCTCGACCAGGCGCCAGCGCTTGTCCTTGGACAGCGGACGGGTCTCCATGACGCGGACGGTGTCGCCGATGCCGCATTCATTGTTCTCGTCGTGGGCCTTGATCTTGTTGGTACGGTTCATGATCTTGCCATACAGCGGATGACGGACACGGGTGCGAATCTCAACAACGATGGTCTTGTCCATCTTGTCGGAAACAACCACTCCGGTGCGCGTCTTGCGCATGCCTCTTACTTCAGCCATTGTCAGTTGCCTCCTTACGCATTCTTGCCGGCCAGCTCGCGCTGACGGATGACGGTCTTCACCCGCGCGATGCTCTTTTTGCACTCGCGAATGGCCGCGGTGTTCTCCAGCTGGCCGGTGGCCTTCTGGAACCGCAGGTTGAACAGCTCGCTCTTCTTATCGTTCAGATCGGTGTTGAGCTCGGCCAGGGTCTTGGCCTGCAGAGCCTTCAGTTCGTCCTTGGTCTTCATTGCTCGTCACCACCCTCCGCTTTGATGTCTTCGCGCTTGATGAACTTGCTCGTGATGGGCAGCTTGTGGGCGGCCAGCCTGAGGGCCTCGCGGGCGACCTCTTCGGTCACGCCGGCCATCTCAAACAGCACGCGGCCGGGCTTCACGACGGAAACCCAGTATTCCGGAGCGCCCTTTCCGGAACCCATTCGGGTCTCGGCCGGCTTGGCGGTGATGGGCTTGTCCGGGAAGATCTTGATCCAGACCTGGCCGCCACGCTTGGTGCGGCGGGTCATGGCCTGACGGGCTGCCTCGATCTGATTGGAGGTCACCCAGCCGGGCTGAGTGGCGACGATACCGTAATCACCGTAGGCCAGGAAGTTGCCGCGCTGGGCCTTGCCCTTCATGCGGCCGCGCATCTGCTTGCGGTGCTTGACTCTCTTGGGCATCAGCATGGTTTATTTGCCTCCTTCCTTGCGCTCGGGGCGATCGTTGCGATCCCTGCGCTCACCGCGGGGTCCGCGATCGTTGCGGCGACGGTCGCCGCGCCCGGCGAACGGGCTCTTCATGTCGGTGTAGCCCACCAGAACCTTCTTGCCGTTCTGCGGGAGCACCTGGCCCTTGTAAATCCAAACCTTCACGCCCACGCGGCCGTAGGTGGTCTTCGCCTCGGCAAAGCCGAAGTCGATGTTGGCACGCAGGGTCTGCAGCGGAATGCTGCCCTCGTGATAACCCTCGGAGCGGGCGATGTCCGCGCCGCCCAGACGGCCGGAGCAGGTGGTCTTGACGCCCTTCGCGCCGGCCTTCATGGCCCGGGCGATGGACTGCTTCATCGCGCGGCGGAAGGAGATGCGCTTCTCCAGCTGCTGGGCGATGTTCTCGGCGACCAGGGTCGCGTCGGTGTCGGGGTTCTTGATCTCCATGATGTCCAGGGCGACCTGGCGGCCGGTGAACTGCTCGAGCTCCTTCTTCAGGCTCTCGACGCCCGCGCCGCCCTTGCCGATCACGATGCCGGGCTTGGCGGTGTAGACGGAGACGTGCACCTTCGCGCCGGAGCGCTGGATGTCAATGCGGGAGATGCCCGCGGTGTACAGCTTTTCCTTGAGAAGATTGCGCAGCTTATAATCTTCGATCAGGTTGTTGGAAAAATCCTTTTTGCCGGCGTACCACTTGGTGCTCCAGTCCAGGATGACACCCACGCGCGCGCCGTGGGGATTAACTTTCTGTCCCATTTTATTTCCTCCCTCACTTCTGGTCGAGCACGATCGTGATGTGGCTGGTGTGCTTCTTGATCATGTCGGCACGACCGTGGGAACGCGCCCAGTAGCGCTTCAGGGTCGGTCCCTGGTTCGCGTACACTTCCGCGACATACAGGGAGGAGCGATCCATTTCCTTGTACTCAGCGTTCGCAATCGCGCTTGTCAGCAGTTTCTGCACCACCGGCGCGGCGCTCTTGGGCGTATACATGAGGATTGCCAGCGCGTCGTCAACCTGCTTGCCGCGGATCAGATCGACAACGATCTTCGCCTTGCGGGGCGCAACGCGGACGTACTTGGCGGTGGCGTGCGGGCGCTTGTCGGCATTGGCCTGACGCGCGGCAGCCTTCTCTTTAATACGAGTTGCCATATCTATCTCTCTCCTTACTTGCGGGATGACGCTTTTTCGCCGGCGTGGCCGCGGAAGGTGCGGGTGGGGGCGAATTCACCGAACTTATGTCCAACCATATCCTCGGTGACGTAGACCGGAACATGCTTGCGGCCGTCATGGACGGCAACCGTGTGACCGATGAAATCCGGGAAGATGGTGGAAGCGCGGGACCAGGTCTTGAGGACCTTCTTGTCGCCGGACGCATTCATCTCCTGCACGCGCTTCAACAGCGCGGGCTGAATGAAAGGACCCTTCTTAACAGATCTGCTCATTTGGTTTGCCTCCTTTCAGGCTTACTTCTTGTTGGGACGGCTGACGATCAGCTTGTCGGAGTACTTGCGATGCTTGCGGGTCTTGACGCCCTGGGTCTTCTTGCCCCAGGGGGACATCGGCGCGGGCATGCCCACCGGGGAACGGCCTTCGCCGCCGCCGTGGGGGTGATCGCAGGGGTTCATCACGACGCCGCGCACGGTGGGACGCACGCCCATGTGGCGCTTCCGGCCGGCCTTGCCGATGCGGACGTTGCTGTGATCGGTGTTGCCGACCTGGCCGATGGTGGCGCGGGCCTTCATGGACACCTTGCGCACCTCGCCGGAGGGCAGGCGGATCTGGGCGTAGTCGCCCTCCTTCGCCATGACCTGGGCGGCTGTGCCGGCGGAGCGGACCATCTGGCCGCCGCGGCCGATCTTGATCTCGATGTTGTGGATCAGCGTGCCCAGCGGGATGTTCGCGATGGGCAGGCAGTTGCCGGGCTTGATGTCGGCGGTGGGGCCGGACATCACGGTATCGCCCACCTTCAGGCCCAGGGGGGCCAGGATGTAGCTCTTGTCGCCGTTGGCGTAGTTGAGCAGGGCGATGAAGCAGGTGCGGTTGGGATCGTACTCGATCGCCTTCACGGTGGCGGGGATGCCGTCGTTCTTCACGCGCTTGAAGTCGATGATGCGGTACTTGCGACGCGCGCCGCCGCCCTGGTGGCGGACGGTGATCTTGCCCTGGTTGTTGCGGCCGGCCTTGTGGCGCATGTCCTGGATCAGGGACCGCTCGGGCGTCTTCTTGGTAACTTCTTCGTAAGTCAGCACCGACATGAAGCGCCGCGCGGGCGAGGTCGGCTTGTAGACCCGAATTGCCATAGTCTATAACTCCCTTTCTTTTATTGGCTCTTTTTCGGCGAGCCTGCCATTGTGGAGGATCAAGTGACCCTCAAAGGGATGATTCCCTTATTGCTGTTATCAGCGGAGAGCCTTCCCCTTCAGGGGGTTCGAGCGCCCGGAAAACAGTCCAGTGGACTGTTTTCAGCGAGAACGGGCCGGCAGACCCCCGGAAGGTGGCAGCCGCGAAGCGGCTGACGGAAGAGGTCCTTGCCTTCCCCTTCAGGGGAAGGTGGCAGCCGCGAAGCGGCTGACGGAAGAGGTTTACTCCTCTTCGCTCTCCATGCCCTCGAAGAACGGGATCGGCTTGGAATCCTTCTTCAGGGTGATGATGGCCTTCTTGACCTCGGGGGTCCGGCCGGAGAAGCGGCCCTGGCGCTTGATCTTGCCGATGGTGCGCATGGTGTTGACGGAATCGACCTTGACGCCCTCGAACACTTTTTCCAGCGCCTGCTTGATCTCGGTCTTGTTGGCGGTGATGGCGACCTCGAAGGTGTACTTCTTATTGGCCATTTCCGCGTAGGACTTTTCGGTCAGGACCGGCTTTTTGATGATGTCATATGCGCTCTTCATTCCGCGTAAACCTCCTCAACCAGCTTCACGGCGTCCTGGGAAATGATGAACTTGTCGCAGTTCAGGATGTCAACCACATTCAGGCTGCCCACGAAGGTGGTCTTGACGCCCTGGATGTTGTTGGCCGCGCGCACCACCATGGGCTCGGCGTCCTTGGTCACGATCAGGGCTTTCTTGTCGGCGCCCAGGGCCTTGAGCATCTTCACGACGTTCTTGGTCTTGGCCTCGGCCTCGGTCAGGGTGATGTTGTCCACCACGATGATCTCCTGATCCTGGGCCTTGGAGGACAGCGCGCTCTTCATCGCCAGGCGGCGAACCTTGCGGGGCACGCTGATGCGGTAGTCACGGGGCTTGGGTGCGAACACCACGCCGCCGTGGGTGAACTGGGGCGCCCTGCGGCCGTGATGGCGCGCATTGCCGGTGCCCTTCTGGCGGTAGATCTTGCGGCCGCCGCCCCGAACCTCGGTGCGGGTGAGGGCCGACTGGGTGCCCTGGCGCTGCGCGTTCAGATAGGCGCGCACCACAGCGTGCATCGCGCTGACATGGATTTCAGAGCCGAAGACCTCGTCGGAGAGGGCGATCTCGCCGACCGGGCTGCCCTGCATGTTGAATACCTTTACGTTTGCCATGATTGCGTCCTCCTATTAAGCCTTGACCGCGTCGCGAACCATCACGAGGCTGCCGTTGGCGCCCGGGATCGCGCCCTTGATCATGAGCAGGTTGCGCTCGGCGTCCACCTTGACGACCTCGAGGTTCTGAACCGTCACCCGGTCGCCGCCGTACTGGCCGGCCATGTGCTTGTTCTTGAACACGCGGGAGGGATCGGAGTTGGCGCTCAGGGAGCCCACGCCGCGATGGTACTTGGAGCCGTGGCCCATGGGGCCGGTGTGCTGGTTCCAGCGCTGGATGGCGCCGGTGTAGCCGTGGCCCTTGCTGGTGCCGATGACGTCGATCTTGTCGCC
>CACXBB010000041.1 GCA_902765735.1 uncultured Eubacteriales bacterium | reverse complement strand
TCTCTCTCAAGTACACTATACCAGAAAACGGGTAATCCTGCGGCACTCGTTTTCATCTCTATTTGTGCCGGCTGCCGCGCCGGCATGTGGATTAGTATGGGAGGGTTGCGGGCGCATCCATACCCCGGAGGAAAAGGCCGTCGGATGGCTGCACGACACTGTGGAAGACACGGCGGTCACTATACCGACGAATAATTGGAGGTTGACACCATGAAGAGAATAATCATTTCCCTGTTGATCGCCTTGACGCTGGCTTTGAGCACTCTGAGCTCTCTGCCCTGCCTGGCTGAAGCGGCGCCCGACATCGAACTGACCCGTTCACAGGCCGCCAAGCCCGCCGAATACCTGGAATCCTACTTTGGCATAGCGCCGTTTGGGGAGGCGTTCGATCTCTCCGATTTCAACGCCGCGCTGGAGGCGCTGGGGCAGGAACCCGCGGCGAACGACACCCCGGAAGCCATAGCAATGGCCGCGGTGAAGCTCGCCGGTATGGACGAGCTGGCGCAGACCTACGACGGGGAAGAAGCCTATGTTGCCTGCGCGCACGACCTGGGCCTGATCAAAAACCCGGACAGGCTGGACGGTGAGAGCGCCGCCAGCCTGTTGTACGACGCCCTTTCCATCGCCGGCAAAACCCGTCGTTGCATCGGGCGCGTTTCGGATCGTGACATCCTGCAAAAGCTGGACGCCGCGATGTCCGCCATGACGATATTCGCAGATGACCGGTTGGACGTGCTCGGCGCGCAGATCGTCCTCCGGGAGGCGACGACCGGCTACAGCCTGAAATACAGCGGCTATGACGCCAGATTCCTCGAGGACTATACGCTGAGATACGGCCATGATGACCTCCGGCACGTGCTTCAGCTGGTCGCGCTGCTCAACGGCAAGGGCATCGACGCATGGATCCAGGTCGAGCCGAAGGTGTCCGTGTACGAGTATCTTCTTGATTGGGGAGAACCGTCGGACCCCACCCCCACCTATGCCGTCCGGGAGGTCGCGGAGTCCCGCTACCTGTGCTTCTCGATGGAATACGACGTGGCGCTGGAGTTCGATTCCCTCGATGACAAGGAGGATTTTCACGGCATCATAGAGACCTACGCCAAGAAGTACGATGACTCCTTCGACGCGGACGGCAACCTGATCGACAGGCTGATCGTGGGTTCCTGGTGGCAGCCGCTGTACTATTCCACGACAGAGCTGCAAAACAAGGCGTTCGAGATGCTTTACGACGATATCGTCTATGACAAGGATGGGCTGTACTACATCAACTCCTTCTCCCTGCCGGAGAATACCCGGGCGATTGAGGAGGTTGTGAAGGATGTGACGCCCGAGCTGGTCGTCTCCCATGTGCCGATCTATGTCAACCCCGCATTCATGCGGTACATACGGAATGAGGATCATCAGTAAAAGCGAAGCATATATTGAGGGGGACAGGCGCATGCTGTTGGGAGGCACTGTTGTCGGAAGCTGGTCATCGCCGAAGGAATGGGAGGCGCTGTTGGCCCGATCGCGGTTCAGGGCGATCACCGCGCCCTTCAACTGCCGGATGTCCGCGGGGGAAATCGAAGCCTACCGCGACATCTGCGCGCGCCACGGCGTGGTCATCGCGGAGATCGGCGTGTGGCGAAACGTGTTCGACCCGAATCCGGAGAAGGCCGCGGCGGCGTTGGATTATGCCAAGGGACAGCTTGCCCTGGCGGATGAACTGGGCATTGCCTGCTGCGTGAACATCGCGGGCACAGCCTCCGACGCCGGCTGGGACGCGGCAGATCGAAGCAACTTCACCGACGAGACCTATCGCCGCATCGTGGACAGTCTTCAGGACATCCTCGACAGCGTAAAGCCATCCAGGGCGTTCTACTGCCTGGAGCCCATGCCTTGGATGGTGCCCGACGGTCCGGACGAATACCTGCAGCTGATCCGGGATGTCAATCGCCCCCGGTTTGGCGCGCACATGGATTTCGTGAATCTGATCAACTGTCCCAGGCGCTATCTTGCCCCGGAGGCATTCATCGAGGATTGCTTTCGCAAGCTGTCGCCGCACATCAAAAGCACCCATATCAAGGATACCCGGATGCACCCGACCCGCCTGACCGCGATGCTCGAGGAATGCGCGCCCGGCGAGGAAGCGCTGGACTTTGTGCGCATCCTTCGCATCATGGATCGCTGGCTGCCCTCCGATGCCCCGGTGCTGCTGGAGCACATGACAACCTTTGAGGAATACGCCGCCGCTTACGACCACATCGCCGCCGCGGCGATCAGGGCTGGAGTGCCTGTGTGATTTCGTCTGACGACGCTTCAGCCTGGTCGTTCACCGATTCAGGATCGATGATAATACTCTCATTGGCGTCCTGCGCCGGTTCTTCGTAAACCGCTTCCAGACCATTGTCGGTATCGCTGTCCTGCTTATCCCCGGTGAACGGGTCCTCGTCCTCGGGGGACATATTATCGTCCCCGGCGGGCTGTTCCTCGACCTCGCCCAGGTCAAGTCCCGTATCCGGTCCGGCCTCGGATCCCTGCTCGGCTTCCTCCGCATTGCGCTCCACGCGAACGGCCACTGTGTTGGACACGGCGCCGTTGACCGTCAGCCGGAAGTACGTTATCCCCTCCAGGTCGGACATGCGCATCGTGAAGGTGGCAGGGTCTTCTGTCGCGACCCGGGTCCAATTGACCTCATCCGCGCTGCGCTCCCAGATGTAATCCCCTTCCGTGTCCGCCGCATCGCTGCGGATGATCAGCTCCTCCGCCAAACCTTCATCAGCCGCGGGATCGACGATGAACGCCGTCTTCTCCGCATGGATGACCACGCCCGGCGCTTCGCCCGGCGCGCTCTCGGGCGCATCGGCGATACGGTCTTCGACCGTCTCATCCGCGTCGCTCTTGGCATCCTCCGGCGCGGAGCCGTCCGTCTCTTCCGTGCCGATCTCCTCATTTGCGGGAACGGACACCGCCTCGGCTTCCGCAGCGCCATTCTGAAGCGCCTCGGCCACGTCGCTGGCCACGCTCGCCTCCGCGGCGATGCTCGCTTCAGGCGCGGTAGCGGTGCTCACGTCAGCGGGCGCTGCCGGGGCCACGGCTGCCGCCTCTTTCGCGGAAGACTGTGCCTCCAGCGTCACCGCATAGGGCAGCGCGGATATGCGCGCCCTGCCGTTTATCCCTTTCCTCGGCAGCAGGTTTTTGTAATACCCCAACACCTGGCTGGGAACCTGCACCACTGCCTTTTTCACAGTGCCCTTGAACGCGGCGGCCTTCACGGTGCTCCCCGTCAGCGCCATGGTTTCAATAACCATGGTCTTCAACCGCTTGCATTTGAAGAACGCCTGCTGGCCGATATAGTTGATCCGCTTTCCGAAGTAAAATTCCCGAAGATAGTAGTCATAGCGGAAGGCGTTGGCACCTATCGCGATCAGGTTATCCAGACGGGGGAAGACCCGGAGTTTTTTGCAGCCATAGAAGGCCGCCGATTTTACGCGCTCGACGGCAGCCCCTCCGTACACTGCCCGGAGATTTGAACAGCTCCTGAAGGCGTTCGCGCCGATGATCGTCACGTTATTTCCTATCGCCAGATACGTCAGAGACTTGTTGGCTCTGAACGCGCTCGGACCGATCTCCGTTATTCTGAATGTCCGCCCCTCAACCACGATCGTGTCGGGAATCGTGAAGGCGCTGACGTTTTTTGTGACGATGCCCTTCAGCGTCGCGGTGGAAGCAGTCCAGTTCAATCCATAGTTTCCGTTGTCCTGGATGGTGGACGCATATGGAATGACCGGTATCGCCGGGATGGGCGCAGTGATCTCCTGAACTGTGAATGAGGGGTTCCTGAACGCCTCGCTGGTGTAGACCCCCTTCCCCTCCTTGTCATATGACGCCTCTTCAACGACCCGGACTGTGGCGGCCACCGTCTCCGAGATCGTATGATTCTGCCCGCACTGGCAGGTCTTGGCAGCGGTCAGCGACTTGTAATCCGCAGACCACGTATAGACCGGATCAGCCCAGGCGTGCGCTTCGTGCGCGGGATTGACGCTATACTGGATACCGCTGATTCCCAGGCTCTTCAAATCGTCCGTCAGCACCGGCTGCTCCAGGATCGCTGCGTTCAGTGCGACGCCGTTCTGCTGCGCATGGATTATGCTGGCGTAGTAGGCGCTGTAATTCCCCAGCCCTCCACGCGACGCGGGAAAGTCGTACAGCGTGATGATGCAGTTGCCCAGAGCTTTCGCATTGTCAACAGCCGTTGTTGTAAAGCTGCTCTTGCTTACGACATAGGAAAGGCGGATTGAGCCATTCCAGTTTCGCGCATATTGCAGAATATCGTAGGAAGTGTTGCTGATGGTCGCCTTGTCCACCATTCCATGCTGTTCCAGTATCGGGAGGATATATTCCAGGATCTCAGCGGTGTACTCCGTCCTGAGGGTGATGTAGGGGGTTTTGCCATTCTGCTTGCAGATAGAGATAAACGTATCGAAATCACAGATGCCGACTTCCTGTCCGTTATACAGGTCCGCATAGCGCAGCTGCATGACCTGGTCGTAAGTCAGGTCGCGGATCTTGGTATAAGACGATGCGTTGTAGGCGATGATCCTGTTTTCCGCATTGAGGGTGAAACCAGGGTGCTCATACATGATCACTTTGTTGTCAGAGGTGATGCGCACGTCGCCCTTCAGGCTTGTGAACGGGTAATCGGCAGAACAGCAAAGGATGAAATGCTGGGAAGTATTCGCCGGGGCGTCGTTTATCCCGGAAACCGTGGGATTGGCAATAATGCTGAGGTCTCCGGTGTAAGGGGCGACGGTTTCGGCAGAGGCAAACCCCATGCAAACTGCAAGCAGGAGTATCAGAAGCGCGGAAAACACAATTCTTGAGATGGATGTACTTTTAATGCTTGTCTTCATATCCTGTAGCCTCCTGTTCGTCTGAGTGCAAGGTAGGTTGGGCTCCTGTTCGTCTGAGTGCAAGGTAGGTTGGGCTGTACTTCATCAATCGCTGATCCTGCGCCCGACGTTGGCGCTCTGGCGGCGGCGTGGAAACCGAAGTGCTCTCTTTGCCTCCAGTTTACCACACGCCGCAGGGTCCGTCAATCGGAAAATTGGGGCGGACCGAGTGTGGATGAAATCCAGATGCCGCGGGGGGGGACCGGGAGGAAAAGAAACGGTCATTTTAGGCCCGCCAAGCTTTCTTTGGCGGACCCTAAGGGATGGCGCCGCTGCGCGTCGCGGCTTACGCCGCCCCCCCATTCGCTCGCAGGCTCGCGAAAGGGGTTCGATTATCCCCGCGGGTACGCGAAAGAAAACCGCCACCCCACAAGGGGGTAACGGTTTTCTTTGGCGGACCCTAAGGGATTCGAACCCCTGACCTTCTGGTCCGTAGCCAGACGCTCTATCCAGCTGAGCTAAGGGACCACAGCCTCGCTCGGGGACATCCCCTCGCAAAGTGCTTAATTATAATACACCAAACCGGGGGGAATGTCAAGCGCATTCTGTGTTAAATAAAAACCGGGCGGAGCGGGGCTCCAATAACCATGAGAAATTATCATTATCCTATGGTAATTCGCGGCACAATGTGCTATAATATCCATGTGTGACCATGCAAGTATTGTCAGGAGATGAGCAAATTGAGCCGACTGGACGCCTTTTTGGCGCAGCTGGGCGCCGACGCCGCGCTGATCCACCGCCCGGAGAACATACGCTATCTGTCGGGCTACGCAGGGGAGGGGTGTCTGTTCATCTCGCGGGACGTGCATGCGATCCTGACAGACTTCCGCTACATCGAGCAGGCGGAGCGGCAGGCTCCGGACTGGCGGGTGGAGCGGACCACCCTCGAGCGCAAGGCTCCCGGGATCGCCCGGGCGCTGGCGGAGGAGGTGGGCGCGAAGTCGATGCGCGTGGAGACGGATTTCCTGACCCACGACGACTACCTGGCGCTGTCCGAGGCGCTGACCGGCGTGGAGCTGTGTTCGATGGAGGGCATCCCGGAAAAGCAGCGGCAGATCAAGGACGCGGACGAGATCGCCTGCATCCGGGAGGCGTCGCGCATCGCCAGCCAGGCGTTGATCAACATACTGCCGCGGCTGCACGCGGGCATGACGGAGATCGACGCGAAGATCGAGCTGGAGTTCGAGATGCTCCGGCTCGGCAGCGAGAGGCCGGCGTTCGACACCATCGCGGCGGCGGGGGTGAACGGCTCGCTGCCCCACGCGGTGCCGTCGAAGCACGTCATCGCCGAAGGCGAGCTTCTGACGCTGGACTTCGGCGCGACGCACAACGGCTATCTGTCGGACATCACCCGCACGGTGGCCTTCGGCCGCGTCTCCGGCGAGTTGAAGGCCGTCTACGACACCGTGCACGACGCCCAGCGGCTGGCGCTGGAGGCCATCGGCCCCGGCAAGCGCTGCTGCGACGTGGACCGGGTCGCCCGGGAGTACATCGACGCGCGCTATCCCGGCGCGTTCGGCCACAGCCTGGGGCACGGCGTCGGACTTTTCATCCACGAACAGCCCCGGCTCAGCACCAATGACGAGACCGTGCTCGTGCCCGGTCACGTGGTCACGGTGGAGCCCGGCGTATACCTGCCCGGCATGGGCGGGTGCCGCATCGAGGACACGGTGATCATCACTTCGGACGGCTACATCAATGCGATGCACGCGCCGAAGCAGCTGATCGAGCTGTAATACACACTACGACTACTAATTGAGGAGGCAATATCCCCATGATTAACGCAAGCGATTTCAGAAACGGCGTCACCTTTGAGATGGACAACGGGGTTTGGACCATCGTTTCCTTCCTGCATGTCAAGCCCGGCAAGGGCGCCGCTTTCGTGCGCACGAAGATCAAGAACGTCGTCACCGGCTCCGTGATCGAGCGCACCTTCAACCCGACGGAGAAATTCCCGAAGGCCTATATCGAAACCAAGGAAATGCAGTACACCTACAACGACGGTGATTTCTATCACTTCATGGACCTGGAGACCTACGACGACCTGCCCCTGACCCACGAGCAGGTGGAGGACGCCATGCCCTTCGTGAAGGAGAACACCAACGTGACCGTGCGCTTCTTCAAGGGCCAGCCCTTCAGCGTGCAGGCCCCGAACTTCGTGGAGCTGCAGGTGACCAACACCGAGCCCGGCTTCAAGGGCGACACCGCCGCCAACACCACCAAGCCCGCCACCTTCGAGACCGGCCTGACCCTTCAGGTGCCGCTGTTCATCGAGACCGGCGAGGTTCTGAAGATCGACACCCGCGACGGCGGCATGTACCTGGGCCGCGCGTAAGCGCAAACCCGGCGCGATTCCGCATGAGGTCGATGGATGATTGCCATCGGCCTTATGGTATTAAGAAAATTGCCATTGCATAACATGATTTGATTGGAGGTGCAGTGATGGAGAATCTGAGCAGGAAGGTCGGCTACCTCAAGGGCCTGATGGAGGGCATGGACATCGACGCGAATTCGGCCAACGGCAAGCTGATGGCGGGCATCGTGGACCTGCTGAGCGAGCTTTCCGACCGGGTGGAGGTCATGGATGAGCTTCTGGACGACCTGAACGACTATGTGGAGTCCATCGACGACGACCTGGCGGAGCTGGAGGGCGAGCGCAGGGACGACGACGATGATTTCAGCATACTGGACGACGAGGATGAGGATTTCGACGACGCCTTCGGCGACGGCGAGGACAAGCTGCACCTGCTACAGCCCGACAAGGACCCGCCGGCGGAGCCCGACGGGGAGGAGGGCCCCGATGCGCTGGCGGGCAAGCTGTGCCCCAGGTGCCACCGGATGTTCTTCACTTCCCTGGAGGACGGCGACGAGGACGAGTACGACTGCCCCCACTGCGGCGAGCGCATCGTGCCCGTGCCGCTGACCCCGGACAATGCCCCCATCGCAAAGCCGGTGGATAAGGATTGATGATGTGACCTCTCCGCCCCTGACGCCTCGCTAGGCCCTACGGGCCGGGGCACCTCCCCTAAAAGGGGAACCTCTCCGCCCCCTTCGGGGGCACCTCCCCTGAAAGGGGAGGCATGCCTTCCCCTTCAGGGGAAGGTGGCATGGCGAAGCCATGACGGATGAGGTGCCCCTTTCAGGGGAGCTGGCACAGCCGCAGGCTGTGACTGAGAGGTCTCGGCTCCCTTTCCAGGGGAGCTGGCTCGACGCAAAGCGTCGAGACTGAGAGGTCGTTCTCCCCTCCAGAAAAACATGAAGGATCAGATAACAGCAGGGGCGGCGATGCGCCGCCCGCCGTGAAGTACGATGTGTTTCGTACCCGGGCGGGCGGCCATTGGCCGCCCATACATATGTTCGGCTAAGGTTTGCGGACGCCATGAATGGCGTCCCTACGGAGGGGCATGTACCAACATAACCCTTACTCCCTACTCCCTACTGCCTACTCCCTAATCAAAGCTTCTCCGCCAGTTCCTCGTAGAGGGCGAGGTACTGCTTGGCGGACTGCTCCCAGGAGACGTCCTTGGCCATATCCCGCAGCACCATCTCATCCCAGTGGCCGCGGTCGTTCAGGTAGACCTCCTTGCTGCGGTTGACGGCGTCGAGCAGCAGGTCGGCCTCGTAGCGGTCGAAGGTGAAGCCGTTGCCGGTGTTGTCGAGCACGTTGTAGGGCAGCACGGTATCCTTGAGGCCGCCGGTCTCGCGCACGATGGGCACCGTGCCGTAGCGCATGGCGATCAGCTGGGTCAGGCCGCAGGGTTCGAACAGGCTGGGCACCATCAGGGCGTCGGCGCCGGCGTAGATCTGGTGGGCCAGCGCCTCGTCGTACTTGATGTAGGCGCACACCGTGCCCTTGTTGACGCTCTCGTAGTAGCGGAAGGCGCCCTCGTAGCGGGGGTCGCCGGTGCCGAGGATGACCACCTGGGTGTTCTCGTCGAGGATCTCGGAGAATATGGCGTTCACCAGGTCCAGGCCTTTCTGGTCGGTCAGGCGGGACACCAGGCCGATGACGTACTTGTTCTCGTCGATGTCCAGGCCCACGCGGGTCTGCAGCGTGGTCTTGTTGAGCTTCTTCTGGGTCAGGACGTTCCTGGCGTCATAGGGCGCGGTCAGCAGCTTGTCGGTCTCGGGGTTCCACAGGTCCACGTCGATGCCGTTGACGATGCCGCTGAGCTTCGCGCGATGATACCACAGGTGGCCGTTCAGGCCCTCGCCGTAGAAGTTGGTCTGGATCTCCTCGGCGTAGGTGGCGCTGACGGTGGTCACCCGGTCGGCGTAGGCCAGGCCGCCCTTGAACATGTTGGCCTCGTCGTCGTTCTGCTTGAGCACCGGGTAGTCGAACAGGAAGTCCGGCAGGCCCGTCCAGTATTTCAGGTGCTCGATGCCGCAGATGCCCTGGAAGCGCAGGTTGTGGATGGTCAGTATGCAGCGCGCCGCGCCCACCGGGGTGGTGTCGAAGCGGGTGCGCAGGTACAGCGGCACCAGGGCGGCCTGCCAGTCGTGGCAGTGGACCACGTCGGGCGCCCACTCCAGGTAGTTCAGCGCCGCCAGCACGGCTTTGTCAAAGTAGCAGTACTTCGGGATGTCCTCCCACAGGCCCGTGTAGGGATTGCCCCAGTCGAAGAACTCCCGGTTGTCGATGAAGTCGTAGATCACGCCGTCCATCACGGTCTCCATGATGCCCACGTAGAACTGACGCCCGTCGGAGCACAGGTCCATCATGAAGGAGCCGCGATAGGTCATGTCCGTCTTGTATTTCTCGGGAATGCAGCGGTACAGCGGCAGGAACACCCGCACCTCACAGTTGTGGGTGATCAGGGCGCGGGGCAGGGCGTACATCACGTCGCCCAGACCGCCCGTCTTGACGAAGGGATAGCACTCCGACCCGATGAAGGCGATGCGCCGGGGCCGCGCGGCCACGTTTGCGGCAGGGTTCTTGTCAGGCATAGTCATTCCTCCTATTGTTTTATTAAGATATGCGTCGCTTGTGACGCTGAATTTTACAATTCAAGTATAGCACAGATGGGGGATTGTGACAAGGTGAAAATGAAATACTTCTCGTCAAAACTGGACACAATTAAGGATTCATGCTAATATGTTTACGGAGGCGATGGGTATGAAGCCGGGGGTGCTGGTGAGCCTGTGCCTGATTGGGATCGGTTGCCGCTACGACGGTCGGGACAACGGCGTCGATCTGCGCGCCCTGGAGGCGCGGTGCGCGCTGATCCCGGTGTGTCCGGAGCAGCAGGGCGGCCTGCCCACGCCGAGGGTGCCCGCGGAGTGCCGGGGCGGCCGGGTGGTTACCCGGGACGGCGGGGACGTGACCGCCGCGTTTCGCCGGGGCGCCGGACAGGCGGCGCTGCTGGCGGAGCAGTGCCATGTGAAATACGCGCTTCTGAAGGCGCGCAGCCCCTCCTGCGGGGCGCGGGAGATCTACGACGGCAGCTTTTCCGGGCGGCTCGTGCCCGGCGCGGGCGTGACCGCCGAGGTTCTGCGGGGGATGGGCATCGAGGTGTACGACGAGGGTCAGATCGACGAACTGATCCGCAGGATCGACAGCGAGGAAAGGACGTGAGCGGCATGGAGAAGAACTATCGCGCAGAGCTGGTGGGCGTGCTGGGGGACCCCGTGGACGGCAATCCCACCGGTGTGATGGAGGAGGCGGGCTTTGCCCACGCGGGACTGAACTGGCGCTACATCACCGTGAAGGTACTGCCGGAGGAGCTGGACGGGGCCATGGCGGGGGTGCGGGCGTTCAACATGCGGGGCGTCAACCTGACCATGCCCCACAAGATCAACGTTTTGAAGTACATGGACGAACTGTCCGAAGCCGCCCGAGTGATCGGCGCGGTGAACACCGTGGTGTGCCGGGACGACGGCACCATGTTTGGCGAGAACACCGACGGCAAGGGCTTCGTGCAGTCGCTGACCGACGCGGGCATCGCGCTGGCAGGCAAGTCGATCGCCCTGCTCGGGGCGGGCGGCGCGGCGCGGTCCATCGGCGTGGAGTGCGCGCTGGCGGGGGCGAAGGCCGTTAACGTGATCAACCGCAGCGCGGCGCGGGGCCGGGACCTGACCGCGGTCATCAACGCCCATACCGCGGCGCGGGCGGAGTATATCCCCTGGAACGGCACCGCCGCCGTGCCCGAGGGCACCGATATCCTCATCAACGCCACCTGCGTGGGGCTGCATCCCCACGGGGAGGCGTGCCCGGACGTCGATTTCGACGGCGTGAAGAGCGGCATGGTGGTCTGCGACGTGGTGTTCAACCCCGCCGAGACCGTGTTTTTGAAGCGCGCCGCCGAGCGCGGGGCCCGGTGCGTGGACGGGCTGGGCATGCTGGTCAATCAGGGCTGCATCAACTATACCCTCTGGACGGGCGAGAGCGCGCCGAGGGACGTGATGTATGCGAAGTTGAAGGCGGAGTTTGAATCAGAGTGAAGAGTGGAGAGTGCAGAGTACAGTTTTGGATCAAATCCCGGCGGGATTTGTTTGATTGGAGGAACGGTTCGGCTCGGCGGGCGATCGGGGGATCGCCCCTACGGTTATGGTTCTTCACGGAAACTTGAGGGATCTTCTTCTACGTTGCTTACGGAACCTCTCCGCCTCGCTTCGCTCGGCACCTCCTACTCCCTCCGTCTCGGCTTCGCCGAGCCACCTCCCTCAAAGAGCTTCCCCTTCAGGGGAAGGTGGCATGGCGAAGCCATGACGGATGAGGTGCCCCTTTCAGGGGAGCTGGCACAGCCGCAGGCTGTGACTGAGAGGTCGTTATCTCCCCAAATAAATCAAAGAAATCCGTAGGATTTCTACCAAAACTGTACTCTGTACTCTCTGAAAAAAACCTCTCTGTCTTGAAAACACCTCGATAATGTGATATGATTATTATATGAGAAGTATGTTTTGCAAAAAGCGGCGCTTGTTTTCCACGCTGCTGATTTTATGCCTGCTGATGTGGGGCTTTGCGTCGGCGGAGACGGGGTTCAGCCCCCAGCCGGTGATCCGGGACGAGGCGCTGACCTCGAACCCCCAGCCGGTGGCCAGCGACGAGCCGCTCGCGGCGGCGCCGTCAGACGCGACCGCCGAGGAGGAACCGGAGCCGGTGGCGGAGGCGCCGTATGAGGGGCTGGAGGTCTACTTCCTGGACCTGGGCCGCGTGGACAGCATACTGATCCGCTGCGGGGGCGAGAACTGCTTCATCGACGTGGGCTTCAAGGAGAACGCCAAAGCCGCGGTGAAGTTCCTGCGGGCCATGGGCATCTCCCATCTGCACAGCTACGTCGGCACCCACGGCCACTTCGACCACATCGAGGGCACGCCGCAGATCATCGACGCCTTCCGCCCGGACAGGATGTACTTCTCCCACCTGGGGGCCATCAACGCCGTCATCGACTGCGCCGACGCCGCCCAGCAGGAGGTCATCGCCGCCACCGAGAAGGTGATCCTCCAGCCGGGGGACAGCTTCACCGTCGGCGAGGCCGTCATGACCACGCTGGGTCCGCTGAAGGTCAAAAACGTCAACACCGGCAACACCAGCGAGAACGACAACTCGCTGATCCTCAGGCTGGATTACGGCCACCGGAGCTTCCTGTTCACCGCGGACACCACCGACAAGGTGCTGCGGGCCGTGAACGCGCAGTTCCCGGGGAAGCTGAACGTGGACGTGTTCAAGAACCCCCACCACAACGGGGCCCACGACGAGGACGTGATCGACATGATCCGGCCCGCCGTGACCGTGATCTGCACCGACGACGGCCACCAGCCCACCAAGGCCTACCAGAGCCTGCTGGCCGCCAAGGGCAGCCGCATCTACATCACCGGGCCCAAAAACCAGGGCAATGTGGCCATCGTCTCCGACGGGCAGAGCCTGGAGATGCGCTGCGGCTATTCCGTGCAGGGCGTCGTGCTGGAGAGCGTGCCCAAGCTGCACGTGGGCCAGGAGTACGACCTGAAGGTCACGGTCGATCCCGCCGACGCGCTGATCCCGCAGACGCAGCTGGGCTGGAACAGCTCGGACCCCTCCGTCATACAGGTGTACAACGGGCGGGTGCGGGCCATGGGCGAGGGCCGGGCCACCGTCACCGCCGTGGCCGTCAACGGCGTGTCCGGCGCGGTGGAGGTGGAGTGCTGGCTGGCCTACGTCACGCTGGACCAGTCCGCGATGAATCTGGCCGTGGGGCAGACCAAAAAGCTCGGCGCGAAGATCACGCCGTCCGACGCCAAGGGCGTCTCCGGCACGTGGATGTCCGAGGACGAGAGCGTGGCCACCGTCGAGGGCGGCAGGGTCACCGGCGTGGGGGAGGGCGTCACCCGCATCGTCGCCCGGCTGTCCAACGGGGCCGAGGCCGCCTGCGACGTCACCGTGAAGGGGAGGATGGCCACGTCCGTGAAGCTGGACAGGCGCAAGGCCGAGATGAAGGTGGGGGACAACCTGACCCTCTCCGCCACCGTGGAGCCCGCCGATTTCAACGCCGACGACCTGGAGTGGTATTCCAGCGACGAGTCCATACTCTGGGTGGATCAGAGCGGAAATATCACCGCCGTTAAGCCCGGCAAGGCGAAGATCGCCGTGGTGGCCTCCGAGGGCGTGTACGACGTGTGCGCGATCAGGGTGAAATAAAGACAGAATAAAAGGCGCGGGGATGTCAGCTTTGCATCCCCGCGTCTTCTTCGCGTTCATGATGTCTGTGCCTGTGGCGCTTTTTCCTCAGTATGGAGCGATGAATGATGTTCGTGACGCACCCCGCCAGGATCAGCGCCAGCGGGATCAGCTTGAGCGTCTGCGCCCACTTGGCGGGGTGGAAGCCGAACACGCCCAATAGCCAGCCGCCCACGCCCACGGCCACATCCAGCAATATCAGCACCCACGCGCCCCGGGCGCGGTTGCGCCGGATCAGGCAGATCAGCCCGAAGAGTATGGTGAAACACAGAAACAGCAGCTCATAGCCCAGCTGACGCATCTCCGGGGTCTCGAAGATGATGCCCATGTTGCGCACAAAGGAGGTGCCCTGCACGGCGCTCAGGTGGCGGATGCCCTTGGTCCACGCCCAGAAGTCCTCCAGGCGCGTCCACAGCTCGTAGCCCGATACGCCGAACAGCGACAGGGCTCCCAGCGTGAGCATGTGGCGGCCGGAGAGGCGGGGGCGGCGTCTTTTTTTCTTTTGTTCTGACATGATGATCTGTCCCTCAGCTTGCGTTCGTAGTAAAGCCCTTGTGCGCGCTCTTGTTCTTGTACATCTCGGAGTCGGCGGCCTGGACCAGCTTGTCGAGCATGTGCTCGTCGTGATCCATGGACTGTATGACGCCGATCGAGAGGCTGAGCACGAAGGGATTGTCGCTCTTTCGGTTGTAGTCCTCCACGGCGCTGCGGATCTCCCCGGCCAGGTCGTTGCCCCGGCTGGCGGCGATCAGCAGGAACTCGTCGCCGCCGTAGCGCATCAGGAAGTCCCCGGGGCCGGCGATGGCCTTGAGGATGTCGGCGGTGGCGCAGATGGCGGCGTCGCCGTACTCATGGCCGAAGCGGTCGTTGATGCCCTTCATGTCGTCCATGTCGATGAACAGTATGCGGGCCGCGCCCTGCTGGCGGATCAGGTCCCGGTAGGTCTGCTGGCCGTAGCGGGCGTAGCCGAAGCGGTTGTACAGGCCGGTCAGCGCGTCGTGGACGTAGAGGTTGTCCAGCACGCCGTTCAAGTGGTGCAGAAGCCCCTTCTTGCGCACGTTTTCAATGGCGATCTCGAGGAAGCTGAATATGCTCTTGTGCAGGTTGAGCTTCGCCGCCTCGCTGATGCCGTCCATCACCAGGTAGCCGATGGAGTAGGTGTTGTAGTGCAGCGGGTAGAACACCAGGAACCGGGCGCCGGTGCGGATCTTGGGGGGCAGCAGCTCGCGGGTAGGGAAGCGGGGGAAGGGGTTGTCGGGATCGATGTCGCCGCCCTGCCCGCACACCGTGAGCACCATCTCGTCGCCGAAGGTCTCGGAGTCGTGCTGCCACTGGGTCTTGTCGTAGTTGTCGAAGTAGTAGTCGTTGACGCACAGGTATACGTTGTCGCAGCCGAAGATCTCGTGGTTCTGCTCCACGATGTCCCGCAGCTCCTGCAGGCTGGACACGTCGAAGAGCTCCTCGGCCATCTGGTCCTGGAGCACGTAGAAGTTCTTGAGGAAGCGGTTCTGCCGGAAATACTTCTGGCGCAGATAGCCGGGGCGCATCGCGGCGCTGCAGCCGCAGGATTCCGACTTGATGACGGAGAAGGGGAAGGGGATGAAGTCGCGGTGCTCCCGGCCCTCGATCTTGTCGATCAGCACGTCCACGGCCTTGTAGTTCAGCTTGTCCATGTCGCGGTCGATGGTGGACAGCCGGGGGTTGGACAGCTCGGAGCTGGACAGATTGTCGAAGCCGGTGACCATCACGTCCTGAGGGATGTGGCAGCCCTCCTCCGCCAGGGCATCCATGAGGCCGAAGGCCATTTCGTCGTTGGCGCACACGAAGGCGTCCGGCAGGGGCCTGCCCTCCCGAAGCCAGCGCTGGCCCACCTGCATGCCGTCGCTGGTGCGCCAGGTGCACTCGATGACCTCAGCGTCCTCCGGCGGGATGCCGTTGTCCCGGCAGGCGTCCAGAAAGCCGTTCTTGCGCATGTGGCCCTCGGGGCAGCCGTTTTCGAGGATGCCGGTCAGGTGGACCAGTCGGCGGGCGCCGTGGTCGCGGATGAGGTGGTTGGTGATCTCCCGCACGGCGTCCCGGTTGTCCACGGTGATCAGCGTGCAGCCGTCGATGGGGCAGTCGATCGAGACGGCCGGGATGCCCGTGGCGGCCACACGAAGGCTGATGGCCTGCCGGACGCTCTCCAGCACGATCTGGCTGCCCTGGATGAGCAGCCCGTCGAACTGTGTCAGGTCGGGCAGGTTGAATATGGCGTACTCGCTTAAATCCTTTGAGGTACCCTGGTCCTTGCCGAAGCAGTCGAACACGCGGATGTAGACGTTGTCGTGATCCGCCGCATAGCGCTTCAGGCCGTGCATGGTGGTTTCGACCAGCTCATAGTTCCAGTCCGCCGTGAAGAAGGCAATATTGTAAGTCCTCATCGCCGTACTCCCGTTAGCAATATCAAATTTCACCTACATTACACCAATTATAGCTATATAATACTATAATTTGCCGAAATAATCAATAGGAAATTAACATTTCGCGGGATAAAAAAACGACGGGAAGGGAGAATAAGCCCTGAATCCGCCGCAATGGACATGATTTTGCCACATTGTGGCGGAATGTGAATAAATCTGGGTTTCTTCGCGGAATGGTTGCAGAATGTTGCGGGAATGGGTATAATGATGGTATAAATGTGATAATCGGGGTGATAAATATGTCAATGTATCCGCTCATTCTGATCGCGGACGACGATCCGGTGGTGCATGAATCCCTGGGTCTCTACCTGGGTTCGGAGGGCTATGAGCATCAGAGCGCCTATGACGGACAGCAGGCGCTGGAGATGTGCGAGAGCCTGCATCCCGATATGATGGTGCTGGATCTGATGATGCCGAAGGTCTCGGGCATCGACGTGTGCCGCCAGATCCGCCAGACGAGCTCCCTTCCGATCATAATGCTCACCGCCAAGGGTGAGGAGATCGACCGCATACTGGGCCTCGAGCTGGGCGCCGACGATTACATCGTCAAGCCCTTCTCTCCCCGCGAGGTGCTGGCCCGCATCAAGGCGGTGCTGAGGCGCTTCTCCGAAAAGGCGGGCGAGGAGGACAGCTCCATCATACGGCTTCCGCAGCTTGAGATCAGCCTGGAGAACTACCAGGTCAAGGTGGCGGGCAAGGTGATCCCCTGCACGCCCAAGGAGGTCGAGATACTGCACATGCTGACCTCCAACGTGGGCCAGGTGTTCTCCCGCGAGCAGATACTATCCAGGGTCTGGGGCTACGATTACTTCGGCGACACCCGCACCGTGGACGCGCACATCAAGCGCATCCGCCAGAAACTGCCCCAGGAAAACGTGCCCTGGGCACTTAAAACGGTCTACGGTGTAGGCTATCGATTCGAGGTCAACGCATGAAGAAGAGCAGTGTGCTGATCAGGCGCGCTGCACTGTTCACGGCAACCGTGATGGCTGTCACGGTTGCCGTCAGTATGTGCGCCTATATCGCGGGCACATGGATTCAGTTGAACGTGATCGCCCGGGGCCAATTGAGGCCCCAGGCGGACTATCTGGCGAGCCTGGCCGGCGCGGAGGACATGGACGCCTCAAAGCTCCACGACGCGGCGGGGATGCTCTATTCGGGCGGCGGCCTCGCCTGGCTGGTGCGCCGCGACCCGGACGAGGTAAAGCCCGTGGTCGGCGACGCCCCCTGGCCCTGGGAGAGTCTCCGGAACCGGAAGAACCCCTTGAGCCCTGTGACCACCGGGATCAACGGCCGCCTGTACGCCTACTGCGAATCGGCGGTCCGGGACGGCGACAACGCGGTCCACGTAGGGGTGGCGCTGCCCATCCGGGGCGTGGGGCTGGCGCTGTCGCTGGCGCTGATCGCCATACTGGTGAGCCTCTGCTGCGGCATACTGGTGGGCAAGCTGCTCATCGGGCGCATGCTGAGGCCCGCGCTGGAGCCGGTGGCCCGCCTGCGCGACGCCGCCGTGGCCATGGCCGACGGGCACCTCGACACCCGCGCGGACGAAAAGGTGGACGGCGAGCTGGGCCAGCTCGGCAAGGCGCTCAACCACCTGTCCGACCAGCTTTCCCGCAACATGTACAACCTGATCGTGGAGCGCAACCGCCTGCGCAACATGCTCAACGGCCTTTCGGAAGGCATCGTGGCCATCGACGCCGACGGCAGGCTGACCCACACCAACCCGGCGCTGGGCCGGCTGATCCCCCGGGCGAAGTCCGGCCAGCACTTCCCGGACCCCCGCATGAAGACCATCCCGGACAGGACCATCTGGGCCGACTTCGACCGCGTGATCGCCACCGGCGAGACCGTCACCCGCAACCTTGAGTCCAAGGACATGATACTGCGCATGAAGGTCACGCCCATACGCGACGAGCTGAAGGCCATCGCCGGGGCGGTGGGCCTGTTCTCGGACATCACCCAGATGGAGCGCCTCGAAAAAACCCGGCGGGACTACGTGTCCAACGTGTCCCACGAGCTGCGCACGCCGCTGACGGCCATGCGCGCGCTGGTGGAGCCTCTGAAGGACGGCATGGTGACCAGCGAGGACGACCGGCAGCGCTATTACGACATCATACTGCGGGAGATCCTCAGGCTGTCGCGGCTCATCAACGACCAGCTGGAGCTGTCCCGGCTCCAGTCCGGCACGCTGTCCATCCAGAAGACGCACATGAAGATCGACGATCTGGTGTACGACGTCTGCGACCGCTACGCCGCCATCGCCGAGGAGCACGGCCTCAAGCTGCGGGTCAACACCGACTTCACCCAGTGCCCGATGGTGTACGCCAACGCCGACCGGCTGGAGCAGATGCTCATCATACTACTGGACAACGCCATCAAGTACACCGAGAAGGGCTCGGTGAGCGTGTCCGCCCGCTGGGACGATGAAAAGGTGGTCATCTCCGTCAACGATACCGGCATCGGCATCGACGAGGCGGACCTGCCCTATGTGTTCGACCGGTTCTACAAGGTCGATAAAGCCCACAGCGGCAAGGGCAGCGGCCTCGGCCTCTCCATCGCCAAGGAGCTTCTCAAGCGCATGGGCGAGGATATCCGCGTCACCAGCGAAAAGGGCAAGGGAACCCAGTTCTCGTTTACCCTGCACCGGGAGGAAACGAAGGAGAGTTAGGAGAGAGTGGAGAGTGAAGAGTGGAGAGTGGAGATACAGTTAGCCGCGAACTGACCGTGCGGGATGACAAATCAAAAGCTCTCGCTACGAAATGAATATCGCAAAAGGAAATCACTTAACGTCGTCCTCAGGCATTCTCCATCTTCACTCTCCACTCTTCACTCTCAATCCTCTGTCCCATCATCCCATCCTACCATCATAAGTATCGAGGTGCCGTCATGCCCAGAAGATCTGTACGCACGCGCAAGCGCACCATGGGGGTGTTCTCCTTTCTGATCGGACTGACCGTCGTCGCGGCGGTGGGGCTGATCTGCGCCATCGCGATCAGGGACCGGATGAAGCCCGTCGAGCAGGAGACCGAAGCCCCCGCGCCCACGGACGGCTTTTTCGTGGACGCCAAGAACATGCCCGAGACGCAGATCGTGCTGCGGGCGGACACGTTCTCGGACGAATTTCTGCCCACGCCCACGCCCGATCCCGACGCCACCCCCACGCCCGAGCCCACGCCCCAGCCCACGCCGGACAACAGCGACCCCTCCGCGGGCCTGAGGCCGGTGGCCATGGGGCCTAACATGCTGCCCGTATTCAAGAAGGCGTTCACGGAGGACAAGGTGATCGCCATTACGCTCGACGAGTGCTCCGGCGAGAAGATCACCACCGCCTTTGCCAAGCTGGCTGTGCAGTACGGCGCGAAGCTTACGCTGTTCCCCACCGGCGAGAACGTGATGAAGGAGGGTATGAACACCCTGCTGCGCAAGTGCCTGTACGAGCTGGGCTTTGAGATCGAAAACCGCGGTTACAGCGATTTCGCCAAGGTCTACCAGTACATGGACACCATGATGGTGCAGGAGATCTGGAAGCAGAGCATCGCGCTGAACTACACGCTGGGCGTGAAGTACCAGCCCCACTTCTTCCGCATGTACGGCGGGCTGGGAGAGTACGACCCCCGCACCCACGCCTATCTGAAGGAGCAGGGCTACCTGGGCATCGCCCACTGGACCGTGGCCTGCAGCGGCATCGACCTGGACCGCATCGCAAGCAAGCTGACTCCCGGCGGCATATATGCCTTCAAAAGCACCCCAGAGGACGGCCAGCGCATGTACCGGCTGATGAAGGCCGCCAAGGACGAGGGCTACCGCATGGTCACCATGAACGAGCTGTTCGGTCTGCCCGCCAACGAGTACCACCAGGTGCAGGGCTCCCTGCTGGCGGAAAAGATGCCCACCTTCCACTACGACCCCACCCAGTACTACGATCTCTATACCGGCGATTCCGCCTGGGCCGTGGCGCTGGTGCAGGCCCGGCTGACCGAGCTGGGCTATCTGCCCGAGGACAGCGCCGACGGTATCTACGGCGAGGGCACCGCCCAGGGTGTGCGGCTGTTCCAGGTGGAGATCGGGCGCGCGGCCTCCGGCGTCGCCGACGTGGCGACCCAGAAGGCCCTGTTCGCCAGAAACGCGCCGGCCAATCCCCGGCCGCTGGAGACCCCCGAGCCGGAGGAGAAGGGCAAGTCGTCCAAGAAGTCCTCGAAGAAGGATTCCTCCGCGGACAGCGGCGAGTCCGACGAGTTCCAGTTCAGCGATCTGATGGACGAGGATGACACGCTGGAGCCCGAGGCCTACGAGGAGGAGACCGACCCCGGGAATCCGTTTGACGACGGGGGGATAGAGGAGGAGTAGCGCATGCAAAAGCCGTCCCGGCGATGGTCGCCGGGACGGCTTTTGCATCTATGTCAGCTCCTCGAGAAGTTGAACGTGTAGAACGCGCGCTGGACGGGGGCGGGGGTGGTGAGCTCTATGCGCCAGATGCCGCTGTCCAGCGGGGAGAAGGTCATGTTGAGCTGGCCCTCCCAGCCGAAATCCACGGGACCCAGCCGCAGGCCGCCGGAGATCATCTCCGGCTTTACGGGGGTGTGGAACCGAAAGCAGATCACCGACGCCTCGGTCAGGTCGAAGGCGTCCACCAGCCTGAGCACCGCGTCCGGGCGCTGCACCAGGGCGGTGCGCTGGTAGGAACGCAGCAGGCCCGGCGTCCAGGCGTGGGTGAGGTCGATGGTCATGGTGTCGCGGTCCGGTTTGAGATCGTAATCGGCCACGCAGTCGGGCTCGGGGAGATCGAGCTGCGCCCGGCCGCCGATGGCGGGCAGGTTCAGCGCGCCGGGTTCCTCAAGGAGCACCGGGTCGCCCTCGCAGAACAGCGTCAGTCCCCCGGCGTTGGCACGTCCGCCGCCGGCGTGCATACAGCAGGTCATGCCGCTGAACCGGGAGACCATCACCCGGTTGTGGGGGGTGGCGGCGCACTTGATGCGCGGGGGCTTGCGGGTCTCCGCCTCCAGCATGGTCTGGCAGGACAGGTCCATGAGCCGCCCGGTCAGCGTGGCGGAGGGGATGCGCCGCGCGCGGTGCAGGTGCGCGCCCAGGGCTGTGAGGGCGTCGTCGTTGGCGGACAGGCCGATGCGGAACAGCTCCGCCCCGGACACCCCGGGCTTCATGTCCGCCCCGGCGGGGTCGCAGAAGTACTCGCCCTCGAGCCAGGGGTAGAGCAATTGATCCAGCCAGTCCGGGGTGGGGTAGTCGGGGGTCAGGTCCAGCTGGCCGCGGGTGACCTTGCGCAGAAGCGCCGCCAGGTCGGTGATCGCGCCGGTGTCGGCGGCGGCGTCCTCGAGCGCCTCGACGCGGTCCTGCCGCGCGGTCACGGCCTGGTCGATCATCCGCAGGGCCTGCTTGAGGATGGCGTTGCGCCGCTGCTCGCTGGTCTCCAGCAGTATCGCCGACAGCAGTATGTCCGCGAGGATCGACAGCGGCCTGCGCCCCCGGCCCCGCATAAAGCGGTAGTCCTCGTGGGCCAGGAACGGGGAAAACACCCGCCGCCGCGCCTCGTAGAGCAGCTTGCCCGACACCCGGGAGGTCAGACGGTCCCCGAGGGCGCGGCTCGTCCACGCCAGAAGCATCAGTGTCTCGGCGCACTGGAAGTCGATGTCCGGGTGGGCGTCGTCGTCGAAGGGCGCCAGCGCGGGGTTCTCCGACCAGCGGGATTCCTCCACGATCATGCCCGCCAGATCGATCATCCGCCGGAGCGCCGCGTCGTCCGGCTCCGTCACGATCAGCGCCTCCAGGCATTGACGCCGCGCGCGCTGGAGGGTCAGGTAAGCCGCGGGGTCCTTCAGGCGCGCCGAGATCGGCATGCCCGGAAGCTCCCGCTGCATGGCGCGCATGGCCGCCTCCGTGAGTTCGGGCCGCGTCGCGCCCTGCTGCCTCGGCGAGGGCAGCGCCTCCGGGCGCGACAGCGACGCCAGCACAGAATAACCGCGATAGAACATGATATCTCCCCTACCAAAGCAGCATTTTTGGTTATTTCCGTACCCCGGCGCCGCGTCAGCGGCGCAATCGGGGATTCTCAAGGGGCTCAGTCCCTTGAGCAAGGGGGTTCTTAGGGGGGACGGCGTCCCCCCTAAGCGTACCTTGCCCGCTCGCCGCCCACCAGCATCGGGCGGGTGCGCGCGGCGGTGACGCGGGCCTCGCCGATTCGATCGACGGACAGGCGCACGGGCACGGCCACGCGCCTGAGGTGCATGCCGATGAGGGTCTGGCCCACGTCGAGCCCGGCGTCGGCGGAGACGGCCAGCACGGCCACGGGGTCCGTCATGGCCCGCCAGGCGCTGGTGGCCAGGGCGCCGCCGGCCTTGGGCTGGGGCACCACGCACACGGTCTCGTAGCCCCGGGCCTCCGCAGCCGCGCGCTCCATGATCAGGGCGCGGTTCAGGTGCTCGCAGCACTGGAAGGCCGCGTCGAAGCCGTGCTTCTTCGCCATGTCCAGCGCCGCGCGGGACACCGCCTCGCCCAGCTCGTAGGTGGAATTGTGGCCGATCACGCCCCCCGCGATCTCGGAGGAGCTGCCCCCGATCACCATCAGCTTCACGGGGCGCAGGCCCGTTCGCTCGGCATTCAGCAGCTCCTCGATCGCCTTGCAGGTCTGGGTATAGACTTCATCTGTCAGCATAACTTCCTCCTAAGCATGGATGTTCATGAATGTGTAGGTTCCGACGGACACCGCCACCGCCAGGTTCAGCGAGTCGATCTCGTCCGACTGGGGGATCAGCACGCTCTGCCCCAGAGCGGCGAAGCGCGGCGGCAGGCCGGTCTGCTCGTTGCCGAAGATCAGCGAAAACGGCGGGACGGCGGCGCGGGCGACCGCGTTTAAGGGCTTCGCGCCGTCCAGCATGAAGGGGTACAGCGGCCGGTCCGGGAACTCGGCGCGGTAGGCGTCGAAATCGTCGTAGACCTTCACCCGCAGCTTGAAGAACGCGCCCATGGACGCGCGGAGCACGTGGGGGTCGAACACGTCCACGCAGGGCCTCACCACCGCCACGTCCCGCAGGCCGAAGCCCAGCAGCGAGCGCATGGCCGTGCCCGCGTTGCCCGCGTCGGAGATCTGGCACAGCACCGCGTGGCTGAGGGTGGGGTCGAGGGCGCAGTCGTACTTGTTGAAAACCAGGCCGGCGTAGCAGTTGTCCTTTTTGGATTCCCGGCGCAGCACCCGCTCGGCCAGCTCCTCCCGCACACCCAGCGCCGCACACTGCGCCCGCAGCTTGATCACGCCCTCGTTTTCGAGCCCCTGGGGGTGCAGAAGCAGCCGGGCGGCGCAGTCGGGCCGCGCCTCCAGTAGCATCAGCGACGGAAATACCCCCAGCTGGTAGCTGTACGGCAGCTTTCGGGAATACGGTTCGAGCTTGGGCATAATGTACCTCGGTAAATATTATATTAGGGAGTAGGCAGTAGGGAGTAGGGGTTACGGGGGTGACGACCTCTTTCGTCAGCATCAAAGGATGCTGACACCGTTCCGGGGGCCTGCCGGCCTGTTCTCGCTGAAAACAGTCCACTGGACTGTTTTCCGGACGCTCGAACCCCCTGAAGGGGAAGGCTATGGGCGGGCGCCGCATCGGCACCCCTACGGGGGTGCGGCAGGTGCGGACGCCATGAATGGCGTCCCTACGGAGGTGCGGCAGGTGCGGACGCCATGAATGGCGTCCCTACGGAGGTGCGGCAGGTGCGGACACCATGAATGGCGTCCCTACGGAGGTGCGGCAGGTGCGGACGCCATGAATGGCGTCCCTACGTTGCGGCATGCAGCAACACAGCCCCTACTGCCTACTCCCTACTCCCTAATCGTTATACCTCAGCCATCCCCGCAGGTAATCCCGCATGGCCTTGGAGTGGGTCTCCATGGGGAAGTGACCGGCGGAGCGGATGTTATGCGTCTCGGCGTCGGGCAGCAGGGCGGCCATCTGTTCCTGGCGCACGTCGTCGAGCAGGGGGTCCATGCGGCCTACCAGCGCCATGGTGGGGCAAAAACCCATGCCCTGAGAAGGGGGCTGGGCGGCGCTCTTCAGCAGCTTTTCGAAGGTGCGGCGCATGCCGGGGCGCGTGAGGGGCCGTCGCATGCGATCCACGATGTAGTCGTCCATGGGGTAGCCGGCGTAGTGCTCGATCAGCCTGTGGAACCGCTGGGGATTGGCGATGTGCACGTCGTACCAGCGGCCCGGGTCGCCGCGGTTCTCCGCGGGCGGCAGGGTGAAGGTGGGGCAGACGTGGATCTGGGACTTCACGCTGTCCGGGTACATGGCCGCCATGCGCAAAATCGTGGAACAGGCGGAGCCGTGGCCCATCAGGTGCCACATGGACATGGGGGCGTCGGTGTCCCGGTCCACGTGGTCCAGTATGCCCCAGAGCATGTTGGACTTCACGCTCTGGGCCTGGGGGGCCTCCGCGTCGCTTAAACCGAAGCCCGGCAGGTCCGCCAGCACGCACAGGCATTGAAGCTCCGTCAGCTCCGGCAGCAGCTTTCGCCAGTGGAAGGTGTTGATCAGCGGCGAGGACAGAAACAGCATGCGGTTCTTCACCGCGTCCTCCGGCTTTGCCAGCCTGAAATGTACGCGCAGGCCCGAAAAGGCCAGATAACGGCTCTCCTCGATCAAGCGCGACGCCTCCAGTGCTTTTGTACTTCCCTCATATTTTAACATAATCGTGTGCGTTTGGCAATAAAGGGAAGCGCGGCGCGCAGAATCTTCATGGTAATAACCATGTAAATTGACTTGTCGGAATCGGCGAACTATGGTATATTATAAAGTACGGCAGAAATGCACGGGCGCGAAAGGCGCTTTGGAGGTGGGTTTTATGCCGATTTACGATTTTAAGTGCGACAAGTGCAATCATCGCTTTGAGCTGTTCACTTCGATTTCCCGGAGGAGCCAGGCGGTCTGCCCCAGGTGCGGCGGTCCCGTATCGCGGGTGTACGAGGGCAAGTGGTCCATGGGCGTGAAGCCCTCGTCCGGCTCGGACCGGGGCGGATGCAGCTGCGGCGGAAACTGCGCCGGGTGCGCGGGCTGCGGGCGATGAGGGCATCGCCCCTACATCAGCGTGATATCGGTAGGGGCGATCCCCTGATCGCCCGCCGGACCGAACCGTTGCGGCACGGGATATCATCTGTTCAATTTGAAGGGAGCCGTTTGGCATAATGAAGGAAAAGCTGCGAATCATCGGCGGGGCCCATCTGGAGGGCGAGGTCATGGTGTCCGGCGGCAAGAACGCCGCCGTGGCCATCATTCCCGCGGCCCTGCTGGCGGATTCCCCCTCGGTGATCGAAAACGTCCCCGACATCGACGACGTGCACGTGCTCATCGAGATCATGCGCTATCTGGGCGCGGAGGTCGAGTTTGAGGACAACGTGCTCACGGTCGATCCCCGCCAGGTGGACAAATTCAACCCGCCCTACGAGCTGGCCAGCCGCATGCGCGCGTCCTACTACCTCGCGCCGGTGCTGCTGGGCAACTTCATGCGGGCCGACGTGCCGCTGCCCGGCGGCTGCGACCTGGGGCTAAGACCCATTGACCAGACCCTGAAGGGCATGCGCGCGCTGGGCGTCACGGTGGAGATCGAGGGCGGCGTGCTGGTGGCCGAGGCCGAGGAGATGGTCGGCTCGGACATCTTCCTGGAGATGCCCTCCGTGGGCGCGACGGTGAACTCCATGCTCACGGCGGTGTCCGCCGGGGGCACCACCTGCATCCACAACGCGGCCAAGGAGCCGCACATCGTCGATCTGGCCAACTTTTTAAACAGCATGGGCGCGTCGGTCAAGGGCGCGGGCACGGACGTCATCCGCATCCGCGGCGGGCGGCACCTGCACGGGGCTAACTACACCGTGGTACCGGATCAGATCGAGACCGGCACGCTGATGATCGCCGCGGCGGCCACAGGCGGCGACGTGCTGATCACCGGGGCCATTCCCACCCACATGGAGGCGCTGTCGGCAAAGCTTTTGGAGATGGGCGTGCACGTCACCTCCGAGGACGACCAGATCCGGGTGCGCTCCAACCAGATCTTCCGTGCCGTGAACGTCAAGACCCAGGGCTATCCCGGCTTCCCCACCGATCTTCAGCAGCCGCTGAGCGCGCTTCTGACCGTCGCAAACGGCACGTCCATCGTCACCGAGACCATATTCGAGTCCCGGTTCAAGTTTTTGGACGAGCTGCGCAAGATGGGGGCAAACACCCGCGTCATCGAGACCACCGCCATCATCACCGGCGTGGATCACCTCTCGGGGGCCCGCGTCAACGCTACCGACCTGCGGGCCGGCGCAGCCATGGTGATCGCGGCGCTGATGGCCGAGGGCACCACCGAGATCTCCAACATCAGCCACCTGATGCGCGGATACGAGCACATCGACCGCAAGCTCAGGGGCCTGGGGGCCGATATCGAGCTGATCTGACCCGCAGATGACGCCATTTATTCCGTGAATATAACAAATTCGACGCGCTTCGATGTTATTTTCACGAAAAACCCGGTTGTATTTATTGGTAATCCGTGGTATAATGGGATTTGGTAGAGCATGACCGGCGGGTGATTTCGCCGGTTGTGAGGTTTATAGCCTTGATGGAATGAACAGAGCTGCCGCCGATCTTCGGCGGTGTGTTTTTGGGGCGCGTCCCCGCGGGCGCAATTTGTCTTTGGAGGGATTCAATGCCGGGGCGTTCGATGCCGGTGAGGGAAGCCAGGGAAATCGCACAGAGAATCGCAGAGGAAATGCAGGTGGAGCTGGTCGATGTGGAGCTCGTGAAGGAGCCGACCGGCCGTTTCCTGCGCTTTTATGTTGATCGGCCCGACGGTATCGCCCTCAACGATCTGGAGGCGTTCCACAGGCGCATACTGCCGCTGGTGGAGCGCGTGGAGTACGACTATATGGAGGTTTCCTCCCCCGGCGCGGACCGTCCGCTCAAGACCGAGCGCGACTTCGAGAAGGCCCGGGACACCGCGGTGGAGCTGAAGACCTACCGCGCCGTCAACGGACAGAAGACGTTCACCGGCACGCTCGTGGGCCTCGAGGGCGATGAAATCGTCATCGCCGACGACGCGGGCAATGCGCTTCGGTTTGACCGCAAGGCCGTGGCCGTGGTCAGGCCCCTGATCGAATTCGACGAGGAGGATCTGCAGGACGACGCGCCCGCAAAGTGACCTCCGCAAACCCTATCACTGTAAAAAAGGAGGAATTCCCCATGGCAAACGGCGGAATTGATTCCAACGAGTTTTTCAGCGCACTGGACGCGCTGAGCAAGGAGCGCCGCATCGACAAGCAGCGCCTGTTTGACGCCATCGAGCAGGCGTTGATCTCCGCATATAAAAAGAACTTCGGCAAAAACGCCAACGTGCGCGCCACCATCGACCCGCAGAAGGGCCTGGTGGAGGTGCTGTCCCGCAAGACCGTGGTGGAGACCGTGGAGGACGCCCAGACCGAGATGTCCCTCGAGGAGGCCCGCGCCATACAGCCCCGCTACGAGGTGGGGGACCTGGTGGAGGTGCAGGTGACGCCCAAGGACTTCGGCCGCATCGCGGCGCAGACCGCCAAGCAGGTGGTCGTGCAGCACCTTCGGGAGGCCGAGCGCGGCGTGATCTACGAGGAGTACAGCCAGAAGGAAAACGAGATCCTCACCGCCATCGTGCAGCGCATCGAAAACAAGACCGCCTACGTGGAGCTGGGCCGCACCGAAGGGCTCCTGGAGCCCGGCCAGCAGATGCCCACGGAGGAGCTCAACATCAACGACCGCATCAAGGTGTACGTGCTGGAGGTCTCCCGCATGGGCCGCGGCCCGCAGGTGATCGTGTCCCGCACCCATCCCGGGCTGGTCAAGCGGCTGTTTGAACTGGAGGTGCCCGAGATCGTGTCCGGCGTGGTGCAGATCAAGTCCATCGCCCGCGAGGCCGGCTTCCGCACCAAGATGGCCGTCATGTCCACCGATCCGCTCATCGACGCCGTGGGCTCCTGCGTGGGTCCCCGGGGCATGCGCGTGGAGAACGTGGTCAACGAGCTGAAGACCGAGAAGATCGACATCGTCAAGTGGTCCGCCGACCCGGCGGAGTACATCGCCAACGCCTTGAACCCCGCCCGGGTGCTCAGCGTGTTCGTGGCGGAGAACGAAAAGTCCGCCGCCGTGGTGGTGCCGGACAACCAGCTGTCGCTGGCCATCGGCAAGGAGGGCCAGAACGCCCGCCTCGCCGCCAAGCTGACCGGCTGGAAGATCGATATCAAGAGCCAGAGCCAGGTGGAGGCCGACATGGAGCAGGCCGCCGCGGCGCCCGACCAGGCGGTTGAAAGCGAGGAAATCTGATGCCGATGAAGCCGCGCAAGATCCCCATGCGCATGTGCGTGGGCTGCCGCGAGATGAAGCCCAAGATGGAGCTTCTGCGCGTGGTGAAGCCCCAGGACGGCGAGGCCCACATCGATCGCGTGGGCAAGGCCCCGGGCCGGGGCGCCTACGTGTGCGACGACGTGGAGTGCCTGCGCAGGGCCCGCAAGAACAGGGCGCTGGAGCGGGCGCTGGATTGCAGGATCGACGCGGCCGTCTTCGACGAACTGGAGCGGCAGATCGGCCATGAATGACCGGGCGCTGAGTATGCTCGGGCTGTGCGCCCGGGCGGGTAAGCTCGTCACCGGCGAAAAGGCCGTGGTGCAGGCCGTGAGGAGCGGGAGCTGCTTTGTCGTCCTGCTGGACGGCGGGGTGGCTCAAAATGGGGAGAAGGCCGTGTCGCAGGCCTGCGCAAGCCACGGGGTGCCGCTGTTGCGCGCCGAACCGGGCCGTCTGGGCGAGGCCATCGGCAGGCCCGGACGCATGGCCGCCGGGGTCACCGACCCTCGTATGGCTGCTCGAATCGTAGAATTGTGTTAACCAACCGAAGGGGTATCCCCTTTGGAATCATAACTACCTATATTTGGCAAGGCGGTTCGCCATGCCTGTCGATGTTGCAGAAACGCGGCAGCAAATGGCGGTCGGCCTGCCGACCACGGGGGTGCAGTAAGGGAATGACCAAAGTCAGGGTTCAGGACGTCACCAGGGAATTGAGCGCGAACACCGGCAGGATGCTGGAGAACGTGACGCGCATGCGCAAGCAGTCGCAGGAGATGCTCAATTCGCTGCGCAGGATTTCGGACGGATTTGTCCGCGAGGAACGGGAGCGCAGGGAGCGCGAGGCCAAGGAGGAGCTGCGCAGGCAGTACGAGGCCAGCGCGTCCTTCATGACCGCCTATTCCAGCGAGCAGGTGCCGGATATCCCCGCTGCGCCCGTCATTGAGGAAAAACCGGAGCGCGCGATAGAGGCGGAGGTCAGACAGCCCGCCGCCGAGCAGAAGAGCGCGCCCGCAAAGAGCGCGGAGCGCCCGCCCCGCGCGCCCCAGCAGGGTCAGCCGCGCCAGGCCGGCCCGCGTCCCGTACAGCCCGGCCAGCCGCAGGGCCAGCCACGCTATGGCCGCCCGGTCCAGCCGGGCCAGGGGCCGCAGGGTCAGCCCGGACAGCCGCGCTACGGTCGTCCCGTGCAGCCCGGCCAGCAGGGTCAGCCCGGCCAGCGTCCCTTCGGACGCCCCGCGCAGCCCGGCCAGGGTCAGCCCGGCCAGCGTCCCTTCGGACGTCCCGCGCAGCCCGGTCAGGGCGGCGGCGCGCGTCCCGGCGCCTTCGGCG
>CACXBB010000040.1 GCA_902765735.1 uncultured Eubacteriales bacterium | reverse complement strand
TCATCGGAACTGTGGCCCTGACGCTGGGTCTGGCGGTTCTGTATTTTATACTGACGCTGACGGCGCTGCACCGCGTGGGCACGGACGCCGAATTGTACCACCGCGAACAGACGAGGGCCGGCATACTGCCCGCCGCGGGGATCTCCGACGAGGCGCTTCGGGCGCTGGACGGTCGGCTGGCGGACTACCTGCGGGGCGACGCCGCGGCATTGGAGACCGACCCGCCCTTCAACGGCCGGGAGATGACCCATCTGCGGGACTGCTTTGACCTGTTTGCGCTGCTGCAGAAGGTGCGCGCCCGGCTGATCCCCTGGGCGGTGCTGTTGATCGCGGGCGGGGCGTGGCTTTTACAGGATAAGCGGCGCGTCCGGCTGTGCGCGTGGCTGTCGCCGCTTTTGCTGCTCATACCGTTGGGATTGTTTGCGCTGTTCGCGGCGCTTCACTTCGACCGGGCGTTCACGCTGTTTCACAGGGTGCTGTTCAGGAACGATTTGTGGCAGCTGGACCCGCGGACGGACCTGCTGATCCGCATCTGCCCGGAATCCATGTTCGCGCGCATGGGCGCGCGCATCGGGGCTTACAGCCTCGCGGCGATCCTCGCGGTTTCGGCCCTCGCGACGGCGCTGACGTTCATTTGGCCTAAGAAGAAGGGTGAAAACACATGGAAAACGACTACGCGGCGCGGACCCGCGCCCAAGCGGATCGACTTCGGGCGGCGGGGCACGCGCTGATCCTCTCGGTGGAGAGCTCCTGCGACGAGACCGCCGTCGCCATCGTGTGGGACGGACGTCAGGTGCTGGCCAACTGCATCGCCAGCCAGATCGACACCCACGCGCTCTACGGCGGCGTGGTGCCGGAGATCGCGTCCCGCATGCACGTGGAGGCCATCGACCCGCTGCTGGACGCGGCGCTGGCCGAGGCGCACACGACGCTCGCCGCCGTCGACGCCGTGGCGGTCACCTATGGCCCCGGGCTGGTGGGGGCGCTGCTGACGGGCGTGTCCTGGGCGAAGTCCCTGGCCTACGCGCTGGGCGTGCCGCTGGTCCCCGTGAACCACATTGAGGGGCACGTGTCCGCCAACTACATCGCCCACCCGGACCTCGAGCCGCCCTTCGTGTGCCTGGTGGCCTCCGGCGGGCACAGCCACATACTCAACGTCACCGGCTACGGCGAATACCGGCTGCTGGGCCAGACCAACGACGACGCGGCCGGCGAGGCGTTCGACAAGGTGGCGCGGGTGCTGGACATCCCCTACCCCGGCGGGCCGCTGCTGGATAAGCTGGCGGAGGAGGGGGACGATCAGGCCTACCGCTTCCCCCACCCCCACACCCAGGGGAAGTACGACTTCTCCTTCTCGGGGTTGAAGACCGCGGTGATCAACCAGGCCCACAACTTAAGGCAGCAGGGCGTCGCCATCGACGCGAAGAACTTCGCCGCCTCCTTCCGAAGGAGCGTGGTGGACATGCTGGTCGACAAGACCGTGGCGGCCTGCGTGGACACCGGCGCGACGCGGCTGGCGGTGGCCGGGGGCGTGGCGGCCAACGCGCTGCTCAGGTCCGAGCTTTTAAGGCGCGGCGAGAAAGCCGGCCTTCAGGTGTTCATCCCCCCGAAGGGGCTGTGCACCGACAACGCCGCCATGATCGGCTCCGCGGGCTTCTACGCGCTGATGGCCGGGCACGTGGCGGCACTGAGCCTCAACGCCGTGCCCGCGCTGCGGATGATGAATTGTGAATGAACTATGAATTATTCACAGGCGCCGTTGTGCATCATCGGCGCTTGTGCTATAATGCGGAAGGTAATCATTTTAACCAACGGAGGACAGAACCATGACTATGAAGAGGATACTTTGCCTGGCGATGGCGCTGATGCTGGCGCTGGGCGTGTGCGCGCTGGCGGAGGGCGACGACCTCCAGGCCCAGCTGGACGAGGCCAATGCCCACATCGCCGAGCTGGAGGCGCAGGTGGAGAAGTACCGCCCGTTCTACGAGCGCCAGATCGTGGCGGAGTACGGCGACGAAGGCATCGTGTGGCTGGAGGACGCCCAGAAGCAGTTCGAAGAGGCTTCCGCGATGTACGCCCAGTACGGCATCCCGGTGGAGAACTACGCCGCCGAGATCAAGCAGAGCATCGTCGAGGCTCTGGTGCGCCAGGCGGTGCTGGACGCCAAGGCCGAGGAGATGGGCCTGAGCGCGCTGGACGAGGAGACCAAAGCCGATCTGGCCGAGCAGGCCAACGCCGATCTGGAGACCTATATCGGCTATTACAGCAGCTACTTCGCCAAGGAGGGCGCCTCCGACGAGGAAAACCGCGAGGCCACCGTCAAGGGCCTGGCGGACAACGGCATCAGCGCGGACGCGCTGCTTGAGGACCGCATCGAAAACTACGTCAGCGAGCAGCTGCACGACGCCGTGACCAAGGACGTGACCGTCTCCGAGGATGAGGTGCAGGCCAAGTACCAGTCCATGATCGAGGACGACAAGGACAGCTACGCCGAGGACGACGCCGCCTACAACAGCGCCCGCTCCGGCGGCGAGACCATCGCCTGGAACCCCGAGGGCTACCGCGCGGTGAAGCACGTGCTGGTCAAGTTTGACGAGGACCAGGCCAAGCAGTACACCGAGCTTCAGTCTGCGCTGAGCGGCCTGAACGACGAGCTGGCCGCCCTAGACGACCCCAAGCCCACCGAGGAACCCGCCGAGGGCGAGGAGACCGGCGAAGCCGAGGAGGCCGCACCCCGCACCCGCGAGGAGATCCAGGCCGACATCGGCGAGATCGGCACCTCCATCGAGGCGCTCTACAGCCAGCTCATGCCCAAGGCCCAGGAGGTCGTGGACGCCTTCAACGGCGGTGCGGACTTCGACAGCCTGATCGACCAGTACGGCGAGGACCCCGGCATGACCCGCGAGCCCACGAAGACCCAGGGCTACGCCGTGTCGGAGAAGTCCACCTATTGGGACCCCGCCTTCACCGAGGGCGCCATGTCCATCGCCGAGGTGGGTCAGATCAGTCAGCCTGTGCGCGGCAAGAACGGCGTGCACATCATCTACTACCTGAGCGACATCACCCCCGGCGAGGTGCCCTTTGAGGATATCCGGGAGGACGTCGCCGCCGCCGCGCTGGAGGACAAGGTGACCCAGACCTACGACGACCAGGTGGCCGTCTGGGTGGAGGAGGCCAAGCCCGTCTACCACCTCGACCGCTTCTGATTGAGCCGCACAGCATTTGCCCGGACATCTTGTGTGAGATGTCCGGGTGTTTTTATGTTCTTCCCGCCCGTATTCAAACTTTGTTCACAAAACATCGGATGTTTGTTTGTTGACTTTGATCTTTCCTGACTATATAATATATTCAGCGGTTGAGAGAAAGCGCAACCGGGAACCATAAAGACAAATCTTCCCCCGAAAGGAGCGAAATATCATGAAGTACACGAATGAGCGCAGGAACGTCCGCAGGACGTCGAATCGGAAAAATCATCGCGGCAACCGCGGCGGCGGGACGCTGCTGGCGGCGCTGATGCTGGTGTGCATGCTGGCGATCGGCTCGGTGTTCGCGCTGAACGCAGCCCCCAAGGCGGCCAGCGCCGAGGCCACACAGGCTCAGGTCGGCGCGCCGGTGATCGACACCAGCCCGGCCGTCTACGTGGCTGAGAAAAACGCCAACTCGGTGGTGGGCATCATCACCAACACCCAGGGCTGGGATCGCACCTACGGCGTGCAGGACCGCATGATGGCCCAGGGCAGCGGCGTGGTGATCGCCGAGGGCGGCTACGTGCTGACCAACTACCACGTCATCGAGGACGGCAACGCCTTCCAGGTGCTGCTCCCCTCCGGCGACAAGGTGGACGCCACCGTGGCCGGCGCGGACTCCAACCTTGACCTGGCGGTATTGAAGGTGACCGACCAGGCCGACAAGCTGGTCCCCGTGACCATCGGCAGCTCCGAGGCCATGAAGGTGGGCTCCACCGTCATCGCCATCGGCAACCCCGGCGGCGAGGTGCTGGCGAACACCGTCACCCAGGGCATCATCTCCGCCCTGCAGCGCACCAGCGTCTCCAGCAACAACACCACCCGGAACGTGGACTACATCCAGCACGACGCGCCGATCAACTCCGGCAACTCCGGCGGCGGCCTGTTCGACTACCAGGGCAACCTGATCGGCATCAACACGCTGAAATACGGCGGCAGCTACTACTCCAACAGCAGCTATGAGGGCCTGGGCTTCGCCATCCCGATCGAGACCGCCTACCCCATCGCCCAGCAGCTGATCGAAAACGGCAAGGTGCTGCGCCCGCAGCTGGGCATCACCGTGAAGGACTATGACGGTCCCGACGAGCCCATGCAGGACTACGCCCCCGCCAGCGTGTGCGTGTACGGCGTCACCGAGGGCGGCCCCGCCGAGAAGGCCGGCATCAAGCAGTACGACTTCATCACCGCCATCAACGGCAAGCGCGTCACCTCCCGCCGCGAGCTGACCACCCTGCTGGACAAGTTCCAGCCCGGCGACACCGTGACCGTCACCGTGGTCCGCTACAACAACGTGTCCATGATGCCCGTCAACAACGGCTATGACAGCTACTACGGCTTCCCCTTCGGGTTCGGCTTCGGCGGCTTCGGCGGCTACGGCAACTACGGCTACAACTACGGCAATGGCGGCAATGGCGGCAACAACGGCAACGGCAGCGCCGGCAGCACCATGACCAACGGCACCCTCGTGGTGGGCGACGGCTACACCACCCTGGACCTGAACATCACCCTGGAGGTCCTGGACAAGTAAATCCGTATAGGTATAAATACCGACCCCCGCGCCATCTGAGGCGCGGGGGTCGGTGTTGTGGAATAACGGACACCTCATCCGTCCCGCCTGCGGCGGTCCACCTTCCCCTCAAGGGGAAGGCAAGACGAGAAGGCTTCCCCCTGGGGGGAAGCTGGCGCGCGAAGCGCGACTGATGAGGGGAATACCCTACAACTATCCATGAAGCGCCAAAAACCCCGCCATCACCCGCACCAGCGCCTCAGCCTCCTCGCGGGTGGGCGCTTCGGCGAATATGCGCAGCCGGGGCTCGGTGCCGCTGAAGCGCACGATGATCCAGCGGCTCTCGAACCACACCTTGCAGCCATCCTCCCAGCTGACGCGCACGACGGGCAGGCC
Organism: uncultured Eubacteriales bacterium; assembly: GCA_902765735.1. Taxonomy (GTDB): domain Bacteria; phylum Bacillota; class Clostridia; order Christensenellales; family Aristaeellaceae; genus UBA2862. Next base: position 13,198 of record CACXBB010000040.1, on the reverse strand, counting down.
GAAGTCCGGCAGCTCCCGGCGCCCGAACACCCGCCGGGCGATCTCCGCCTTCTGATCGAGGGTCAGCGGCCAGTCGTGTTCGGCCATGTGCAGCTCGCCGAATTCGTCGTAGATGTCCCGCACCATGCCCGACAGCGGCCGGCCGGTGACGCTGAGCATCTCCACCAGCAGCGACGCGGCGTACAGCCCGTCCTTTCCGAAGATGTGCCCCCGCACCGTGAGGCCGCCGGAAGACTCGCCGCCGATCATGGCGTCGTTTTCCTGCATGGCGGCGGAGACGTGCTTGAACCCCACGGGCACCTCGATGCAGCGCTCGCCGTAGCGCTCGGCCACCCGGTCCAGCAGGTGGGTGGTGGCCACGTTGCGCACCGCCGCGCCCTTCCAGCCTTTGTACCTGAGCAGGTAGTAGTAGAGCATCACCAGCACCAGGTTGGCGCTTATGTAGCGGCCGGTCTCGTCCACCACGCCCAGCCGGTCCGCGTCGCCGTCGGTGGCGATGCCCAGATCGGCGTTGTGCTCCTTCACGGCCATCTGCAAATCGATCAGCGTATCCGGGTTGGGCGCGGGCAGGTGACGGCCGAAGAAGGCGTCGTGGCGGTCGTTGATGACGTCCAGGTCGCACCGGGCGGTGTAGAGTATCGTCAGAAGGCCCGTCAGGCTCACGCCGAACATGGGGTCCAGCACCACCCGGGGCCGCCTGCGGCGGATGGCCGCGATGTCCACCCGCTCGAGGATGGAGTCGAGGTACTCGTCCCGGGGGTCGATGCGCACGATCCTGCCGTCCGCAAGCCCCGCGTCGAAGTCCACGGTGTTGATGTCCGCCTCCGACAGCGCGTTGGCCTCGGCCTGGATTTCGTCGGTGACCGCCTGTACCGCGTCCCGCCCGCCGGCGGTGAACAGCTTGATGCCGTTCCACAGCGCCGGGTTGTGGCTGGCGGTGATCGCCGCGCCGTAGGGCAGCCCCCGGCTCTTGACGGTGAACATGATCTGGGGCGTGGGGCCGGAGATGTTGATGAAATCCACCTTCACGCCCTCGCCCGCGACGGCCTCCGAGAACCATATGGCCGCCTCCCGGCTCAGAAAGCGCCGGTCGTAGCCGATGCAGATCTCCCGCCGCGCGCCCTCCCGGACGATGCGCCGCCCCAGCGCGGTGGCCACCCGCCGTATGTTCGCCTTGGTGAAGCCGTCGCCGATGATGGCGCGCCAGCCGCCGGTGCCGAATTCAATCATCTTTCTTCGCCTCCCTCCGGGGATTCCCCATGACGACCCGCACCGCGTGCCGCCCGCCTGTGAACGCGGGGATCGCCTGAGCGCCCGCGCCGTCCACTTCGACAGCTTTGACGCCCTTCTCCACGTGGTCCGGGTTCTCCACCCGGATGTCGTACACCGCCCCGCGCCAGCGGCGGGTGACCTCGAAGCCGTCCCAGTCCGCGGGGATGCAGGGATCCACGGTCAGCCGGTCGAACTCCGGCCGCACGCCCAGCATGAAGCGCGTGGCGGCGAAGTAGGCCCAGCCCGCCGAGCCGGTCATAAACGGGTGCCGCGCCCGGCCGTGGGCGGCGTGGTCCCGGCCCATGATGAACTGGCAGTAGCTGTACGGCTCCGCCTGGCGGATCTCCAGGATGTCGTTCTGGTTCTCGGGCAGCAGCGCGTCGTAGAACTTCATCGCCCGGCTGCCCCGGCCCAGGCGGCACTCCGCCACCCACGCCCAGGGGTTGGGATGGCTGAACACCGCGCCGTTCTCTTTGATGCCCGGGTACACCCGGGTGACGAAGCCGATGCCGTCGTCCCGCTTCGTAAACGCCGGGGCGTTCAGCATCAGGCCGTAGGGGGTAAATAGCCACTCGTCCACCGCGTCCATAGCCGATAAGCCCTGCTGACGGGTCGCCGCGCCGGAGGCCACCGCCCAGGCGTTGGATTCCAGGTGCACCTTGCCCTCCTCGGCCAGATGCGTGCCGATGGCCCTCCCGTCGGCGGTGAAGCCCCGCAAAAACCAGTCGCCGTCCCACAGGCACGCCTGGCAGGCGTCCTTCATGGCCCTGAGCTTCGCCGCGTAGAGCTCGGCGTCCGCCGCCCGGCCCAGGAAGCGCGCCGCGTCCAGGAAGTGCTCCGTGGCCCACACCAGCAAAAACGCTACCATGGCGCTCTCCCCGCCGCCCAGGTTCAGGCAGTCGTTCCAGTCCGCCCGCAGGCCCTTCGTGATGCCGTGGGCGCCGGTCTGGGCGTAGGAGAAGTCCAGTATGCGCTTCATGTGGTCCCAGACGGATTCGGCGCCGCCGTCCGCGTAGGGCGCGACATGGTCGAAGAACGCCACATCCCCCGTCTCCCGCACGTACTCCACGATGGCGGGGATCAGCCACAGCGCATCGTCGGCGCAGGCATCTTCGATGCCGTGCACCCGCTTGTTGTCCGCGGCCTTGGGCACCACCGTGGGGGACCACTCCGCCTCGGCGGCCTCCCCCTCGAACCAGGCCGGATCGAACAGGTGAAGCCCGTAGCCCGCCCGGGTCAGCCCGTTCAGCAGCTGCTCGATGCGCCACCGGCAGCCCTCCGGCTCCGCGTGAGGGATGCACATGGCGTCCTGGGCGGTGTCGCGGAAGCCCAGGCCCGTGCGCCCGCCCACCTCGATGAAGGACGCGAACCGGGAGAACAGCACATTGATCTCGCTCTGGTACAGGTTCCATATGTTCAGGCTGCGGTTCATGTTCTCGTGGGGGGTCCTGACCTGCAGCGCGCCCAGCTTCTCATCCCAGAAGCGGCGAAGGTCCTCAAACGCCCGGTCGGCGCCGTCAAAATCGTAGCGCCTGCGGGCGTCGCGGGCGGCCTCGCCCCGCCCGGTGCCCAGGTAGAACAGCACCCGCACCTCCTCCCCGGGCTGAAGCGCCAGCCGCTTCGACAGCGCGCCCACGGGGTTGCCGCCGTTCTCATGCCCGCCCTTCAGGCCCCGCTCGACGCCGACGGGGTCGCGCTCGGTGCGGTAGTCGCCGATGAAGCCGTCCCGGGTGCCCTCCCAGCCGTCCGGCTCGAAGGAGGCGGCGAAGAACTGGTAGCTGTCCGGCTCGTAGTGCAGTTCGCAGATCGCCGCGCCCGCCTCCATGAAGGACCCGGCACAGTACAGGCTCATCTGGAAGTTCTGGTTGTCGATGTCGATGCTGTGGAAGGAGAACTCCACGTAGCCGGTCAGGTCGATGACCCGCGGCCGGTGGGAATCGTTGCGCAGGCGCACGTCGAAGAGCTCCACCGGGTCCGCGTCCCCCGCCTCCCGGGGGATGAACAGCGTCTGGCGGGCCGAGATACCCTCGTAGTCGCAGGTATACGTGGAATAGCCCAGCCCGTGGCGGCAGGTATACCGCGCCCTGGACAGGTCAAGTCCCGCGGGCTGCCAGCTCACCGACCAGTACTTCCCGGTTTCCGCATCCCGCAGGTACACGTAGTGACCGGGCCAATCCATGGGCACGCCGTTGGGCCGGAAGCGGGTGATGCGGTGAAACTGCGGCGAGTCCAGCCAGCAGTAGCCGCCCGCGTTGTGGCTGAGCACCGCGCCCATGCGCTGGGTGCCCAGGTAGTTGGTCATGGAGAAGGGCGCGTCCACCCGGTCGATCACGTATTCGCGGGCGTCGTCGTCGAAGTATCCGTAGCGCATAGCCGCCGCCTCCTCATCACTGCGATTCCTTATAGAAAGTGGCTTCACGGGAGCGATCACGCTCCCATGAAGCCGCTTAACTGTGTGGTATTCACTTCGATCAGTCGGACACGTAGGGCATCAGGGCGATGGTCCGGGCGCGCTTGATGGCGGTGGACAGCTGGCGCTGATGCTTGGCGCAGGTGCCGGTCATGCGGCGGGGCAGGATCTTGCCGCGCTCGCTGGTAAAGCGGCGGAGCCGATTGACATCCTTGTAATCGATGTGCTGGATCTTATTCACGCAAAATTCGCAGACCTTCCTGCGCGGCTTGCGGCCACGGGGACGGCGAATGCGCTCGCCACGATCTTCAGACATGTTGTTGTTCCTCCTTTTCGGATTATAGGGGACGCACCGGGGCGTTCCCAAAGAAGAAATGGCTTTCCGAGACTTTCTCAGAAGGGAAGCTCGTCATCGTCCACCTCGGTGAAATCGTTCGCCGAAGGGGGCGTGGGCTGGGCAGGCCTGGCCGGGGGCGGCGTGGGGCCGTTGTCGTAATTGCGGGACTGTCCGCCATCCTCGTTGCGGCTGCTCAGGGCCTCGATGTTGTCGGCAATGATCTCGGTCACATAGCGCTTGGAGCCGTCCTGCGCATCATAGGAACGGTTCTGGATGCTGCCCTCCACGGCAATGCGGCGACCCTTGGACAGGTAGCGATTGCAGAAGTCAGCGGTCTGGCGCCAGGCGATGACGGTAAAGAAGTCCGCCTCGCGCACGCCCTGCTGGTTGGCAAAGCGGCGCTGCACGGCGATGCGGAAGGTCGATTGGGAGATTCCGCTCTGCGTGGTGCGGGCCTCGGGATCATTGGCGAGGTTGCCGATCATGATAACCTTATTCATAAACTATCCCTGCCTTCTCGGGAACGGGGCTTATTCGGCCTCGGATTCAGGCTTCTCGTCGTCAACGGGCTCGGCGACGGTCTCGGGCTCGGCGGGCTCGGCGGGCTCGGCGGGCGCGGGGGCCTCGACGGGCTCAGCGGCGGGCGCGGGCGCGCTCTCGGCGGGGGCCTGGGCGTCGCGGGCGACGTAGGGCTTCAGCGGCTCGCGCTTGGCGGGCAGCTCACCCTCGTACCGCACGGTCAGGTAGCGCAGCACGCTGTCGGAGATCTGCATGTTGCGCTCGATCTCACGGGGCAGCTCCGCGGGCGCCTTGATGTACATCAGCACATAGTAGCCCTCGGTCTTGTACTGGATGGCGTAGGCCAGGCGGCGCTTGCCCCACTCGTCGACGCGATCCACTTCACCGCCGTTCTTCTTCACCAAATCCGAAAAACGGTTGATCAGCTCGATCCTGGCGCTGTCCTCCAGCGCGGGATCAATAACGTACATGACTTCATACTGGTTCATGTCATTTTCACCTCCTTATGGACTTCGGCCACGATCGGTTCATCGTGGCAAGGATGCGCTTTTTTTATTATAGCGCATTTCTGTGTGTGTTGCAATGGTGGGAAATGAAAATTTTATGATAAATACGAGAGGATAGAGTACAGAGTACAGAGTGCAGAGTACAGTTTTGGTGGAAATCCTTGCGGATTTCTTTTGATAATAAGGTTACGGTCAATCGTACTATTGCTGCTTTACCCGTTTTAATCAAACAAATCCCGCAGGGATTTGAACCGCAACTGCACTCTGTACTCTGTACTCTGCACTCTGTTCTTGCGTCAGCTTCAAGGATGCGATATAATGTCAAAAACGATGCTTATGAGGAGACGCCATGAATTACCGCATGCTGCGGGGGGACAGCTTCAACCCCTGGCGCAACCTGGCCGTGGAGGCGCTGCTGTTTGAGACGCTGGGGCCGGAGGAGATCGTGTTCTACCTGTGGCAGAACCAAAACACGGTGGTGATCGGGCGGCACCAGAACGCCTGGCAGGAGTGTCGGGTGAAGCTATTGGAGGACGAGGGCGGCCTGCTGGCCCGGCGCTCCACCGGCGGCGGCGCGGTGTACCACGACCTGGGCAATCTGAACTTCACGTTCGTCGTCCCCCGGGCCTGCTACGACGTCCGTCGCCAGCTTGACGTGGTCCGCCGGGCGGCGGCGGACTTCGGCATCGAGGCGGCCTTCACCGGGCGCAACGACCTGGTGGCCGCGTTAAACGGGGCGAAGTTCTCCGGCAACGCCTTCAAATTCTCCGACGCGGTGGGCATGCACCACGGCACGGTGCTGGTCAATGTGGACATGGACAGGCTGGGCCGCTACCTGGTCCCCGGAAAGGACAAACTGAAGGCCAAGGGCATCGGGAGCGTGCGCGCCCGGGTGTGCAACCTGGCCGATTTGAACCCCGATATCACCGTCCCCGCGCTGACCGACGCGCTGGAGCGGGCCTTCGTGTCGGCCTACGGACCCGCCCGGCGCGTCGCCGTGGCCGACCTCGACCCGGTCCGCCTGGCGGCGCTGGAGGAAAGGTTTTCCGCCTGGGACTTCCGGCTGGGCAAGGCGCTGCCCTTCGACGCCACGCTGTCCCACCGGTTCGACTGGGGCGGCGTGACGCTGGAGCTCAAGCTGCGCCACGGCATCATCGAGCGCGCCGCGGTGTGGTCCGACGCCATGGACGAGGCCGTGATCGCCCGCATCGCCCCCGCCCTCGAGGGCCTGCGCTACGAAAACGGCGCGCTTGCCGACGCTCTGCGCGCCCTTCACAACCCCCAGATGTCGGACCTGGCCGCGTGGATCGCCGGCGAGGAGCTGGGATGATCCGCAAGCAATATAACACGCTGCCGTAGGGGCGCCCATTGGGCGCCCGCCCGAAAGACAGCATGGTTCTGATTGGGCGGGCGGCGCATCGCCGCCCCTACGGGGTGAGCATCCGCGGACGCCATGAATGGCGTCCCTACGGTGGGCATCGCCGCCCTACGACCGCCGCAGCGGCATGATAACAAATCGGTGGACATCGGGGACAAATCCTGATATAATTAGTATGAACACAACCTCTGACACGGGTGCATTATGAGGCATACATTTTCGCTGGTATTTCTGCTCATGGCGATTGCCCTGGCGGCATGCGCGTGTCTGGCGCTGCGCTCCCGCAGGGTGATCGGGAAATACGTGGCCCAGACCGTCGCGGCGCTGATCCCCCCGGTGATCGGCAACATGATCATCATCGCCTCCGGCACGAAGGCGCAATCGACGCTGGGCTGCTACATCTATTTCATCGGCATGGACCTGGTGATGCTGGCGCTGACCGGGTTCACGCTGGAGTATTGCCAGCTTCCGAAGCTCAGGGCGAAATACCTGACCGCCGTGCGGGCGCTGCTGGCCGTCGACGCCGTGCAGCTCCTCCTGAACCCCTTGTTCGGCCACGCCTTCGACACCGAGCCCATCCCGGTGGACGGCTTCGCCTACTACCGGCTGGTGCCCCGCCTGGGCCAAACCTTCCACCGGGTGGTGGACTACGGCATACTGGCCACGGTCATCGTGATATTCATTTACAAGCTGATCCACACCCCCCGCATCTACGCCGAGCGCTACGGCATCATACTGGCGGCCATACTGGCGGGCCTGGTCTGGGAGACCTACTACATCTTCTCCCGCACGCCCATCGACCGCTCGATGGTGAGCTTCGGCGTGTTCGGGCTGTTGGTGTTCTACTTCTCGATCTACTACCGGCCGGTGCGGCTTCTGGACAGCATGCTGGCCAACATCGCCTCGGAGATGCCGGAGGCCATGTTCTTCCTGGACGTGTCGGGCCACTGTGTCTGGGCGAACCGCCCCGGCCAGCAGCTCGCGGAGCTCGGCGAGGGTGAGTTCGACGACGCCACGGCGCGGCTCAGGGCCATGTTCGACATCAGCCTCGAGAGCCTGGACGAGTGGTCCGTGCAGCGCCAGGTGGCGGCGGAGGACGGCGTCAGGCACTACATGCTCCAGAAGCACGCCCTCTCGGACGACCGGGGCCGGCTGCTGGGCGCGTTTCTGTCCGTGCGCGACGACACCCAGGAGCACCAGGCGCTGCAGCGCGAGAAGTACAACGCCACCCACGACCGCCTGACCGGCCTCTACAACCGGGAATACCTGTACGAGCGCATCCGGCAGATGATCGACGCCCGCCGGGACGCCCGCTGGCTGGTGGCGTTCATCGACGTCAAGGACTTCAAGCTGGTCAACGACATCTTCGGCACGGCCTTCGGCGACTACGCCATCCGCGCCATCGGCGCGTGGATCGCCCGCACCCTGCCGGAGGGCAGCGTCTACGGGCGCCTGGCGGGGGACACCTTCGGCGCCTGCGTGCCTGAGGACGCCTTCGACGAGGCCGCATTGGAGGCCAGCCTGTCCCGCTTCGTGGTGGCGGACGGCGCGGTGGCGCACAGCATACTGATCCACATCGGCGTCTACGCGGTCACCGAACCGGAGCTGGAGGTCTCGGTGATGCTGGACCGGGCACACCTGGCGCTTTCCACCATCGAAACGGAATACCAGAAGCACATCGCTTGGTACGACGACACCATGCGCCGGCGCATCCTCTGGGCCCAGCAGATCACCGCGGAGCTGCCCGACGCGCTCTCGGAGGGGCAGATCCGGCCCTACCTCCAGCCCATCGTGGACGGCGGCGGCAGGCCGGTGGGCGCGGAGGCGCTGGTGCGCTGGAACCACCCCGAAAAGGGCTTCCTGTCCCCCGCCGCGTTCATCCCCGTATTCGAGGAGAACGGCATGATCGCCCAGGTGGACCGCCACATGTGGCGGCAGGCCTGCGCGATACTGGCCGAGTGGCAGCGGCTGGGGCGCGACCAGTTCATCTCCGTCAACATCTCCCCCAAGGACTTCTACTTCATGGACGTGGCCGCCGAGATCCGCGGCGCGGCGCGGGACTGCGGCGTCTCCCCCGCCCGGCTGCGGCTGGAGATCACCGAGACCGTCATGATGACGGACATGGAAAACCGCATCAAAATACTGGAATCCCTCAGGAGTGAGGGCTTCCAGATCGAGATGGACGACTTCGGGTCCGGGTATTCGTCGCTGAACCTGTTGAAGGACATGCCGGTGGACGTGATCAAGATCGACATGCGCTTCCTGTCCCGGTCCGAGCACGAGACCAAGGCCCGGCGCATACTCAACAACGTGATGCGCATGTCCGAGGATATCGGCATCGTGTCCCTGGTGGAGGGCGTGGAGACCCGGGAGCAGTACGGCATGCTCTCCGACATGCGCTGCCGGCTGTTCCAGGGCTATTTCTTCGCGCGCCCCATGCCCCCGGCGGAATTCGAAGCCCGTTGGCTGGACGACCTGCGAACGGAGGAGGAATGAGCGACCATGAATCCCTTTTCCATACTGATGCTCATGTTTTCGGGCGGGCTTTTGCTGTACGCGGCGATACTGGCCCTGAGCAAGGACGTGAAGATGATCCCCCGGGACTACGCCGCGAAGATCACCGACAAGCGCAGATACGCCACCCAGTTCGCCAAGGTGATCGCGCTGGTGGCGCTGGCCCCGGCCTACGGCGGCATCGTCGGCCTGTTTTCCACGGGATGGGGTCTGTTCGCGATGATCGCCCAGATGATACTGGCCATCTTCCTGGGGACAAAGCTCATGAAGTGAGGGGATCGCCGTGAAAATCACCGTGCTTGCGGAAAACACCTCCGCCCGCGGCCTCGGCGTGGAGCACGGCCTGAGCCTGTTTGTGGACGCGGGGCGGCGGCGGTTCCTGTTCGACATGGGGCAGATGGCGCTCTTCGCCGAAAACGCCCGGGCGCTGGGCATCGACCTGAACGCGGCGGATTTCGCCGTACTGTCCCACGGGCACTACGACCACGGCGGCGGCATGGCGACCTTCCTCGCCCTCAACGACCACGCGCCGGTGTACCTGAGCCGCCGCGCCTTCGAGCCGCACCACAACGCCGCGGACGCATTCATCGGGCTGGATGAACGGCTGAAGGGCTCGCCCCGCCTGGTCTTTGTGGACAACCGGCTGGAGATCGCGCCGGGCATGACGCTCGTCAACGCCGGGCAGGTGCCCCTGTACGGAGGCCTCGACACCTTCGGCCTGAAGGTGCTGCGACAGGGGCGGCTTCAGGCGGACGACTTCCTGCACGAGCAGTACCTGCTGATCGAGGAGGGGGGCCGCCGCGTGCTGTTCAGCGGCTGCTCCCACCGGGGCATACTGAACATCGCGCGCCGGTTCCGGCCGGACGTGCTCGTCGGGGGCTTTCACCTGTTCAAGCTGCCCGTCGGCGCGGCGCTGGACGGTTTTGCCGACGCGCTGGAGGCCCTCGGCGCGACGTATTACACCTGCCACTGCACCGGCGCGGAGCAGTACGAATATATGAAGCGGCGCATGACCCGGCTCAACTACATCAGCGCCGGGGACACCGTGGAGGTATGACATATCTATTCAGTCCTGATGTTCATTCTGCATGATTCTAACGGTAGGGACGCCATTTATGGCGTCCGTGAACAGGTCCGGACGCCATAAATGGCGTCCCTACGAAGGTGTTCGGTCTTTTTCTGTTCAGGACTGAACAGTTACGGCATGACATCAAAGTACAGGAGGCTTGTGAAGATGAAGGTACTCAACTTTGGCTCGCTGAATCTGGATTACGTCTATCAGGTGGATCACTTCGTGCGGCCCGGGGAGACGCTCAGCTCGACGTCCCGGGCGATCAAGTTCGGCGGCAAGGGGCTCAACCAGTCCGTGGCGCTGGCCCGCGCCGGGGCGAACGTCAGCCACGCCGGGTGCATCGGCGCAGAGGGCGCGGGGCTCAAGGCGCTGCTGGAGCAGGAGGGTGTGGACACCTCCCGCCTTCTGACCGTGGACGAGATGCAGGGCCACACCGTCATACAGGTCAACCGGGACGGCGAAAACTGCATACTGCTCTACGGCGGCTCCAACCAGTGCGTGACGGAAAAGCAGATCGCCGATACGCTCAATGACTTCGCCCCGGGAGACTGGCTGGTGCTTCAAAACGAGATCAACAACCTGCCCGCCATCGTGGACGCGGCCTATGAAAGGGGCATGGTGATCGCGCTGAACCCCTCGCCCTACGACGCAAAGCTGGAAGCCGTGGACTTCGGCAAGCTCTCGTGGTTGCTGGTCAACGAGGTGGAGGCCGGGCAGATCTCCGGCAGCGACGACCCCCAGGCCGCCTGGACCTGGCTGCACGGGCGCTACCCCCGGCTGAACGTGCTGATCACGCTGGGCAGCGCGGGCAGCGCGGCCTACCGCGTGGACGGCGGCGCGGTGGAGACCGTCACCCAGGAGGCATTTAAGGTCAAGGCCGTGGACACCACCGCCGCCGGCGACACCTACACCGGCTACTTCATCGCCGGACTGATGGCGGGCATGCCGCTTCAGGACTGCATGCGCCGGGCCAGCAGGGCCTCGTCCATCAGCGTCACCCGCCTGGGCGCGGCGGGATCGATACCGAGTTTGAGCGAGGTTGGGGCTTAGGGAATAGGGGGCACGACCTCTTCCGTCAGCCCTTTGGGCTGCCACCTTCCCCTGAAGGGGAAGGCTTTTGGATGCGTTGCCCTATGCCTTCCCCTTCAGGGGAAGGTGGCACGCGAAGCGTGACGGAAGAGGTCGCAACCCCGGCCCCCCAACGCAAACGCCCGGCCCCCGTTGATCGGGGGCCGGGCATTTATCTGTTTGTAAGATCAATCCGCGCGCACGCGCCAGCCGTACTTGTCCTCCACCTTGCCGGTCTGGATGCCGGTGATGGTGTCGTACAGCTTCTGGGTCACGGGGCCGATGTTGCCGTCGCCGATGGTCATGACCTCGTCCATGTAGCGCAGCTTGCCCACGGGGGAGATGACGGCGGCGGTGCCGGTGCCGAAGACCTCCTCGAGGGTGCCGTTCTTCTGGGCCTCGATCAGCTCGTCCACGGACACCTTGCGCTCCTCGACCTCCATGCCCCACTGGCGGCACAGGAACAGAACGGAGTTTCGGGTGATGCCGGGGAGGATGGAGCCGTTGAGCATCGGGGTGACGATCTTGCCGCCTATCTTGAACATGATGTTCATGGCGCCGACTTCCTCGATGTACTTGCGCTCCACGCCGTCGAGCCACAGCACCTGGGAGTAGCCGCCGTCGTGGGCCTTGACCTGGGCGATCAGGGACGCGGCGTAGTTGCCGCCGGTCTTGGCAAAGCCGATGCCGCCGCGCACGGCGCGCACGTACTCGTCCTCGATCCAGATGCCCACGGGAGCCAGGCCGCTCTCATAGTAGGCGCCGGAGGGGCTCAGTATGATGATGAACAGGTAGGTCTTGGAGGGGGCCACGCCCAGGAACTCGTCGGTGGCGATCACGAAGGGACGGATGTACAGCGACGTGCCCGGATCGGTGGGGATCCAGTCCTTGTCCACGGCCACCACGGTCTTGATAGCCTGCACGAAGTCCTCCTCGGGGATCTGGGGGATGCACAGGCGGTCGTTGGAGGCATTGGCGCGCTTGGCGTTCATGTCCGGGCGGAACAGGAAGGCCTCGCCGTTTTCGCCGCGATAGGCCTTGAGGCCCTCGAACATCTCCTGGCCATAGTGGAACACCATCGCCGACGGCGCCAGCGAAATATTCTGGTAGGGCACCACGCGGGCGTCGTGCCAGCCCTGGCCCTCGGTGTAGTCCATCACAAACATGTGGTCGGTGAAGATGTGGCCGAAGCCCAGCTTCTGACCCGGCGCCGGCTTCGCCTTCGGCGCGGCGGTTCTCTCAATGCGAATGTTCAACATGGGTATCGCTCCGTTTCATCGTTGAGATTGATGCATTTTTGCATCCGTACCTCCCTATGATACCGCGTTAATCGGCGAAAATCAAGTGTCAAAGCCCCGTATTTGCATTTTTTGCCCGATCTTCCATCATATTTTACATTTTCCAAGGCTTCAATTTCCACGCCTGCGACGGCGCTTTGCGGCCATAATAAGCCTCGCGGCCGCAAAAAAACGCAGGGAGGAATCAGCATGAACGAGACGATTCAGCTTTTGCAGGACGTCGTGCGCAACGCGCGAAGCGGCGAGGAGGCCATCAACCAGCTGATGGACAAGGTCGAGAGCCAGGAGATGCGCGGCGAGCTGGACCGCGAGCGCGAGCAGTACCGCGCCTCCGCCCAGGAGGCCGAGAGCGCCCTGGCCGCCGCCGGGGGCCGCGCCGAGCCCGTGGGTCCGCTGCAGAAGGCCGGCATGTGGGTGGGCACCCAGATGAACACCATCACGGACCGGTCCAACGCCCACATCGCCGAGATGGTCATACAGGGGGCCACCATGGGCATCATCGAGATGACCAAGGCCCGCAACACCTACCCCGACGCCGATGCCGACGCCGCCAGCCTCGCCAGCCGCTTCATCGTGGAACAGAATGACATCATCGAACGGCAGAAGGCGTATCTGGAGGACAAGGTACTTGTATGAAAATTAGGAATTAGGAATTGGGAATTAGGAATTATAGAATGCCGGAGAGCCTTTGCGAGTATACCCTGCGGCAGCCGGTAACCCAATTCCTAGAGTGTGTTTCTAAATACCGGGAGATGCAGTTTCGAGCGGATTTGGCTGCATTTCAAGGCGATTTCCCGCAGGCTTAGTGGGGCAATAGCAGTCGC
>CACXBB010000039.1:18657-28143 GCA_902765735.1 uncultured Eubacteriales bacterium | reverse complement strand
AAGGGGAGGTGCCGAGCGCAGCGAGGCGGAGGGGTTGCCCTGCCTCCCCTGTGCAAGGGGAGGTGCCGAGCGCAGCGAGGCGGAGGGGTTGCCCTGCCTCCCTTGTGTAAAGGGAGGTGCCCCGCAGGGGCAGAGGGATTGTCCAAAATACAACGATCATTGGAGCCACCATGCTGAGATACGTCAAACGCAACGAAACGCCCACCCCCTTTGAGCGGCCCGTCGACATGCCGGAGGCCCTGCACCGCCTGCTGGTGGCGCGGGGCATCGCCTCGGCGGAGGAAGCCTCGCGCTTCCTGAACCCGGACGCCCGGAGCCTGCACGACCCCTTTTTGCTGAGCGACATGGACGAAGCCACCGGCATGATCCGCGCCGCCGTCAAATCCGGCGACCCCATCTGCGTCTACGGCGACTACGACGTGGACGGCGTCTGCGCCTCGGCCATCATGCGGCTGTATCTCGAATCCCTGGGGGCGAACGTCCGGGTCTACCTGCCCAGCCGCCACACCGAGGGCTACGGGTTAAACGAGCCCGCCGTCCGGGAGATCGCGTCCACGTCGAAGCTGATGGTCACGGTGGACTGCGGCGTGACCAGCGTGGAGCTGGTGGCGCTGGCGAAGTCGCTGGGGCTCAAGGTCATCGTCACCGACCACCACCGCCCCGCCGAGGCGCTGCCGGACTGCCCGGTGGTGAACCCGCTTCTGAACGACTACCCCTTTCCCCACCTGTGCGGCGCGGGGGTGGCGTGGAAGCTGGTGTGGGCGCTGTCCGGCAAGATCCCCACGGATCTGATCGACATCGCCGCGCTGGCGACGGTGGCCGACGTGGTGCCGCTGACCGGCGAGAACCGCGCCATCGTGGCCATGGGGCTTGAGGCCGTCAACCGGCACCCCCGCACCGGCATCGCGGCGCTGATCGAGGCGGCGGGGCTGTCGGGCAAGCCGGTGACCTCCACGGCCGTCGCCTTCCAGCTGGCCCCGAGACTGAACGCCGGCGGGCGGCTGGACACGGCGCTTAAACCGCTGGAGCTGGTCGCCACCGCGGACCCCAAGCGCGCGGCCATACTGGCCGAGGAGCTGAATGCGGAGAACACCCGGCGCAAGGCCGTCGAGCAGCAGATCCTCCGGGAGGCGGAGGCGCAGCTTCGGGGCTTCGACTTCATACGGCATCGCGCCATCATACTGTGCGGGAAGGACTGGAACCCCGGTGTGATCGGCCTGGCGGCGTCCCGGCTGGTGGAGCAGTACCACTACCCCGTGGTGATGCTCTCCGACCAGGGGGATAAGCTGACCGGCTCCTGCCGCAGCATCGAGGGCGTGGACATCCACGCGGCGCTGACCGGCTGCGCTGACACTCTGCTGCGCTTCGGCGGCCACAAGCAGGCGGCGGGGCTGACGCTCGCGCCGGACCGGCTTCACGACTTCATCGACGCCATGGACCGCTGGCTTCATGACAACATACTGCCGGAGGTCTACGTCCCCGCCCTGCCCTACGACACGGAGCTCGACCTGGAGGCCGTCACCCCCGCCCTGGTGGCGGCGCTGGAGGGCCTGCAGCCCACGGGCTTCGGCAATCCCGCGCCGGTGTTCCGCGCGGCGGCGGAGGTGGTGGAGGCTCGCAGCGTCGGCGCGGAGGGCGCGCACCTCAGGCTCACGCTGGCCCAGGGGGGCCACCGGGTGGCCGGCATCTTCTTCCGGGAGGGCCGGCGCGCCGCAGAGCTTCAGGGCGACTGCCCCGTGGACGCGCTGTTCGTGCCGAAGCTGAACACCTACCTGGGCCGCACCTCGGCGCAGCTCGAGGTCAGGGCGCTGACAAACGCCGACGCGAACGCGCGCATTGCGTCAAATCTTGGTGAGGAATTATCGCTTCAATGCGATTTCTTAACAGAGATAATCTATAATAAGAAGATGGACCCGTGTGACGCGCCCGTCCCTGCGACCATCGACGCGGACGCGCTCTCGGCGGTGCTGAGCGCCGCGCCCCAGGGCACGCTGATGCTCGCGGGCGATATGGCCGCAGCGGCGCTGGCGCTCAGGCTGGGGCCCTGCGACCTGCACATCGGCGCGATGCCCGACGATCCCCGGGGCTTCAACGCGGTGTGCGTGTGCCCGAGGGCGGGCGCGATCCCCGCAGGCTGCCGCCGGGTGGTGCTGATGGGCTGTCCCGCCGAGGCGCTCGACTGGGAGGGCGAGGTCTTTAGGCTCGACGTCCGTCCCGACTGGCTCGACGCCATCCCGGACCTGGACGCCATGCGCGACGCCTACCGGGCGCTGACGGCGCTGTATCGCCGGGGAACGCCGTGCCGGAATCTTCAGATGCTCGCCCACGCGGTGGCGGAGCAGTCCGGCCGGAACCGGCTGACCGCGCTTTTAAGCCTTTTGACCCTCGAGGACATGGGGCTCTTCGCCTTCGATCTCAACGCCTCGCCCGTCGGCATCCGGCGGCTCGACCGAAGGCACGCCGAGCCCGGGGAGAGCGCCGTCTGGCGGATGATACAGTCCTGGCGACAGTAAAATCAACGACCATCAAACAGGGAGGATCCGATATGTCTGAAACCGGCTTGCGCCCGTACATCAGCGTGGACGAGCTGATCGGCCGCATACAGAAATATCACCCGGACGACGATATGGATCTGGTCAGCCGGGCCTACGCTTTCGCGGAAAAGGCCCACGCCAACCAGGTGCGGAAATCGGGCGATCCCTATTTTTGCCACCCCTGCGCGGTGGCGGTCATACTGACGGATCTGATGCTGGACGCGACCACCATCGCGGCGGGCCTTTTGCACGACTGCGTGGAGGACGTGGAGGGCTGCACGCTGGACAACGTGCGCGCGATGTTCGGCGACGAGGTGGCCCTGCTGGTGGACGGCGTGACCAAGCTCGCGCAGCTCGACTTCGCCAACCGGGAGGAGGCCCAGGCCGAGACCCTTCGCAAGATGTTCCTGGCCATGGCCAAGGACATCCGGGTGGTTCTGATCAAGCTGGCGGACCGGCTGCACAACATGCGCACGCTCAAGTGGCAGCGGCCGGAGCGGCAGGTGCCCATCGCACGGGAGACGCTGGATATCTACGCCCCGCTGGCCCACCGGTTGGGCGTGTACACCATCAAGTGGGAATTGGAGGACCTGTCGCTTCGCTACCTCGATCCCGAGGGCTACTACGAGCTGGTGCGGCTGGTGGGCATGAAGCGCGAGGAGCGCGAGCAGCTCATCGCCCAGGTAACCCAGGAACTGAAGAGCCGCCTGAGCGAGGCGGGCATCAAGTGCGAGATCGACGGCCGTCCCAATCACTTCTACTCCATCTACAAGAAGATGAAGAACCAGCAGAAGACCTTCGACCAGATCATGGACCTGATCGCGATCCGGGTGCTGGTGAACACCAAGAACGACTGCTACTTCGCGCTGGGTATCGTGCACACCATCTGGCCCCAGGTGCCGGGCCGTTTCAAGGACTACATCAGCATGCCCAAGGCCAACATGTACCAGTCCCTGCACACCACGGTAATGAACCAGGGCAAGCCCTTCGAGGTACAGATCCGCACCTTCGAGATGCACCGCACGGCGGAGTACGGCATCGCCGCCCACTGGCGCTACAAGGAGGGCAAGGCCGCCGACGAGCTGGACAACAAGCTGTCGTGGCTGAGGCGCATACTGGACTGGCAGGGCGACGTGAAGGACCCCGGCACGTTCTCGGAATTGCTGAAATTCGACCTGTTCGCCGACGAGGTGTTCGTGTTCACCCCCAAGGGCGATGTGATCTCCCTGCCCAAGGGCGCCACCCCGCTGGACTTCGCCTACCGCATCCACTCCGCCGTGGGCAACCGCTGCATCGGCGCGAAGGTCAACGGGCGCATCGTGCCGCTGGCCCATCAGCTCAACACCGGCGACTTCGTGGAGGTCATGACCTCGTCGTCCTCCCACGGCCCGTCCCGCGACTGGCTGAACATCGTCAAGACCTCCGAGGCCAAGGCCAAGATCCGCGCCTGGCTCAAGAAGGAGCAGCGGGAGGACAACATCGTCCACGGCCGGGAGATGCTGGAGCGCGAGGCCAAGCGCCTGGGATACAGCATGTCCCAGCTGAGCCGCAACGAGCTGGTGGAGACGCTGTACAAGCGCTACTCGGTGCAGTCCTACGACGACGTGTGCGCCATGGTGGGCTTCGGCGGGCTGAGCACGGTGCAGGTGCTCAACCGCCTGATCGATGAGTACAAGAAGACCCAGAAGGTCGAGGATGTGCCAGTCGTGCCCGAGCAGAAGCCCGAGGAGCCTCCGAAGAAGGTCCATAAGTCCGGGGCGTCAAACGGCGTGATCGTCAAGGGCGAGAGCGGCATGCTGGTGCGCTTCGCCAAGTGCTGTTCGCCGCTGCCCGGGGACCGGATCATCGGCTACATCACCCGGGGCCGGGGCGTGTCCGTGCATCGCGCCGACTGCGTCAGCCTCAAGGACCCCGGCGTGGAGAAGGACAGGCTGATCGAGGTGGAGTGGGAGAGCCAGGCCTCCGGCGGCACCTACGACGCCGAGATCCGCATCATCTGCTACAACCGCACCGGGCTGCTGGCGGAACTGTCCGTGCTGTTCGCCACCATGGAGGTGCCGGTCAGCGCCATCTCCGCCCATACCCTCAAGGATAATACCTTCATCTTCAATATCTCCCTGGTGATCAAGGATACCCAGCAGCTCAACAAGATCATCAAGGAGCTCAATAAGTGGCCGGATATCATCGAGGTCAGCCGGGTGAACGGGTGAGATCAGAGTGGAGAGTGCAGAGTGCAGAGTGCAGATTTGGTTTGCCCGGGAACGATGCGATGATTAGAGTGAAGAGTGGAGAGTGAAGAGTGGAGAGTGGAGATAAAGAATGCCTGAGAACGAAGCGATGTTATCTCCTGTCGCAAAACACCTCTATTCGCGGGAACATTGGTTGTTATTCCCGCAATAATGTGTGCGCGGCTAACTATAACTCCACTCTCCACTCTTCACTCTCCACTCTCAATCCCGACCGAATGGGGGAATTATATTGCGTTGCGTCATACAGCGGGTCAGCCATGCGTCGGTGGACGTGGCGGGCGAGACCGTGGGCAAAATCGACGGCGGCTTCCTGGTGCTTCTGGGCGCGGAGGACGGCGACACCGAGGCGGACGCGAAGTACTGCGCGGACAAGATCGCGGGCCTTCGGGTGTTTGAGGACGAAAACGACAGGATGAACCTGTCGCTCAGGGACGTGGGCGGCAAGGTGCTGCTGGTGAGCCAGTTCACGCTGCTGGCCGACGCGCGCCACGGCCGGCGGCCGGACTTCATCAAGGCCGCGAAGCCCGACGTGGCCGAGCCCCTGTGCGAGACGGTGAAGGCCATGCTGGAGGCCCACGGCCTGACCGTCGAGACGGGCCGCTTCCGCACCCACATGGCGGTCAGCCTTCTGAACGACGGCCCGGTGACCATACTGCTGGACAGCCGAAGGACGTTCTGACCATGGTGCGCGAAGCGGTGTATAACGACCTCGGCGGGTTGCTTGAGCTGTACCTGCACCTGCACGAGACCCGCGTGCCGGAGGATTCCGACGCCCTGCGGGACGCCTGGCGGCGGATCATGTCAGACGAAAACCACCACATCCTCGTGGACGATGAGGGCGGCCTGCTGGTCGCCTCCTGCGTGTGCGTGATCATACCGAACCTCACCCGGGGCGCGCGGCCCTACGCCTTCGTGGAGAACGTGGTGACCCGGGCAGCGTACCGCCGGCAGGGACGCGCCGCGGCGTGCCTCGACCGCGCGCGGGAGATCGCCACACGGGCGGGCTGCTACAAGATGATGCTCATGACCGGCTCAAAGTCGGCTGGAACGCTTCAATTCTATAAGAAGTGCGGCTATAACGCCGACGATAAGACGGCATTTGTGCAATGGCTGAAATAATCGGAGGACCTATGCCCATTCAAATACACTGTGTCTGCTGCGGCGAGATCGGCGAGAACGCCTGGCTCGTCCGGCGCGAAGGCCGGGACGACTGCGTGGTGATCGACCCCGGCGACGAATACCCGAAGCTCAAACGCGCCCTCGAGGGCCGCAGGGTGGCGGCGATCCTGCTGACCCACGGCCACTTCGACCACATCATGGCCGTCGGTCCCATGGCCGTGGACACCCACGCCCCGGTGTACGTGGGGCGCGACGACATGGAGATGCTCAACAACGCCGCCATCAACGGCCGGGCGGGGCTTATGGGCATCACCCACATGGACGGCCCGGCCATCGAGGCCGCGCCCTACGGCGAAAAGCTGTCCGCCGCGGGGCTCGACTTCACGGTGCTGCCCACCCCCGGCCACTCCCGGGGCTCGGTGTGCCTGTACCTGCCCGACGAGCATGCGCTGTTCTCCGGCGACACGCTGTTTCAGGCGGGCTTCGGCCGCATGGACCTGTACGGCGGCAGTCCCGCCCAGATGCGCGACTCCCTGCGGCGGCTGTTTGCGCTGCCCCCGGAGACCCGGGTGTACCCCGGCCACGGCATGGCCACCACCATCGGCGATGAAAGGAGCCGCTACGGCCTATGATACGCATCATCACGGACGCGCCGGAGTTCTTCTCCGACCTGGGCGACGTGCTGCGGCTGTTCTACGGCGACGTGGCGATCAGCCTCACCGCGGGCGAGGATGTGTTCGAGCACCGCTTCACCGAGGCAGACAGCCAATGGACCGACCGCTGGACCCACGGCGGCGAACAGAGCGTGCTCTCACAGCCCGCCTTCGACGGCACGCCGGTGGAGGTCAAGCGCCTGCGCAAGCGCCAGGTGAAGCTGGCGCTCTACAACCTGCTCAAGCGATTGACCGGCTTGCGTCCCCCCTGGGGCAGCCTGACCGGCATACGCCCCACCCGGCTTCTGTACGAGGCCATGGAAGCGGGCATGGACCTGGACGCCGCCATGCGGCACGTGGAGGAGGCCTACGACGTCTCCCCCGACCGCGCCGCGCTGCTGGGCGAGATCGCCCGGATGCAGCAGGGCCTGCGCGAGGCCCCGGCGGACCGGTTTGACCTGTACATCGGCATCCCCTTCTGCAGGACCCGCTGCGCCTACTGCTCCTTCTCGGCGAGCGAGATCGGCGACGGGAGGCGCGTGGAGCCGTATGTCAACGCGCTTATTCATGAGATCGCGTTGTGCCGGGACATGATGCGCGAAAAGGGCATGGCGCTGCGGGCGGGGTACGTCGGCGGCGGCACGCCCACGGCGATCTCCTGCCGGGACCTCGAGCGCATACTGACCGCGGCGCAGGCGGCCTTCCCCACCGCCGTGGAGTGGACGGTGGAGGCCGGGCGGCCCGACACCATCGACGGGGAAAAGCTGCGGATGCTCAAAGCCCACGGGGTGGGGCGCATCTCCGTCAACCCCCAGACCTTCAACGACGACACGCTTAAACGCATCGGCCGCGCCCACACCGGCGCGCAGACGCTGGAGGCGTATGAACTCGCCCGCCGGTTGGGCTTTGACGACATCAACATGGACCTGATCGCCGCCCTGCCCGGGGAGACGGTGGCGGACTTTCGGCACACGCTGGACGTGGTGCAGTCCCTCAAGCCGGACAGCGTGACGGTGCACTCCCTGGCCATCAAGCGCTCCAGCAAACTGCACGAGCAGCTCACCGTCGCCGGGGGGCACACCCAGATCGGCGCCGAGGGCGCGGGCGAGATGATCGCCCTGGCCCGCGAGCGCCTGACGGGGGCGGGCTACCGGCCCTACTACCTGTACCGTCAGAAGTACATGGCGGGCAACCTGGAGAACGTGGGCTACGCCCTGCCCGGCAAGGCGTGCCTGTACAACATCGGCAACATGGAGGAAACCGTCAGCGTGCTGGCGCTGGGGGCGGGGGCCATCACCAAGTGGCTGTTCGACCGGGCACTGCGCATCGAGCGCGCCCCGAACGTGCGCAACATCGACGAGTACATCGCCCGCACGGACGAGATGGTCCAGCGCAAGCGCGCGGTGATCTTTCAGACGGGGGTGAATCGCCCGTGAAACGCCTGATACCGCTCTTGCTGGCAATCGCGCTGCTCCTGGCTGCCTGCGGAGAACCGAAGAATCCCTACGCGGAGATCGTACAGAACCCCGTCGCCACCATCACCCTGACCGACGGAAGCCAGATGCGCTTCGAGCTGTACCCCCAGCAGGCCCCGAACACCGTGGCCAACTTCGTCAATCTGGCCAACGGCGGCTTCTACGACAACCAGCAGATCTACCGGGTGGTCTCCAACGTGCTGATACAGTCCGGTGACCCCAACAACGACGGCACCGGCGACCCGGGCTACTACATCAAGGGCGAGTTTTCCGAGAACAAATTCAAGGGCAACACGCTGTCCCACATGCGCGGCACCATCTCCATGGCCCGCAAGAGCGACTACGACACCGGCGGCAGCCAGTTCTTCATCATGGAGGGCAGCTACCCCGAGTACGACGGCTACTACGCCGCCTTCGGGCGTATCATGGACGAGGACAGCCTGGGCGTGCTGGACGACATCGGCTCCCGGCCCGTGGACGGCAACTACGTGCCGCTGGATAAGATCGTCATACAGCGCATCCGCGTGGAGACCTACGACGTCGATTACGAGCCCCAGACGCTGAATAAAAAGGATATCGACAACAGAAAGTCCAAAAAGAAATAAGGAGGACGACAGATATGAGCAAAAACCCCATCGTGACGATTGAGATGGAAAACGGCGGCATCATCCGGGCGGAGCTGTACCCCGAGGTGGCGCCCAACACCGTGGCGAACTTCGTGAATCTGGTGGAGTCCGGCTTCTACGACGGGCTGATCTTCCACCGGGTCATCCCCGGCTTCATGATCCAGGGCGGCGACCCCCAGGGCACCGGCATGGGCGGCCCCGGCTACACCATCAAGGGCGAATTCGCCCGCAACGGCTTCAAGCAGAACACCCTGAAGCACACCCGGGGCGTGCTGTCCATGGCCCGCAGCATGATGCCCAACTCCGCCGGCAGCCAGTTCTTCATCATGCACGCCAACGCCCCGCGCCTGGACGGCAACTACGCCGCCTTCGGCATCGTGCTGGAGGGCATGGACGTGGTGGACCGCATCGCCAATACCCCCACCGGCTTCCAGGACCGTCCGGTGCAGGAGCAGCGCATCAAGCGTGCCACCGTGGACACCGACGGCGTGCAGTACACCGTGGAGAAGTACAGCAGGTGACGCATATCAAAGCGGCAGTCTCAATACGCATATCGATTCATGAAACATGCGTAGGGGCGCCGATGCGGCGCCCGCCCGGGTATGATTCGCAACGTACCTTCACGGCGGGCGGCGCATCGCCGCCCCTACATCATGCACACACCTGAATGATTATGCGTCTTGAGACAGCCGCTTTGTCGTTATCTGGTTCTTCACGTTATCTTGTGGGAAAACGACCTCTCAGTCACAGCCTGCGGCTGTGCCAGCTCCCCTGAAAGGGGCACCTCATCCGTCATGGCTTCGCCATGCCACCTTCCCCTGAAGGGGAAG
>CACXBB010000039.1:0-18638 GCA_902765735.1 uncultured Eubacteriales bacterium | reverse complement strand
CCTTGCCTCCCCGTCATGCCTCCCTCTTAGAGGGAGGTGGCTCGGCGAAGCCGAGACGGAGGGAGTGGGAGGTGCCGAGCGAAGCGAGGCGGAGAGGTTCCCTGTCCTGCCTCCCTCTTAGAGGGAGGTGGCTCGGCGAAGCCGAGACGGAGGGAGTAGGAGGTGCCGAGCGAAGCGAGGCGGAGAGGTTCCTCTGTCAGATCAGATCCACGATGCCCGATTCCTTCACCAGGCGGGTGATGTCCTCGTACTTGTTGAGGGCGTAGAGGTGGATGCCGTCGATGCCGCAGGCCCGGTACTCGTCGATCAGGCCGATGGTGTAGGCCATGCCGGCCTCCTTGAAGGCGGCCTTCTTGGCGGCGACGGACTCCTCGGACTCGCCGGGCGCGAAGGGATTCGGGAAGATCCAGTGCTTCGAGATGATCTCCGAAAGCGCCCTGGGCATGACGCAGCCGTTCCTGGACAGCGCCATGTTGATGGTGGCGGCGACGTCCAGCACGGGCATGATGCCCACGTCCACCGGCAGCCAGATGCCGGCGTTGCGGATGGCGTCCATCCACCAGCGGAACTGGTCCATGTCCCAGCACAGCTGGGTCATGATGTAATCGGCGCCCTCGTCCTGCTTCTGCTTGAGGAAGGAGATGTCCGCCTCGATGGAGCGGCAGGCGATGTGGCCCTCGGGGGAGCCCGCCACCGCGATGGTGAACTTGTCGCCGAACTCGCGGCGCACGAACTTCACCAGCTCCGTGGCGTAGTGCAGGTCGCCGCCGGTGCCGGTCCAGCCGAAGGGAATGTCGCCGCGCAGCGCCAGCATGTGGTCGATGCCGTGGTCCAGGTAGGTCTGGAGCTGCTCCTTGATGCCCGCCTTCGTGTTGGCCA
The DNA here is from genome assembly GCA_902765735.1 of uncultured Eubacteriales bacterium. Taxonomy (GTDB): domain Bacteria; phylum Bacillota; class Clostridia; order Christensenellales; family Aristaeellaceae; genus UBA2862. The sequence continues at coordinate 17,759 of CACXBB010000039.1, read as the reverse complement.
CGCAGGTGAAGTGGGTCACGGGGATGGACCTGCCGTCCTGTTTGATCTTGTCCAGCACCTCCAGGTTCTTGCCCACATTGGTGCCGCCCGCGCCGTAGGTGCAGGAGATATAGTCCGGGTTCATCTCATACAGATGATCCAGCACGCCGCCCGCGCCGCACAGCTTCTGCATGCCGACGTCCGTCTTCGGCGGAAATACCTCGAATGAAAAAGCCATCCGTTCCTTGAGAATTTCGGCTACGTTCATGTTTATACACTCCGATCCTTTTATTCACACGTCATGCACGGCGTAACCGCATATAACCGTATGTTTAATAATAACACATATCCATAATAAAGGCAAGGGTTCTGCGGATAAATCAACAAAGATGCCCGGTTGAACGTCACTTGACGCTCGCCGCTTTCTACGGTATAATGGCATCAGGAATATATCAGCAAAGGAGAATTCTACCATGACCATCAAGGAATTGCGCAAATCCCTGGGCCTCTCCCAGCCGAAGCTCGCCAAGGCGCTGGCCATCGGCGTCTCCACCGTCGGCGCATATGAAATCGGCAAGATCAAGCCGAGCCAGAAGGTCGTAGACAGGATCCGGGAAGTGTTCAACGTGGACCTGACCCAGGCCGTCGAGGAGGCCGTCGAGGCCGCCGCCGCAGCACTGGCCGCCGAAGCGGAAGCGCCCGTCGCGCAAGCCGTTCCCGCGGAGGCCGCCCCCGAAGCTCCGGCTGCCGCGCCCGCCCCCGCAAAGAAGCCCGCGAAGCCCAGGAAGTCCGTGAAGGCCGAAAAGCCTGCGAAGGCCGAGAAGGTGGAGAAGGCTGAGAAGCCCGCGAAGGCTGAGAAGCCCGCGAAGGCCGAGAAGGTGGAGAAGGCCGCCAAGCCCGCGAAGAAGGCCGCGAAGCCCGTGATCATCATACAGTCCCCCCTGGGCGGCGAGATCACCGCGGAGGAGATCCTCGCCAAGACCGGCAAGGTGGACAGGGTCTACGTCAAGGTCGATGAAAACGCCGCCTACTGGGTCAATGCCGACCAGAGCGGCGCGGTGAATCTGTGGTAATCTCGCAGGCATACAGAAAAGCCTTTTCACGGAAACTTGTGGGATGGCGACCTCCTCCGTCTCGGCTTTGACAAGCCGACTCCTTGACTCCCTCCGTCACCGCTTCGCGGTGCCACCTCCCTCTAAGAGGGAGGCTATGGGTTCGCCGCCAAAAGGCTCCCTCTCCGAGGGAGCTGGCGCGTAGCGCCTGAGGGAGTCCTCTCCGAGGGAGCTGGCGCGTAGCGCCTGAGGGAGTCCTCTCCGAGGGAGCTGGCGCGCAGCGCCTGAGGGAGTTTCTTTGCAATCCCATAAGAAAACGTGAAGAACCCAGAAAAAGCCAATTCCCCGCAATGGCGGGGAATCGGCTTTTTCTGTATGTTACTGTTCGCCGGTCAAAAACTCAAATCCGTTCAGGGCGTCGTACAGTCTCAGCGCGCTCAGGCCGCCCAGGGAGCGGTTGGACAGCACGGTGCCGGTGCGGAACAGCAGCCCCATGATGGGCAGCCGGTTGACCACGTACATCTGCATCTCGGAGAAGGCGCTCTTGAGCAGGGTCTCATCCCCGGCGGCGGTGGCCTGTTGCAGATACATCTCCATATTGTCGTTGCCGAAGCCGTTGAGGTTCAGGCTCGCGCCGCGCCCGAATATGGCGGACATGTTGGGCACCTCGCTCAGGTTGACCCCCACCAGCGCCAGGTCGTAGCTGCGGGCCTTGATGTTCTCCCGCAGGCGGCTCTGGGACATCACGCTCACCTTCGCGTTGACGCCCACGGCTTCGAGGTAGGCGGCGATCAGGTTGGCGGCGTTCTCGCGGATGGAGTTGGTCGATTCGTTGTAGGTCACGATGGTCACCGAGGGCTCCCGCAGCAGCCGTCCCTCGATCTTGTTGAGCCGGCCGTTGCCGGTCAGGTCGTACCAGCCCATGCTGTTCAAAAGCTGCAGCGCGCGCTCGGGGCTGTAATAGTAGATGGCGGACTGGCTCTCGTACAGCCAGCAGGAGGGCTGGACGGGCACCTCGCACTGCACGGCCATGTCCAGGTAGGCGTTGGAGGCGATCACCGAGCGGTCGATGGCGTACATCACCGCCTGGCGCATGCGGATGTCAGACATGATGGAGCTGTCGCTGAGGTTCGGGATGAGCATCTCGTAGGTCAGCGTCGGGTAGTCCATGCTGGTGAGGTCCGCCAGCTTGCGGCTGAACGCGGCCTTGGGGCTTATGGTGGCCACCAGGTCGATCTGGTTGGTCTGCACGGCCTGTATGGCGTCGCCGGCGTCGTCGTAGCGCTTAAACAGTATGCTGTGGATGAGGGGCTGCTTCTTCCACCACAGCGGATTGGCCTCCAGCCGGATGTTGTCCGCGTCGTCCCGCCCGATGTACCAGTAGGGGCCGGAGCCCCGGGGCACCGGGTCGGCGAGGGTGTTGTACTGCATCACCGGGAAGTTCATGGCGTACAGCGTGGCCATGCCGGCGGTCTGGCCGATGACCTGCAGGGTGTAGATGTCGGTGGCCTCCATGGAGGAGATGGCCTGCATCCGCCCGAAGTAGGGGTTGTCCACGTAGGTGCTCATGAAGGTCTCCCAGCTTCTGACCACGTCGTGGGCGGTCATCTCCGCGCCGTTGTGGAAGGTGACGCCGGGGCGCAGCTTGAAGGTCCAGGTCTTGCCCTCGTGCTCCCAGCTGTCGGCCAGCATCGGCGAGGGCTTCATGCTGGCGTCCAGGTCCACCACGGACTCGTAGATAAGCTGGTTCATGCTGACCAGGCTGAGTTCGATGCAGCTGGTGGGGTTGATGGACGCGCCGGGCGGCGCGATGTAGCCCACCACCACGTCGGCGTTCTGGGTCAGGTCGCTCGCGGTCTGATACTCCTCCAGCGGGGCTTCCGAATCGTAGCCCATGGCGTCCACCATGGCCGGGTCAGCGGCGGTCAGGTTGCCGCTCAGGTCGGTGGCGATGTCCCCCTCCGCCACGGCGGGCAGGGCCAGCGCGAGCAGGAGCAGCAGTATGAGGCTAAGCCGCGTATAGTTCAGCGTATTTCTCATAATATTTCAGGACCCTCTGGACGTAGGTGTCGGTGGTGTCGTAGGGGATGACGGCCAGATGGACGCCGTCCGGGGCGTACTCGGGGTTTTGCAGCCACTTGTCCACCGTGCCCTGCCCCGCGTGGTAGGCCGAGGAGGCCAGCCGCATGTCGCCGCCGTAGCGCTGCATCAGGAAGCCCAGGTACCAGCAGCCGTAGCGGATGTTGGTCTCCGGGTCGAACAGGCAGCCCTCCGCGTAGGTCTCGCCCAGCTTCCCGGCGACCCACTCCGCCGTGGAGGGCAGAAGCTGCATGAGCCCCTGCGCGTTGACGGAGGACACCGCCTGCGGGTCGTAGCTCGACTCCGCCAGGATCACGCCGGCCACGTAGGCCGGGGGGATGTCGTTCAGCCGCGCGCACAGCCGGATCGTGGATTCGTACTCCATCGGATAGTGTTTGATCACCACCTCCGGGGCGCGGTCGAACGCGATCCACACCGTCAGCCCGATAAGCGCCAACACCAGCACCGCGATGGTCGCGATCAGGGCAAGACGCCTTTGTTTGCGGCGACGCCTTCTTTTCTTCTTTGACATGATGGTTCCTCATTTGAGAGAGTGAAGAGTGAAGAGTGGAGAGTGAAGATGGAGAATGCCTGAGAACGACACAATGTTTTTCTCAGCTTGAAAACGCCTTTTTCGCGGGAGCTATCTATGGGTGGCTTTCCGGCAAGAATTGTGTGCGGCAAATCATATCTCCACTCTTCACTCTCCACTCTCCACTCTTCAGGCACGCTTCTCCGCCTGCCGATACAGCTGCGCGAGCACCTGCCGGGTCTTTTCGACGGGCTGGTCGGTATTGACGGCACAGGTGGCGCGGGCGTTGCGCTCGTCGGTGGGCATCATGCTGTCGATGCGGGCCTCTGCCTGTTCGCGGGTGACGCCGTCCCGGGCGACGATGCGGGAGATCTGCATCTCCCGGCCCACGTAGAGCGCCCAGGTCTCGTCGCACAGCGCGTCCATGCCGGTCTCAAACAGCAGCGGCACGTCCAGTATCACGACCTTCGCCCCGGCCTCGGCGGCCTGATCCATCCGCTCCAGCATGGTGCGCTGCACCAGCGGGTGGATGATGGCCTCCAGCGCCCGGCGGTGCGGCGCGCTCGCGAACACGATGTCCCCCAGCGCCCGGCGGTTCAGCGTGCCGTCGGGGTTGAAGACGCCGTCGCCGAAGGTCTCCCGTATGGCGGGCAGCGCCGGACCGCCCGGCGCGGTGACGGCGCGGGACACCTCGTCGGCGTCGAACCTGGCCGCCCCCAGCGATTCCAGATACCGCGCGGCCTCGGTCTTGCCGCTGCCGCTGGAGCCCGTCAGCCCGATCACATAGGGCCTCTCACTTGCAGGCACGCCAATCGCCTCCAATGGAAATATCGGTCTTGAGGGGCACGGACATGGGGAACACGTTCTCCATGCAGCCCTTCAAAAGCCCCTTCACGGCCTCGGCCTCGTCGGCGGGGGCCTCGATGATCAGTTCGTCGTGCACCTGCATGATGAGCCGCGCCCGGTAGCCGCCGTCGCGCAGGGCGTCGAACACCTTTATCATCGCCAGCTTGATGATGTCCGCCGCGGTGCCCTGTATGGGGCTGTTCATGGCGCAGCGCTCGCCGAAGGCGCGCAGGTTGTAGTTGGCGCTCTGAAGCTCCGGCAGGTAGCGGCGACGGCCCATCAGCGTGGTGACGTAGCCCTGCTCGTGGCCCTTCTTCACCGCGCCGTCCATGTAGGCCTTCACGCCGGGGTAGCGCTTAAAGTAGCGCTCAATGAAGTCCTTCGCCTCGTAGCGGCTGACGCCGATGTTCCGGGCCAGCGTGAACTCCGATATGCCGTACACGATGCCGAAGTTGACGGCCTTGCAGGCCGAGCGCATCTGGCCGGTGACCTCCGAAATCGGCACGCCGTAGACCTCCGAGGCCGTGCGGGCGTGGATGTCCTGGTCCTCGTTGAAGGCCTGGATCATGGTGGGGTCGCCGGAGATGTGGGCCAGCACCCTAAGCTCGATCTGGCTGTAATCCGCGTCCACCAGCACCCAGCCCGGCCGGGCGATGAACGCGCCGCGGATGGCCTTGCCCAGCTCCGTGCGCACCGGGATGTTTTGCAGATTCGGCTCCGACGAGCTGATGCGCCCCGTGGCGGTGCCCACCGGGTCGAAGCGCGTGTGGATGCGCCCCGCGGCGTCCCGCATGGGGATCAGCGCGTCGATGTAGGTGGACTGGAGCTTCTGATACCTGCGGTACTCGAGGATCTTCGCGCAGATGGGATACTCGTCCGCCAGCTCCTCCAGCACCTCCTTGCCGGTGGAGATCTTCTTCTTCGGCGAGGGAATGCCCAGTGTCGTAAACAGCAGCTCGCCCAGCTGCTTGGGGGAATTCAGATTGATCTTTTTGCCCGCCATGTCGTCGATCTCGGCCACCAGCCGGGCGATGTGGACCTTGAAGTCCTGCCCCAGCGCCCGGAGCACGTCGGCGTCCACCAGCATACCCTCGGCCTCCATGCCCCTGAGCACGTAGCACAGCGGCAGCTCGATCTCCCGGTAGACCCGGTCCACGCCGGTCTCCTTCATCTGACGAATCTGCATGGTCGCCAGCCGCCGGATGGCCGTGGCGGGGTGTTCGGCGTAGCCCTCGACCCCCTCCGCGTTGCACAGCGCCTCGGCGTCGAAGCCCGGGCGCTGGGGGTTGAGCGCATAGGCGGCCAGCATCACGTCGATGATGTCGCCCCGCACCGCCCCGATGTCCACCGGCAGCGACTTCATGTCGTGCAGGTACTTGGGGCAGTCCAGCCTTAGCAGCGGCAGCGCGGCGGCGCAGGCCTCCTGCTCCGACACCCCCGCCGACAGCAGGTCGCCCCCGAGGGGCAGGCTGAGTCGGGCGGCGTCGGTCTCGAGGGTCAGGCTCCGGCCCAGGTGCAGCGCCACGTACTTCGCGCCGGTCAGCGCCAGTATGCGCTTTTCAAAGGCCGGCAGCTCCGCGATGTTCTCGACCTTCGGCAGGTCCTCCGCGGGGGCCTCCGCGTGCGCGACGGCCTCCGGCTCCCGGGCCCCGGCCACCTCCGTCAGCCGGCGGGCGGCGGCGTTCATCCGCAGGGACTTTAGCCGCGGCAGCGCGTTCGTCAGGCGGCCCAGCCGCCACTGGTCCGGCGCGACCTCGATGGGCGCGGCGCGGTCGATCTTCGCTAGACGGTAGCTGAGCTCCGCCAGGTCCCGCCCCTCGATCAGCCGTTCCTTCAGCTTGCCCTTCTGGTCGGTTTCGGCATGGTCCAGCACGGCCTTCAGGCTTCCGTATTGCTGGACCAGCTTGAGGGCGGTCTTCTCCCCCACCCCGGGCACGCCGGGGATGTTGTCGCTGGCGTCGCCCATCAGGGACTTGACGTCGATGAGCTGCTCCGGCGCGATGCCGTAGGTCTCTTTAATGTATTCCGGCGTCACGCGCACGGTGTCGGTGATGCCCTTCCTGGTGTAGAGTATGGTCGTGTGCGGGCCGGAGAGCTGGAAGGAGTCCCGGTCGCCGGTGACCAGCAGCGCGTCGTCGCCGCTTGCCTCGCAGCGCACGGAGACCGTGCCCAGTATGTCGTCGGCCTCGTAGCCCTCGCGCTCGATGATGGCGATGCCCATCTGGCCGATCAGCTCGCGGATGATCGGGTCCTGGGCCCTCAGATCGTCGGGCATGGGCTTGCGGGTGGCCTTGTAGCCGTCGTACATGGTGTGCCGGAAGGTGGGTGCGTGCATGTCGAAGGCCACCGCCAGCGCGTCCGGGCGCTCCTCGTCGATCACCTTCAGAAGCATCATCACGAAGCCGTGCACCGCGTTGGTCGGCGTGCCGTCCGGGGCGCTCATCGGCGATTGCAGGGCGTGATAGGCCCGGTACATCAGGCTGTAGCCGTCCAGTATAACGATCTTCTGCGCCATGTGATTGTCTCCCCCGCGTTTTGCATAAAAGTTCAGCTTTGATTATAGCACAAACGGGGGGAAAAGACAACACGGCAGCGCACCCCCGCCGAAAGGCGGGGGTGCGCTGTATCATCATCCCAGCGGGGCGAACGTGATGCTGTCGGGGTCGATCTCGCTCAAGCCGTTTTTGCGGTTGAACTCCCGCATGACGGCGTAGGTCTCGGCGAAGCGCTTCTCCATCTCCGCCTGCGAGAGGTTGAGGGCAAACGCCACGCTCTTGAGCACCACGGCGGGGCGTCGCCTGACGGTATCGCAGAAGCTGTTGAGGGCGCTCCTATAGCGGCTCTGGGTGAGCTCCAGCTTCTCCAGATACTGGGGCAGCAGGGGCTTCAGACGCTCAAACTGGGCCTCGATGTCTTTGAGTATGTTCTCGCTGGACAGGTAGGTGGACATGGCCTGATTGAGGTAGGTCAGGAACCTGTCCCGCAGCGTTGGATTGGCCATGAAGGCGTTGAAAAGCTGGGCGTTGGTGCCCTGGGCCATCAGCTCGAAGCCGTTGATGTCGGCGCGCATGGCGCGGTCCAGGTCGTAGATCACCCAGCGCCACTTGCCGTCGGCGTCCGTATTGCGGTAGCGCTTGACGTTGACGGTGTCCGGCGGGCCGAAGAACACCTGCAGCGCGATGAACTCGATGAAGTTGTCGATGTCCACCTCGGCGGCGATGCGGTCATAGACCTCCTGGGAGGCGTTGTCGTGGGTCTCCAGGAAGGTCTTGAGGGCGGCGTAGGCGGCGTTGGAGCCCTGCTTGACCTCGCGCCCGCTCTTGACCAGGTCCAGCGCGTCCTCCTGCCCGGCCCAGCCCTCCCGGCGGGCCAGCGAGTAGGGGCTGATGTTCTCCCGGAGGTACATGGCGGAGTAGTATTCGCCGTTTAAGTAGCAGATGCACTCCTCGGCCTCCATGTACATCACGCTGGTGTTGGCGGCCAGGTGGGTCAGCACGGCGTCGCGCATGAAGGCGTACTTGTAGTCCTGGCCGGAGTAGCGGAGGATGAACGCCTCGTAGTCATCCCAGGGGCGATTGTGAAACAGCGGATAGCGGAACCTGTCGTCGCCGTAGCGGCCCCGGGCCATCACCTTGAAGCACTTGAGCTCGTAGGCGCGGGTGTTGCGGCCGTGCAGCTTGATGCCGCACTCCTGAGACAGCGCAGGCTGGCCGTCGCCGGTGAACACCTCCACGTGGGCCTCGCGCTCCCAGTCCATCCAGAAGTTCGCGCCCCGGTTGTAGTCGCCGTAGGGGAAGGTGGCCGTGGGGTGCAGGCCCATCACCATGATGCCGGTCTCGTCGCTGTAAAGCCCCTTGGGGTCGGACACCAGCGACACCACGTAGGGCGCGTCGGAGGCGGCCTGTACGTCGTAGAGGTAGCTCTGGGTGTCCATGATCGAGGGCAAAAAGCCGTCCCGGTACACCCGGGTGCGCAGTATGGTGGTCTTGTCGACGGGGATGGGGGTGCCGTCGTAGCGGGTGGAGGACGGCGTGGGATCGGAGCAGTCCAGCGTGTAGTAGATGTCCCCCGCCTCGGCGGTGAGGGCCACGGAGAAGCTGTCGCCGGCGGCGTGCAGCCCGCCCCGCACGGAGTATTCCGCGCCGGGAGCGGGGCCCTTCAACGCCCGGGGACCGTTGGACTTTAATGGCGTGCCCTCGGTGAAGTAGCCCGCATTTCCGCTGTCGTCCCGCCCGAAGGCGACGCCCGGGTACTGCTGGGGCACGAACAGCGTGTCCAGCAGTCTGCCCTCCGGGTCGCACAGGCACATCGTGTAGCCGCCCGCGCTGTCAAGGGCGAAGGGCGCGGACATGAAGCCGCCCGTCTTGCCGCCCTCGGTGCCGGTCAGGAAGATGGCGGTGCGCTCCCCGGCGGGCAGTATCGTGCCCTCGGGGAACTGCCACTTGCGGGGGTGGCTCACCCTGTCGGAGATGCCCCAGCCGCTGAGGTTCACGTCCCGGTCGCCGGAGTTGTACAGCTCGATCCAGTCGTACTTCTCGTTCTCGGGCTCGGTCATGATCTCGCTGATGTACACCCCGCCCGCGCGCCCCGGCTGCCCCTCGGCGTCCATACGGACGAAGGCGTCGTAGGTGTTCTCCATATTCGGCGTGGGGGGCAGCGATTTCGTCCAGCCGTCCCCGGCCCAGGAGTAGGCCTGCCCGCATTCCAATTCGGGCAGGGTGACGGTGGAGATCATCGCGCCGTCGGGCCGGGACAGATAGACCGTCTCCCCGGCGGAGAGTTTGAAGTTCGTATGCAGGTGGGCGGAGTCGTCCCGGCGGTCCAGGCCGGAGCAGTGTACCGCCAGACAGCCGCCCGCGGGCAGGGTCACGTCGGGAAACTGCCACTTGTAGGGCCGGGTCACGTTGTCCGTCAGCCAGTAGCCGGCCAGGCTGACCGGCGCGTCGGTGCGGTTGCGCACCTCGATGTAGTCGTGATATGCCCCGTCCTCGTCCGGAAACAACGCGCGGTTGACGGTCACGGCCTCGTTGAGGGCCAGCTCGCCGGACTGCACCGTCATCCGACGGTCGTTCACGGCGCTGTTGACCTCCCCGGGGGTGGGCTGGGCGGAGGTCACCCACTCGCCCTGGGCGTCGCGACACTGGGATTCGTCCGCCTCGGTGGCCTCCAGCCTCACGTTGTCCAGCACGTTCTGGGCGGAGTCCAGCAGCGTCAGCGTTGTATTGCCGGACTTGGGCAGACGAAACGGCGCGTGCAGCTCGTTGGCGGCGCTCTTGCCATCGCAGTAGACCAGCACGAAGCCGCCCGCGGGCAGGGTCATGTCCGGGAACACGAAGGTCTTGTTGAACCGCTGATCCCGGATCAGGCACGCGCCGTGCAGGTTCACCGGCTCCGCGCCGGTGTTCTCCACCTCGATCCAGCCCGAGGCCTCCCCCGCGGCGGTGGCCAGCGTGAGCACGTTGTTGTTCTGCGCCTCGCTGATGCGCAGGGCCTGCTGAGGTTCGGGCGACCTGACGCCCAGCGCCCCGAGGCCGCTTCGGTCCAGCAGCCAGCCGGCCGTCAGCGACAGCACGCAGATCAGCGCCAGAAGGGGCAGGAAGGTTTTGCGCTTAGACATTAAGTTTCCTTTCGGTTGGTTGTTTGACGGAGGAATTGGGAATGGGGAATGATTTGCCTGTTTTCCATTCGTAGCTGTTCAGTCTGCCTGACAAATCAGGAAACAGGGACAACCCCTCCGTCATGCTTCGCATGACACCTCCCCTTACACAGGGGAGGCTAAGCTGCCGCGCGGTATCTCCAAAAGCCTTCCCCTTCAGGGGAAGGTGGCAGCCCGTAGGGCTGACGGAAGAGGTCGTCACCCCTACTCCCTACTCCCTACTCCCTACTCCCTACTCCCTACTCCCTAAATTCCTCATCGCCTTGTACCGCTGCTTATCCTCGTACATCAGCCCATCGGCGCGGGTGAGGGTCTGTTCGACGTTTTTGTCGGTCCGGGGGTCGTACACGGCCATGCCCCGGGCGATATCGACCTGCTCCCAGGGCTGGGCGGCGATCCGGTTGTGCTCCAGCGCGGCGTGGTCGAAGTCCCGCAGCAGGGCGTTGCGGTCGTCGTAGTCCGCGCCCTGGAGGATGGCGGCGAACTCGTCCCCGCCCAGGCGGAACACGGGGCTTCGGGCATACACCTTGCAGATCATCTTGCAGGCGGCCTGCAGGTAGACGTCCCCGCAGTTGTGGCCGAAGTGGTCGTTGATGTACTTCAAATCGTTGCAGTCGAACACCACCACGGCGAACGACGGCGGGGCCTCCCGCCCGGTCACCTGGATGAGGTGCTCCAGCTTGGCCACGGAGGCGGTGAACGCGCCCTTGTTCTTGACGCCGGTCATGGCGTCGGTATAGGCGCGGCTGTTCAGGTCGCTGATGTAGAGCTTGAGGTGGTCCCGCATCTGCCTGAACGCCGCGGTCAGTATGCCCACCTCGTCCCTGCCGTCGTAGTCGAGCTCCACGTCGTAGTCCCCCGCCACCAGCTTTTTCGAGGCGGAGGTGAGGCGCAAGAGGGGCTTGGTCAGCGCATTCATCAAAAGAAGCGTCACCACCGTGAACAGCGCCAGTATCACCATCGCCACCAGGAAGATGAACAGCGTCAGCTTTCGCTGCGTGGCGTTGATCTCGGAGACCGGCGCGGTGACGGCCACCTTGTGGTTGTTGCTCAGCGTGGCGAAGGCGAGCTGCCACTGCTGTCCGTCCCGGTCGTAGCGCACCAGCATGTCGCCGGTGCTCCGGCGCTTCAAAAGCTCCCGGTCCAGGTTGGGGTCCAGCGCTATGGCCGCGCCGCCGATCTCCATGTCCGGGTGGTAGACCACGTTGCCGTCGCGGTCCATCAGGAACGCAAAGCCCGTGTCGTACACCTGGAGGGCGTTGATCTGCTCCACCATGGTCCCAAACAGTATGTCCATGCCCAATACGCCCACGATGAAGCCCTGGTGGAAGATGGGCGCGACGTAGGAGATGGTCCAGCGCTCGCCCAGGAAGTGCGCCCTGTACGGCCCGATCCACACCGGACGGCTGCCCTTCATGGGCGTGAAGTACCAGGCGGTGTGGGCCGTGTCCTTGGGGTCCAGCGTCGAGGAATCCAGGTCCGGCTGCTTGACGAAGTCGCCTCCCCGACCTTTGACCAGAAGAAGCCGTGCACGTTGGAGCCGTAGTCGGCGTTGATGCAGTAGTAGTAGGTCACCAGGCCGTTGGTGTTGCTGGCGATGCTGGTGAAGGTGTGCTCCACCTCGTCGCAGTGCCGCTGCAGGGCGGCGTCCAGCCGCGCCACCGCCTCCGGGTCGCCGGAGGGGCCGAGGAACTGTATGTCGGGATCGTCGAGGGATTCCTTGGCGATGAATATCGCGGTGTCCACGGATTGCTGCAGGCTGTCGAGGTAGGTGTTCAGCTTCATCTGCATGTTCTCGCTGATCAGCTTCATCTTCTCCGCGGAGGTCTTGTCGCTCTCGACGCCGATGGTGAGCACGCCGATGCCGCCCAGCGCAAGTATGCTGGTCAGTATCGCCGCGATGGTCACCGCCATGATCTTGGTGCGGATCGAGTGCATATTGACATCTCCTCGTCTTGTGTAGATGCTGCCGGGTGCGGGAATATCAGCCCTTCTTCTTCACGAAATGGTAAACGGGCAGTCCGATGAGCGTGATGCCCACGCTCAGAAGCGACATGATCAGCGCCCGGGTGCCGGAGAGGAAGAGCTGGCTGAAGATCACGAACAGCCCGCTGAATATGGCCAGCGCCGGGATCACCGGGTAGAGCGGCACCCTGTATTTGCGCTCCCACTCGGGATGGGTGCGGCGCAGGCGGATGACGCAGGCGAAGGTCATGGTGTAGAACACCCAGCAGGAGAACACACCCAGGTCCGTGAGCAGGTCGAACTCGCCGGTCAGGGAGTACACGCACGCCAGCGCGCCCACGAGGATCACGGCGTTGGCGGGCACGTGACGACCGTTGAGCTTGGAGAGGGCCGCGCTGCCGGGCAGGGTCTTCTGCACGGAGAGCTGGTAGGCCACGCGGGAGCCGGACATCAGAAAGCCGTTGCCCGCGCCGATGACGGAGATGATGATGCCCACCTTGATCAGCACGCTGCCGCCCTCGCCGAACAGCCGGGTGGCGACCGCGGTGGCGGGGGATTCCAGGTTCATCAGCTCGTCGGCGGGGATGACCCTCAGGTATGCGATGTTGATCACCAGGTAGACCGCCATGATGATGGACACGCCGCACACGATGGCCCGGGGCAGGTCGCGGCCGGGGTGCTTCATCTCCCCGGCGATGGTGCCCACGTTGGTCCAGCCCTCAAAGGCGAACAGTACCGCCAGCAGCGTGGAGCCCAGCACGCCGCCCAGGTTTTTGTCGGGTCCCACCATGGGCGTGAGCACCGAGCCGGTGTGTGTGCCGCGCAGGAAGCCGAAGACCATCAAAAGCACCAGCGGTATAAGCTTGCACGCGGTGGAGACCACCTGCATGCCGCCGGCGGTGCGGGAGCCCATGCAGTTGAGCGCCACCAGCGCCGCAATCACCGCGATGCCCACGGGCAGCGCGAACCGGGGTCCGATCCACGCCGCGAGCTCCGAGCCCACCTTCACGCCGTAGCCCGCCAGGAAGGCGGGATAGAATATGATCACCTGCATCCACCCGGCCAGGAAGCCGAGGCGCTCGTCGTAGGCGTCGGTCAGGTAGGCGACCATGCCGCCGGTCTTGGGGATGAGTATGGCGACCTCCGCGAAGGTCAGCGCCGCGAACAGGCTGATCAGACCGCCGATGATCCAGGCGAGTATGCCCATGCCCGGCGCGCCGCCGGTGGCCTGATAGATGGCGTAGGGCTTGAAAAACACCCCCGCGCCGATCACACAGCCCACCACCAGCGATGTGGCGGTCATAAAGCCCAGGTTTTTCTTCATTGTGCGTTGCGTTTCCATGTCATGCCTCCCTGCGGCCGCAGGCCGCTGCGTCCATTATAGCACGCCGCGGCCCGAAGCGCAATGGATTGGGCGCAGTTAGATGATGCTGTCGGCAATAAGGTCCGCCGCATACAGCTTGTAGGCCAGCCGGGAGGGCTGGGGCGGCAGCACGCGGCGATGCGCCACGGTGCCCCCGGCGGTGGCGACGGCGAAGAACACCTCCCCCGGCACGCTGTCGGGGTTGTTGGGGTCCGCGTTGCCGAAGCTGCCGGTGACGCCGATGCCGATGTCCGCCGCGTAGGCCGCCCGGCAGGCCTCCGCCATCGCCGCGGCGGTCTGTTCGGAATACACCCCATAGCGCTCAATGATTTCAGCGGGCACCCCCTGCCGCACCTTGGCCTCGTTGGAATAGGTGATGAACGCGCCCTTCATGATCTCGGAGGCGCCCTCCGTGTCGGTGATCAGCGACGCCACCTGCCCGGCGGTGCAGCTCTCCATGGTGGTGATCGTGGTCTTTGTCGCGATGAGCCTGCGGGTCAGCCGTTCGTACTTCGCCCGAACCGAGGCCTCGTCGATCGCGGACGGAGGTGTCGTTGTGCGTTGCATGAAAGCTCCTTTCGGTTCAGAGTGGAGAGTGGAGAGTGAAGAGTGGAGTTGCGGTTCAAATCCCTTCGGGATTTGTTTTGATTAACACGTATATTTCTATGTTTCAGCGATTTGCCGTAACCCTATATCAAAGAAATCCGCAGGATTTCCACCACATCTCCACTCTCCACTCTTCACTCTCCACTCTCAATTCTTTCTTGCATCTTACCGAGAACAGCGTTTACGGTCTCCTCCAGCGCCCCGTCCCCCTCGTGCACGGTGATGTCGGCGTAGCGGCGGTAGAAGGGCACGCGCTCGTCGTAGAGGTCTTTGAGGGTCTGGCCGTCCCGGAGCACCACGCCGCGCCCCCGGATGTCGTGCAGGCGCAGCACGAGGGCGTCATAGGGCACCTCGAGGTAGACCACGCGGCCCAGGGATTTCAGGTGGGCCATGCCCTCGGGGCTGTACACGGCGCTGCCCCCGGTGGCGATGACGCACCGGTCGGTCCGAAGCGACATGCACGCGGCGGCCTCGGCGGCCAGGAAGCCCTCGATGCCCCGTTCCGCGATGATCTCGCTGAGCTTTCGGCCCTCCCGGCGCTGTATGAGCAGGTCCGTGTCGATGAAGTCATACCCCATGAGCTTCGCCAGCACCACCCCCGCGGTGCTCTTCCCCGAGGCGGGCATGCCGATGAGTATGATGTTGTCCATGGTGAAATCACCCTTCTGTCCACTTTCATTGCCTATGATTATACCATTAAAGTGTGCGGGATTACAAGCAAAAAAAGAGGGAAGCTCAACGCTTCCCCCTCCTGCGAACGATCTCCACGACCACCAGCCCGACGCCGGCCATCAGCGCCAGCGTGAACATCAGGCCCTGTATGGTGAATCTGCCGCGGGTGCGGATCATGTACATCATGTTGACGAACAGCGCCAGGTCCGCGCCGATCACGACCAGCGCCCGATTGCCGCCCTTGATCAGCCGGCTGACGGGCGGCGCGTTGACGATGAACGGCAGAAACACCACCGCCAGCCCGAACAGCGTGGCGCTGGAGGCGATGCCGAACCAGTCGCCGCGGGTGTACAGGCACACCACGCCCAGCAGCACCATGAGGCTGGCGCAGAAGGCGCAGAACGTCCAGAACAGCTTGTCCTCGGTCACCACCAGCGGCACCACGATCAGCGACGCGGCCACCCCCAGCGACGCCAGCACCACGTAGTACCAGCCCAGCGTCAGGCCGGAGACCATGTTGACGATCAGAAGCGCCAGGATCGGGATCATGAACATCCCCGACACCGCGGACCCCACCGCGGCGGAGCGGCGCTTGAAGCGCTTCGCCCCGTATTCGATCACGGCGCTCCGCTCGCGCTTCAGATCGCTCTCCAGCTCACTCTCCTTAAGCTTGCTCAGATAATCCCTGCATTCGGGGCAGTCCGTCAGGTGCGCCTCGATGATTTCGCGGCTGGCGTCGCTCACCACATCGTCGGCGTATAGCGGCAGCAGGTCCCGAACGATATCGCACTCCTTGCTCATGCGTTCTCCATCCTTTCCCTGAGTTTCACGCGGGCGCGATGAAACGTGACGCGGGCCCAGTTTTCGGTCCGGGCGAATATGGTGCCGATCTGCTGAAAGCTCAGCTCGCCGAACACCCGAAGCTCGAACACCTCCCGGTAGGGCTCCTCCATGGCGTGCAGCGCCAGGTGGACCCGGAAGGAGTCCTCCCGCTCCGCCACCGCCTGCTCCACCGCAGGCTGAGGCGCCGCGGCGTCCTCCGGCAGCTCGCCGAACCGGCTCTGGCGGCGCTTTTCGTCCGCGAACAGGTTCTTCGCGATGGCGCACAGCCAGGTGACCTCGTCGGACTCGCCCCTGAAGCTGTTGATCTTGGCAAACGCCCGGAAGAAGGTCTCCTGGGTGATCTCCTCGGCCAGATGACGGTCCCGGGTGAGCGTCATGGCGTAGGAGAACACCCGCATGTAACAGGCGTCGTACAGCTTCTCACAGGCCGCGTTGTCCACGTTTCATCACCTCCCTTCACTCGTTTTTCGTGGATTGGACGGAGAAATACCGCTTTCGTTACAGGTTTATATTGATTTAACATTGATCAGTTAAACACCGCAGGAACGAAGCGTCCCCGCGGTGCACTGGTTTATAATGTGACGATACTTACCGGGTGATGATCTCGCAGGGCACGTTCAGAATCTTGGCCACCTTGAGGATGGTGTCGATATGCCTGCCGGTGCCGGCGGCGAAGTGGTGGGTCGGGCCGGCCTCGGACCATTTGTTCACGAACTCCCGCGCGCCGCAGGTGAAGCGGGTGCGCATGTTGGTGTCGCCGATGGAGAGGATCTTGCCCGGCTCGTTGACGCCCTCGGCCACCACGAACTTGAAGTTGCCGTCGCCGTCCTGGGTGATGGCCAGGTAGGTGATGGGGTCGTCGCCGGGGTAGAACTGGGTCAGGTAGCCGCCGCCGGTCTTGCCGTGGAACACCTTGACGATCTTCATGGTGGGCTTTCGCTTCTGGGAGATGTCCGCGTCGCCGGAGCCGGAGTGGCCGATGATGGCGATGTCGTCGTTGAAGTCGATGGAGTACATCTCCGCCAGCTGGCCGGTGCCGCAGATGGTCTTCATGATGGACATGGCCATGGCCACCTTCATGTCGCCCTCGACGGCGCAGGCGGTGCCCTGCTTGATGAGCATGGAGAACGCCGGGATCAGCATCGAGTCCAGCACGCCCGCCTTGCCCTGGGCAAAGCCGTCGTAGTGGGACGCGATCAGGCCCAGCTTTTCATCCTTGACCCACTGCTCGAAGGCCACGACGTACTTCGCCATCTCCCAGACCTCTTCGATGCTGCCGCCGCCCTCGATGTCGAAGGTGTCCAGGATGTCCTGGGCTTTGGCGCGAATCGCGGCTTCGTCGGTGATGTCGTCGGCGATGGCCCACATCTTCTCCCAGTCAAACTGCTTGGTGTAGAGGAACATGCGGCGATACAGGTTCGTCTCGTCGATGTAGAGGTCCATCATGCCGGGATAGGGCCGGCCGATCTGGGCGATGTTGGTGTCGCGGAAGCGGCGGCGCACCTGCGCGGCCCGGCACCAGTCCTCGATCTCGCGCTGCACGCCCTCGTCGCCGCCCTCGACCACGCCGGTGATCACCGCGTGACGCTTGCCGAAGCGGTTCAGGTCCGCCACCGCCTCGCCCACCGCGCCGCAGGCGTAGCCCTCGCCCAGCCAGGAGGCGATGTCGGTGTGGTCGTAGTCCAGCGCCTTGAGCTTCTGCACGTTCACCACCACCACCGGCACGTCCAGATCGCGTATGGCGGGCAGCACGTTGTAGCTCGTGGCGTAGGTCAGCATTTGCAGGATCACCAGGTCCACGTCCGCCGCGCGGAATTTGTCGCCCGCCGCCTGGGACTGCTCCTTGGTGGTGATCAGGCCGCCGTCGATGATCTCCACCGTGTCCGGCAGGGTCTTTTTGAACGCCGCGTACTGGGCCTCAAACTCCGGCACCAGCGAGGGGAACTGGGGAAGATACGCCCCCAGCGCGATGGAAAAAACGCCGACTCTTGCCTTGGTGTTGACTAACATGGTTCGCTTCCTCCTTTGGAATGGTGATTTTTGCCACTTGTAAATGTCGAAAGAGCGAGCAAATACAAGTGCTTCCGAAACATTTATCAACTGATTTTTCTCCACTTTTGATGTACAATATCAGTACACCACTACTTCAACCGCACAACAAAAGGG
>CACXBB010000038.1 GCA_902765735.1 uncultured Eubacteriales bacterium | reverse complement strand
GCTGGGTAGCCTCTCTCCCTTTCTGCGCTCGCTTTTCGCGGGCTTGTTTGCTGTGCCATTCAGACTGGCTCGGCTTGTGCCTAGTGTTTTCACACTATCAGCTCCGGTAGTCCCCGTTGATCTTCACGTAGTCGTAGGTCAGGTCGCAGCCCCAGGCGGTGGCCTCCTGGTCGCCCATGCGCATGTCGCACAGGAAGGAGACGGCATCTTCGGAGAGCATGGCGAGGGCCACATCCTCGTCGAACGCCTGCACGCAGCCGTCGCGGTAGAAGCAGAGGTTTTCCTGCTTGCCGACGAGGTACAGCTCGATCACGGCGGGGTCAAAGTCCACCCCGGCGTAGCCCAGGGCGCAGAGTATGCGGCCGCAGTTGGCGTCCCTGCCGAACACCATGGCCTTGACCAGGCTGGACCCGATCACCGAGCGCGCCAGCTTCCGGGCGTTGGCCTTGGTGTCGGCGTTCACGACCCGCATCTCCATCAGCCGGGTCGCGCCCTCGCCGTCGCCCGCCATTTTGATGGCCAGCGTCCGGCACACGGTGAACAGCGCCTCGCGGAAGATCGCGTAGCTTTCATTCGTCTCGGTGATGGGGGCGTTGCCCGCCAGCCCGTTGGCCAGCACCAGCAGGGTGTCGTTGGTGGAGGTGTCGCCGTCCACGGAGATCATGTTGAAGGTGTCCTGCACCACGTCCTCCACGGCCCGCTGCATCAGGGACTGATCGATTGAGCAGTCGGTGGTGATGTAGCAGAGCATGGTGCACATGTTGGGGTGGATCATGCCCGAGCCCTTGCTCATGCCGCCCAGCGTGACGGTCACGCTGCCGCCGTCGGCGGCGGGCAGCTCGAAGGTCACCGCGCACTCCTTGTTGACCGTATCGGTGGTCATGATGGCGCGACTGGCGGCGGTGCCCGCCTCGCGGGTGTCCGACAGCGTGCCCGCCATCGTCCGCACGCCCGCGGCGATCCTGTCCATGGGCAGGCCGGGCCCGATGACGCCGGTGGAGCCCAGCAGCACGTGATCGGCGGGGATGTTCAGCGCCTTTGACGCCGCCTCGGCGGTCTGCTGGCACATCGCCATGCCCGCCGGGCCCGTGGCCGCGTTGGCGATGCCGGCGTTGACCACCACCGCCTGGGCCTGCTTCACGCCCTTTACGATGTCCCGGTCCCACACCACCGGCGCGGCCTTCACCACGTTGCTGGTAAACACGCCCGCCGCGGCGCAGGGCTCGGCGCTGTAGAGCATGGCCATATCGACCCGGTCCCTGTACTTGATGCCCGCCGCGCAGCAGGCCGCACTGAAGCCCGCGGCCGCCGTCACGCCGCCCGAAATGCTGTTAATCTTCATCTTCCGCTCCTATGAATCGCGTAATGTTGTCCGCGTTGAGCACGAACTCGTAGTAGTTGACATCGCAGGGCTTCCAGCCGATGCGCCGCCAGAAGGCGTTGCCCACGTCGTTGCTGGAAAACGCGATCAGCGCCACCTTGTTGACGCCCATCTCCCTGAGGCGCTCCATGCAGTAGCCCACCATGCGGGTACCGATGCCCCGCCGCCGGTACGTCCGGGCGACGCACACGTGGTACAGCGCCCCCTGGCGGCCGTCGGAGCCGCAAAGTATCGAGCCCACGATGCGCCCGTCCGCCTCCGCCACCACGCTGGTGGTGGGGTTGCGGCGGATGAAGCGGGTCACGTCCTCGCGGGAATCGTCCAGCGCCCGTATGCCGAAGCCGCGGATGGTCATCCACAGCGCCCGGACGGCGTCGTAGTCCGCCTCGACCATGGGCCGTATCCGCGCCTCGCTCATCCGATCACCAGTCCCTCCGTCTCGTCCGCGCCCATCAGCAGGTTCATGTTCTGGATCGCCGCGCCGCTGGCGCCCTTGCCCAGGTTGTCGAACCGGGCGGTGAGCAGCGCGCGTTCATCGGTGCCGTTGACCGATATCTCCATGTCGTCCCGGCCCGAGAAGGCCGCCGCCGACAGGAAGCCGGATTCGTCCGCGGCCTCGGCATATTTTATCACAGGACCCCGGTAGACTGCTTTATAGATCGATTTGATTTCGTCGATGTTGGTGTTAAACAGCTGCACGGACACCTCCATGCCGCTGTAAAAGTCCGCCACGATGGGCGAAAAGCCCGGGGGGTTGCCGAGGCCGCAGACGACGGCCATCTCCTTTAAGTGCTTGTGCTGCTGGCTCAGGCCATACTGCCGGGGGGCCTTCAGAAGCGGGCTTCGGTCCGCCGATTCGTATTCGGCGATCATCTTCTTGCCGCCGCCGGAGTAGCCGGTGAGGGAGAAGCAGTTAAGCCGCGCCTCCTTCGGCACGACACCCGCTCTGACCAGCGGCGCGATCAGCGCGATGAACCCGCTGGCGTGGCAGCCCGGGTTGGCGATGCGCTTCGAGGCCGCGATCCTTGCGCGCTGGCCGTGAAGCTCCGGCATGCCGTACACCCAGCCCGCCGAGGTGCGGTGGGCCGTGGAGGTGTCGATCACCGCGGTGTCCGGGTTGTCGATCAGGCTTGCCGCCTCCGCCGCCGCCGGATCCGGCAGGCACAGAAACGCGATGTCCGCCGCGTTCAGCGCCTCACGCCGGGCATCGACGTCCTTGCGCACGTCCTCCGACAGGGTGATCAGTTCGATGTCCTTGCGCGCAGACAGCCGCTCGCGTATCCTCAGCCCCGTGGTGCCGGCGCTGCCGTCGATGAATACCTTCGTCATGTTAACCCCACATTATTCAGAATATTGCGTATATTATACGCTTATATCCCGGAAAACACAAGTTAAGAATGTATATTTATTCATTAAGTTTGGCTGAATCCGACGCTCCCTGTCTCAGACGCTTGCCTTCGCCGCCTCCTGCGCGGCGATCACCCGGTCGCACCAGGCGTCGAACTCGGGGTCGGGACGCTGGCACTCGGGGTGGGACAGCATGTGGTCGAGGGCGATGCGCACGCCCTGGTCGAACCGCACATTGGTGCGCATGTCGGGCACGGCGCGCTTCAGTTTGGCGTTGTCGAACACCACGCTGACGGCCTTGTCGCCCAGCAGGCCGCCCTCAAAATCATACCCGTACTTCGCGCCCGCGGCGGCCAGGAAGGCGCTGGACACGTAGTAGGGATTGAGCTCGACTCCCAGGGCGTCGGCGATGGTCTGATAGATCTGGTTCCAGGTCAGGGTCTCGTCGCCGGTGATCTGGAATGCCTCACCGATGGCGTGGCGGTTGCCCATCAGCCCGGTGTAGCCCACGGCGAAGTCGGCGTTGAAGGTCAGCGTCCACAGGGAGCTTCCGTCCCCCTGTATGATCACGGGCCGGCCCTGCCGCATGCGCTCGATCACCTGCCAGCTGCCGTTCTTGCCGTGCACGCCCAGGGGCACGCTGCGCTCGTCGTAGGTGTGGCTGGGGCGCACGATGGTCACCGGGAAGCCCTCCTCCCGGTACTTTTGCATCAGGAAATCCTCACAGGCGATCTTGTTGCGGGAATACTGCCAGTGGGGATTGGCGAGGGTCGTGCCCTCGGTGACGATGTAGCTTGCGGCGGGCTTGTGGTAGGCCGAGGCGGAGCTGATGTAGATGTACTGGCGGGTGCGGCTCCTGAACAGCCGGTAATCCCGCGCCACCTGGTCCGGGGTGAAGCCTATGAACTCGCCCACCACGTCGAAGGTAGCGTCCCCCAGCCTGCCGAGCACGGCGGCCTCGTCGTTGATGTCCGCGGTGATCTGACGAACCCCCGCGGGCACGGCCTCCGGCCGGTTGCCGCGGTTGATCAGCCAGACCTCCCAGTGCAGCTCGTTGACCAGTCTGCGGACGATGGCGGCGCTGATGGTGCCGGTGCCGCCGATGAACAGTGCGCGCATTGCGAAAGCCCCCCTTTTTTATAGTGTTCAGAGTACAGAGTGCAGAGTGCAGTTTTGGTTCAAATCCCTACGGGATTTGTTTTTATTCAAAGGCTACTGTTCAGATCAGCGGGCGATCAGGGCATCGCCCCTACGGATGTCGCACTCTTGTAGGGGCGGCGATGCGCCGCCCGCCGAATTGAAACGCGATGAAATGTGCGGGCGGGCGCCGCATCGGCGCCCCTACGACGGTTCGCTCCGCACTCTGTCCACCTGAACTCCACACTCCACTCTGTACTCTGCACTCTGTACTCTGCGCTCTCAATCAATAAACTCCAGCGGCTTCAGCCGGAAATTGCCCCA
This sequence comes from uncultured Eubacteriales bacterium, assembly GCA_902765735.1. Taxonomy (GTDB): domain Bacteria; phylum Bacillota; class Clostridia; order Christensenellales; family Aristaeellaceae; genus UBA2862. The sequence goes on along the minus strand of CACXBB010000038.1, from coordinate 14,680 downwards.
CACGCGCTCGGACCACAGGAAGCCGGCGTTCACGGCGGGGTCATCCACGATGATGAAGCGGCTGACCTCCTGGATGGTGTCGTAGTAGTTGGAGCCGCCCCGGGGCGTGGCGGAGTTGAGGGACAGCTTCATGACGTACTCCCCGGGCGCGAGGCCGTCCAGCGGCAGCCGGATGGCGCGCTCAAAGGTCTCGTCGGCCTTCACCTCGAAGGGCTCGGTCTGGGTCATGGCCACGGGGGTGGAGATGCTGCTTTTGAGGATCAGCCGGATGCGCAGGTGGGGCTCGTCGATGTGCGCCACGCACTTGAGCCTGAACTCCATCGAGGAATCCATGCTGTACTCCAGGGTCTGGGTGTTCATAAAGTGCAGGTCCAGCATGCGCATGGTGATGCCGCGGTTGCGGGGCCGGGGCGCGTCGGACAGGTCCTGCTGCACGCTGCGCTCGCCGGAGCCGCCGTAGAGCTCTATGGCGTGCTCCACGGTGCCGTCGTAGGCCAGCCTGCCCTTCTCCAGGTACAGGCCACGGTTGCAAAGCTGGGAGACCGTGCGCATGTTGTGGCTGACGTAGAGCACCGCGCGGCCCTCGCGGGCGATGTCGCTCATCTTTTGCAGGCACTTCTGCTGGAAGGTCAGATCGCCCACCGCCAGCACCTCGTCGCAGATCATCACCTCGGGGTCCAGGTGCGCCGCCACCGCGAAGGCCAGCTTGACGTACATGCCCGAGGAGTAGCGCTTCACCGGGGTGTCGATGAACTGCTCGATCTCGGAGAACTCGATGATCTGCTTGATCTTGGAGTTGGTCTCCGCCCGGTTCATGCCCAGTATGGCGCCGTTTAAGTAGATGTTGTCCCGCCCGCTCAGCTCCTTGTGGAAGCCCGTGCCGATCTCCAGCAGGCTCGCCACCTTGCCGCGGATGCGGATCTCCCCCTCGGTGGGGGCGGTGATACGGGAGATCAATTTGAGTATCGTGGATTTGCCCGCGCCGTTTCGCCCGGTGATGGCCAGGGCGTCGCCGCGGTCCACCGTGAAGCTCACGTCCCTGAGGGCCCAGAAGGTCTCGTTGGGGCCGTAGTGCTCCATGCCGATCTTGGTGTTGGGGTCCTCCTTGCCGCGGATGCGCGCAAACCAGCTGGTCAGGTCGCCGTGCAGCGTGCCGCCGCCGATCATGCCCAGCCTGTATTGCTTGGAAACGCCGTCCACTTCGAGCAGTCGTTCTGACATATTCGCTTTCCTTTCGATCAAACCGTATCCATAAACGTCTTTTCGATCCGCGAGAACAGCACCACGCCGATGACGAACACCACGATGGTGACGATCACGGATTGCAGATTATAGCCATAGGAATAGACCTCCGTGCCCAGGTAGGCGGCGCGGAACAGCTCTATGATGGGGGTGATGGGGTTGAGCATGTAGATGCCCATCATCTGGGGGTACTTTTCGGCGATCATGGAGGTGGAGTAGGTCACGGGGGTGGCGTACATCCACAGGTGGACGCCGAAGGACACCAGCATCGCCAGGTCGCGGTACTTCGTGGTCAGCGCCGACACGATGATGCCGAACCCCAGCCCCAGCAGGCCCAGCTGGATAAGCAACAGCGGCGTCAGCGCGATCAGCTGCCAGTTGGGGGTGATGGTGGGCTTCAGGCGGGAGGCGTAGTACAACACCACCACCAGGAACAGCATGAACTGCACGAAGAAGTTGATCAGCTCCGTGATGATGGTGGCAAAGGGCATGCACAGCCGCGGGAAGTAGACCTTGCCGAATATGTCGCTGTTTTTGATGAAGGTGTTCGACGTGTTGACCAGGCAGTTCTGGAAGTAGCTCCAGCACACGTTGCCGCCCATGTAGAACACGAACATGGGCATGCCGTCCGTGGGCAGGCCCGCCACCTTGCCGAATATGATGGTGAACACCAGCGTGGTCAGAAGCGGCTGGATCACCACCCAGGCGGGGCCCAGTATGGTCTGCTTGTAGAGCACGGTGAAGTTGCGCTTCACCATCAGCAGTATCAAATCCCTGTACTTGAACAGGCCCGCCAAATCGATGTCGAACCAGCCCTTGCGCGGACGTATCACCGTGTCCCAGTGGGTCTGTTGGCTTTTCTGCATCTCTCTTCTCCTCGGAATCCGTTATCCTTGCGTGATCGCGGCGTCCAGCCACTCAAGCGACCGCCGCTTTTCGCCCTGCCGCAGGGCGTCCACCGCCGCCCAGTCCACCGGCGCGGCCTCGCGGAAGCCGCCCGCCTCCACGAAGCGGTCCTCCAGGCCGAACCTGCCGCACAGGTCCCGGTACTTGTCGCCGCCGCCCCTGCGGTCGAAGGCGTAGAAATCCCGGTGGAACAGTATCGACAGGCACACGCCGTGCAGCGAATTGCAGTACACCGCCTCGGCCCCGCGCACCAGCCCCAGGAATTCCCCGATGCCCGCGTCGGCGATCACCCGGCGCTTCGGCCCGGGGGCGAAGTAGTTGGAGACCTCCACCAGTTGAAGCCCCCGCGCCCCGGCATGCTCCGCGGCGATCTCCAGCAGGGCCGCGTCCACATGGGTCGGGAAGTAGACCAGCATATATCCGCCGCCCACCCGGCCCGGCGCGGTGATGGCGTCGAAGTCCCCGGGCTCGGCCAGCAGCGTGGGGTCCATGACGTCGGCCACGGGCTTGTCGGTCAGGCCCCGCACGATCTCCGCGGCGTAGCGCTCCCTCAGGGAGATGTGATCGGGCCAGCGCAGCAGCTCCCTGAGGCGCTCCCGCTGGGCCGCGTCCAGCCGCGCCTGGCCCATGCTGGCGGCGTAGGCGATCTTCCGGAGGCCGCGCATGCTGTCCGCGGCCCCGAAGAACACCGGGTCGAAATCCCCCCGGAAGTAGGTGGGCGACCAGATGACGTCGCTCTCAAAGAACACCGCGTCATAGGGAAGCCGCGCCGTCTGAATCGTTTCGGCGGTGTAGCGCTCCGGGGTGACGCGCATGTGCTCCCGGAAGAACCGCTCAAACGCCTCGTTCCGCCGCGCGAAGGCCGCGGTCTGGCGCCTGCGGCGCAGCCAGTCCCCCGGGTGCTTAAGGCTGGCCTTCTCCATGAACTGGCGCTTCAGGTCCACGCCCTCCAGCACGGCGGGCAGGTAGTCGATCACGTCGCAGCGCTCCACGTCACCGCGCGCGCCAATCAGCCGCTGAAACACCCAGCTGTGCAGCACCGCGCCGTAGTTGAGCTTGCGGGTGTGCAGGTTGATGCTCAGTATCGCGGTCTTCATCACAGAATGTACTTGCGCACGTCCTTCTTGAGCACGTCCTCGGTGAGCTGGGACCGGACGTACTCGGCGTTGACGCTGACGCTGATCTGCGGCGCGTCGCCGCCGCCGGCGTTGAAGGCGATGTCGTTGAGTATGCGCTCCATCAGCGTATGCAGCCGGCGCGCGCCGATGTTCTCGCTGTTCTCGTTGGCCTGCCAGGCGCACTCGGCGATCAGCGACAGCGCAGAGTCGTCGAACTCCAGCGACACGCCGTCCACCCCCAGCAGCAGCTGGTACTGGCGGATCAGGGCGTTCTCCGGCTGGGTCAGTATGCGCTTGTAGTCTTCCACGGTCAGGGGCTTGAGCGCCACCCGCACAGGGAAGCGGCCCTGCAGCTCGGGGATCAGGTCGGTGACCTTTGAGACGTGGAACGCCCCCGCGGCGATGAACAGCACGTGGTCGGTCTTCACCGGGCCGTACTTGGTGTTCACGGTGGACCCCTCCACGATGGGCAGTATGTCGCGCTGCACGCCCTCGCGGCTCACATCCGGGCCGTGGCCGCCGCCGCGGCCGGCCACCTTGTCGATCTCGTCCAGGAACACGATGCCGTGCTGCTCGGCGCGCTCGATGGCCTCGGTGTACACCCGGTCCATGTCGATCAGGTTCTGCTCCTCCTCGCTGAGGAGGATCTTCCGGGCCTCCCGCACCTCGACCTTGCGAAGCTTGGTCTTTTTCGGGAGGATGCCGCCCATCATGTCGTTTATGTTGATGTCCATGCCGGGGATCTCGGCCCGGGGCGAGGTCTCCTCGACCTCCACCTCCACGATCTCGTGCTCCAGCTCGCCCCGGCGCAGCCGCGTGCGCACGTCCTCCTGCCGCACGGCCAGCTTGTTCCTGTCCTCCGGGGAAAGCTCGGGCTCCCGGGGCTTGTTGCCCAGCAGTATGTCCAGCGGGTTGGCGGGCTTGCGCTTGACGGACTGGGTCAGAAGCTCCACCAGCCGGTCCTCAACGGTGAACTCCGCCCGGGCGCGCACCCGCTCGGTGTGCTGGCCCTTCACCAGCCGGATGGACGCCTCCACCAAGTCGCGGATGATGCTCTCCACGTCCCGGCCCACGTAGCCCACCTCGGTGAACTTGGTGGCCTCCACCTTCACAAACGGCGCGTCCACCAGCTTCGCAAGTCTGCGGGCGATCTCCGTCTTGCCCACGCCGGTGGGCCCGATCATCAGTATGTTCTTCGGGGTGACCTCCTCCCGGATGTCCTCCGGCAGCTGCGCCCGCCGGTAGCGGTTGCGCAGGGCCACGGCGACGGCGCGCTTGGCATCGTCCTGCCCGATGATGAACCTGTCCAGTTCCCGCACGATCTCGCGGGGAGTCAACGTTGTCATGGCTTCGTCCTTTCGGCGTTGTCGGTTGGGGGATAATGAGGAGTTAGGAATTAGGAATTAGGAGTTCAGGTAGAAATCCTTTGGATTTCTTTGATTGAAGGTGACGGCGCAACGTATCATATTGCCGGGCATTCTATAATTCCTAATTCCTCATTCCTAATTCCTAATTCAATCAAACCGTCTCCACGATGATGTGATCATTCGTATACACGCAGATCTCACTTGCGATCTCCAGCGCCTTTCGCGCGATCTCGGGGGCGGAGAGGTCGGTGTTGTTACAGAGGGCGCGGGCGGCGGCGAGGGCGTAGTTGCCGCCGGAGCCGATGGCGAGTATGCCGTCGTCGGGCTCGATGACCTCGCCGGTGCCGCTGACCAGCATCAGGTTCTCCTGATCGGCGCACAGCAGCATGGCCTCCAAGCGGCGCATGGCCTTGTCCATGCGCCAGTCCTGCGCCAGCTCCACGGCGGCGCGGGGCAGGTTGCCGGAGTACTGGGTCAGCTTGTCCTCGAACTTCTCCGACAGCGCGAAGGCGTCCGCCACCGACCCAGCGAAGCCCACGACGACCTTGCCGGAGAAGATGCGCCGCACCTTTTTCGCGGTGCCCTTCATGATGGTGTGCTCGCCCATGGTGACCTGCCCGTCGCCCGCCACGGCGATCACGTCGTCGCGCTTCACCGCGCAGATCGTGGTGCCCCGGAAGGGGCTTCTGGGTTCATCGATGTAACTCATATTGCTGGATCACCTCGTTCAATGTCTCTATGGCGGTCTCCGACAGCTTCTCGTATCGGTTGCGCTTGCCCCGGACCTTAAAGGGCAGGGGCTCCAGTATGCCGAAGTTGGCGTTCATCGGCTGAAAATTCGAATTCGGCGTGCACACGTGCCGGGCCAGCGCCCCCAGGATCGTGCGCCCGGTGAAGTCGGGCTCGGGCCTGCCGCACAGCGCGCAGTACAGCCCCACGGCGGCGGTCAGCCCGCTGGCGGTGGACTCCATGTAGCCCTCCACGCCGGAAAGCTGCCCCGCGAAGCGCAGCATGGGGTTGCCCTTCATGGCGTAATTCTGATCAAGCACCGCGGGGCCGTTTAAGTAGGTGTTGCGGTGCATCACGCCGTAGCGGGCGAACTCGGCGTGCTCCAGCCCCGGGATCATCGAGAACACCCGCTTCTGCTCGCCCCACTTTAAGCGTGTCTGGAAGCCCACCAGGTTGTACAGCGTGGCCTGGGCATTCTCCTGCCGGAGCTGCACCACGGCGTAGGGCGCCTTCCCGGTGCGGGGATCGACGAGCCCCACGGGCTTCAGCGGCCCGAAGGCCAGCGTCTGACGGCCCCGGGAGGCCAGGATCTCCACGGCCAGGCAGCCCTCGAACACCAGCTTCTTCTCAAAGTCGTGCAGCTCCGCCAGCTCCGCGCCGACCAGCGCGTCGTAGAAGGCGTTGTACTCGTCCTCCGTCATCGGGCAGTTGAGGTAGTCGTCGGACCCCCGGCCGTAGCGGGAGGCGCGAAAGACCTTCGTCATGTCCAGCGATTCGGCGGTGACGATGGGGGCGGCGGCATCGAAGAAGTTCAGCGCCTTCACGCCGGTGAAGCGCGCGATGGCATCGCAAAGCGCCGGGTCGGTCAGCGGCCCGGTGGCGATGATGGCGGGGCCCTCGGGGATCTCCTCCACGAGTTCCGACGCGCATTCTATGAGGGGGTGGCTTCGGACCGCCGTAGTGATCCTGTCCGAGAACAGGTGGCGGTCCACCGCCAGCGCGCCGCCGGCGGGCACCCGGGTGGCCTCCCCCGCTGAGAGGATCAGGCTGTCCATGGCCCGAAGCTCCGCCTTCAGAAGGCCGGAGGCGTTGGTCAGGTGCTCCGCCTTCAATGAGTTGGAGCACACCAGCTCCGCGAAGCCGGGGGACTTGTGGGCGGGGCTGTACTTCTGCGGCTTCATGTCGATCAGCCGCACCGGCACGCCGCGCCTGGCCAGCTGCCAGGCCGCCTCGCACCCCGCCAGACCCGCGCCGACGACGGTGACTTTGGGGAAGGTGTTTTGCATGGGATTCTCCATATACAGAATTGAGAATGGAGAATTGAGAATTGAGAATTCAGGAGAAAACCCTGTCGGATTTGGACCATAATTCTCAATTCTCAATTATTCAATTCTCAATTGTCCATATCTCCGTTCTCCGCGGGATTTTCGACCTGCACCTTATGCCGGCAGGTTTCGCTGGCGCAGACGTGGTAGACGGTGTCCTTCGGGCCGCGCTTCAAGACCATGTAGCTGCCGCACACGGGGCAGCGGTCGTTGACGGGGCGGTCCCAGGACACGAAGTCGCACTCGGGGTACTTCTCGCAGCCGTAGAACTTGCGGCCCTTCTTGCTGATGCGCTCCAGCAGCTCGCCGCCGCACTTGGGGCACTTGACGCCGATGTTGTTGGGCAGGGCCAGGGTATTGCGGCAGGCGGGGAAGTTGGGGCAGGCCAGGAAGCGGCCGTAGCGGCTCATCTTGTAGACCATCATCGCGCCGCACTTTTCGCAGGGCACGTCGGACACCTGGTCCTCGATGGCCACCTTTTCGATGGAGGCCTCGGCCTTCTCCAGGTCCTTTTCAAAGGGGCCGTAGAAGTCGGACACGATGGTCTTCCACTCGCGCTCGCCGGCCTCGACCTCGTCCAGCGCGTCCTCCATGCCGGCGGTGAAGGTGGTATCCACGATGTCGGGGAAGTTCTTGCACATCAGGTCGTTGACGATCCGCCCCAGCTCCGTGGGCACCAGGCGCTTGTTCTCCTTGGCGATGTAACCGCGCCGCCCGGTGATGGTGGAGATGGTCGGGGAGTAGGTGGACGGTCGTCCGATGCCCAGCTCCTCCAGCGTGCGCACCAGCGACGCCTCGGTGTACCTTGGCGGCGGCTGGGTGAAGTGCTGTTCGGCGTCCAGATCGCCGCAGGTTGCGGACATGCCCCGGGTGATGTCCGGCAGGCTGGCGTTGTCCACCTCGTCCTGGGCGTCGTCCTGGCTCTCCACGTAGACCCGGGTAAAGCCGGGGAAGCGGAGCTTCTGCCCGGAGAAGTGGAACCGGGGGCCGGTGGAGGCGTCGATGTCCGCGGTGAGGGTGTCGTAGAGGGCCGGGGTCATCTGGCTGGACATGAAGCGCTCGTAGATCAGCTTGTACAGCCGGAACTGGTCCCGCGACAGCGAGGCCTTGATGTTCTCGGGCCTGCGGTCCACCACGGTGGGGCGGATGGCCTCGTGGGCGTCTTGGGCGGACTTGCGGGTCTTGAAGGTGTTGGGCTTCTCGGGCAGGTAGTCCGGCCCGTAGCTTTCGAGGATCAGCGCGCGCACGGCGTCCACAGCCTCGTCGGCGATGCGGGTGGAGTCCGTGCGGATGTAGGTCACCAGGCCCTGGCTGCCCTCGCCGGCGATCTCCACGCCCTCGTAGAGCTGCTGGGCGATCTGCATGGTCTTCTGGGTGGAGAAGCCCAGCTTGCGGCTGGCCTCCTGCTGGAGGTTGGAGGTGGTGAAGGGCGCGGCGGGCATGCGGCGGCGCTCGCTCTGCTTGATCTCGCCCACGGTGTAGCGGGCATCCTTCAGGCGGGCGATGATGCCGTCGGCCTCGGCGCGGGTCTTAAGCTCCATCTTCTCGTCCCCGATGCCCATGAAGCGGGCCTTCACCGGGGCGTTGTTGACGGAGAACACGGCGTCAAGGGTCCAGTATTCCTCGGGGATGAATGCCTCGATCTCGGCCTCCCGGTCGCAGATGATCTTGGTAGCGACGGACTGCACGCGCCCGGCGCTCAACCCCTTCTTGACCTTCTGCCAGAGGATGGGGCTGATCTTGTAGCCCACCAGCCGGTCCAGCACGCGCCGGGCCTGCTGGGCGTTGACCAAATCCATATCGATCTTCCGGGGGTTCTTCACCGCGGCCTTGACGGCCTTGGCGGTCACCTCGTGAAACTCGATGCGGCAGGGGGCGTCCTCGGCGATGCCCAGCACGTTGGCCAGGTGCCAGGAGATGGCCTCGCCCTCGCGGTCCGGGTCGGTCGCGAGATAGATCTTTGAGGCGGCGCGGGCTTCCTTGCGGATCTTGCCCAGGATCTCGCCCCGCCCGCGAATGGTGATGTACTTGGGTTCAAAGTTGTTATCGACATCCACGCCGATCTGGCTCTTGGGAAGGTCGCGCACATGTCCCTGGGACGCCTCGACCTTGTAGCCGCGGCCCAGGAACTTGCCGATCGTCTTGGCCTTCGCCGGAGACTCGACGATGACGAGCTTGTTTGCCATATTGTCCTCCGAAAATCATAGGTATGCCCGGTACATGCCGCCGGGCACCTTCATTATTATTCCCCGAAGTTCCAACATTGTCAAGTGGGAATTTAGCTTTGCCGCGGAAAAACCCGTGATTTGGGTTAATTCTTCGAACGAAAGCACCTGTTCGCGCAGGGGTTCCACGATTTTTAACGCATCCGGCTCCAGCGCCGGCTTCTGGTGGGGGTTGGCGTCGGAGGTCTCGGGGCGGCTGGCCCAGCGGTAGTATTCGAGGATCTCCCACGGGGAGATGACGGGGATCGCGCCGTCCACGATCATGCGGTTGGGCGTGGCAGACAGGGGCGAGTAGATGCTGCCGGGCACGGCGAACACGTCCCGGCCCTGGTCCAGCGCGCAGTTGACGGTGATCATCGCGCCGGACTTCTTCGCGCCCTCCACCAGCAGCGTGCCCCTGGAGAGCCCGCTGATGATGCGGTTGCGCTGGGGAAAGTGCCCCGCCAGCGGCGGCGTGCCGGGCACGTACTCCGACACCACCGCGCCGCCCGAATCCAGTATGCGCGCCATGAGCTCGTCGTTCTCCGGGGGATAGCACACGTCCACGCCGCAGCCCAGCACCGCCACGGTGCGGCCCTGGCCGGCCATCGCGCCCTCGTGGGCACAGCTGTCGATGCCCCGGGCCATGCCGCTGACCACCGTGACGTCCGCCCGGGCCAGCCCCTCGGCGATCTCCCGGGCGGCCCGCTGGCCGTCCCGCGTGCTGCGCCGGGAGCCCACCACGGCGAACATCTTTTCGCCGTTGAGCGGGCACTCGCCCCGGACGTACAGCGTCGGCGGCGGGTCGTAGATGGTCGTCAGCACGCCGGGGTAGTCCTCCGACAGCCGGGTGACGGCGCGGATGCCGCTGCGCTCCAGCCGGTCGAACAGCCGGTAGAAGTACGCCTCGCTGCGGGCCTCACGAAGGGACCTGAGCGCCGTCCGCCCGAGAAATTGCATCTCTTTGGGCGCGCCGGATGCCCCCAGCGCGTCCCAGACCGCCCGGGGGTCCTCATAGAGCGTCAGGAGCTGGTAGAACCGCTTCGGACCGATGTCCTCCACGCCGCTCAACCAGATCCAGTATTGATCCATTGCGGTGTAGTCCATGGGCTTCTCCAATTTTCAGAGTGGAGAGTGCAGAGTGCAGAGTGCAGTTTTGGTGGAAATCCTTGCGGATTTCTTTTGATTATAGGGTTACGGATAATCGTACAACCGAAGCGTAAGAGGTTTTTTATCAGACAAATCCCGGAGGGATTTGAGCCGCATCTGTACTCTGCACTCTGCGCTCTGTACTCTGTTATCTCCGTTTTTCCATGCGTTGTCAATACGCCAAAAAAATTTATTCCCATTATAGCACATGTTTTCGCGCATTTCAATCATCCGATTCGACGGGGGCACGGCGACTTCATCGGATTGCAGAAGTGTTGCAAGACCGGCAAATACAGCGTAGGGACGCCATAATTGGCGTCCGCCAGACAACAGCCCGACAGGTCGTTCCCGACGGGCGGCGCATCGCCGCCCCTACAAACGCCAAAGACCCGCGGGGGCGCTTCCGCGCTTGCTTTGACTGAAAAGGCAAAATTTAACACGCATGACCACATTCGCCGCGCCTCGCGCATCGGCGGCGGTTGAAAAGGCCGTCGCCGCTGTGCTATAATATAAGGTGAGTTTTCATGCGGAACGCATTTTTATCGTTCAATACCGACATGGAGGAACATGATGTTTGATTTCCTGAAGAAGATACTGACGCCTTCCAACGAGGGCGAGATCAAGAGGCTGCGCAAGACGGTGGACCAGATCAACGCTTTAGAGCCCGAGATCCACAAGCTGTCCGACGACGCCATGCGCGCGCGCATCGCGGAGCTTAAGCAGAAGGCCCAGGGCGGCGCGGACCTGGACGGGCTGCTGCCGGAGACCTACGCGCTGGTGCGCGAGGCGGGCGTGCGGGTGCTGAACCAGCGGGCGTTCGACGTGCAGTTGATCGGCGCGATCGTGCTGCATCAGGGCCGCATCGCGGAGATGCGCACCGGCGAGGGCAAGACGCTCACCGCCACCTTCCCGGCGGTTTTGAACGCGCTGACCGGCAAGGGCGTGCACGTGGTCACCGTCAACGACTACCTGGCCAAGTTCCAGTCCGAGTGGATGGGCAAGGTGTACCGCTTCCTGGGGCTGTCGGTGGGCCTGATCGTCCACGACCTGGACGCCCCCGAGCGCCAGGCCGCCTACGCCGCGGACATCACCTACGGCACCAACAACGAGTTCGGCTTCGACTACCTGCGCGACAACATGGTCACCTACAAGGAGCGCATGGTGCAGCGGGAATTGAACTTCGCCATCGTGGACGAGGTGGACTCCATACTCATCGACGAGGCCCGTACGCCGCTGATCATCTCCGGCCAGGGCGAAAAATCCACGGAGCTCTACAGCCGCGCCAACCAGTTCATACTCACGGGGCTGACGGAGGCCAAGGAGGACAAGGAGAACAAGGACGGCGGCCTGCTGGTGGACGGCGACTTCCTGCGCGACGAGAAGGACAAGACCCTGTCGCTGACGGAGCGCGGCGTCAGGAAGGCCGAGCGCTTCTTCAACGTGGAAAACCTCACCGACCCGGTCAATCAGGAGCTGTACCACCACATCCTCGGGGCGCTCCGGGCCCACAAGATGATGAAGCGGGACGTGGACTACGTCGTCAAGGACGGCCAGGTCATCATCGTGGACGAGTTCACCGGCCGCCTGATGGTGGGCCGCCGCTACTCCGACGGCCTGCACCAGGCCATCGAGGCCAAGGAGGGCGTGAAGGTGGAGCGCGAGTCCAAGACCCTCGCCACCATCACCTTCCAGAACTACTTCCGCATGTACCACAAGCTCTCCGGCATGACCGGCACGGCCAAGACCGAGGAGGAGGAGTTCAACGGCATCTACAAGCTGGACGTCGTGACCATCCCCACCAACCGGCCCATGATCCGCGACGACATGAACGACGCGGTGTTCATCACCATGAAGGCCAAGTACCAGGCCATCATCGACGAGATCGTGAAGCGCCACGCCACCGGCCAGCCGATCCTGGTGGGCACGGTGTCCGTGGAAAAGAGCGAGCTTCTCAGCAAGATGCTCAGCCTGCGCGGGGTGGAGCACGTGGTTTTGAACGCCAAGTTCCACGAGAAGGAGGCCGAGATCGTCGCCCAGGCCGGCAAGGTGGGCGCGGTGACCATCGCCACCAACATGGCCGGCCGCGGCACCGACATACTGCTGGGCGGCAACGCCGAGTTCCTGGCCCGCAAGTCCATGCGGCAATTGGAGTACGACGACGAATTGATCGAGGAAGCCATCGGCTTCAACGAGAATGTGTCCGACGAGGTCCGGGAGGCCCGCAGGGTGTTCCGCGACCTGCTTGCGAAGTACGAGATCGAGACGAAGGCCGGCCACGACGAGGTGGTGAAGCTGGGCGGCCTGCACATCATCGGCACCGAGCGCCACGAGTCCCGCCGCATCGACAACCAGCTGCGCGGCCGCGCAGGACGCCAGGGCGACCCCGGCTCCAGCCAGTTCTTTATCTCCTTCGAGGACGATCTGCTCAGGCTGTTCGGCTCCGACCGGTTCAAGCCCATGCTGGAGAAGCTGTCCGGCGCGGGCGGGCCGGAGGAGGCCATCGAGTTCGGCATCGTGTCCAAGCAGATCGAGAACGCCCAGAAGCGGGTGGAGAGCAAGAACTACGACATCCGTCTGCACGTCCTCCAGTACGACGACGTGATGAACCAGCAGCGCGAGATCATCTACGGCCAGCGGCGCGAGGTGCTCGAGGGCGAGAACATGCACGACAAGATCATGGACATGCGCCACACCCTGATCACCGAGGCCGTCAACCGCTGCATCGCCGAGGACGCCAGCGTGGCCGACTGGGACATCGAGGGCCTCTCGGAGTACCTGGAGCACCTGTGCATCGAAAAGGGCGGCGTGCGGAGGCTGTTCGACGCCCTGCCCGGCAAGGACCGGGACAGCCTGGTGAAGGCCATCGAGGCCCGTGCCGACGAGATCTACGCCCAGCGTGAGAAGATGTGGGCCGACGCCAACCTCGACATGCGCGAGTTCGAGCGCGTGGCGCTGCTGGGCGCCGTGGACCGCCGCTGGATGGACCACATCGACGCCATGACCGAGCTTCGCGACGGCATCGGGCTGCGCGCCTACGGCCAGAAGAACCCCATCGTGGAGTACAAGCGCGAGGGCTACGACATGTTCGAGGAGATGGTCCACCTCATCCAGGAGGACACCCTGCGCCGCCTCTACTTCACCGTGCTCGCCAAGCCCCAGGAGCGCAAGCAGGTGGCCCAGCCCACCACCGCCACCCACGGCAATGAGGGACCCGCGAAGCCCGTCAAGAAGAAGGAAGTCAAGGTCGGCCCCAACGACCCCTGCCCCTGCGGCAGCGGCAAAAAGTATAAGAAGTGCTGCGGGGCATAAATGAGGATGTGATCATATGATAGAAATGGAAGTTTTCAAGCAGGACCTGAACGCCGTGCGCGACATGCTCAAGGAGGCCGGCGAATCCCTGCAGATCGACCACCTGCGGGAGCAGCTGGCGGAATACAACGAGGACATGGGCTCGCCGGGCTTCTGGGACGACACGGAGCGGGCGCAGAAGGTGTCCGCCAAGGCCAGCTCCGTGGAGCGGCGCATCAAGCACTACGAGAGCCTGATCGGCCGTGCCGACGACATCGAGGTGCTGATGGAGCTGGCGGAGGAGGCCGACGACGAGAGCATGGTCGAGGAGATCAAATCGGAGTTCGACGGGTTGAAGACCGATCTCGAGACGCTCAGGCTCCAGACCCTGCTGACCGGCGACTACGACAACTGCAACTGCATACTCTCGCTGCACGCCGGCGCGGGCGGCACCGAGGCCCAGGACTGGACCCAGATGCTCTACCGCATGTACACCCGCTTTGCCGAGCGCATGGGCTTTCAGGTGAAGCTATTGGACCTGCTGGACGGCGACGAGGCCGGCATCAAGTCCGTGACCTTCGAGGTCTCCGGCGACTACGCCTACGGCTACCTGAAGTCCGAGCGCGGCGTGCACCGGCTGGTGCGCATCTCCCCCTTCGACGCCAACGCCCGCAGGCACACGTCGTTCGCGTCGCTGGACGTCAGCCCCATCATCGAGGACGACGGGGAGATCGAGATCCGCCCCGAGGACCTGCGCATCGACACCTACCGCGCCTCCGGCGCCGGCGGCCAGCACGTCAACCGCACCGACTCCGCCGTGCGCATCACCCACCTGCCCACCGGCATCGTGGTGCAGTGCCAGAACGAGCGCAGCCAGGTGCAGAACAAGGAGATGTGCTTCGTCTGGCTGCGCGCGCGGCTGGCTGAGCTCAAGGAGCAGCAGCGCCAGGAGCAGATGGGCGAGATCAAGGGCGAGTTGAAGAAGATCGAGTGGGGCAGCCAGATCCGCTCCTACGTGTTCCAGCCCTACACCATGGTCAAGGACCATCGCACCGGCTACGAGATGGGCGACGTGTCCGCCGTGATGGACGGCAAGCTGGAGGACTTCGTGACGGCGTACCTGCAAAAGCTGTAAGCGGGATTCCCGGGGGGACTCCGTCCCCCCCGGACCCCCCAGCCCGGGGGCTCCGCCCCCGGGACCCCCGCCAGGGGGGCGCTGCCCCCCTGGACCCCCCGCCAAAGGGACTGTGCCCCTTTGGAAACCCCAATCGCGGGGGCTCCGCCCCCGCACCCCCGATATGAATAATAAAAATAGGCGCATCATCGGAACTGTGGCCCTGACGCTGGGTCTG
>CACXBB010000037.1 GCA_902765735.1 uncultured Eubacteriales bacterium | reverse complement strand
TTGACCTGATAGGGCACCTCGTCGATGACGATCAGCTTGCGGCCCGCTGTGCCGTCCTCGATGTGGACCTTCGCCCGGACCTTCAACTTGCCGCGGCCGGTCTCGTATGCCTGTACAAGCTCCTCGTCCTTTGCCAGCAGTCCGCCGGTCGGGAAGTCCGGTCCGGGCATGACGGCCATCAGCCCGGCGGTGGTGATCTTGGGGTCGTCGATCTGGGCGATCACGGCGTCGATCGCCTCGCCCAGGTTGTGGGGCGGTATGTTGGTGGCCAGGCCCACGGCGATGCCGCTGGAGCCGTTCACCAGCAGGTTCGGGAACCGGGCGGGCAGCAGGTCCGGCTCCTTGATGGTGTCGTCGAAGTTGAGGTGAAAGCCCACGGTGTCCTTGTCGATGTCCCTGAGCATCACCTCGGCCTGCTCGGTCATGCGGGCCTCGGTGTAGCGCATGGCGGCGGGGCTGTCGCCGTCGATGGAGCCGAAGTTGCCGTGGCCGTCCACCAGCTGGGTGCGCATCACGAAGGGCTGGGCCATGCGGGCCAGCGCGTCGTACACCGACGTGTCCCCGTGAGGGTGGAACTTGCCCAGGCAGTCGCCCACGATGCGGGCGCACTTGCGGTGGGGCTTGTCGGAGGTGTTGCCCAGCTCGTGCATGGTGTAGAGTATGCGCCGCTGTACGGGCTTCAGGCCGTCCTCCACGCGGGGCAGCGCGCGCTCCAGTATGACGTACTCCGAGTACGGCATCATGGAGTCGTGCATCACGTCCTCCATGTTCTTCTCGATGATCTCCTCCGGCCGGCGGGGCGTCAGATCGTCCTTTTTCCTTCTTGCCATGTTTCACTCACTCCCCCGTCACCGGCACGAAATTGTCCTCTTTGTTGAAGTTGGCGTACTTGCTGATGTACTCCCGCCGGGGCTCCACCTTGTCGCCCATCAGCACGGTCACCTTGCGCTCGACCTCGGTCAGGTCCTCGATGCCTACCCGCATGAGCTTGCGCCCGTCGGGGTTGAGCGTGGTCTCCCAGAGCTGCTCCGGGTTCATCTCGCCCAGACCCTTGTAGCGCTGGAGGGTGTAGCCCTTGCCCATCTCTTTGATGGCGGCGGGCAGGGCGTTGTCGTCGTAGCAGTAGCGCGTCTTTTCACCCTTCTGCACCTTGTAAAGCGGCGGCATGCCGATGTAGACATGCCCGTCGGTGATCAGCTCGCGCATGTGGCGGTAGAAGAAGGTCAGAAGGATCGCGCGGATGTGCGCGCCGTCCTGGTCCGCGTCCGAGAGTATGATGACCTTGTTGTACTTCAATTTGGCGATGTTGAACTCCTCGCCGATGCCGGTGCCCAGCGCGGTGATGATGGAGCGGAACTCCTCGTTCTGGAGCACCTGGTCCAGCTTCTTCTTCTCGACGTTTAAAGGTTTGCCCCGCAGCGGCAGTATGGCCTGGAACCGCCGGTCGCGGCCCTGCTTGGCGGAGCCGCCTGCGGAGTCGCCCTCTACGATGAACAGCTCGTTCTCCTCCGCCTTGCGGCCGGTGCAGCTCGACAGCTTGCCCACCAGCGGCGCGGCCTCCAGCTGGCCCGCCTGACGGGCGATGTCCCGCGCCTTGCGGGCGGCCTCGCGCACCTTGGCGGCCTTCACGGCCTTCTGCACGATGGCCTGGGCGAAGTCCTGATTCTTCAAATCGTCCAGGTAGATGGAGAGCTGCTCCAGGCACACCGCCTCGTACACGGGCCTGACCTCGGTGTTGCCCAGACGGCCCTTGGTCTGCCCCTCGAACTGGGGGTTCTTCACCCCGGCGTACACCACGGCGGTCATGCCCTCGCGGAAGTCGTCGCCGGCCAGATTGTTGTCCTTCTCCTTGAGGATGCCCACCCGGCGGGCGTAGTCGTTGAACGCCTTGGTGACGGCGGTCTTGAAGCCGATCTCGTGGGTGCCGCCCTCGGGGGTGGGCACGTTGTTGACGTAGGAGTAGATCGAATCGGTGTAGGCGTCGGTGTACTGTATCGCCACCCGCACCAGCGTGCTCTCCCGGGTGGCCTCGAACACGATGGGCTCTGTGATGGCGGTCTTGTCCTCGTTCAGAAAGCGCACGAAGTCCGAAAGCCCGCCCTCGTAGCAGTACTCCTGCATGCGGTTCTCCGGCTCCTTGACGCGCTCGTCGGTGAACACGAACTTCACGCCCTTGTTGAGGTACGCCAGCTCCTGCACGCGCCGACGCACGGTCTCGCCGTTGAAGCGCACGTCCTCGAACACGCGCCGGTCGGGCATGAAGCACACCTGGGTGCCGCGCTTTCGAGTGTTGCCCACCTTCTCAAGCGGCGCGACGGTGTGGCCGCTCAGGATCTTGCCGGTCTTTCGGTCGGTGACGGACTCAAACCGCACGAAGTAGTGGCTGTAATCCTTGTAGACGTCCACCGTCACCCACTCGGAGAGCGCGTTCACCACCGACGCGCCCACGCCGTGCAGGCCGCCGGAGTAGGCGTAGTTCTTGTCGTTGAACTTGCCGCCGGCGTGGAGCTGGGTGTAGACCACCTCTACCGCCGAAACGCCCAGCTTGGGGTGGATGTCCACCGGGATGCCGCGCCCGTTGTCCACCACCTCGCAGGAGCCGTCCTTCTTGAGGGTCACGTTGATCTGCGTGGCGTAGCCGTTGGCGGCCTCGTCGATGGCGTTGTCCACGATCTCCCAAATCATATGATGCAGGCCGCGGGACCCCGTGGAGCCGATGTACATGCCCGGGCGCATGCGCACCGCGTCCAGTCCCTCCAGCACCTGTATGTCTCGCGCCGTATATTCGTTTGCCATTTTTCCCTCCGGGTCACATAATATCTATCCTATTATACACAATGAAGGTTAATTTTGTTGATATGAAGATTTTCCCGATTTTCTGTGATATAATGTCGTTAACAACGTGTGGAGGTGCGGCATGAATTTCAACGACGACGGATATGCGGCGATGCTGTTGACGATGGCCCTGTCCCCGGACCGGGAGGAATACGCCCGCCCCTACACCACGCAGGAGTTCCGACGCCTGGAGACCGCCGTGCGCAAGAGCGAGCTTCGAAGGGTGGGCGCGCTGCTGACGGCGGACATCAGCGCCCTGATGATCTACCTGGGCCTTGCGGAGGACGAGGGCTACCGCGCCTACACGCTTCTGCACCGCACGGTCCCGCTGTCCTACGCGCTGGAGAGCCTGGCGCGGCAGGGCATCGACGTGGTGACCTGCTACGACGCCGACTACCCCGCCCGCCTGCGCCGCAAGCTGGATGCCGCCGCGCCGCCCTTCTTCTACCGCTGCGGCAACGCGGAGCTGCTGAACCGTCCCGCGGTGGCCGTGGTGGGCATACAGGGGGTCAGGACGGACGATGCGGTCCGCGAAGTGCTGAGGCGACTGGTGCGCGACGCCGCGCGGTCCGGCTACACCGTCCTGACCGGCGGCGAGCTGGGTGTCTCCCGGGCCGCCGCGAGGCTGGCGGGCGACTGCGACGGCACGCTCGTGGACGTGCTTGGCGGCGGCATGGCGGAGCATATGCACGCCGACGGCATCGCCGAAATGATCGCCACGGACCGCGCCGCGGTGCTGTCGCTGGTGCACCCCGAGACCGTGTTCACCGTGCCCCACGCCGTCGCCCGCAACAGGGTGCTGTTCTCGCTGGCCGACGCCGCCTTCGTGTTCAACACCGACGGCCGGCGGGGCGAGAGCGATATATTGCAGAGCCGCTGCTGCGACTGGGTCTACGCCTGGGAGGGCCACCCCGGCAGCCGCGCGCTGATTAACCGGGGCGCGATCCCCATGGGCAGCGTGAAGAGCGCCTCCTTCGAGGACATGAGCCGCCACTGGAACAGCTCGAACTCCGAGCAGCTCAACATGTTCGATTTGCTGTAATTAAGGGGCTGTCTCAAAACGACGAACACGTCATGCAATCCATCCGTAGGGACGCCATTTATGGCGTCCGCGGGCGGCATGAATGCCGCCCCTACAACGAATTGCCCGGCGTTGATTCGTTTTGAGACAGCCCCTTATTTATAATATGTCGTTTCTCTTCAGCTCCCGCCGCAGCAGCTCACCCCGCGCCTCGTCCAGCGGCGCGAGGGGAAGCCGCAGGGTGTTTTCGATCAGGCCCATCATGGAGAGCGCGGCCTTCACGGGGATTGGGCTGACCTCGGAAAACAGCGCCCGGATCAGCGGCAGCCACTGCACCTGCATGTCCAGCGCCTGCCCCGCGTCGCCGCGCAGCCAGTGCACCGCCATCTCGTGCATCTGCCGGGGGATGACGTTCGAGGCCACCGAGATCACGCCCCGCGCGCCCAGCGCCATGGCGGGGATCACCTGATCGTCGTTGCCGCAGTAGAGCGCGATGCCCTCCCCGCAGGCGGCGCACAGGTCCACGAGCTGCCGCAGGTTGCCGCTGGCCTCCTTCACGGCGCACAGATTCGCGTGGCGGGCCAGCTCCGCCACGATGTCGGGGTCCAGGTTCATGCCCGTGCGCGCGGGCACGTTGTACATGATCACGGGCAGCGCCACCTGCTCCGATATGGCGGCGTAGTGGCCGATCAGCCCGCTGCGGCTGGCCTTGTTGTAGTAGGGGGTCACCACCAACAGCGCGTCGGCCCCGAGGGTCTGGGCCTCGACGGAGTGACGCACGGCGGTGCGGGTGTCGTTGGAGCCGGTGCCCACGATCACCGGCACCCGCCCGCCGACCCGCGCCACCGCGCATTCGATGATGGCCGGGCGCTCGGCCTCGGTGACCGTGGCGGGCTCGCCGGTGGTGCCGAGGATCACCAGGGCGTCCACGTCCGAATCCAGCTGCCAGTCGATCAGGTTCTCCAGCGCGTCGAAATCCACCCGTCCGCCGCGGAAGGGCGTCACCAGCGCCGTGCCGCAGCCGCAGAAAAGTGCGCTTTGCATGCTATCGCCTCCCCTCCATCCTATTTTGGCGACAGCCAAATCATTCCTCATCCTTCCCCCGCCAGCGCACGCAGGCGCTTGAGGATTCGGCTCTCCATGCGGGACACCTGCACCTGCGTAAGCCCCATGTCCCGGGCGATCTGGGTCTGCGTGTGGCACTGGAAGTAGCGCCTGACGATGATCGCGCGCTCCTTCGGCGGCAGGTCCCGTATCAGCCCGGCCAGCGTGAGCCGGTTGTCCACCCGGCGCATGGGCTCGGTGCCCAGCACGTCCATAAGCCTCAGCTCGCTATCGCCGTTCACCGGCTCGCTCAACGAGCGCACCCGGTTTTTGCTGTTCATCGCCAGCACCACGCTGTCCCGGTCCATCCCCAGCGCCCCGGCGATCTCCGCGACGTCCGGCCATCGCCCCTCCCGCTTCTCAAATTCGGCAGCGAAGACCTCGATGCGCCGCGCCTGCTCACGGATGGTCCGGGACACGTGCACCAGCCCGTCGTCCCGCAGAAACCGCCGGATCTCCCCCATGATCACCGGCACGGCGTAGGTGGAGAACTGCACCGGGTAGTCGGGGTCGAACCGGTCGATGGCCTTCACCAGCCCGAGGCAGCCCCACTGGTACAGGTCGTCGAACTCCGCCCCGCGCCCCATGAAGCGCTTCACGATGTACTTCACCAGCGCCAGGTTCTGCCTGACCAGCTGCTCCCGCGCCTCCCCCTCCCCGTTTTGGGCGCGGAGGAGCAGCTCGCGCGTGCTTTCGTGGGCCTCGGCGCTCAGGCGTGGCGCGGGAGGGCTTCCTCCCGCAGGTCCACCTGCTTGACGAGCCGCACCGTGGTACCCTCGCCCACGGCGCTCTTGACCTCCACCCGGTCCATGAAGCTCTCCATCACCGTAAAGCCCATGCCGCTGCGCTCCTCGCCCTGGTCGGTGGTGTAGAAGGGCTGGCGGGCGCGCTCCACGTCGGCGATGCCCCGCCCCCGGTCGATCACGTCTATGTACAGCACGCCGTCCTCGGTGCAGGCGCCGTGCAGCCGCACCGTGCCCCGGCGACCCGCGTAGCCGTGGATGATGGCGTTGGTCACGGCCTCCGACACCGCCGTCTTGACATCCGCGAGCTGCTCCAGCGTGGGATTCAGCGGCAGCATGAACCCGCTGACCACGACCCTGGCGAAGGCCTCGTTTTCCGGGATCGCCGGAAAATCCAGCCGCATTTCATTGAGTAACCGCATTTCCTGCTCCTTTCCCGGCTATGCCAGCCGCTCCACCACCTGATACACCCCGCACATCCGAAACAGCTTGTCGATGCGCGCGTCCGGCCCGGCCACCGCCACGCTGCCGCCCCGCCGGGACAGCCGCTTGTAGCGCCCGATGATCAGCCCGATGCCGCTGGAATCCATGAACTCCAGCCGGCCCACGTCGAACACCAGCCGGCGCACGCCGGATGCGTCGATCAGCGGGTCGATCTCCGAGCGCACCCGGGCGGCCATGCTGTGGTCCAGCTCCCCCATCAGGCAGACCGTAAGCGTGCCCCGCTTCAATTCATATGAAAACATGGAACCATCCTCCCAGTTTGATGAGGGATGATTCCATGTTCCGCCTGTCGTATCCTCTATCGAATCATGCCGATTCGCGTCTATCGTTCGACAGCGCCGCGTCGAGCACGGCCTCCGCCGCCTCGCCGTCCAGCGCCTCGGCCTCCAAAAGCCGCTCCGCCAGGCGGTCCAGGGCGCGGATGTTCTGTCTGATCAGCGCGCCGGTCTCGTCGTACAGCCGCCTGAGCAGGGCTTTGCAGCCGTCGGCCGCGTCCCCCGCGCCCCCGCACTGGCGCTGCAGCACCCTGACGGACACCGCGGGCTCCCCCTCCAGCCCCAGCTCCAGCACCATGGCGGCGGCAAGCTCGGTGGCGCGGGCGATGTCGTTGGAGGCCCCGGCGGTCAGCGCCGCCTCCCCGAACACCGCCTGCTCCGCCGCCCGGCCCGCAAGCAGCACGCAGATCTGGCTCTCCAGCTCCCTCTTGCCCACCATCACGCGCTCGGCGGGGATGGTGAGGTTGTAGCCCGCCGCGCCGTGGCCCGAGGGCAGTATGCTCACGCGGGCCAGGCGATTCTCCGGCAGCAGCAGCCGGTTGACGAGGGCGTGCCCCGCCTCGTGCACGGCCACCACGGCCCGCTCATGTTCGCTGGCAACGCTGGGCCGGTCCTCCCCGGCCACGGTCTTGCGAAACGCCCGGTCGATGTCCTCCTTTTCGATGACGCCGCCGTCCCGCGCCGCCGCCAGTATGGCCGCCTCGTTGAGCAGGTTCTCCAGCGACGCGCCCGAAAAGCCCACCGTCTGCGCCGCCATGCGCTCGAAGCTGACCCCCTCCGAAAGCGGTTTGTTTTTGCCGTGCAGTTTAAGGATGCTCAGCCGCTCCGACCGCCCCGGCAGCCCGACCTCGATCTGCCGGTCAAAGCGCCCGGGCCGCAGCAGCGCCGGGTCCAGCATCTCGATGCGGTTGGTGGCGGCGATGACCACCACGCCGTCGCCGGTGTAGAAGCCGGACATCTCGCTCAGAAGCGCGTTCAGGGTCTGGTCGCGCTCGTCGGAGGAGGCCTCGTCGCGCTTCTTGCCCATGGCGTCGATCTCGTCGATGAATATCACGCACCGCCCGGCCTTGCGGGCCTTTTTGAACAGCTCCCGCACCCGGCTCGCGCCCACGCCCACGAACTTCTCCACGAAGTCCGACCCGGACAGCGCGAAGAACGGCACCCCGGCCTCCCCCGCCAGCGCCCGGGCCAGGAGCGTCTTGCCGGTGCCCGGCGGACCGTAGAGCAGCACGCCCCGGGGCATCCGCGCGCCGTATCGGACGTACTTCTCCGGCTTGCTCAGGTAGTCCTTCAGCTCCATCAGGCTGTGCAGCGCCTGGTCGTTGGCGGCAACGTTCTCAAAGGTGCACGTGCGCTTCTGGTCCTGCGGCACCGCGCCCTTCACGCCGCCGCCGCTCAATCGCTGGTACTGGGGGCGAAGCACCGCCGCGCCCGCCAGGCCGATCAGCGCGGAGGCCACCAGACCCCGGGACAGCACGCCCCGGAAGTCCGCGCCCGCGCCCAGCGTCGCGCTCATCATGATGCCGCATACCGCCGCCAGCGCCGCCGCCGCGACCAGCATCGGATACAATCGCTTCATACAATACCCCCTATAAACAGGTGTCATGGGTATTGTAACAAAACGCGCTTCGGCTGTCCACGCACAACTTCTGGAAACCATGTCTAATCCCGGGGCAAATGGGAAACAATAGGCGTGATAACCTTGTTGACGGGGCGATATCATGCGAAAAAAGCTGTTATGGATTGCATTGGCAGTCCTCATACTGACCTTCGGGGGGCTGATCTGGAAGCTGGACATCCCCCACTGGCAGGCGCTGGACCTGTCGAAGCTGAACACCGCCGGGGCGACGGAGGTGTTCGACGCCCACGGCCAGGCGGCGGGCACGCTGCACGGCCGGGAGAACCGCCGCTGGGTGCCGCTTGAATCGGTGCCGGAGAAGGTGCAGGACGCCTTCATCGCCGCGGAGGACCTGCGGTTCTACCGGCACAGGGGCGTGGACGTCTACCGGCTGTTCGGCGCGCTGTGGAACGACATCAAAACCCTGAGCTTCTCCCAGGGCGGCTCCACCATCACCCAGCAGCTCATCAAGCTGACCCACCTGTCCAGCGCCAAGAGCCTGTCCCGGAAGGCCCAGGAGATCGCGCTGGCGCTGCAGCTTGAAAAGGTGATGAGCAAGCAGCAGATCCTGGAGGCGTACCTGAACACCGTGTACTTCGGCCACGGCGCCTACGGCATCGAGGCGGCGGCCAACGTGTACTTCGGCAGGAGCGCTTCCGAACTGAGCGTCGCCCAGGGCGCGCTGCTGGCGGGCATCATCAAGGCCCCCTCCACCTACGCGCCCCACCTGAACCCGGAGAAGTCCGCACAGCGCAGAAACGGCATACTCGGCACCATGGAGGAGAAGGGCTTCATATCGCATCAGGAAGCTGAAAATGCCCGCGCGGAGGCGGTGGTGCTCGCAGACGGCCAGGGGGAGGGTCGCCGGTTCGCCTGGTACATGGACGCGGTGCTGACCGAGGCCACCGAGGCGCTGAAGCTGTCCGGCGACGAGGTGCTGACCGGCGGCTACCGCATCTCAACGGGCCTCGACCCCGCCATGCAATTAGCCGCGGAGGCGCTGTTTGAGGACGCCGACCGCTTCCCCACCGCCGCCGCGGACGGCACCCCGGTGCAGGCGGGGCTGATCACGCTGGACAACCAGTCCGGAGCGGTGCGCGCCGTGGTGGGCGGCAGGAAATACGACGTCGCCCTCGGTCTCAACCACGCCACGCAAATCAGGCGTCAGCCGGGCAGCGCCTTCAAGCCCATCTCCACCTACGCCGCCGCCATCGACGCCTACGGTTTCGTGCCCTCCTCCACCGTGGAGGACACGCCCCGAACCTTCGACGGCAACTACACCCCCAAGAACGCCGGCGGCAACAGCTACGGCACGGTGACGCTGCGGGAGGCGCTGTCCCGGTCGCTGAACATCGCCACGGTGGACCTGGCGGACCTGATCGGCACCGAGGCCCTGCGGCAGTACGCCCAGCGCTTCGGCGTGCCGCTGTCGGACAGGGACGTCAACCTGTCGCTGGCCCTCGGCGCGCTGACCGAGGGCGTGTCCCCCGAGGTGCTGGGCGCAGCCTACTGCGCGCTGGGCAACGGCGGCATGCGGGTGACGCCGCACTTCATCAACGAGATCCGGGACAAGACCGGCCGGGTGGTGTACCGCGCCCCCACCCGGCAGGAGCGCGCCGTGCGCGACGCCACCGCCTACATGCTCACCGACATGCTCAAGACTGCCGCGAAGTCCGGCAGCGCCCGGGCGCTCAAGCAGAGCGGTATGCCCGTAGCGGGCAAGACCGGCACGGTCAGCGAGTCCGACGGCAAGGGCACCCGGGACATCTGGACCGTGGCCTACACCCCCGAGGTGGCCACCGCCGTGTGGATGGGCTTCGACGCCCCGGACGCGAAGCACGCCATGCCCGCCTCCGAGGGCGGCAGCGGCTATCCCGCGAAGCTGTGCGCGGCGTTCTACAAGTCGGTATCGGAGGAGTTGAGCGGCAGGGATTTCAAAAAGCCCAAGAGCGTCAAGACGGCGCTGGTGGACAGGATGGCCCTGGAGCAGGAGCACCGCGTGCTGCTGACCACCGGCGACACCCCCGCGGAATACGCCGAGCCGGAGCTGTTCCGGGCGGAGGACATGCCCACCGATTACTCCGAAAACTGGACCGCGCCGCGCATGGTGGCCGACCTGCGGCTGCTGACCGGCCCGGGCGAGACGCCGGTGCTCTCCTTCACGGCGCAGGATGCCCGGGCGGAATACCAGCTCGTCAGGCAGTCCGACGGCAAAACGGAGGAGATCGCCGTGCTGACCGGCGAGCCGGGCCGGGAAGTCCGCTTTGCCGACGTGACCCACGACACCTCCCAGCCCGCCGACTACGTGCTGATGCCACGAAACGCGCTGCTCCGCGCCCTGGGCACGGTGCTCGCCGGCCCCCAATCCGCCGCCGTCCACTACGCCCCCGGCGGTCTGCTCAACATGCTGATGGGCGCCGGCGCGACCGAAGCCACGCAGGCGCCCACGGAGATCGAGTATGATGAGGGAAGATCGTTGTTTGATTAGGGGTAAAAAAAGAGTGAAGAGTGGAGAGTGGAGATAAAGAATGCCTGAGAACGGCGCATCGTGATTATCAACAAATAAAAGCTGTTCATGGAAACTGACAGGATAACGACCTCTCAGTCACCGACTTCGTCGGCGATAGCTCCCCTGAAAGGGAACCTCTCAGTCACAGCCTGCGGCTGTGCCAGCTCCCCTAAAAGGGGAGCCAAGACCTCTCAGGCCCTGCGGACCAGCTCCCCTGAAAGGGGAGCCGAGGCTGCCGCGCATAGGCCGTAGCCCTTGCCTTCCCCTTTAGGGGAAGGTGGCGCGAAGCGCCGGAAGAGGTTCCCCGTCATGCCTCCCTCTTAGAGGGAGGTGGCTCGGCGAAGCCGAGACGGAGGGAGTGGGAGGTGCCGAGCGTAGCGAGGCGGAGAGGTTGCGTAAGCAATCGAGAAGAGCATCCTCCACAGAGCTTCATGCGGCAAACTCTAACTCCACACTCCACACTCCACTCTCCACACTCCACACTTTTATGAGCTCTACACCAGCTCGGGTTCCGGTTCGGGTTCGGGCATAAAGATGAGTTTTTCATCCTGCTCCGAGGCCCGCACGCGGTCGCCCAGCTTGATTCGGCCGGTGAGGATCTCCTCGGACAGCGCGTCCTCCACCATGCGCTGTATGGCCCTGCGCAGGGGGCGCGCGCCGTACTGTAGGTCGTAGCCTTCCTTTGAGATCAGCTTGAGCGCGGAGGGGTCCACGTCCAGCGCGATGCCGCGCTCCTGGAGGCGTTTGCACACCTGTGAAAGCAGCAGGCCGGCGATCTGGTCGATCTCCACCTGCTCCAGCGCGTGGAACACGATGATCTCGTCCACGCGGTTCAAGAACTCGGGCCGGAAGATGTTGCGCACCTCGCCCATGATGTTCTCCTTCATGGCCTCATAGGTGCGCTCGGCGTCGTCGCCGCCGCCAAAGCCCACGGTGCGCTGCTTTTTGAGGACGTGCGCCCCGGCGTTGGAGGTCATGACGATCACGGTGTTCTTGAAGTCCACCACGCGCCCCTGGCCGTCGGTGAGCCTGCCGTCCTCCATGATCTGCAGAAGCACGTTGAACACGTCGGGATGGGCCTTTTCGACCTCGTCAAGCAATATCACGGAGTAGGGCTTGCGCCGCACCTTCTCGGTCAGCTGGCCGCCCTCCTCGTGGCCCACGTAGCCGGGCGGTGAGCCGATCATGCGCGACACCGAGTGCTTCTCCATGTACTCGGACATGTCCACGCGGATCATGCTGTCCTCGTCCCCGAAGAGCGCCTCCGCAAGTGCCTTGCACAGCTCGGTCTTGCCGACGCCCGTGGGACCCAGGAAGATGAAGGAGCCGATGGGCCGGTGAGGGTCCTTTAAACCCGCCCGGGCGCGCCGTATGGCCCGCGCCACGGATTTCACGGCCTCGTGCTGGCCCACCACGCGCTCGTGCAGCACGTTTTCCAGGTTGATCAGCCGCTTCGACTCGTCCTCGGTGAGCTTGGACACCGGCACGCCGGTCCATGCGGCCACGATCTGGGCCACCTCCTCCTCGCCTACGATCTCCACCTTGCTGTTGCGGCTGTGCTCCCAGGCGCTGCGGCGGGCGGACATCTCGTTTTGAAGCTCCTTCTTGCGGTCGCGGAGGTGCGCGGCCTTCTCGAAGTCCTCCAGCGCCACGGCCTCCTCGGTCTCCTTGTTCAGCGCGTCCAGCCTCGCCTGCTGCTGCCGCATGTCCGGCGGCGCGGTGAAGGCCTGTATGCGCACGCGGGAGGCGGCCTCGTCGATCAGGTCGATGGCCTTGTCCGGCAGGAACCGGTCGGAGATATAGCGGTCCGACAGGTACACCGCGGCGGTGATGGCCTCGTCGGTGATGCGCACCCGGTGGTGCGCCTCGTAGCGGTCCCTTAACCCCTTGAGGATGTCGATGGACTCCTCCCGGGTGGGCTCGCCCACGTTCACCGGCTGGAAGCGGCGCTCCAGCGCGGCGTCCTTCTCGATGTGCTTGTGGTATTCGCTCAGGGTGGTCGCGCCGATGCACTGCATCTCGCCCCTGGCCAGCGCGGGCTTTAGGATGTTGGCCGCGTCGATGGCGCCCTCGGACGCCCCCGCGCCCACGATGGTGTGCAGCTCGTCGATGAACAGCACGATGTTGCCGCACTTCTTGATCTCGGCCATGGCGTTCTTGAGGCGCTCCTCAAACTCGCCGCGGTACTTGGCCCCGGCCAGCATGCTGGCGAGGTCCAGCGAGACCACCCGCTTGCCCCGCAGGATCTCGGGGATGCTGCCCTCGGCGATCAGCTGTGCGAGCCCCTCCACGATAGCGGACTTGCCCACGCCGGGCTCGCCGATGAGCACCGGGTTGTTCTTGCGGCGGCGGGAGAGAATCTGCACGATGCGCTCGATCTCCGTGGCGCGGCCCACCACCGGGTCCAGCTCCCCGGCTCGGGCCGCGGCGGTCAGATCGCGGGAGAACTGGTTGAGTATCGGGGTGTCGCCGGCGTCGCCCTCCTGGGTTGCGACCTGGGGGTCGTCCGCGCCGGTGAGTATGCGCAGAAGTTCGTCCCGGGCCTTGGAGAGGTCCATGCCCATCTTGATGAGCACGTGGGCCGCCACGCCCTCGCGCTCCCGCATCAGCGCCAGCAGTATGTGCTCGGTGGAGACGTAGTTCTGTTTTAACTCCCGCGCCTCCCGGACGGACTGCTCCAGCACCTTCTTGGTGCGCGGGGTGTAGACCATCTGCTTGCCCTGCACGCTGTCCCCGCCCCGACCGAGGATCTGCACGATCTCTGCGCGGGCGGCGTCCAGCGTGACGCCCTTCAGGACGCCCGCCGCGCCGCCGGGCTCGGTCAGCACGCCCAGCAGCAGGTGCTCTGTGCCCACGTAGGCGCGCCCGAGCTGGGCCGCCTCCTTCTGGGCCGCCAGCAGCGCGCGCTGTCCGCGTTCGGTGAATTTAGCGAAATAGGCCATTGATTTCCTCCATATATCCTTATTCAGCCACCAGCTTCTTGAGTTCCTCCCTGAGCGTCTTTGCGCGCAGGATCTCGGATTCCCTGGGGCTCATGAGCTTGCCCGCGCGCACGCCGATGGACCCGGGCTGCACGTCCATCATCAGGGCGTCCAGCGCCGGCAGCGGCGCGTGCAGATAGCCCATGCTGGCGGCATAGCGTATGTCAGAATAGCGCTTCATGAACTCCCCCACGTTCATCAGCCGGGCGTACATCAACTCGCCCCAGCTGCGCATGAGGTCGTCCTGCAATTGCAGCATGTCCTTCTTCTCCGCCTGCTCGCGCATGTTGCGCTCGTGCTCCACCACCTGGCCGGTGGCGGCGGACAGCGCGCGGATCACGTCCTCCTCGCTGCGGCCCAGCGTGGCCTGGTTGGAGAGCTGATACAGATTGCCCCGGGCCTCGCTGCCGTCGCCGTACAGGCCGCGCACCGTCAGCCCCAGCTTGGCGATGGTCTGCATCACCGCACCCATCTGACCGGAGGCGGCCAGCGCGGGCAGGTGCAGTATGACGCTGGCCCGCATGCCGGTGCCGGTGTTGGCGGGACTGGCGGCCAGAAACCCCCACTGGTGGTCGAAGGCGAAGGGGTACTTCTCCCCCACGGCCTCGTCCAGCTTCAGTGCCATCTCCGCCGAGCGCTCGAGCTGGAGCCCCGGCAGCAGGCCCTGGAAGCGTATGTGATCCTCCTCGTTGAGCATCACCGTCACCGTGCCCGCCGAAGAGATCATCGCCGCGGACCGGTTGACGAACTTGAGCAGATCGTAGCTGATCAGATGGTGCTCCACCAGCCGGGAGCGGGCGTCCTCCTCCAGATCGGCCATGCGCAGGAAGGTGAACGCCGCGCCGTTTTCGGTGTTGAACACCGCCTCGGTGGTGCGCTCGATGACCTCCTCGGCGTATTCCTGCGTGAGCTTCGGGGAGAAGGGCAGGTCCTCGTAGTTTCGGGAGAGGCGCACGCGGCTTGAGATCACCACGTCCTGCTCCGGCGCCATGACATACTCATACATCGCCGCTTCCCTCCCCGCGTTCGGTCTTGAGCCGCGCCTGGGGCTGCACCTTGATGTCGCCCTCCCGGCGCTCCAATTGGATCGACAGCGCCCGTATGGCGTCGCGCAGCTTGGCGGCCTGCTCGTACTCCTCGTCGGCCACTGCCTGCTGCAGCTTCTGCCTGAGCCGGTCGATGTTCATGCGTATGGAGGTGCCGCTGTGCACGCCGCCGGGCACCCGCCCCGCGTGCTGGGTGTTGCCGTGTACCCGCTGCAAGAGTGCCGTCAGCGGCGTCTTGAACGCCTGGTAGCAGTTGGCGCAGCCCAGCATGCCGCCCTTGCGGAACTCGGCGTAGGTCATGCCGCACTGCTCGCAGGTGCACATCTCATACTCGGCGTCGAGCTTCGCCTGCTCCTCCTCGTCCCGGTTGCCGGAGAGGATGCTGTTTAAAATACCTGCCAGGTTGGAAAAATCGATGCCGGGCAGCTGCTTCTGGTGCTTCGCCATGCAGCTCGGGCAGAGGTTGCGCTCCACCCTCTCCCCGTTGATGATCGTCACCAGGTGGAAATTCGCGGACCGGATGCCGCACTCTTCACACATCATCGCGCTTTCCCTCCTCGATATTTCGAAATACCTGTATCAGCATGTTGCGGAACACCGCCGCCCGCAGCACGTCCTTGGCGGTCAGAGGCAGCGCCAGCGCGTTGCGGGCCACCCCGGCCTTTAAAAGCAGCGCCTCATTGCGGGTCACCATCTTGCGCTCGTAGAGATTGGAGATGATGGCGTTGGCGGTATCCTCGTCGATGGACGTGCCCACCCGCTCCAGAAGCGTCTCCAGGAAGTTCTTCTCCCCCCGGTTTTGCATCCGCACGATGCGCACATACCCGCCGCCGCCGCGCCGGGATTCGATGATGTAGCCGTGATCCACCGAAAACCGGGTGGCCAGCACGTAGTTGATCTGGGATGGCGCGCACCCGAAGTGCTGCGCAAGCTCGTTGCGCCGAAGCTCAATGTGGGCGTCGTCGCTCATCAGTTCCTTTATAAACTGCTCTATGCTGTCCGATAGCTGAGCCATAATTTCACCTTCTTTTGACCTTCTTTGACTATTATAGCACGCCGCGGCGCATATTGCAAGAGGTAAATATATGTATTATTGAAAAATGTCGTCACCGTTTTGCATGCTGCGCGGTAGGGGTCGTCGGCCGGGAGGGAACAGGGAACAGGCAACAGGGAACAGGAATAGCCCGGGACAGCCGTAGGAGCGATGCCCCCATCGCCCGATCCGACGTCCCGGTCACCCGCTGACGCCATGAATGGCGTCCCTACGACAGCTTCGTTAAGCCTTCCCCTTTAGGGGAAGGTGGCACGCGAAGCGTGACGGAAGAGGTCGTAACCCCTACTCCCTACTCCCTGTTCCCTCACCCCTGAGCAAGCACACCGCCTGGGACGATATCCCGATCATCTCCCCCTCGAACCCCATGCGCTCGGTGGTGGTGGCCTTGACGTTCACGCAATCGATCCCCACGCCCATGGCGGTGGCGAGGTTTTCCCGCATCTTCGGTATATACGCCGCCAGCTTCGGCCTTTGGGCGACGATGGTCACGTCGGCGTTGACGACGCGCCAGCCATTTTGACGCAAAAGCCCCATCACATGTTCCAGAAGCCGCATGGACGAAATGCCCTTGTAGGCCGGGTCGCTGTCCGGGAAGTGTCGCCCGATGTCTCCCAGCGCCAGCGCGCCGAGCAGCGCGTCCATCAGCGCGTGCACGGCCACGTCGGCGTCGGAGTGGCCGTCCAGGCCCCGGTCGTGGGGCACCTCCACGCCGCACAGTATCAGCTTTCGCCCCTCTTTAAGACGGTGGGCGTCGTAGCCCTGCCCCACCCGCATCATGGGCACGGCCTGCCGGTTCAGGGCGTCAAAATCTTCCCTCGTGGTCAATTTGCGGTTCCTCTCCGCGCCCTCCGCCGTCACCAGCTTCAGGTCGCCGTAGTAGTGTTCAAACAGCATGGCGTCGTCGGTGACGGCCAGCCCCTCCTCACAGGCGCGCTGGTGGGCCGCGAGCAGCTTTTTCACGTCGAAGCTCTGGGGGGTCTGCACCGCCCGGAGCGTGGCGCGGTCCGGGGTGGTCACGCTGCCGTCAGGCATGAGCTGCTTGACGGTGTCCACCACTGGGGTGGAAATCACACCGCTGCCGTAAAGCCGCGCGGACCGAAGCGTGGCGTCGATGACCTCCCGCGTCACGAAGGGCCGGGCGGCGTCGTGCACTGCCACCACGTCCGCGTCCTCCGGCAGCGCCAGCAGGCCGTTGCGCACCGAATCCCGCCGGGTCTCGCCGCCATATACGACGCGCTTCACCAGCGGGTGCGGGCCCTCCCTTCCGGCCAGGGCATCATATGCGGCGCGGTCCCCCTCGGAGATCACCAGCACGATGCCTTCCACCAGCCCGGAGGCCTCGAAGGCGTCGAGGCACCGGGACAGCACGCTGCGCCCGTCGATTTCAAAGAACACCTTGTTTTGGTCAAGACCGGACCGCGCGCCGCGCCCCGCGGCGACGATCACCGCCCAGGCGCTCATCCGAGGGCGCGGTACATGTCCGCGGCGTCCTGCTTTGCGGCGTGTTCCGCGATGGAGAGTATCTCGTACTCGGCGTACTTTTCGCCGAAGCGTATGCCCAGTATATCGCCCACCTTCACGTCGGTGCCGGGCTTGGCCTCCCGGCCGTTGACGGTGACGTGCCCGGTGGAACAGGCGTCGTTGGCGACGCTGCGTCGCTTGATGATGCGGGCGATCTTCAAAAATTTGTCCAGCCGGATGGACGTGGCCGCCACGCGCTCCACTGGCTTGCGGGCCTCGATGGCCTTTCTGCTCATGGTCGTTACCTCCGTAATGCTTTTCTATATAACAAACGACAGGGCCGCCTCACACGGAAGCCGCCCTGTCCTTGCGAATTCAAGGTCAATTAAAACTCGTCCTTGAAGCCCTTGCCGGCCTTGAAGGTGGGAACCTTCTTCGCGGCGATGTTGGTGGGTTCACCGGTAGCGGGATTGCGGCCAACGCGGGCGGCGCGCTCCTTGATCTCAAAGGTGCCGAAGCCCATCAGCTGGACCTTTTCACCGGCCTTGAGGGCCTCGGTGACGGACTCGACGAAGGCGTTCAGCGCGGCCTCGGCCTGCTTCTTGTTCAGTTCGGACTTCTCGGCAATCTTCGCAATCAGAGTGGACTTATTCATGGAATATACACCTCCAGATATTATCAGCGCATTGAGCACATTTGTATGAAAATCAAGCTGTTCTCATTGAGCGCAACGTATTTCTTATTCAATCCTTACCCCTTTAATTCCTGCATTTTTTTGTAGATAATCACAATTTTACCAAATTCCAATATTCTCTCAACGTTTCGGGCGATATCCCTTCAAAATCGCGGCCTTTTGAGCGCAATTCGGACTCCAGAGCCTCAAATTTCGATATGAAGCGGTCCGTCGCGGCGTTCAGCGCCAGCTCCGGATCGATGCCCCGCTGCCGCGCCAGGTCGCAAAGCGCCATCAGCATCGCGCCGAAGGAGGCCTCATCCTCCCCGGCGCCGGGCAGCCGCACCGCGCAATCCGCCAGCGCCGCGTCGGCGTCCTCGCGGCTGACCCCGGCCTCCGACGCCCGCTTGAGCACCTTCTGGGCCCGAAGCGTGGCGGGCAGCGTCCGGGTGACGTCCCGCATGGCCGCCGTCCGGGTGGTCTGCCCGCGCTCCGCCATCTTGTTCTTCGTCCACAGACCCAGCACCTCCCCGGCGTCGTCGGCGCGGTCCCGGCCGAAGACGTGGGTGTGGCGGTGGATCATCTTTTCGCAGATGGCGGTGGTGATGTCCCCGGAATCGAACTCCCCGTGCTTGCGGCCGATCTCGGCGTGCAGCGCGATCTGCAGCAGCATGTCGCCCAGCTCGTCGTAGAGGTGCTCCGGACTGCCCTCGTCGATGGCGTCGATGACCTCATAGGCCTCCTCCAGCATGTAGAGCCGGAGGGATTCGTGGGTCTGCACGCGGTCCCAGGGGCATCCCTGCGGGCTCACCAGGAAGCGCATGAGCTCGATGAGGTGCTCGTAGTCGTACCGCTCCAGCTTCATGACGTCCCGCTGGGCGGGGATCAGCGCGCAGGCGCGGTGATCGAGCCCCGTGGCGCGGTCCAGCGCGTACAGCGGCAGCTTTTCCGGCGCGCCCTCGCCCCTCAGGAGCCATATTTCGCTCTCCTCCGGGTAGACCTCCATCAGCTTCAGCTTCACCTCGCAGGCCAGCGCCTGACCGTCGATCTCCCGCACGAAGCAGTTCTCCCGGGCGGTCAGGTGAAACGACTCCCAGTCCGACGCCTCCACACAGCGCATCTCCCCGGCGACCAGCGCCAGCAGCGCGCCCTCGGCGGGCGGCCCGGCGAGCACCCGCACACCGCCCCCGGCGGCCAGCTTCACCGCGCTGCGGTCCCGCACGTCGAACACCGCGTAGGCCACGTCGCCGCCCGCCGCGGCCTCCCGCACGGCCCGGGCGGCGGCCTCCGCGTGCGCGTCGAAGTCGTCACAGTCCTCGTACAGCCAGTCCAGCGATTCAAAGGGAACACCCTTCTCCTTGAGCCATTCCGCGCACCCGCAGCGCTCGGTGTGCAGCATCACCCGCGCGCCTGAGGTCAGGACCTCCGCGGCCTCCAGCGTCAGCTGTCCCCGGGTCCAGCCCGCGCCCACAACCGTTATCGTGCCCATACAATCATCCTCCCGGGAGCCCGCGCTCCACGGGAGGGATTATAGCACATGAATGTTAATCCATAATTATTCATTCGTCCCGATAAACGGGAAGTCATTTGAGTGTGGAGTGTGGAGTTAGAATTACCGGCTGACGCAAAACCCCATAGTATCCGCGCGGCATGCCTTCCCCTTCAGGGGAAGGTGGCTGGCCGCAGGCCAGACGGAAGAGTTCGTGCCTTCCCCTTCAGGGGAAGGTGGCAGCCCGTAGGGCTGACGGAAGAGGTCGTGCCTTCCCCTTGAGGGGAAGGTGGACCGCCGCAGGCGGGACG
>CACXBB010000036.1 GCA_902765735.1 uncultured Eubacteriales bacterium | reverse complement strand
GCGCCTGCGCTTATGCGCAGTGGCGCGACTGCTATCCGCCAGCAAGCCTGCGGGTCTTCGCCTTGCCAGAACGAAAAATCCACTCGCATGCTTGCCCATATTCAGAAGAAATTAAGTATAACGTCTTATTCCCCACTCTTACCCCTATGTTAACGTTATCCTTTGTATTTGTCAAGCCCTTTTTTGGCCAATCGACGCATTTTTTTATATTTATGTTTGCAAAATCGGTCAATTGATGTTATAGTATACTCAGAATTGCGAAAAGAAGGGGTTCGGCATGAACACGTCCCGCGTCACACTCAAGGATGTCGCCGCCGTGTGCGGCTACACCGTCAACACGGTCTCCCGGGCGCTGCGGGGCGACCAGAGGCTGTCGGAGGCCACCCGGGAGCGCATCTGCGCGGTGGCCCGGCAGATGGGCTACGCCCCCAACCAGATCGCCAGTTCCCTGCGGTCCGGGTGCACGCGGATATTCGCGGTGATACTGGGCAACATGTCCAACCCCTTCTACGGCATTATGACCGACACCATACAGGACGCCGCCCAGCAGGCGGGCTACTCGCTGATGATCATGTGCAGCCGGGACGACGCCGCGCTGGAGCGCCAGCTCGCGGAGCAGGCCATCGCCCGCCGGGTGGACGGCATACTGCTGTTCCCCACCGCCGACAGCCGGCCTACCGTCCGGCGGCTGAGGGAGGCGGGCATGCCCTTCGTGCTGATGGCCCGCTGTCTCGCCCCTGGGGAGGCGGACAGCGTGGTGTGCGACGAGGCCCGGGGCGCGTACCTGGCGACGATGCACCTGGTGGAGCACGGGTTAAAGCGGCTGGCCTACCTGTCCGGGAGCACGGTGGTGTTCTCCAGCGAGCAGCGCATCAAGGGCTTCCTGGACGCCTGCGCCGACGCGGGCATCCCGGAGGCGGACCGCCGGGTGTGGGTGCTGAACGATCAGCCCGCCACGAACCGGAGCCTGTCGGAGAACGTGCGGTTCTTGGTCGGCCACCTCCGGAAGCTGAAGGCGGAGGGCTTCGACGGGCTGTTCGTGTTCTGCGACGTGCAGGCGTGGCACGTGCTCTACACGCTGCAAAATTCCCCGGACATCGGCGTGGACGACTTCGGCATCGTCAGCTTCGACAACATCGAGGGCGCGCTGGCCTTCCCCATCCCGCTGTGCAGCATCGGCTGCGACTACGCCGAGATGGCCCGGCAGGGCATTGAGCTGCTCCGCGCCCGCATCCATGGCGATCCCCGCAAGCCGCAGACCGTGGTCTGCCCCGTGCATCTGATCTGCCGGGGGAGCTGTGGGAGGATGAGGCAGTAGGGACGCCATTTATGGCGTCCGTGAGATTTGGGGGAACGACCTCTTCCGTCTTAATGCCTGACGGCATTAATCCACCTTCCCCTGAAGGGGAAGGCTTTTGGGAACGTGACCTTTGCCTTCCCCTTTAGGGGAAGGTGGCTGGCCGAAGGCCAGACGGAAGAGGTCGTCACCTTCGTAGGGGCGATCCCCCGATCGCCCGGTGTCATGGACCGCGATCCGATCATTTTTGATTACATTATATTATAAGGAGCGAATGGATATGGTGAATCACAGGGAAAGGGCAAAGGAACTGTTTCAGGAGGGCTACAACTGCGCGCAGGCGGTGTTCTGCGCCTTCACGGACGTCACCGGGCTGGACCAGGACACCTCGGCGCGGGTGGCGTCGTCCTTCGGCGGCGGGCTGGGGCGGCTGAGGAAGGTCTGCGGCGCGGTCAGCGGCGCGGCGATGGTGCTGGGCATGGCGAAGGGCTATGCCGACCCAAAGGACGCCCAGGCCAAGAAGGACCACTACGCCCGGGTGCGGGAGTTCGCCGCGCGCTTCCGGGAGGCCAACGGCTCCATCATCTGCCGGGAGCTGCTCGCCGGCGGCGACCCCCATGCCGCCCTGCCCGGCGGCGAACCCGAGGCCCGCACCCCGGAGTTCTATAAGAAGCGCCCCTGCTCGGAGCTGGTGGAGATGGCGGCGGGGTTTGTGGAGGAGATGCTCGAAAATGAGCAGCCCCATTGAATCATTCCGCAGGAAACCATGAATTAACTCAAAATAATCTTTCCTTTTGTGTGCAAATATGCTATAATTTAATAGATAAATGTCTATTTATGATAGGCGATTTGTTTGTACGGACAACCCCGACAACGATACAAGGAGGAGGATTACCGCATGGGACACCTGAAGACTGAAGCCGTGGAGAAGATTCGCGAGATCTGCGGCAGGTACAAGGACGAGAACACGCCGCTGATGATGATCCTCAGCGACATCCAGAACGAATACGGCTACATCCCCCTGGAGGTGCAGGAGATCGTCTCCGAGGAGACGGGCATCTCCGTGGCGGAGATCTACGGCGTGGTGACGTTCTACTCGTTCTTCTCGCTGACGCCCAAGGGCCGTTTCGTGATCGGCTGCTGTCTGGGCACGGCGTGCTACGTGAAGGGCGCGCAGCAGGTGATCGACAAGTTCTCTGAGGAGCTCAAGATCAAACCCGGCGAGACCACCGAGGACGGCATGTTCACGCTGGACGCGCTTAGGTGCATCGGCGCCTGCGGCATCGCCCCGGCGGTGAGCATCAACGGCAAGGTCTACCCGAAGATGACCGTCAGCCAGGTGCGCGAGATCATCGCGCAGCAGTATCTGATCGTCGAGAAAGAAAAGGAAGCGATGGGAGGCGATCACGCATGATCCGAACGGTTGAGCAATTGAACGCGCGCATCTCCGAGTGCACAAAGCGCCTGGACGACAAGATCGCCGGCGCGGATTCCAGGCGCCACATCGTGCTGTGCGGCGGCACGGGCTGTCTGTCCAACAACTCCGCCGAGATCCGCCAGAAGTTCGTGGAGGTCCTCGAGGAGAAGGGCGCAAGCGACCGCGCCACCGTCAACCAGGTGGGCTGCTTCGGCTTCTGTTCCCAGGGGCCGTTCGTAAAGATCTACCCCGAGGACACCCTCTACCGCCTGGTGAGCATCGACGACGTGGAGGAGATCGTCGAGTCCGACATCCTCAACGACACCGTGGTGGAGCGCCTGCTCTACGAGGACCCCGCCTCCGGCGAGAAGGTCAAGAAGCAGGACGAGATCAACTTCTACAAGAAGCAGCGGCGCGTGGCGCTGCACGGCTGCGGCGTCATCGACCCGGAGAACATCGAAGAGGCCATGGGCATGGGCGCGTTCCAGGGTTTGAAACGGGCGCTTTCCATGACCCGGCAGGAGGTCATCGACGAGGTCCTCGCCTCCGGCCTCAGGGGCCGCGGCGGCGCGGGCTTCCCCTCCGGCCGCAAGTGGCAGTTCGCCTACAATTCGCAGAGCGATGAGAAATACGTGGTCTGCAACGGCGACGAGGGCGACCCCGGCGCGTTCATGGACCGCTCCATCCTCGAGGGCAACCCGCTGGCCGTCATCGAGGGCATGGTGATCGCGGGCTACGCCATCGGCGCGCAGAACGGCTACTTCTACGTGCGCGCGGAGTACCCCATCGCCGTCAAGCGTTTGAAGATCGCCATCGCCCAGGCCAAGGAGCTGGGCCTCTTGGGCAAGGACATACTGGGCACCGGCTTCAACTTCGACTGCCACCTCCGCCTGGGCGCGGGCGCGTTCGTCTGCGGCGAGGAGACGGCGCTTTTGAACTCCATCGAGGGCAAGCGCGGCATGCCCCGGCCCCGCCCGCCGTTCCCGGCCGTCAAGGGCCTGTGGGGACAGCCCACCATCATCAACAACGTGGAGACCCTGGCCTGCGTGCCCTACATCCTCCGCGAAGGCGCGGCGAGCTTCGCCAGCGTGGGCACCGAGCGCTCCAAGGGCACCAAGGTGTTCGCCCTGGGCGGCAAGGTCAACAACGTGGGCCTGGTGGAGGTGCCGATGGGCACCACCCTGCGCGAGCTGATCTACGACATCGGCGGCGGCATCCCCCACGGCAAGAAGTTCAAGGCCATCCAGACCGGCGGCCCCTCCGGCGGCTGTCTGACCGAGGAGTTCCTGGACGAGCCCATCGACTTTGACAACCTGGTGGCCAAGGGCTCCATGATGGGCTCCGGCGGCGCCATCGTCATGGACGAGGACAACTGCATGGTGGACGTGGCCAAGTTCTACATGGAGTTCATCTGCGACGAGTCCTGCGGCAAGTGCTCGCCCTGCCGCATCGGTACCAAGCGCATGCTGGAGATACTGACCCGCATCACCGAGGGCCGGGGCACCATGCAGGACCTGGACGACCTGGAGGAACTGAGCCGCACCGTCAAGGCCAACTCCCTGTGCGCCCTGGGCCAGACCGCGGCCAACCCCATCAATTCCACGCTGGCGCACTTTAAGGACGAGTACATCGCCCACATCGTGGACAAGACCTGTCCCGCCAAGGTGTGCAAGAACCTGATGGAATACTGGATCGATCCCGACAAGTGCATCGGCTGCGGCATGTGCCACAGGGGCTGTCCCGTGGACTGCATCCACAAGACCGACTACGTTGCCCCGGGACACAAGATGACGTCCCTGAAGATCGACACGACCCAGTGCGTGAAGTGCGGCTCCTGCATCAGTGTGTGCCGCTTTGGCGCCATTGAGAAGCGATAAGGGAGGCTCGAGGAAATGCTGAATATCAAAATAGAGGGAATTCCCTATCAGGTGGAGGAGGGCCTCACCATCCTCGAGGCCGCCAAGGCCTGCGGCTATGAGATACCTTCCCTGTGCACCTTCAACCACGGGGAATGCAACGTCGGCTCCTGCCGCGTGTGCCTGGTGGAGGCCACCGGCGCGCGGGGCCTGGTGGCCAGCTGCGTCTACCCGGTGGCGGAGGGCATGGAGATCCGCATCGGCTCCCCCGCCGCGGTGGAGGCCCGCCGTCACAGCGTGGAGCTTCTGCTCTCCAACCACAACAAAAACTGCCAGCAGTGCGACAAGAACGGCCACTGCGAGCTTCTGTACGTGGCCCAGCTCACCGGCGCGCGGGACGACGCCTTCGCCGGCGAACACTCCGAGACCTTTGTGGACCGCCTGGCCCCGGGCCTGACGCGCGACACCTCGAAGTGCATCCTCTGCGGCCGCTGCGTGGAGCGCTGCAAGAACGCCCACGGCCTGGGCATACTGGGCTTTGAGAACCGCGGCTTCAACGTGATCGTGTCCCCCGCCGAGAACCGGTCCTTCGCCGACTCCCCCTGCATCCAGTGCGGCCAGTGCGTGAACGTCTGTCCCACCGGCGCGCTGATGGAGCACAGCG
Source organism: uncultured Eubacteriales bacterium (assembly GCA_902765735.1). Taxonomy (GTDB): domain Bacteria; phylum Bacillota; class Clostridia; order Christensenellales; family Aristaeellaceae; genus UBA2862. The sequence continues at coordinate 46,487 of CACXBB010000036.1, read as the reverse complement.
AAATCGACAAGATCGACGCCGCCTTCAAGGCTGGCAAGCACGTCATCGCACAGGCGGCCCCCGCCGTGCGCGCGGCGCTGGGCGAGGAGTTCGGCTACCCCATCGGCACGCCCGTCACCGGCAAGATGGCCGCGGCCATGCGCCGCCTGGGCTTCGAGCGGGTGTATGACGTGAACTTCGGCGCGGACCTGACCATCATGGAGGAGGGCACCGAGCTTCTGCACCGGCTGACCGAGGGCGGCGTGCTGCCCATGATCACCTCCTGCTCCCCCGGCTGGATCAACTACGCCGAGTACAACTACGGCGACCTGCTGCCCCACCTGTCCTCCTGCAAGTCCCCGCACCAGATGCAGGGCGCCATCATCAAGCACTGGTGGGCCAAGCAGAACAACATCGACCCCAAGGACGTGTTCGTGGTGTCCGTGATGCCCTGCGTGGCCAAGAAGTTTGAGAAGGAGCGCGAGCAGGAGAAGGTAGACGGCATCCCGGATGTGGACGCCGTGATCACCACCCGTGAGCTGGCGCGGATGATCAAGCGCAGCGGCATGCTGTTTACGCGCCTGCCCGAGGAGGACTGGGATCAGGACATCATGGGCGATTACACCGGCGCGGGCGTCATATTCGGCGTCACCGGCGGCGTGATGGAGGCGGCGCTGAGGACCGTGTACTTCAAGCTCACCGGCAAGGAGCACGACCCCATCGAGCTCACCGCCGTGCGCGGCCATGAGGCCGGCATCCGCGAGGCGTCCATCGACATCAACGGCACCACCGTCAACGTAGCCATCGCCTCCGGCATGAAGTCCGCCAAGGTGCTGCTGGACGAGATCCGCGCGGGCAAGAGCAAGTACCACTTCATCGAGATCATGGGCTGCCCCGGCGGCTGCATCAACGGCGGCGGCCAGCCCTACGTGCGCCCGGTGTTCCTGCCCAACGAGCCGGACAACATACTCGATATCTACAAGGAGAAGCGCGCGCAGGCGCTGTACTCCGAGGACGAGCGGCAGAAAGTGCGCCAGAGCCACAACAACCCGCAGATCATCGAGCTGTACGAGAAGTTCCTGGGCGAGCCCAACTCCCACCTGTCCCACAAGCTACTGCATACCGCCTACGCGGCGCGCGTCGGCTTCAACGACGTTGAGTAACCTGCACTTGTTTCATGCGTAGGGGCGCCGATGCGGCGCCCGCCCAATCAGAATCCATGGTCTATGTCGGGCGGGGCTGTCTTAATACGACGAACACGCGATACAATCCATCGTAGGGACGCCATTTATGGCGTCCGCGGGCGGCATGAATGCCGCCCCTACGATGAATTGCACAACGTCGGTTCGTTTTGAGACAGCCCCCTACGGAATCCGCGTGAAGGGGCGCTTCCGCGCTTGCGCCTGCCCTCATCGCCCGCCCGTTGGAACAATCATCCCCTGTTGATTCCGTAAAGGAGACCCACGATGAAAGACCTGCGACGTTCCGTCATCCGGCTGTTCCTGATCACCTTCGTGCTGCTGTTCGTCGCCTGGCTCGGCATGCAGTACATCATCTACAAGGGCGACTTTGTGCGCATGTACACGGACGCCCGACACGCCGTGGAAAACAGCGGCGTTTTCCTGTTTCTGAAGGACAAGCTGGGGCCCTTCTTTCAGGATAAGGTGATCCCCTGGTTCAAGGGCGTGATCGATTCCGTGAAGGGCATGTTGGCCGGACGCGGGTGACGTCGCCGGCGCCACAGCGAAATCATGACCACCGGCCGGTGGTCATGATTTTATTTGTTGTATCGTAGATAAAGGAGTGTTGCGCGATGAAGATCGGCTTTATCGGACTGGGCATCATGGGCAAGCCCATGGCAAAGAACCTGCTCCGGGCGGGCTACGAGGTGATCGTGCCGGACCGGCACGCGAAGAAGAACGTGGCGGAGGTCGTCGCGTGCGGCGCGAAGGCGGTGGGAAGCAATACGGAGGTGGGGCATCAGGCGGACGTGCTGATCACGATGCTGCCCAACTCCCCCGACGTGAAGGCGGCCCTGTTCGGCGAGGACGGCGCGGCGAAGGCCCTGCGCCCGGGCACGGTGGTGCTGGACTGCTCGTCCATCAACCCCATCGCCTCCCTCGAAATCGCGGCGGCGTTGGATGCGCAGGGCGTCGACATGCTGGACTGCCCGGTGTCCGGCGGCGAGCCGAAGGCCGTGGACGGCACCCTGGCCTTCATGGTCGGCGGCAGGCAGGAGGTCTTCGACCGGTGCAGGCCCATCCTGGAGAAGATGGGCTCCTCCGTGGTGCTGTGCGGCGGCGTGGGCGCGGGCAACGTGACCAAGCTGTGCAACCAGACCATCGTGGCCGTGAACATCGCCGCGCTGGCCGAGGCGCTGCAGATGGGCCAGATGTGCGGCGTGGAGCCGGAGAAGATCTACGAGGCCATCCGGGGCGGCCTGGCGGGCTCGACCGTCATGAACGCCAAGGCCCCCATGATGATGGACCAGAACTTCCGGCCCGGCTTCCGCATCGATTTGCACATCAAGGACCTGGGCAACGTGGTGGACGCCGCGAAAACCGTGGACGCCCCCATCCCGCTGACCCAGACGGTGCTCGAGATGATGAAGGTGCTGCACCACGACGACGACGGCGCCTGCGACCACAGCGCGCTGCTCAAATACTATCAAAAGCTGACCGGCGAGATACTGCACCGCTGATCGTGAGTCCCCCCTCTCCGCAATAACCCACCAATAATAAATGGGCGATGACTTCATCGCCCGTTTATTTTGTCAGTTCGCCAGCAGCATCCGGTCGTTGTCCAGCTTCCTGCCGCTGGCCTCGCGGAACCGCTCCAGCAGGTCGTCCACGGTGAGCCGGGAGCGCTCCTCGCCGGTGGTGTCGAACACGATCCGCCCCCGGTCCATCATCAGCGTGCGGTTGCCCAGGTCCAGCGCGGACTGCATGTTGTGGGTGATCATCAGGCAGGTGAGCTTACCCTCCGCCACGATCCGCGTGGTCAGCTCCAGCACCTTCTCGGCGGTGCCGGGGTCCAGGGCGGCGGTGTGCTCGTCCAGCAGCAGGAGCTTGGGCTTGCTCAGGGTGGCCATCATCAGCGTCAGCGCCTGCCGCTGGCCGCCGGACAGCAGCCCCACGGGCTGCTTCATGCGGTCCTCGAGGCCCATGTTCAGAAGCGCCAGTTGGTCCCGGAAGGCCTGCTTCTCCCGCCGGGTGGCGCGGCTCAGCCAGCCGCCGCCTCCCGCCGCCAGCACCAGGTTTTCCTCGATGCTCATGCCCGGCGCGCTGCCCCGCATGGGGTCCTGGAACAGCCGCCCGATCACCTTTGCGCGCCTGTGCTCCGGCTCCATGGTAACGTTCTTCCCGTCCAGGAAGATGCGGCCCGAGTCCACGATGAAGCTGCCGCAGATGGCGTTGAACAGCGTGGACTTGCCCGCGCCGTTGGCCCCGATGATGGAGATGAAGTCCCCCGGTCTGACGTGCAGCGACAGGCCGTCCACGGCGGTCTTGGCGTCGGGGGTGCCGGGGTTGAAGGTCTTTCGGATGTTCTCGATCCTGAGCATTACGCCGCGCCTCCCTTCCCGAAGCGCGCCGACCAGCGCCGCCGGATGTTGGGGAACTCCTTTTTGAGGTAGGGCCCGGAGATGGCGATCACCACGATGACCGACGAGATCAGCTTGAGCATGAACGCCGGCAGGTTGAACCGCAGCGCGATGGTGTACACCAGCCGGAACACGAACGCGCCCAGCACCGCGCCCACCGCCCGAAGCGGTATGGACTTTTTGCCCAGGAACACGCCGCCGATCAACAGCGACGCCAGCGCCACGGTGACCATGCCGGAGCCGATGTCCACGGTGACGGACTTCTGGCTCTGCGCCAGCAGGCATCCGGACAGCGCCGTGAAGCTGTTGGACACGCACAGGCCCACCGTGGTGGTGAAGGCCGGGTTGATGGAGGAGGAGCGCACCATGTCCGGGTTGTCGCCGGTGGCGCGGATGGCCAGGCCCAGCTTCGTGCGCAGAAACGCCGTCTGGAACAGTATCACCGCCGTCACCGCAACAAGCCCGATGATCAGCGCGTACAGTCCCGCCGCCGGGGTGCCCTTGAGCGCCTCCTTCAGGATCGTAAACACGGTGACGGTTTTGTTCATGTTCAGAAGCGACGAGCCGCCCATGATCCAGATGTTCACCGAGTAAAGCCCCGTATTCACGATGATGCCCGCCAACAGCGAGTTCACGCCCATGCGGGTCTGCAGCACCGCGGTCACCAGGCCGGACAGCATGCCCGCGCCCATGGCCGCCGGGATCGACAGCCAGGGATGGCCCGCGATGGCCACCACCGCGCCCACCGCCGCGCCCAGGGCGTAGCAGCCGTCGGTGGAGAGGTCGCAGACGTTCAGCATGGCGTAGCTTAAAAACAGCGCCAGCACCGTCAGACTGTTGAACAGCGCCAGCTCCAGCGCCGTCTGACCCAGGGCAAGGATGGCAGATAGGGACATAGTTTTGGCTCCTGTCGGGTTATGATAATTGTGAATGGGGAATTAGGAATTAGGAGTTAGGAATGAGGAATGATAATTGCCGCTGACGCCCGATTCTGTTCGGCGAAGCGCTCCCAAAAGCCTTCCCCTTCAGGGGAAGGTGGCAGCCCGAAGGGCTGACGAAAGAGGTCGTCACCCCAATTCCTAATTCCTCACTCCTAATTCCTCATTGTATCAGAACTCTTCCGCCGTCTCGATCGGCTGGATCTTGGTGCAGAAGGGCTCGAAGGCGGCGGAGATCTCGTCGAAGTCCAGGCCGAGGGCCACGGCGGTCTCGGTGTTGATGGTGGCGGTGCCGTTGTCGAAGGTCTCAACCGGCGTCGCGGCGGGGTCGTTGCCGTCGATCAGTATGCCCGCGACCATGTCCGCGGTCACCACGCCCAGGTTGGCGTAGTCCACGCCGTAGCCGAGGAACGCGCCGTTGAGGGCGAAGGAATCCGCGCCGGTGTAGTGGGGGATGCCGGCCCCGGCGAGCATCTCGTAGATGGACAGCTCGGCCTGCATGATGGTGTTGTCCTGGGGGGTGAACACGGCGTCCACGCCGTCGGCCACCAGCGCCTGGGCGGCCAGTATGACCTCGGACACGTTGGTGCCGGTGTACTCCTTGTAGGCGACGCCCTTCTCATCCAGGTACGCCTTGGCGTCCGCGATGGGGGTGGCGGAGGAATCCTGGCCCACGTCGTACAGCAGGCCGACGGTCTTGGCATCGGCATTGGCAGCGAAGATCAGGTTCATCACCGCGGCGGTATCCAGGTAGTCGGAGGTGCCGGTGATGTTGGCGCCCGGGGCGTCCAGCGACGCCACCAGCTCCGCGGCCACCGGGTCGGTCACTGCGGCGAACACCACCGGGATCTGGTTGTCCTCGGTCATGGACTGCATGGTCATGGCCACCGGCGTGGCCACGCCGACCATCAGGTCCACCCCGTCGGCGATGAAGTTGGAGATGATCTGCTGCATCACGCTGGCGTCGGCGTTGCAGTTCTGGTAGTCGATATCGATGCTGACGCCCTTCTCCGCGGCGATGTCGCCAAGCCGGTTCTGGATGTTCTCGACGATCTGGTTGAGCGAGGCGTCGTCCACGTAGTTGCAGATGCCCACTTTGTAGCTTCCCTCGGCGAGGGCGCAGGCGCACAGGGCCAGTACGGCGGCGAGCATAACGGCGATGATCTTCTTCATGATGATGTCCTCCTTCTGTTTCGGTGCTGAATGGTTGGGACAAAGAAACGATCCTGTCCCATGCTTCTGCTGGGACAGGATCGGTATAATCCTGCGGTGCCACCCGGCTTGGCGCGTCGTCCGCGCCCACTCAGCGCATACTTCCATATGCCGGCCTTGTTGACGGAGTGCCATCTCCGGCTTCCCTACTCGGCATGCGCCTTTCAGTGCGCTCTCAGGGGCCCATTCACACCATCGCGCCCTGCCGCGTCACAGCGACCCGCGGCTCTCTGGAAGGACTGTCAACGGTATTACTTGCTCCCCCTCATCGATTTATCTGTATTTTAAACGCGCGATTGCCGTTTGTCAAGCACTTTTCCGAATTTTAGCGTTTACACCGCATAAATCGTTCGCCTTTTGGATATTCTACGGCTGAAAACCATCAAAGGGATGATCGATATGCAAAGACACGACCTTCCGGCGCCCGGCGAGCCGGACATGACCGCCCGGAGCACGGAGATCCGCGCGCAGACGCCCCCGGAGCGCGACCGAAGGGGGGCGTGCGCATGAGCCGCCAGCCCTATACCGCCGCCCAGTACCGGAAGCTGGTCTCGGACGCCACCCCGGGCACCCGCATGCTGCGGGGATATCTGCGGGCGTTCTGGGTGGGCGGCGCGATCTGCTGCCTGGGCCAGGCCATCACGCTGTGGGCGGAGAAGCTGAACCTGGGGGAGATTACCAACCCGATGTTCACCACCAGCGTGATGATCTTCCTCGGCACCACGCTGACGGGCCTGGGCGTCTACGACCGCATCGGCAAGTACGCCGGGGCGGGCTCCGCCGTCCCGGTGACGGGCTTCGCCAACTCCGTGGCGGCCCCGGCCATCGAATTCCAGCGGGAGGGCGCCGTCACCGGCGTGGGCGCGCGGCTGTTCACGCTGGCGGGGCCGGTGCTGGCCTACGGCATCGCGTCGTCGGTGGCGGTGGGCGTGGTCTACTGGCTCGTCAGGGGGTGGGTGATGTGAGGCAGACCATGGTCTACAGTAACCCGCCCGTCATCGCCGCCCACCGCTCCATCGCCGGGAAGAAGGAGGGCGACGGCCCGCTGGGCATGTGGTTCGACGCGCTGCTCGAGGATGACCTGCTGGGCCAGAAGAGCTGGGAGCTGGCGGAGAGCGAGATGGTGCGCCGCTGCGCCCGGGACGCGCTGGACGCCGCGGGGCTGTCCGCCGGGGCGGTGGACGCGCTGCTGGGCGGCGATCTGAACAACCAGATCATCGCCACATCCTTCGCCGCGAAGAAGCTGGGCGCGCCGTTCATCGGGCTGTACGGGGCCTGCTCCACCTTCGTGGAGGGGCTCGCGCTGGGCGCGGCGCTGATCGACGTGGGGCACATCGACACCGCCCTCGTCAGCGCGTCCAGCCACTTCTGCACCGCCGAGCGGCAGTTCCGCTTCCCGCTGGAGCTGGGCACCCAGCGGCCACCCCAGGCCAGCTGGACCGCTACCGCCTGCGGCTGCGCGCTGCTCAGGGACCGGGGGGTGGGCATCAAAATCACCGCGGGCACGCTGGGCCGGGTGATCGACCTGGAGATCTCCGACGCCAACCACATGGGCGCGGCCATGGCCCCAGCGGTGTTCGACACGCTGTCCGCCCACCTCTCGGACACCCGGCAGACCGCCGGCGACTTCGACCTGATCGTCACCGGCGACCTGGGCTGGATCGGGCGCAACCTGCTCATGGAGCTGTTCGACCGGGCCGGCATCGACATGCCCGCCGATAAACTGGTGGACTGCGGCGCGAGCCTGTACGCCCAAAAACAGGACTCCCACGCCGGGGGCAGCGGCTGCGGGTGCGTGGCATCGGTGTCCTGCGCGTGGATCATGAAGCGCATGGAGCAGGGCGAGCTTCGCCGCGTGCTGCTCTCCGGCTCCGGGGCTATGCTCTCCCCCACCTCCAGCCAGCAGGGACAGAGCATTCCGGGGATATCGTATGCGGTGAGTCTGGAGATGAATTGAGAATTTAAAATTGAGAATTGAGAATGGCGGTACAAATTGATTGATTCTCAGAGAAGCGGTCAATTCCTTCCCATTATCAAGGAAATCCGAAGGATTTCAACCTGAATTCTCAATTTTCAATTCTCAATTCTCAATTACTTTCAAAGGGGATTGATTCTGTATGAATACAATAATGCCTTTTGTCAAGGCTTTCCTCATCGGCGGGTTGATCTGCTGTGTGGGGCAGGCGCTGATCATGAACACGAAGCTGACCAACGCGCGGATCCTGGTGATCTTTGTGGTATCGGGGGTATTTCTGACGGCGCTGGGGCTGTACAAGCCCCTGGTGGACTTCGCCGGGGCGGGGGCCACCGTGCCGCTGACGGGCTTCGGCTATTCGCTGGCGATGGGCGCCATCGAGGCGGTGAACAAGTACGGGCTCATCGGGGCCTTCGTCGGCGGGGTCACCCGCACCGCCGCGGGCATCACCGCCGCGGTGGTGTTCGGGCTTCTGAACGCGCTGCTGTTCAAGCCGCACGCGAAAAGCTGAGGGTTACGGTTCAGTCAGCAGAAGGACTGTCACACGGTCCCGCGCTTGACCAGCTTGGTGGACACCTCGATCTTGAGGGGCTGGGTATTCTCGCCCTCGATGAGCTGGGCGATGCGCATGGCGGCGGTCTCGCCCATGAACAGCTTGGGCACCACCACGGTGCTCAGCGGCGGGTTCATGTACTCGCAGGCGGGGATATCGTCGAAGCCCATCACGGCCACGTCCTCGGGGATGCGGTGGCCCGCCTCCTTGAGGGCCATCATCGCGCCGAAGGCGATCAGGTCGTTGTCGGCGAAGTAGCAGTCGGCGGGCTTTACCCCGGTAGCCAGCAGCCGCTTCATGTCCTCGTAGGCCCCCTCCTGGGAGGGCGTCAGCCGCAGCACCTGGGATTTCGCGGTGGACATCCCCGCGGCGCGTATGGCCTTGTAGAAGCCGTCGGCCCGCTGGTCGAAGTTGCTGATCCAGTAGTCCGAGCGCAGATAGCCCGGCTGGGTGCGGCGCTTCTTGATGAGGTACTCCGTGGCCATGTACGCGCCCTGGATGTTGTTGATGAGTATGAAGTTGAAGTCCAGCTTCTCAAAGTAGGCGTCCAGCACCACCATGGGGATGTCCACCTGCGCGAAGCTCTTGAGCGCGGCCTCGTCGATCTCGGTGGCCAGCAGTATGATGCCGGAGAACCGGGAGTTGCCCAGCGTGTAGATCTGGTCGGCGATGTCCTCGTCCTCGTAGAGATAGCGCACCACGCAGTCGTAGCGCCGGCGGCGGCAGCCCATGCTGATGCCGTCGGTCAATGTGGAAAAGAACGGCGTGTCGCTGACCACGGCGCCGCTTTTTTTATAGATCAGAAAGCATATCGTGCCCTTCTTGCCGACGGCGGTCACGGTCTTGCTGGAGAAGTCGAAGCCGTACTGCTTGGCCGCCTCGATCACCCGCTGCCGCGTGGCGCGGCTGACCCCGGGCTTGTCGTTCAACGCCAGCGAGACCGCCGATTCCGACAGCCCCAGCATCGCCGCCAGTTCCTTTCCCGTGATGGACATGCGCCTCACCTCAATGGCATTATATTCAATTTAGTGAATTTAGTCAATATTGCCTCAATAATTTATTGAAATTTAGTTATCGACGGGCTATAATAGTTTCTGCAAGCGGCGATGGCAGCCGCTACAATCGGAACTCAGCCCGCGAAAGGGCTGAACATAAGAAGGAGGATATACCCCATGAAGAAGATCCTGTCTGTTGTCCTGGCTGTGATGATGCTTCTGAGCGTCGCAGCGTCCGCCGAGGGGCTGATTTACATCATCACGCCCTCCGCCTCCAACCCGTTCTTCAAGACCGAGCAGGTCGTCGGCGAAGCCAAGGCCGTGGAGCTGGGCTACGAAGTGAAGTGCATGTCCCATGACGACGACGCCGCCAAGCAGCTTGAGATGTTCGAGGCCGCCATCAACGACGGCGCCTCCGCCATCATCTGCGACAACGCCGGCGCGGACGCCTCCATCGAGGCCGTCAAGAAGGCCGACGAGGCCGGCATCCCGGTGTTCCTGATCGACCGCGAGATCAACGAGTCCGGCCTGGCCAAGGCGCAGATCGTCGCCGACAACGCGCAGGGCGCCGCCGCCATCGCCGAGAAGTGGGTCGAGGCCATGGATTACGAGGGCAAGTACGCCGAGCTGCTGGGCCTGGAGTCCGACACCAACTGCCACGTCCGCTCCGACAACTATCACGCCGTGATCGACGAGTATCCCGATCTGGTGATGGTCTCCCAGCAGTCCGCCAACTGGGATCAGACCCAGGGCTATGAGAAGACCGAAGCCATCCTGCAGGAGTTCGGCGACGAGCTCAAGGGCATCATCTGCGGCAACGACACCATGGCCTGCGGCGCTGCCCAGGCTTGCATCGACGCCGGCCGCGACGACATCAAGATCATCGGCCTGGACGGCTCCGACGAGGCTGCCGCCTACATCAAGGACGGCAAGATGGTCGGTACCGCGCTTCAGCAGATCGCCCGCATCACCGAGATGGCCGTCGAGCAGGCCGACGCCTTCCTGAAGGACGGCACCCTGCCCGAGAGCGAGAAGCAGCTCGTTCCCTGCATGGCCATCACCGCCGAGAACGTGGACAACCTGTCCGGCTTCGTGTACACCGAATAATCTCCCCTGATACCCTTTGGCGGGGATGCCTCAGACATCCCCGCCATAATTCTACCCGATCAACCCGTGAAGGAGATACCCGTTCATGAAAAAGAAGATTATATGGATCGTCCTGGCCGTGGCGCTGGTGGTGTTCCTGGCGCTCTCGGCAAAGGTGATCGACAAGGGCACCGAGGGCCAGTACACCGGCGAGGTGGCCTTCGACGCCAGCGCCTCCTCCGGCGACGACTGGAGCGCGGTGCTCGGGGAGATCACCGGCAAGGCGGAGGACATCGCCTCCGTGGACCTGGCCGCGCTGGGCGACGGCAGGGCCGTGACGCTCAAGGGCACGGTCACCGGCTATGAATCCAAGGCCAGCGGCAAGAAGAATACCATCACCGTGGCGCCCGAGGGCTACTCCGGCGACGCCGTGTTCACCGTGCAGCTGGGCAGCATCTACTCCGGCACGGCCATCCGCGACACCCAGACCGTGAAGGCCTTCGGGGACTTCACCAACCAGACCGAGTGGAGTGCCTACGCCAAGGCCCTCAACAGCGAGATGCACGACAAGGTGGTCGTGCCGCTCAACATCGACGAGGGCATCCAGGGCAAGACCGTGACCATCGTCGGCGCGGCCACGGGCTCCGGCAAGGACATCAACATCACGCCGGTGGCCATCACCATCGAATGAGACGGGAGGGTCTGATATGTACGACGATCCGAACGTAGTGCTCCATTGTGAAAAAATCGACAAGATCTACCCCGGCACCAAGGCGCTGGACCAGGTGTCCTTCGACCTTCTCAAGGGCAAGGTCAACGTGCTCATCGGCGAAAACGGCGCGGGCAAGTCCACGCTGATGAAGATGATCGCCGGCATCGAGCAGCCTTCCGCCGGCAAGATGTACATGGACGGCGAGGAGGTCGTCTTTAAGGACACCAGCGCCGCCCGGGCCAAGGGCATCGGCATCATCCACCAGGAGCTGTCGCTGTTTCCGAACCTGACGGTCTACCAGAACATCTACATGTGCCACGAGAAGCGCAAGGGCCTGTTCCTGGACGACAGAAAGCATATCGAGGGCGCGAAGGCCATCCTCAAGCGGCTGGAGCACGAGATCCCCCCGGACACCATGGTCGGGGATCTGCGCGTGGGCCAGCAGCAGATGGTGGAGATCGCCCGCAACCTGGTGGAGGACGACCTGCGGGTGCTGATCATGGACGAGCCCACCTCCTCCCTCTCCGCGGCGGAGGTGAAGGTGCTGTTCAAGATCATGCGCGAGCTTCTGCAGCAGGGCCTCTCCATCGTCTACATCTCCCACCGCCTGGAGGAGATCATGGAGATCGGCGACCACGTGACCATACTGCGCGACGGCAAGTACGTGGCCGACGCCGACGTCAAGGACATCGACCTGCCCTGGATCGTGGAGAACATGGTGGGCAAGAACACCCAGTACCACCGCTTCACGCGGTCCATCGACCTGAATAAGGCCGAAAAGGTGCTGGAGTGCAACCACATCTACCTGCCCAAGCCCGGCGGCGGCTGGCTGCTGGAGGACGTGAACATGTACCTCAAGAAGGGCGAGGTGCTGGGCATCTACGGCCTGCTGGGCGCGGGCCGCAGCGAGCTGTTCGAGTGCCTGATGGGCATGCGGCCGGAGCACACCGGCGAGGTGATCTATCAGGGCAAGCCCATGAAGATCGGGGACATCGCCGACCAGCTCAACGCCGGCTTCGCGCTGGTGCCGGAGGACCGGCAGCGGCAGGGCCTGGTGCAGAGCCTGGACATCTGCAAGAACGCCTCCCTGGCCTCGCTGACCGACTTTTTGACCGGCTTTTTGATGAACTATCCCGCCGAGGAGAAAGCCGTGGACGAGCAGATCAAGGATCTGCACATCAAGGTGGCGGACAAGCACCTGCCGATACTGTCCCTCTCCGGCGGCAACCAGCAGAAGGTGGTCATCGCCAAGGGCCTGATGACCAAGCCCACGGTGCTGCTGATGGACGAACCCTCCCGCGGCATCGACATCGGCGCCAAGACCGAGGTGTTTGAGATCATCCACGAGTTCTCGGAGCGCGGGCTGTCGATCATCGTGATCTCCTCGGAGCTCAAGGAGATCATGGCCATCGCGGACCGCATCTACGTGCTGTCCAACGGCAAGTGCACCGCGGAACTGAGCGGCGACGAGATCACCGAGGACAACCTCGTCCGGGCATCCTACGCCGGGCTCGGCACCGGCAAGAGCGCGTCGTAGTAATACAGGAGTGATGTTATCATGAAAAAAAACAACAACCAGTTGATGATGACCCTGCTCAAGGGCAGGACCTTCATCGTGCTGATCATACTGGTCATATTCTTCAGCTTCGCCTCCTCGTCCTTCCTGTCGGTGAACACGCTGACCATGGTGGCCAAGCACGTGTCCCTGTACGGCATACTGGCGCTGGGCATGACCTTCGTCATCATCACCGGCGGCATCGACCTGTCGGTGGGCTCCGTGCTGGGCCTGACCGGCATGCTGGCCGGCGGACTGATCCAGGAGGGCCTGACCGTCGGCAACAAGACCGTCTACTTCTCGGTGCCCGCCATCATCGTGCTGATGCTCTTGACGGGCTGCCTGATCGGCCTGATCAACGGCCTGGTCGTCACCAAGCTGAACGTACCCGCCTTCATCGCCACCCTGGGCACCATGTACATCTGCCGCGGCATGGCGAACCTGCGCTCCAACGGCGCCACCTTCTCCAAGATCGCGGGCTTTGAGGGCCTGGGCAACGTGGGCCTTAAGGCGCTGGGCACCAACTGGCTGGGCATCCCCGCGGGCGTGTACGTGTTCGCGGTGCTGGCGATACTCTCCGCCGTGCTTCTGAACCGCACCCACATCGGCTGGCACATACTGGCCGTCGGCGGCAATGAGAAGTCCGCCCGGTTGTCCGGCATCAAGGCCGACCGGGTGAAGATACTGGTCTACATCATCTCCGGCTTCTGTGCCGCGTGGATCGGCCTGATCAACACCGCGCAGCTCTCCGCCGCGCATCCGGCCTCCGGCGACGGCTGGGAGATGAACGCCATCGCGGCTACCGTTCTGGGCGGCACCTCGATGGCCGGCGGCTCCGGCACCATCGTGGGCACCATCGTGGGCGCGTTCGTCATCGGCGTGATCAACGACGGCATGACCATGTGCGGCGTCTCCGAGTTCTGGCAGAAGATCATCCGCGGCGTGGTCATCATACTCGCCGTCGTGATCGACCAGACCCAGCGCAACCTCCAGGCCAAGATGGCTCTGCAGGCTCGCAATGAGGCGAAGTAAGAGAGGAGATAGCAAATGTCAGCACATATCAAAATCGGTTACGCCCCCACGCGGCGCTCGATATTCAGCGCCCCGGCGGCGCTGGAGTTCCGCGGGCTGATCGCCAATCGTCTGCGCGAGATGAACGTGGACTTCGTGGACATCGACGACGTCAACGACGAGGGCCTGCTGTTCGACGACGCGGGCCTCGAGAAGATCATCGAGAAGTTCAGGGCGGAGAAGGTGGACGGCCTGTTCATCCCCCATGCCAACTTCGGCACCGAGTACGAGTGCGCCCGGCTGGCGAAGGCGCTGAATGTGCCGGTGCTGCTGTGGGGACCCCGCGACGAGCGCCCGGATAAAAACGGCATGCGCCTCCGCGACAGCCAGTGCGGCCTGTTCGCCACCGGCAAGGTGTTGAGGCGCTTCAAGGTGCCCTTTACCTACATGAACAACTGCAATTTGGAGGACAAGGAGTTCGAGCGCGGCGTGCGCGACTTCCTGGCGGTGTGCAATGTGGTGAAGGTGTTCCGCCACACCCGCATCCTCCAGATCGGCCCGCGGCCCTTCGACTTCTGGAGCACCATGTGCAACGAGGGCGAGCTTCTGGAGAAGTTCAACATACAGCTAAGCCCCATCCCGCTGCCGGAGCTCTACGCCGAGATGCGCAAGTGGCGCGAGGAGAAGACCGAGGTGGACAAGGTCGTCGCCTATTGCAAGGAGAACATGACCTGCAAGATCGAGGACAACTACCTGCGCAACGTGGCCGAGCTCAAGGTGGCCATGAAGGCGCTGGCGACGAAGTACGGCTGCAACGCCGTCGCCATACAGTGCTGGAACGCCCTGCAGGACGAGATCCACATCATGCCCTGCGCCGCCAACGCGCTACTGAACGAAGAGGGCATCCCGGTGGTGTGCGAGACGGACATCCACGGGGCCATCTCCCAGCTGATCGCCGAGGCCGCCTCGATGAACGAGCGCCGCGTGATGTTCAGCGACTGGACCGTGCGCCACCCCGACAACGACAACGGCGAGCTGCTGCAGCACTGCGGCCCGTGGCCCATCAGCGTTGCGAAGGAGAAGCCCTCCATCTGCGTGCCGGTGGCCTTCCCCCAGAACGGCGCGGTGTCCGCCGAGGCCAAGCACGGCCCCATGAGCCTGGTGCGCTTCGACGGCGACGACGGCGAGTATTCCATACTGCTCGGCCACGCCCGCGGCATCGACGGCCCCTGGACCCGCGGCACCTACGTGTGGGTCGAGGTCAATAACTTAAAGCGCCTCGAGGCCAAGGTGGTCGAGGGCCCCTATATCCACCATGTGGCCGCCATCCACGGCGACGTGGTGCCCGTGGTGTACGAGGCGTGCAAGTATATTGGCGTCAGGCCCGACCTCTATGACCCCATCGAGGATAAAGTCAAGGCGTATCTGCACGGCGAAGACGTGGTGTTTGACGAGGTGTGAGCAGAGAAGCCACCTCATCCGGCGCTACGCGCCACCTTCCCCTCAAGGGGAAGGCAAGCTGCCGCGCGGTAACTCCAACAGTCTTCCCCTTGAGAGGAAAGCAAAGGACGGCGCACGCGCGGTGCCGCGTCGGTAAATCTTCGATTTCCGACGTCGGCAGTTCGCCCTTTGGGCGAACCGACAATCCCATTCGGGATTGTCGCCTTGCATCCTTTGGATGCCAGCGCGGCGCTGCCGGCGGCCCGCTTGCGCGGACGCCGGTGCGTTGAGGGGAAGGTGGCACAGCCGCAGGCTGTGACGGATGAGGTGGCAATAATCCCAAAGGATGAAGGAGTATATATGCAAAATCTCAAGGCATTAAGTTACAAGCTCCGCCGCGACGTGGTCGAGATGATCATGGCCGGCAAGGCGGGGCACATCGGCGGCGACATGAGCGTGATGGAGACCATGGTGAGCCTGTACTTCCACGCCATGAACATCTCCCCGGAGAACCGGAACGACCCGAACCGCGACATGTTCGTGCTCTCCAAGGGCCACTGTGTGGAGGCGCTCTACGCGGTGCTGGCGGAGAAGGGCTTCTTCCCAATCGAACAGGTCATCAAGGAGTACAGCCAGTTCGGCTCGAAGTTCATCGGACACCCCAACAACAAGCTGCCCGGCATCGAGATGAACTCCGGCTCCCTGGGCCACGGCCTGCCGGTGGCGGTGGGCATGGCGCTGGCGCAGAAGATGGACGGCCGCCCCTCCCGCACCTACGTGGTGATGGGCGACGGCGAGCTGGCCGAGGGCAGCGTCTGGGAGGGCGCGATGAGCGCGACCCAGTATGCGCTGGACAACCTGTGCGCCGTGGTGGACCGCAACCGCCTCCAGATCTCCGGCACCACCGAGGAGGTCATGCACCAGGATTCGGTGGAGGCGCGCTTCAAGGCCTTCGGCTGGAACGTGCTGTCGGTGGACGGCAACGACATCGACGCCATGAACGCAGCGTTTGACGAAGCAAGGACCGTGAAGGGCAAGCCCACGCTGATCGTGGCGAATACCGTAAAGGGCAAGGGCTCCCCCGTCATGGAGAACAAGGCGGGCTGGCACCACCATGTGCCCACCGCTGAGGAATACGAGCAGATCATGAAGGACCTGGAAGCGCACGAAAAGGAGGTGCTCTGATATGAACAAGATTACGAATCGTCAGATCGCCTGCGAAGTGCTTTCCGAGCATGCGAGAGTAGATAGGGACGTCGTGGTGCTGTGCAGCGATTCCCGCGGCTCCGCGTCGCTGGCCCCGTTCGCCAAGGAGTTCCCGGCACAGTTCGTGGAGGTCGGCATCGCCGAGCAAGACCTGGTGGGCATCGCCGCGGGCCTGGCGAAGTGCGGCAAAAAGCCCTACGCGGCCTCCCCCGCCTCCTTCGTCTCCACCCGCAGCTACGAGCAGGCCAAGGTGGACTGCGCCTACTCCAACACCAACGTCAAGCTCATCGGCATCTCCGGCGGCGTCAGCTACGGCGCGCTGGGCATGAGCCACCACTCCGCGCAGGACATCGCGGCCATGTCGGCCATCCCGAACATGCGTGTCTACCTGCCCTCCGACCGCTTCCAGACCCGGTGCCTGTTCGAGGCGCTGTTGAAGGACGAATCCCCCGCCTACATCCGCCTCGGCCGCAACGCCGTGGAGGACGTCTATGCGGAGGGCAACTGCCCCTTCGAGATGGACAAAGCCACCACGGTCTGCGAGGGCTCCGACGCTTTGATCGTGGCCTGCGGCGAGATGGTCAAGCCCGCGGCGGACGCGGCGGCGCTATTAAAAACACAGGGCATCTCCGCTACCGTGCTGGACATGTACTGCGTCAAGCCCCTCGACGCCGCCGGCCTGCTCAATGCCGCCAAGGGTGTAAAGCTGGTCGTGACCGTGGAGGAGCACTCCCCCTTCGGCGGGCTGGGCAGCATGGTCTCGCAGGTCATTGGCGCCAACGACCCCAAGAAGGTCTTAAACCTCGCCCTGCCCGACGCCCCCGTGATCACCGGCACCTCCAAAGAGGTGTTTGCGCACTACGGGCTCGACGCGGAGGGAATCGCAAAGACCGTCAGAGAGAATCTCTGATAAATTGAGAATGGAAAATGACTATGAACCGATACATCTTATCCATCGATCAATCCACCCAGGGCACCAAGGCGCTGCTGTTTGACGACAGCGGCGCGCTGGTGTGCCGCGCGGACCGGCCGCACCGGCAGATCATCGACGAAAAGGGCTGGGTGGAGCACGACCCGGAGGAGATCCTGCGCAACACCGTGCAGGTGGCGAAGGACGTGGTGGCGAAGGCGGGCATCGACAGGGCCGCCATCGCCGCGCTGGGCCTGAGCAACCAGCGGGAGACCTCCGTGGCGTGGGACCGCGCCACCGGCAAACCCGTGTACAACGCCATCGTGTGGCAGTGCGCCCGGGGCGCGGCCATCTGCGACGCGCTGGAGAAGCGGGGCTTCGGGGAGACGGTGCGGCGGAAGACGGGCATCCCGCTGTCGCCATACTTCCCGGCGGCGAAGCTTTCGTGGATCATGCGGAACGTCGAGGGCGTGGCCGACAGGGCTAAGCGCGGCGAGATCTGCGTGGGCACGATCGACAGCTGGCTGGTGTACCACCTGACCGGCGGCGCACGCCATCAGACGGACTACTCCAACGCCTCCCGCACCCAGCTTTTCAACATCAACACCCTTGCGTGGGACGATGAACTGCTTGCGCTTTTCGGCATCGACCCGAAGTGCATGCCGACGGTCACCGATTCCGACGGCGACTACGGCGAGACGGACTTCATGGGCTGGCTGGACAGGCCCATCCCCATCCGCGCCGCGCTGGGCGACAGCCACGGCGCGCTGTTCGGGCAGGGGTGCCTGAAGCCCGGCATGACCAAGGCCACCTACGGCACCGGCTCCTCGATCATGATGAACATCGGCGAAAAGCCTGTGTTCTCGGACCTGGGCGTGGTGACCAGTCTGGCGTGGAAGATCGGCGGGAAAGTCAACTACGTGCTGGAGGGCAACATCAACTACACCGGCGCGGTGATCACCTGGCTGAAGGACGATTTAAAGCTCATCGACAGCCCCGGCGAGACCGAGGCGCTGGCCCGCGCCGCCAACCCCGGCGACAGGTGCTGCCTGGTGCCGGCCTTCTCCGGCCTCGGCGCGCCCTACTGGGACAGCGACGCCCGCGCCGCCATCGTGGGCATGAGCCGCACCACCGGCAAAAACGAGGTGGTCCGCGCGGCGCTGGAGTGCATCGCCCTTCAGATCACCGACATCGTGAAGGCCATGGGCGAGAGCGCCGGCACGCCCATCGGCGAATTGCGCGTGGACGGCGGCCCGACCCGCAACGCCTGGCTGATGCAGTTCCAGTCCGACATGCTGGGCATCCCGGTGCGCATCCCCGATTCCGAGGAGCTCTCGGGCATCGGCGCCGCCTGGGCCGCTGGGTTGGCCTGCGGGCTGTATCACGAAGAGGTTTTCAACGTATTGAAGCGCACGTCCTACGCGCCGGACATGACCGCGGCGGTTCGCAACGAGAAGTACGCGCTGTGGCAGGACGCCGTGCGCCGCGTGAGAATGTAAGGAGGAATAGACATGCTTCGAGGGATTCCCGACATCATCGGTTCCGATCTTTTGAAGGCCCTGGCCGATACCGGCCACGGCGATTTGATCGTCATCGCGGATCACTTCTATCCGCACGTCACCAAGTGCCCCAACGGGGTCAGCATCCAGGCCAAGGGCGTGGGCTCGGTGGAGATGCTCGACGCCATCCTCCAGCTCGTGCCGCTGGACGTGGAGTATGAAAAGCAGCCCATACAGTACATCGTGCCGGACGCGGACTCCGGCGTGGTGGTGGAGACGAACCCCGTGTGGGACGCGGTGAAGGCCACCGTGGCGAAGCACGGCTACGATACCGCCTGCATCGGCACCATCGAGCGCTCGAAGTTCTACGACAAGGCCATGAAGGCCTACATCACCATCTCCACCAGCGAGCGCCAGCCCTACGGCTGCATCATACTGCAAAAGGGCGTCATGTGAGCGGCTGGATGATGCGTCATCAACGGTAACAAAAAACCCTGCATCTCCTCGGAAATGCAGGGTTTTCAGCGTCCCGATCGTTCCTTCCGGACGGTCATTAACCGATTTACGCCTCGGCAGGAGCACCGACGGGGCAGACGCCCGCGCAGGCACCGCAGGAAACGCAGGTGTCAGCGTCGATCACATACTTGCCGTCGCCTTCGCTGATGGCGGAAACGGGACACTCCTCGGCGCAGGCGCCGCAGGCCACACATTCGTCACTGATCGCATATGCCATGATAAATACCTCCATGTTTTGATGATGGAACCATTATACACCACTTCCCGTAAAAGTGCAAGTGGATAATCAATAAAAATAAGGCAGCCTTGATGCCGCGGAAAAAATATGGTAAAATAAAGCTGCGGACAATCATGGCGTTTCGGAGGGCTGTGCATGCGCAAATCCACGATGATACTGGGTTCGGTTTTTCTGGTCATGGCGATGCTGACGGCGCTGTTTCTGACGGGCGGCACGCTGAGCGCCCGGCTGGACGTCATGACGGCCAGCGCGGCGGAGTATCCGAAGGCCTACGCCTCGATATTGAGCGTGCTCTCCACCGGCGCGCCGCAGTTATTCTCCAATGCGCTGCCGGAGGACCCCGCCGACTGCCGCCTGGAGGACGTGACCATCACGCTGTCGAACCGGGGGCTGTTCCCGGCGGAGTGGATCAGCGTCAACGTCGAGGGCGGCGTGGGCGACGTGGCGGTGTACTCCATCACCGGCGAGGGCAGCACCGTCCCGGGGCGCAGCACGGGCACCGTCAACGTCAAGCTGGTGTCGCTGGCGGCCCTGCCCGTCGCGCGCAGCTACCACATCCAGTATTACGTCTACGGCATGAAGCGCTCCGTCACCGTTCGGGAGACGCCCGACGATTGACAGAGCATAAGCGGAAGATTATAATGATAAACAACCGAAGGAGTGATCGATATGGATGCAAAGACCACGGTTCGCAAGGCGTTTGAAAACGCTCTGGTGGTGCCGGCCTTTAACGTGCCCTATCTCCCGATGCTCAAACCCATCGCGCAGGCGGTCGCCGACGAGGACAGCGTGGCGATGATACAGGTCGCGCGGCTGGAGTGGGAGAAGTTCGAGGCGGTGAGCCTGGAGCGCATCGCGGAGGAGTACGCCAAATACGCGGTGGCGGGCCACACGCTGCTGCACCTGGACCACGTGCCGGTGATCGACGAGGACCACCTGGCGGTGGACTACCTGTCCCTGATCCATCGGGCCATCAAAGCCGGCTATCAGTCGGTAATGGTGGACGCCTCGCGGCTGGACCTTGCGGGCAACATCGCCGCGACAAAGGCCGTGGCGGATATCGCCCACGCCGCGGGCATCCCCGTGGAGGCGGAGCTGGGCGCGGTGATGGGCCACGAGACCAGCCAGGCCACGATCCCCTATGACGAAATCTTCGAAAAGAAGCTGGGCTTCACCGAGGTGGCCGACGCCCGCACATTCGTCGAGGGCAGCGGCTGCGACTGGCTGTCCGTGGCGGTGGGCAGCGTCCACGGGGCGATTGCCGACAACCTCAAGGACCAGAAGAAGCCCGCCGCGCGGCTGGACATCGACCGCATCGCCGAACTCCGCGCCGCCCTCGACATCCCGCTGGTGCTGCACGGCGGCTCCGGCATCGAAAATGACTACATCACCCGGGGCATCAGGGCCGGCATCGCCAAGATCAACGTGGGCACCGAGCTTCGCCAGCCCTATGAGCGCGCCATGCGCGAACGCAACGACGCCGAATACGCCCGCGAACAGGTCTACACCCGCTGCCGCGAGCTCATCCGCGATTTCCTGCACACCGCGGGAGACGCGAGGGTACTGGGATAGAGAGTGGAGAGTGAAGAGTGGAGAGTGGAGTTTCGGTTCAAATCCCTTCGGGATTTGTTCTGATTGAAACTCTGATTACGATGATTGAACGACGAGCCGTAACCCTATAATCAAAAGAAATCCGTGGCCGAAGGCGTAGCGAAGCGTTCAGGATTTCTACCATAACTGCACTCTGCACTCTCCACTCTCTCCGAAAAAGGAGTATCTATGCTAAAGACCATTGATCTTACCGGCAAGCGCGCCCTGATCACGGGCGCGGGCGGGGGCATCGGGCGGGCGATCGCCCTGCGGCTGGCGGAATCGGGCATGAAGCTGGCGCTGGCGGGCCGGGACGCGGGCAAGCTGATGCGCACCGCGGCGCTGACGGGCCGCCCGCTGGACATGCTGGTGCTCCCGGCGGACCTGACGACCCAGAAGGGCATCGACGACGTGATGCACATACTGGAGGGCCACTTCAAGGGCCTGGACGTGCTCATCAACAACGCGGGCATGGCGCTCAACCGTCCCTTCGAGGAGACGACCCTCGAGGAGTACGACCGCATCATGGCCATCAACGCCCGCGTGCCGTTCATACTGTGTCAGCGCTGCCTGCCGCTTCTGCGAAAGTCGGAGAGCCCGACCATCATCAACATCGGCTCGGTGGTGTCCCACAAGGGCTACGCGCGGCAGTCGGCCTACGCGGCCTCGAAGCACGCGCTGCTGGGCATGTCGAAGGCACTGGCGAAGGAGGTGGCCCCGGAGGGCATCCGGGTGCACGTGATCTCCCCCGGCGGGGTGTTCACCGACATGGTGCACGTCGCCCGGCCGGACCTCACCGAGGAGGGCATGATCGTCCCGGAGGAGATCGCCGAGCTGGCGGCCTTCCTGATCGAGCACCGCCACTGCGGCGTGATCGACGAAATCCAGATTCACCGAACCGGCAAGGAACCGTTTCTTTAAAGGAGGCAGAGCGATGGACCCCATCTATGTCACCGGCCACCGCAACCCGGACACCGACTCCATCGTGTCCGCAATGGCCTACGCCCAGATGCGCAACGCCCTGGGGGACCGCAACTACGTGGCGGCGCGGCTGGGACGGCTGTCGGACGAGACCCAGCTGGTGCTGGACCGCTTCGGCTTCGAGCCGCCGGTGCTGATCCACACCCTCAGAAACCAGGTCAGCGATCTGAACTTCGACACGCCGCCGGTGCTCAACAAGGCCGTGACCGTGGACCACGCCTGGAAGCTGATGCACGGGGACGAGAACACCCTCGCGCTGCCGGTGGTCAACGACGACGGCACGCTGTACGGCATGCTGTCCACCAACACCATTGCCGTGCACGACATGCAGTCGATCCTCCACTCCGAGATCGACGACATCCCCGTGTTCAACCTCGTCAGCGCCCTCGAGGGCAACATCGTGCTGGACCGGGAGGAGCCCACGCTGTCCATCACCGGCCGCGTGACCATCGCGCTGCCCGCCAACGGCGAGGAATCCATCCGCATGACCGGCCACACGGTGCTGATCTGCGGCAACCAGCCCGACGTGATCCTCGCGGCGCTCAGGGCCAGGGTGGCCTGCATCGTGGTGTGCCAGGCGGGTCTTCCCGAGGAGGCCCACGCGCTCGAATGCGACACGCTGGTCATTTCCACCCCCCACGAGCCCTACCGCGCCGCCCGCATGATCTTCCAGTCCATGCCCGTCAGCCGCGTCTGCCGCACCACGGACCTGTGCCCGGCCAGGCTGTCGGACTTCGTGGACGACGTACTGAAGATGGCCCTCGACAACCGCCACCGGGTGTTCCCCGTGGTGGACGACGACATGAAGGTCGTGGGCACCCTGAGCCGCATCCACCTGATCAACCCCCGGCGCAAGCGCGTGGTGCTGGTGGACCACAACGAGCTGTCCCAGTCCGTGCCCGGGCTGGAGCAGGCCGAGATCCTCGCCATCATCGACCACCACCGCCTCGCCGACGTGCAGACCCCCAACCCCATCTACATGCACAACGAGCCCGTGGGCTCCACCGCCACCATCGTGGCCGGCATGTACATGGAGCGCGGCCTGATGCCCACCATGAGCATGGCCGGCATCATCACCTGCGCCATCGTGTCCGACACGCTGATGTTCAAGTCCCCCACCTGCACCCCGCGGGACATCCAGACCGCCCAGCGCATGGCCAGCATCGCCCACGTGTCCATCGAGGAGCTAGGGCGCATGATCTTCTCCGCTTCCACCTCCGACGACAAGTCCGCCGAAGACATACTCTTCCAGGACTACAAGGAGTTCATGCTCTCCGGACACACCCTCGGCGTCGGCCAGGTGGTCACCCTCGATTCCGAGCGCGTCATGCGCCGCAAGGGCGACTTCCTCGCCGCCATGCGCGTGCGGATGACCGAGCGCGGCTACGATATGATGCTGTTCATGATCACCGATATGCTCAAGGAGGGCAGCCACCTGCTGTTCCTCGGCGACGCCGACGTGATCTCCCAGGCCTTCAACGTCCATCCCGAGGCCAACTACGCCTTCCTGCCGGGCATCGTCTCCCGCAAGAAGCAGGTCATACCGTCCCTGTCGGTGTTCTGGGGTTGACGGGCGTGCGGAGGGCGCTGCTGCCAGCGCCCTCCCTGCATCCCTCGGGGAGGGCAACTCCCTCCGAGGGCAACTCCCTCCGTCACCGCTTTGCGGTGCCACCTCCCTCGGAGAGGGCAACTCCCTCCGTCACCGCTTTGCGGTGCCACCTCCCTCGGAGAGGGAGGCTTTGGGTTCGCCGCCAAAAGACTCCCGTCATGGCCCCCTCTCCGAGGGGGCTGTCAGCGAAGCTGACTGGGGGAGTGAAGGGAGCTGGCGCGTAGCGCCTGAGGGAGTCCTTCCGCTATCCGACAACAGAACGTGAAGAACCAAACAATTTACAACCGCGAGCTCGCCGATCAACCAAAAATCCCTTGACAAAAACCCAAAAAGGATGTATAATTCTTTCTGTTGTCGGGTGATGATCCCCCGGCGGCCACAATTCAATATCTGGGTGTAGCGCAGTTTGGTAGCGTGCTTGAATGGGGTTCAAGAGGCCGAGAGTTCAAATCTCTCCACCCAGACCACAAAAACCTTGAAAACAAAGCGTTTTCAGGGTTTTTTGTTCACTCTTTTTTCAGGTCGATCTTTTCCTGATCGTCGATCAGGTCATACCCCACCCACGTGGTACAGGTGGACCCGGCGAACTGATAGCGTATCTGGGCGCGTCCCTTGCGGCGCTCGAGGCGGATGATCTCGCCCTCGATGCCGCCCAGCGCGCCCTCGACCAGGCGCACGCGGTCGCCCTCCCGGTAGGCTTTGAGTATGCCGATGGTGCCGCCGCAGTTGTACAGCATGCAGGCGAAGCGGTAGTCGTCGCCGACAAGGGTATAGTTCGAGCCGTCGTCGCCCAGCAGCCGGATGACGGAATCCATTCGGAAGGCCGCGCGGGGGTACGGGATCATCTCCTCAGTGTAGACGAAGATGTACCCGGGCAGCAGCGTCCTGATCTCCTCAAAGGGGGTGCCCTTGACCCACTTGCGCTGCACGATCTTGGGGTTTATGGCCAGCCAGCCGCACTCGCGGCGGATGCGCTCCGCCAGCTCCTCGCACTTGACGGTATCGCAGAACAGGCAATAGGCGTACATCGTTCAGCACTCCTTAAAGCGGCAGCGCCTGCCAGTCCAGCAGCACGCAGCGCTCATCGAGATGTCGGGACAGAAGCCCCCGGTCCGCGTACTCCGCCTCGCCACACTGGTTGTCGTAGGGATCGGTGCGCAGGTGGCGCTTGGGCGGGTCGAAGGGGGCCTGGAACGCCCGGGCGGCGGGCAGGCGGAAGGGGTCCATGTGGCCGAAGAAGAAGTCCCAGCGCGCCGTGTCCCCGTTGTGCCAGGCGGCATTGCCGAAGGAGGCGTCCACCGGCAGCCAGCCCCAGGGCGCGCAGTAGAACTGGGCCCAGTCGTGGCAGCCGACGTCGTGGGGGGCGCAGTACAGCCCGCTCTGCCAGCGGGCCGGCACGCCGAGGCAGCGGCACAGCGCGATGAAGCTCAGCGCGAATATGCCGCAGTCCCCCTTCATGGCGGTCAGCATGTGCTCCGGCAGGTTGGGATAGCTGAAATAGCTGCGCACATAGCTGTATATGGGCCGGGTGGTCAGGAAGTCGTACACCCGGCGGGCCAGCAAGAGCGGATTGGTCTCCTCCCCCGCGATCTCCCGCGCCACGGACCTGATCAGCGGCGTGAAGGCGATGTGGGGCGGCTGCTCGCACAGGCAGTCCTCCCCCTCCGGCGCGCCGGGCCGGGCCAGGGCGGGGTCCAGCGCGTGATACGGCATATGCACGTCGAACACATACTCGGCGAAGAACACGTCGCCGTCGGCCAGCGGCTTGTGAAACGAGATTGTGCGCTGGTCGGCGTCGGACACATACCCGCTCCCCGGACCGCAGTCCAACAGCCGGAAGTTGCGCACACAGTCGTACTCCACCGGCAGCGGCAGGTGGACCAGTATCTCCTCGCCGGCGCGGCAGTACTCCGGCTTCACCCGCAGCTCGTGCCGCACGTGCCAGCGCCGGGCCGCGCCGCCGTTTTGCTTCATCTCTTGCGCGACGGCGTCCAGCGCGGCGAAGTTCGTCCGCTTGTAGTCGAGCCGGGAGGGGTCCTTCAGGCGGGGCGCCAGCTCGGGGCGGGTCTTGACGAGGGTGTCCAGGAACAGCCTGTGAAAGCGCATCTCCCCGTTCAGATAGATGAAATCCACCTTCCCCGCGTCGATGAACCCCTCCAGTTCCTCCGCCGTGAAGCCCTCCAGCGCGCCCTCAAGCAGCCGAAGCGCCGCGGCGCGATCGTGGGGATAGTCCCCGGGGGTGCGCTCGATCATGCGCTTCTCGAGTTTAAGCCGCGTTCTCAGCTCCCGGGGCAGGCGCTCGTCCGCGATGCGCAAATCCAGCATGCGCCGAAGCCGAGCATAATCCCCGTACCCCTTGACCTTTCGCAAATCCTCCGGCAGCGGGATGCTCAGAGCCTTCAAATCCTCGTAAAACATTCCCTCACTCCACACTCCACTCTCCACACTCCACACTCACAATATCTCCCGGTCCGCCAGCGGATGATGGCAGGCGCACAGGTGTCCCGGGGCCATCTCCACCAGATCGGGCTTTTCCTGCCTGCACCGCGCGTCGGCGTAGGGACAGCGGGGATGGAAGCGGCAGCCGGAGGGGGGATTGACGGGACTGGAGACCTCGCCCACGAGCAGGGCGCGCTCCGCGTCCCGGAGCGTGGGATCGGGCTGGGGCACGGCGTCCAGCAGGAACCGCGTGTAGGGGTGCCGGGGCTGGGCGTAGAGCTGCTCGGTAGGCGACAGCTCGCAGAACTGGCCCAGGAACATCACCGCCACCCGGTCGGACAGGTAGCGCACCACGTTGAGGTCGTGGGAGATGAACAGGTAGGTCAGCGACCGCTGCTGCTGAAGGTCCCCCAGCAGGTTCAATATCTGGGCCTGTATGGACACGTCCAGAGCGCTGACGGGCTCGTCGCAGATGACGAGCTCCGGGTTCAGCGCCAGAGCCCGGGCGATGCCGATGCGCTGCCGCTGGCCGCCGGAGAACTGGTGGGGATAGCGGTTGAACAGCTCCGGCCGGATACCCACCTGGTCCATCAGCTCCCGGACCATCTCCACCCGCTCCGCGCGGTTTTTGCCCACGCGATGGGCGTTCATGGGCTCCATGATGATGTCCCCCACCCGCATGCGGGGGTCGAGGGAGGCGTAGGGGTCCTGGAAGATCATCTGCATGCCCCGGCGAAGCGTCCGAAGCGCCTGCCCCTTCATCCGGGACAGGTCCTCCCCGCGGAACCACACCGCGCCGGAGGTGGGCGTGAGCAGGTCGATCAGCAGCTTGCCCAGGGTGGACTTGCCGCAGCCGGACTCCCCCACCAGCCCCAGGGTCTCCCCCTTGCGGATGGAGAAGGACACGTCCGAAACCGCGTGCACGACGCCCCGCTTCACCGGAAATTCCTTCACAAGGCGCTCGGCGCGAAGCAGCTCATCCATGATGCTCATCCTCCAATCCCCGGGGCGCGAAGCAGCGGCAGAGGTGCCCGCCGCCCAGATCCAGAAGCGGGGGCTTTTCGCCGTGGCAGCGCTCGGCGGCAAACTCGCACCGCGGCGCGAACCGGCAGCCCACGGGCATGGCCCACAGGTTGGGCACGGTGCCCCGGATGTTGTAGAGCCGCTGGCCCTTCGGGGTCATGCGGGGCAGGGCGCCCATCAGGCCCCGGGTGTAGGGATGGGCGCAGGACTTGAACAGCGTGAACACGTCCGCGCGCTCCACCACCTCCCCGGCGTACATCACGTAGACCTCGTCGCAGATCTCCGCCACCACGCCCAGGTTGTGGGTGATCATCAGTATGGCGGTGCCGTTTTCGCGCTGTAAATCCCGCATGAGCCGCAGTATCTGGGCCTCGATGGACACATCCAGCGCCGTGGTGGGCTCGTCGGCGATGAGCAAGTCGGGCTTCAAAAGCATCCCCATGGCGATCATCACCCGCTGCCGCAGGCCGCCGGAGAGCTGGTGCGGGTACTGGCCGTAGCGGCGCTCCGGCTCGGGGATGCCCACCTTGCGCATGATCTCAACGGTGCGGGCCTTGGCCGTGGCCTTGTCCAGCCCCTCGTGAAGACGCGCCGCCTCCGCCACCTGCACCCCCACCGGGATGACCGGGTTCAGGCTCGTCATGGGCTCCTGGAAGATCATGGAGATGTCGTTGCCCCGGATGGCCCGGAGCTCCTTCTCCGACAGGCGCAGCAGGTCCCGCCCCTGAAACAGCGCTTCGCCCGACTCCACCCTGCCGTTCTCCGCCAGCAGGCCCGTCACCGACAGCGACGTCACGCTCTTGCCGCAGCCCGATTCCCCCACCAGGCCCACCGTCTTGCCCCTGGGGATCGCCAGGTCCACGCCGTTGACCGCGATGGCGCGCTCCTTCCGCCCGTCTGAGGCGAAGGAGGTGATGAGGTTTTTGATTTCGAGGATGTTATCCATTGAACCTCCTTTGGCGGGGGTGCGGGGGCGGAGCCCCCGCGATTGGGGTTTCCAAAGGGGCACCGCCCCTTTGGCGGGGGTGCGGGGGCAGAGCCCCCGCGATTGGGGTTTCCAAAGGGGCACTGCCCCTTTGGCAGGGGGGTCCGGGGGGACAGCGTCCCCCCGGAGGCTCACGTCTTCATATACGGATCAATGGCGTCCCTCAGCCCGTCGCCGAGGAAGTTGAACGCCATGACGGTGACGAGTATGGCCAAGCCGGGGGCGAGTATGAGCCAGGGGCACATATAGGCGTAGGACTTGCCCTGGCTGACCATGAGGCCCCAGGAGGCGGCGTTGGGGTCGCCGACGCCCAGGAAGCTCATGGAGCTCTCCCACATGATGGCCCCGGGGATATCGAGGGTGAACAGCACGATCAGGTTGGGCAGGCAGTTGGGCAGTATGTGTTTGAACACGATGCTGAACCGGCTGACGCCCATGGACCGCGCGGCCTCGACGAACTCCTTTTCCTTGAGGGACAGCGTCTGGGCGCGCACCACGCGGGCGGTGCCGGCCCAGTTGATGATGGACAGGGCGATGAACATGTTGAGAATGGAGGAGCCCAGCGTGTACATCACCACCATGGCCAGCAGCAGTGACGGGAACGCCAGCACCACGTCCGCCAGCCGCATGATGACGGCGTCCACATGCCTGCCCAGATACCCGGCCATCAGCCCCAGCACGGTGCCCAGCACCAGCGAGATCACCGAGGGCACGAAGCCGATCATCAGCGACAGCCGCCCGCCGTAGATCACCCGGGAGAACACGTCGCGGCCCATGTCGTCGGTGCCGAACCAGTGCTCGGCGGAGGGGGGCTTGCGCATGTTGGCCAGGTTGAGGGCGTTGGGGTCGTAGCGCGTGATCAGCGGCGCGAAGACGGCCGCGAGTATGATCAGCAGTATGACGATCAGCCCCGCCAGCGCCGCGTGATTGGTGCGGAACATGTTGATGATGCTCGCGCGCACGCCCACATCCGGCTGCAGATCGGCGTCGAGGATCTGTTTGGACAGCCGTGCGGTGTACAGGTCCCTTTGCGTCTTCTTCATGTCAGCCCCTCACTCCACGCGGATGCGCGGATCGATGATGGAATACAGCACGTCCGCCACCAGATTGCCGGCGATGATCAGCACCGCCGTAAAGATCACCGTGCCCTGCAGAAGCGGCATGTCCCGGTTCTTGATGGCGCTGACGGCCAGCGAGCCCACCCCGGGGATGGAGAACACCGACTCGGTGATTACCGCGCCGGACAGAAGCGACGATATCTGGATCGCCATCACCGTGATGACCGGGATCAGCGCGTTCTTGAGGGCGTGGCGGGTGATGACCTTAAGCCGCGACAGCCCCTTCGAGCGGGCGGTGCGGATGTAGTCCTCCCGAAGCACCTCCAGCAGGTTCGAGCGGGTCAGCCGGGCGATACGCCCCGCCGATGACCAGCCCAGCACGATCGTGGGCAGGATGTAGCCCTTCCAGGTCTGCACCCCCGACACCGGCAGCGTGCCCTTGAAGGTGTTTTGCAGTATCAGCGCCACCCAGAACACCGGCATCGACACGCCGAACAGCGAAAGGCCCATGCTCAGGTGGTCGATCAGCGAATTCTTCCTGACCGCCGAGACGATGCCCACCGGGATGCCCATGATCCAGGAAAACAGCGCCGCGCTGAGCGCCAGCTTCAGCGTGTAGGGAAACGCCGTGGCGATCAGCCCCGTCACCGGGCGCGACAGCTTCCAGCTCACGCCCAGGTCGCCCCGGATGGCGTCCCAGACGTAGCGCAGGTAGCGGATGAAGAACGGGTCGTCCAGGTGCATGCTCCGGCGCAGGTTCGCCACCACGTCCTCCTTGAGGTGCTCCTTCATCATCACCGTCACCGGGTCCCCCGGCACCACGTTCAGCATGAAGAATATGAGCAGTATCATGCCCAGCAGCACCGGGATCGTCACCAGGATGCGCTTGGTAATGTATTTGGCCATATGTCCTCCGGGATGAGAAGAATGAAGAGTGAAGAGTGGAGAGTGGAGAGTGGAGAGTGGAGAGTGGAGAGTGGAGAGTGGAGAGTGGAGAGTGGAGAGTGGAGATGAAGAATGCCCGGGAACGGCGCATCCCTACAAACAAGTGCCATATTCCGCGGTGTCTTGGCTTGCGTCTCAGACGGGCGATGAGGGCATCGCCCCTACAACGACATGCGTTCCGTAGGGGCGATCTCCTGATCGCCAGCCAATCCGAATGATTGCCCGTTGTCTTCGCGGGAGCGGTGGATAATTGATCTGCCGGGTTATGCGCGCGACAAATCCTGTCTCCACTCTTCACTCTTCACTCTCCACTCTGCTGTCGCGGGGACGCCAGGCGTCCCCGCGATATGGGTTTACTCTGCCAGCGAGATGGTGTAGAAGCTCATGTCGCTCCAGCCGTTCCAGGCGACCTTGAAGCCCTGCACCCTGGGGTTGAGGCAGAACAGGTGGTTGCGCTGGTACAGCGGCAGGGTGATGGCGTCCTGATGCACCACGGCGTCGTCGATGGTCTGATAGGCGGCCATGCGCGCGTCGAAGTCCACCATCACGCGGGCCTCCTCCAGAAGGTCCATGATCTCCTGGTTGTCGTAGTTGATGGAGCGGCCCTTGGTGTTCTTCC
Organism: uncultured Eubacteriales bacterium; assembly: GCA_902765735.1. GTDB lineage: Bacteria > Bacillota > Clostridia > Christensenellales > Aristaeellaceae > UBA2862. Next base: position 15,812 of record CACXBB010000036.1, on the reverse strand, counting down.
TGCTGAAGAAGGTGTACAGGAAGTTGTCGGGATCGTTGAAGTCCGCCGACCAGGTGTTGTAGTAGCTGGGCAGTTCGCCGTCGCGGCGGATGTCGTAGTAGCTGGACTCGTCGTACTGCTTGATCTCCGCGCGCACGCCGATCTGCTGCAGGTAGCTCTGGATGATGGTGGACACGTTCAGGGCGGTGTTGGAGTCGGCCATGATGGCGATCTCCATGTCAAAGCCGTTGGGATAGCCCGCCTCGGCCAGCTTGGCCTTCGCCTGCTCGGGATCGTAGGGGATCTCCGTCGCGTCGTCGTTGTGGCTCAGAACGCCCTCGGGGATGAAGGTGTTGAGCACCTTGCCCTCGCCGGAGTACAGCGCGTCCAGTATGCCCTGGCGGTCGATGGCCATCTGCAGCGCCTTGCGGACCTCGGGGTCGTTGAGGGGCTCGATGGTGGTGTTGAACATGAAGTAATAGGTGCCCGCGCGGCTGCCGGACACGATCTGGTCCTCATAGCCGTTGTCCAGGAACCACTGCAGCTGGCTCTCGGCGTAGTCGAAGTTGAACACGTCGATGTCTCCCTCTTCGAACATCATGCGCTGGGTGTCGGCGTCGGAGACGATGTCCAGCGTGATGCCGTCGATCTGGGGCGCGCCCTTGAAGTAGTCGGGATTGGCCTTGAGCGTCACGCGGCTGCCCAGCTCCCAACCGGTCACCTGGAAGGGGCCGGTGCCGAAGCAGACGGCGGGATTGACGCCGAAGTCCTCGACGCCCTCGGTGGATTCGCGGTTGAAGATGGAGCCGCCGGGGGTGGCCAGGCAGGAGAGGAACGGCGCATAGGCCTGCTCCAGCGTGAACTGCACGGTGTTGTCGTCCAGCGCGACCACGCCGGAGACGCTGTCGGCCTTGCCGTCGTAGAAGTCCGCCGCGCCCGCCACGATGCCGTAGTAGATGTCGGTGTTCTTCGCCAGCGTCGCGGGGTCCATCATGCGGTTGACGGTGTACACCACGTCGTCCGCGGTGAAGGCGTCGCCGTTGTGGAAGGTCACGCCCTCGTGCAGGTGGAAGGTGTAGGTCAGGCCGTCCTCGGACACGTCCCAGCTGTCCGCCAGGCCCGGCACGATCTGCGCCACGCCGTCCACGGTGTCCGTCTCCACCAAGCGGTCAAAGCAGTTCAGCGGGATGGTGTAGCTGTCCGTGGTCAGCTGCACGTCCAGCGTCTCCGGGTTGTCCGTCAGAAACAGGTGCAGCCAGTTGTCCTTCTCGGCCAGCGCCGCCGGGGCCGTCAGGGCCAGAACCAGCAATAGCGCAAGCGCCAGGGATGTCAGTCTCTTCATGCAGGTAAACCTCCTTGTGAATAGAATTCCTCACGATTAACTATAAGCCATTCACACGGTGACTACAATGCAGTTGTTGTTAACCTTCTGTTAACCGGCAGATGGGAATTGTTGATTATTATCATGAGAAAATCTGATCTTTATTCCCTTTGACATTGGATTTACATAGAATCCTTCCTGCTCCCTCATGTAAACTTTCGCAAAGTGCTTGACATGCGACCGATCGTTCGCTATAATGAGATGCGACCGAACGGTCTCATCCCTTCCCGACGGAGGTGCGCGTATGGCCAAGGACACGAAGGCGCGGATTCTCGGCGCGGCGCTTGAGATGTTTTCGCAGCGCGGCTACGCTGGTACGAACATCCGGGAGCTGACGGCGTCGCTGGGGCTCGGCAAGTCGTCGATGTACCGCCATTTCGAGAGCAAGGAGGAGATCTGGGACGCCCTGCTGGACGAGATGATCGCCTACTACGCCACGCGCTTCGGCTCGGCGGAGCATCTGCCGCCGGTGCCGGATTCCCTGGAGGGGCTGGTCGGCATGACGCTTCGGATGGTGGACTTCACGGTCCATGACGCGCGGATCATAATGACGCGCAAGCTGCTCACGATCGAACAGTTCCGCGACGAACGGGCCCGGAGCCTCGCCACCAAACACTTCCTGACGGGCCTCACGGACATGTTCACCCCGATCTTTGCGGGCATGATGGAGAAGGGGCTCATCCGCCGGGACGACCCCGCCATGCTGGCCCTCGCCTACACCGCGCCGATCTCCGCGCTGATCCACCTGTGCGACCGCGAGCCGGAAAAGACCGACGACGCGCTTCGACAGATCGAGGCGTTCAGCCGGCATTTTGTGAGGGTTTACGGCGCGGAGAGAGGGATCAGGCAATACACAAGCACTACATCATTATAAGAGGATATCAAAATGCAACTCTCCCAAAAGTCTGTTTTCGGCCCCTGGCCGTTCTACCGCGGCGCGCTGGCCATCGCGGTGCCGATCATGCTGCAGCAGCTCATACAGAGCCTGGTATCGCTGATCGACAACTTCATGGTCTCGGGCCTCGGCGACATCTGCATGTCCGGCGTGAACGTCGCCGGGCAGATGCTGTTTGTCTTCATGGTCTATATCAACGCCATCTGCATGGCGGGCGGCATATTCATGACCCAGTTCTTCGGCGCGAAGGACCCCGAGGGCATGCGGCAGGCGTTCCGCTTCAAGCTGATCACGGGCCTGGCGGCGTTCATACCGTACCTGCTGGTGTGCGTGGTGTTCCCGCGGCAGGTGCTGTCGCTGATGCTCATCGGCAACACCCAGGCCGACCTGATCCTGGACGAGGCGGTCAAATACATCCGCATCATGTTCTTCATCGGCGTTCCGATGACGCTGTCCATCTGCGTCGCCAGCTCCCTGCGGGACATGGGCAGGGTCAAAACCCCGCTTCTGATCACGATCATCGCCACGCTGACCAACACGCTGTTCAACTGGCTGCTGATCTACGGCAACCTGGGCTTCCCCCGGCTGGGCGTGGAGGGCGCGGCGCTGGCCACGGTGATCGCGCGCACGCTGGAGCTGATGCTGTTCATAGTGGTGTACGTGCGCTCCCGGCCCGACTTCGCGGTACGACCTTCCGAGCTTCTGAAGATCGACGGGGCGCTGTTCATGGACATCCTCAAGAAGGGCGCGCTGGTGCTGTTCTGCGAGATGGTCTGGGTACTCTCCGAGACGGTGACCACCGCCCTCTACAACGGCCGGGGCGGCGCGGACGTGGTCTCTGGCATGGCCGCCAGCTTCTCCATCGCCAACCTCTACTTCGTGGCCTTCGGCGGGGTGTACTCCGCCACCGGCGTCATACTGGGCAAGACCCTCGGCGAGGGCAACATCGACAGGGCCCGGCGGGAAAAGACCTGGCTTCTGTCCGGCTCGGCGGTGTTCGGCGTGATGATGACCCTCTTCGGCCTCGGCACCACGCTGATCGTCCCGCTGGTGTACGGGCGGCTGAGCGCGAGCGCCATCGGCATCTGCCGGCGCATGGTCGCCACGATGTCGCTTCTGATGCCGGTGTGGCTGTACATGAACACCCAGCAGGCCGTGGCCCGCTCCGGCGGCGACACGGCCATGGGCGCCTACACCGACGCCGCCCTCACACTGCTGGTGATGCTGCCGCTGGTGTTCATACTGGCGCTGTGCACCGACGTGGGGCCGGTGGTGCTCTACTGCGGCGTGAAGCTGGTGGACGCCGTCAAGCTGGTGATCTTCCACTTCTGGCTGAAAAAGGAGCGCTGGCTCAGGAACCTGACCGTGCAGAACGGTTGATAAATGAATAAAACGCCATGACACGATTTGTGTCACCGCCGTGACGGCGCGGCTCTTGACGTCATCGTCCGCCCGTGTTACCCTCTTTCCGATCAAGCGGAAGAGAAAGGTCGGAGCAAACATGGCAGATAACGGAAAGCGGCAACTGACATCGGACGTCGCGCTGCTGGCGGCGTTCATACTGTGGACGGCGCTGATACAGTGTGTGGACGTGCGTCCCGTGGGACAGAACGGCACGAACATCGGCTTTGCTGCGTTCAACCTGTGGTTTCACCGACTGACGGGCGTGCACATGACCCTCTATACCCTCACGGACTGGCTGGGGCTCGTGCCCATCGCGGTGTGCCTGGGCTTCGGGTGCCTGGGGCTCACACAGCTGATCCGGCGGCGCAGCCTGCTCCGGGTGGACCCGGACATACTGCTGCTGGGGGCGTACTACATTCTGGTGATATTCTGCTACCTGTTCTTCGAGATGGTGCCGATCAACTACCGGCCGATCCCCATCGACGGCGTCATGGAGGCGTCCTATCCGTCCTCCACCACGCTTCTGGTGCTGAGCGTGATGCCGACGCTGAAATACCAGATCGACCGGCGGGCGTCGGACCCGGCCCTCCGTCGCCTGACCACCGCGTTTGTGTATGCCTTTTCGGCGTTCATGGTCGTCGGCAGGCTGGTCTCCGGGGTCCACTGGGCCACGGACATCGCGGGCTCGGTGCTGCTCAGCGCGGGGTTGTTCACGCTCTACCGGGCTTTTGCGGCGCGGACCGACGGGAGAAAACATATTTAAGTGAGAAGGGAACGCCATGGAATTCAATGAAAAGCTCCAGGAGCTCCGGAAGCGCCGGTCGCTGACCCAGGAGGAGCTGGCGGAGGCGCTCTACGTCTCCCGGACGGCCGTCTCCAAGTGGGAGTCCGGCAGGGGCTACCCCAGCATCGACTCGCTGAAGGCCATCGCCCGGTACTTTTCCGTCACCGTGGACGAGCTGATCTGCCCGGAGGAGATCCTCTCCGCGGCGGAGCACGAGAAGCGGGCGTTCGTCAGCCGGTCCCTGTCCCTCATCTGCGGCGCGCTGGACATCCTTCCGGCGGCGCTGCTCGTCATGCCCGCCTTCGGCGGCGGCGCGGAGGGCCCCGCCTCCGCGCCGCTGTTCGGCACCACCGGCATACAGCCGTGGATCAGGGCGGTGTTCGCTGTGCTGATCGGCCTCACGGTCATCAACGGGGCGTGCGGGGTGATCGTCAGCCGCTTCGACCGGCCCGTGTGGAACCGGCACCGGCGCGCCACCGGGCTTGCGCTGTCGGTGATCGGCTGCGCGGTGTTCATCGTCACCCGGCAGCCCTACGCGGGCATATTCTACTTTTCAATACTGGTGGTCAAGGGCGTGTTGATGACCGGCGTGAAGGATTCATGATGCGGGCGGAAAATCTGCCGCTTGCTTTTTTATATTCCGGCATGTATAATAAAATTGGGAAGTGACGGAATCATGGAGAAAAAGCGCCGGCCCACATTGCTGCAATTACAGGTCAGTCTGCCAAAGAAGATCGCGTTGACCGCGGGGATCATGTGCATACTGATCTTCTTTGTGTACCGGTTTGCCGTTCCCAACCCGAACATGATACTGATCGCGGGGCTGGTGCTGTGCTCCGCGCTGTTCGGCTTCGGCGGCGGCATCGTCGCGGCGGCCATCATGCTGGGCTACACGCTGTTCTTCTTCTCCACGGACCACAGCTTCATCCATTTCACGCCCCAGAACCTGCAGAAGGTGGCCGTATCGCTGATCGGCGTGGCCGCGGACATGCTGCTGGTGTGCTTTCTGAAGCAGTCGGAGCTTCAAGCGTTCAAAGAGGTGGACGCCCTCACGAAGGAGCTCCATCACGAAAACGCGCTGTTGCAGCACATGTCGCTGACCGACGCCCTCACGGGCCTGCGCAACCGCATGGCGCTGCGGCAGGACTACGACGCCTTCCAGGGCCGCGAGGTGGCGGTGATGATGCTGGATATCAACGACTTCAAGCGCATCAACGACACCCGGGGCCACGACGAGGGCGACCGCATCCTCCGGGAGATGGGCGCGCGCCTCTCGGACACCTTCGGGGCGGGCTGCTGCTACCGCTACGGCGGCGACGAGTTCCTGGCCATCGTCCCGGAGATCTCCGAGCCGGACTTCCAGCAGAAGCTCGACGCGCTGACGCGCACAAGGCCCATGATCGACACCTCCGAGGCCGTGGGCTTCTCGGTGGGCTACGTCCACGGCAGGGTGACCGACGCCGCCCGGCTGCGCAACTTCATCTCCGCCGCGGACGAGAAGATGTACGAGACCAAGCGGGACAAGGCCCGTCTGCCGGTGGCCGGAGCCGGACCCATGCCGCCGCGGACCCGGGCCATGGAGTACACGGTCGGTGAGATGCGGGACTATCTGCGGGACATGTCCGGCAAGTACGACCTGGCCCGGGTGGTGGACCCCATCGAGTGCCGCATACTGGACTTCCTGGACGACGGCCGCATCAGCCGCAGCGAGAGCTGCTACGGCATCTGGAACGCGGAGCAGAAGTGCATCAACTGCTCCAGCGCCCTCGCCTGCCGGACCGGCTGCCCGCAGGAAAAGGCGGAGCACTTTCAGGATCAGGTGTACTTCATACAGTCCAACCCGGTGGCGCTGAAGCTCAAGGACGGCAGCGTGTACGACGCGGTGGTGGAGCTGGTGAACATCGAGGAGCCCAGCGCCCGCGCCGCCAACAACCGGGCGGCGGAGAACGTCGGCGCCCGGGCGTCCCACTACCTGGCCCATCACGACCGGCTGACCAACGTGCTCAACGCCGACGCCTTCTACGAGCTCGCCCGGGAGATGATCGCGAACAGCTCCGGCCTGTCGTGGGTGATGATCTCCGTCAACATCATGAATTTCAGCCTGGTCAACGCACTGTTCGGCGTGAACCGCGGCAACGAAGTGCTGGTCCGCACCGCCGCCATGCTCCGAGAGATTTCGGAGAACGCCCGCGGCCTGTGCGGACGCCTGGGCGGGGACCAGTTCGCCCTGCTGCTGCCCGGGGCGCGCTACGACGAGGCATCGCTGCACAGCGCCGCCCGGGCGCTGTCGGAGGTGTTCAACAGCGGCATCTACACCTTCTGCGTGCACTTTGGGGTGTATCGGATCGACGACCCCTCCATCCCCGTCTCCGTGATGTGCGGCCGCGCGAATTCGGCGCTGCGCACCATCCGCGAGGACATGACCCGCACCGTGGCGTACTTTGACGACGCCATGCTGGAGCGCATCCTGATGGAGCAGAAGGTCATCGGCGGCTTTGAGGAGGCGCTCAAAAACGGCCAGTTCGCGATGTACCTGCAGCCGCTGGTCGGCCCGGACGGCGCGATCATCGGCGCGGAGGCGCTCGCGCGCTGGCGCACGCCGGACGGCGACGTCATACCGCCCGAGGACTTCATCGATACGCTGGAGAATGCGGGCCTCATACAGAAGCTGGACGCCTACATCTGGGAACTGGCGGTGAAGCGTCTGAGCGCGTGGAAGGGCACGGAGATGGAGGCGCTGACGATCTCCGTGAACATGTCCGCGAAGGACTTCTACAGCATCGACGTGCACGACGTGCTGACCGACCTGGTGGACCGCTACGGCGTGGACAGCCGCAGGCTCCGGCTGGAGATCACCGAGACCGCCCTGCTGGTGGAGCCGGACAAGACCGACGCCGTGGTCTCGAGGCTCCGGGAGCGGGGCTTCCTGGTGGAGATCGACGACTTCGGCAAGGGCTACTCCTCCCTGGGCCTGTTGAAGAACATCCGGGCCGACGTCATCAAGATCGACATGAGCTTTTTGCAGGAGATCCAGGACCGGGAGCGCAGCCGGATCATACTGAAGTCCGTCATCAGCCTGGCCGACGCGCTGGGCATGGAGGTCATCACCGAGGGCGTGGAGACGGAGCAGCAGCTTAACGCGCTGACGGCCATGGGGTGCAGCCACTTCCAGGGCTACTACTTCTCCCGGCCCGTCCCCGCGGACGAGTTCGAGGCCCTGTGCGACCGCCGCCGGAACCGTTGAGCAAAACCACCGTACAGATCATCCTATGCCTTCCCCTTTAGGGGAAGGTGGCAGCCCGAAGGGCTGACGAAAGAGGTCGTCCCCCACCCCCGTCACTCCGCGGCGTACAGATCGTCCCGCGTGATGTTCTTCAGCCACTTCTTACTCCGATAATGCCCGATCACCCACGGCCACTTGACGAATTCATCCGTGCACATCAGGAAATACACCCACAGCGGCGGCAGCCTGAGCACCGCGGCGGACAAAAACGCCAGCGGCACGCCGTAGCCCCACATGTCGATGGTATCGCAGATGAAGCCCCACCGGCTGTCGCCGCCGGCGCGGAACACCCCTGCGATCAGCGAGGTGTTGACCGCCGCGCCCATCACGTAGTAGGAGCAGATGAGCAGCATGACGCTCAGATAGCCCTTGCCGGTGGCGTTCAGATCGGCGAAATTCAGCATGACAGGCCGCACCGCCAATATGATCACGCCGCCTATGGCCCCGAACAGCACCGTCAGGCGCATCAGGTCCGCGGCGGCCCGGTCGGCGTGCTCCAGCCGGTTCTCGCCGATCAACTGCCCCAGCAGTATGCTGCCCCCGCTGGCCACGCTGAACGCCAGTATCGTGCCGAAGCTGTGCGCCAGATGGGCGAAGGAGTTGGCCGCCACCATGTCGCTGCCCAGGAAGTGGCCGATCACCACGGAGTACATCGAGAAGGCCAGGCCCCAGGAGGCGTCGTTGAGCACGGCGGGCAGCGCCATGCGGATGAAGTCCTTCAACAACAGGGCGTTGGATTCAAACATCGCCGAGAGCTTTAGCTTCACGTCCCGGCTCCGGGCAGAGACGACCAGGCACAGCAAAAGCTCCAGCGCGCGGGAGACGGAGGTGGCCAGCGCCACGCCCATAGCCCCCAGCCTCGGCGCGCCGAACAGCCCGAATATGAACACCGCGTTGAGCAGTATGTTGAGGGAGAAGGCGAATGTGTTGAGCGCCGTTGCGACGCCCACCCGCCCGACGCTGCGCAGCGTCGCCAGATAGACCTCGATGACGCCCCAGCACAGGTACGCCGCGCTGATGCGGCTCAGGTACTGCGCACCGATGCCGATGAGCTCCGGATCGTGGGTGAACACCCGCATCATGGCCTGCGGGAACAGCAGCGCCCCCAGCGCGAACAGCCCGGCGCAGCCCATCGAGAAGCGCAGCGCGATGCCCTCCACCAGGTGGATGGCCCGCATGTCCTTCTTGCCGAAGTACTGGGCGCCGAGCATGATCACCCCGGTACCGATGCCATAGAGTATCATGAACAGTATGCTGGAATAGTGCGTCGCCAGCGATACCGCCGCGATGTGCGCCTGCCCCACGTAGTTCAGCATCACGACGTCCGCCGAGTTCACCGCGGTGCTCAGCACGTTCTGCAGTATGATGGGGACCGTCAGCTTCATGATCTGCCGGTAGTAATTCTGGTTCATGATGTCTCCTTTACGCGGAGGAGGCGGGGGCGGTCATCGACGCGCCGGGCGCGGTTATCGGCAAATGCGATCCCCTTCCGTCCCGTAAAGGCGCCGCCCGTATCGCGGAATAATCTCACAGCACCTTGTTCAGGAAGTCCTGCGTCCTGGGGTTTTGGGGGTTGCCGAAGATCTCCTCGGGCGTGCCCTCCTCGAGGATCAGCCCGCCGTCCATGAACAGCACCCGGTCGCCGACCTCGCGGGCGAAGCCCATCTCATGGGTGACCACCACCATGGTCATGCCCACGTGGGCCAGGTGCTTCATGACCTCCAGCACCTCGCCGACCATCTCGGGGTCCAGGGCGGAGGTGGGCTCGTCGAAGAGCATGATGTCCGGCCGCATGCACAGCGCCCGGGCGATGGCCACGCGCTGCTTCTGCCCGCCGGAGAGCTGGTGGGGATAGGCGTCGGCCTTGTCGCTCAGGCCAACGCGGGCGAGCATCTTGAGGGCCTCCTGCCTGGCGGTCTCCTTGTCCTGCTTTTTCAGGTCCACCGGGGCCAGCATCAGGTTGCGCAGCACGCTCATGTTGTTGAACAGGTTGAAGTGCTGGAACACCATGCCCACGCGCTCGCGCACCCGGTTGATGTCGGTCTTTTTATGGGTGATGTCGATGCCGTCGATCACGATCTCGCCGCCGGAGCTCTCCTCCAGCCGGTTCAGGCACCGCAAAAACGTGGATTTGCCGCTGCCGGAGGGCCCGATGATCACCACCACCTCGCCCTCGCGCACGTCCACGTTGATGTCCTTCAACACCTCCAGGTGCTTGAAGGACTTTTTCAGATGGCTCACATGAATGATGTTTTTGGCGTCACGATCCATACTTGAGCCTCCTCTCGAGCACCTTGGCGGCGCGCTGCAACAGCAGTATGACGATCAGGTACATCGCGCCCACGATGGCCCAGGTCTGGAAGGACATGAACGTGGCCGCGACTACGTTCTTGGCGGTGTTGACCAGCTCCGGAAAGCCGATGACCGACAGGATCGAGGTGTCCTTCAACGTAATGATGAACTGGTTGATAATGCTGGGGATCATCGTGCGGATGGCCTGGGGCAGCACCACCCGGTGCATGGCGCGCCAATAGGGCAGGCCCAGGGAGCGGGCGGCCTCCATCTGGCCCACATCCACCGATTCGATGCCGGCGCGGATGATCTCCGCCATGTAAGCGCCGCAGTTGAGCGCCAGGCAGATGGAGCCGGCCTGCAGCGCCGTCAGCGTCAGCCCGCCGAAGCCCAGTATGGTGTTCCAGAGGTAGGGCACGCCGAAGAATATGAAATACGCCAGCACGATCATCGGGACGCCGCGGATGAGGTTGACAAATATCGCGGCGATGGCCCGGCAGACCCGGCTGTGCAGCACGCTCATGATGCCCACGATCATGCCGATGATGCAGGCGAAGAACAGGCCGTACAGCGCCAGCAGCAGCGTCTGCCCCATGGCCGCCGCCAGCAATTGGCCGTAGGTGGAAATGATTCTCGTCAAGGCACAGCGCTCCCTTTCGATTCTTCAAAACGGGGCCGTCTCAAAACGACGATGATGCGATACAATTGATCCGTAGGGACGCCATTCATGGCGTCCGCGGGCGGCATGAATGCCGCCCCTACGGCGAATTGCACGGCGTTGGATCGTTTTGAGACAGCCCCATTCGCGGCCTGGGCCGAGCGATTATCCCAGATACTTGGCCAGGATCTCGTCGTACTTGCCGCTGGCCTTGATGTTGGCAAGGCCGGCGTTGAACTTGTCCACCAGCTCCTGCTTGTCCGGGGAGAACACCGCGAAGCCGTAGTCCGCGCCCTCGTTGGCGGTGCCATCCACCAGCTGCAGCGGCACGCCGTTGGACTTGATGTAGTCGGCCATGATCGGGGTGTCGTCGAAGCAGGCCGCGCACTGGCCGCCGATGACCGCCTGGTACACGTCGGGGGAGCTCTCGAAGGTGGTCACGGTGAAGCCGTACTCCTCGGCGAGGCTGTCGGCGTAGTCCTTGCTCATGGTGCCGATCTTCACGGCCACGGACAGGTCCTTGAGGTCCTCAAAGCCCGCGATGCTGCTGCCCTGCGCCACGGCCATGGACTGGGTGGCATTGTAGTAGCCGTCGGAGAAGATCCAGCCGGACTCCTTGCGGGCGTCGGTGATGGACGCGCCGGCGATCATGCCGTCCTTCTGGCCGGCCTGGCAGGCCGCGATGGAGGCGTCCCAGCCCAGCGGCTCGATGGTGTAGGTAAAGCCCTGATCCTCGGCGACCGCCGCCAGGATCTCCACGTCGATGCCCACGAGCGTGCCGGTCTCGTCGGTGTACTCAAAGGGACGGAAGGCGGTATCGGTGGCGATGGCGTAGTCCTCGGCCAGCGCGGCGCCGGCGCACAGCAGCATAACGGCTGTCAGCACAACTGCAATCAGCTTTTTCATGGGGTTTGCCTCCTTGGCTGTAAATTAGAAACCAACGGGTGATTTCCAATTTATTATAGTAAAGAAGCAGAACACTGTCAAGGAAATTTTGCATTAAGGCGCAAAATATCCTGCAATTTTACATCTGTTTTTCTCTGATTGGTTTGATTTTGCAATTATCCAGGGAACATTCATTCATGAAGGGATTGACACGCCGGCGACGGGGATGGTATACTGTCAGGCATCGGGAGGCGATGGACATGAAGCGCGTGATCGGACTGATACCCCTGGTGGACGACGAGCGGGACAGCCTGTGGATGCTGCCCGGCTACATGGAAGGCGTCGCCGAGGCGGGCGGCCTGCCGCTGATGCTGCCGCTGACGGCGGAGGACGCCGCCCTGGACCAGCTCTGCGGCCTGTGCGACGCTTTTCTGCTGACCGGCGGCCACGACGTGTCGCCGGCGCTCTACGGGGAACAGGCCCTGCCTGCGTGCGGCGACACCTCCCCCCGGAGGGACGCCATGGAGCTGGGCGTGCTGCGCCGGGCGATGGCGCTTGACAAGCCCGTGCTGGGCATCTGCCGGGGGATACAGTTCGTCAACGCCGCCCTCGGGGGCACGCTGTGGCAGGATCTGCCGAGCCAGCACCCCTCGGCGGTGTGCCACCGGCAGCGGCCGCCCTACGACGCTCCGGCCCATGAGGTCGCGCTCGTGCCCGGCACGCCGCTTCAAGCACTGCTTGCGCGGGACACGCTGCCGGTCAACAGCTACCACCACCAGGCGATCCGGGACCTGGCCGCGCCCCTTGAGCCCATGGCCCTGGCCCCGGACGGGCTCATCGAGGCCGTATGGCACCCGGGGCAGCGCTTTTTATGGGCGGTTCAGTGGCACCCGGAGTTCTCCTGGCGGTCCGACCCCGCCGCCCGGGCCGTCTTTCGGGCGTTCGTATCGGCCTGCGGCTGAGGCGACTTAAGCGCGTAGCGGTACCTGTCGAAGCGGTAGCGCGCCTTCACCGGCGTGATCTGCCCGTACTCGATGGCTTCCGCGGGGCAGTTCTGGATGCACGACATGCAGTGGGCGCAGGTCCTGCCCTGCCAGACGGGCCGGCCGTCCTCCATGCGGATCACATTCAGCGGGCAGAGCCGGGCGCACTTGCCGCAGCCGACGCACTTTTCGGTGACACGGAAGTCCGCGACGCCCTGCTTCACGCGCACCCAGACCGGGTTGAAGGGCAGCGTGATCAGCAGCTCAAACAGCCACACGTGGCGGGATCTGAGCCGCCCGCCGCTGCGTATGGCGTCCACCACCGGCGCGATCTTTGCGGCGGAATCCCGTATGCGGCGCTCGATCTCGGGCGTCTCCAGCGCCGAATAGGCGTTGCTGGCGATGTAGTTCCGGGGCATGGTGAAGTCCGCGCACCCCATGTAGCGCATACCCTTTCTTTGCACGATGCCCCGGGCCAGCACGCCGCTGATGCCGGAATAGCCGCCGCTGGTAAACGCGAAATAGATGTTCCGATTGCCTGTCAGCGGGGTGTTGCGCAGGTATTCGGCCAGAAAGCGGGGCATTTCGCACACGTAGACCGGCGTGCAGATCACGAACGGCCGGTCCGAACGGATGGGCGAATGGTCCCCGCGCTTGATCCTGTCCAGCAGGTTCAGCGCCTCATCCCCCAATTGCGCCGAGAGCGTCTCGGCCACAAACCGGGTGTTGCCCGTGGCGGTGAAGTAGAGTATCAAGGCTGCGTCCCTCCGTCAACACAGGATGCGCTATGGCTTATTCCTCTTCTTCTTCGTCGTCATCGACCATCTGCTTGAGCAGCGCGGACATCTTCGTGATGGCCTCGTCGCTCATCTTCCCGTCCACCTCGACGTTGATCTTCATGCCGTCCTCGATCACGTCCTCGAGGCAGAATTTCGCGTCCTCGACCCCGGAGGCGGCGTCGGAGACCGTCTCGGACACATCCTCGTCCTCGATCTCCTCGGAGAGCGCCTCCAGCTTCGCCTGCAGTTCCCCCATCTGCTTGTAGAGGTCGTAGAACTTCAGCGCCTGGTCCGGGGTGAGCGGGGTGGAATCCTCGTCATCATCGTCGTCATCGTCGTCGTCATCGTCATCGTAATACTCGTCCTCCATCATATCCTCCCGCTCCTCGCGCAGCCGCCGCCTCAGGGAGTCCAGAAGGCCGCTGAGGTCGTTTGCCAGCTTATCCGGCACGCCGTTTTTCGTGAAGTACTCGGTCAGGTAGTCCTTCGCCTTTTCTATGCCCTCGATCTGGCCGGTCAGATAGTAAAATGCGGTTTTGCTCATGGTTTTGTCCTCCTTGATCAAGTCAACTCAGTATAGCACGACAGTCGCCGCGGGGTCAAGCGAAAAACAGGCTCTTCACGGACTTCGCTGACAGCCCCCTCGGAGAGGGGGCCATGACGGGGGCCTTTTGGCGGTAAAACCGGCATGGAAGCCTCCCTCCCCGAGGGAGGTGGCTCGGCGATGCCGAGACGGAGGGAGTCGCATCCCACAAGTTTCCGTGATGAACAAAAAAACACAACCACCGGCCGGGCCGGTGGTCATGACGGTGAATGCGGATCACCCCATCGCCGCGCGCGCAAAGTTCAGCGCGGTCTGCACGGCCTCGGGGTTGGAGGTCACCAGGAACCTGGCGAGCATGGACAGCATCAGACTGGCGATGAGCAGTATGATCGCGCCGCCCAGTCGGGAGGAGATCTGCGCGAAGGGCATCAGCTCCATGCGGTCCGCGGCGGAGAGCACGGCCACGTCGCCGGTGCCGCCCATGTTGGACATGCACAGGCCCGCGGTGACGCCCGCCTCGAAGGGATAGAAGCCCACCAGCTTGCCCACGATGGCCGCGCCGGCGAACGCGCCGATGCAGGTGGCCGCGCACAGCAGCAGATAGGTGATGCTGAAGGAGGAGATCACGGTGTTGATGTCCAGATAGCAGATGCCGATGCCCACCAGCAGCATGTTCGTCAGGTTCTTCATGATGAATTGGAACCACTGGAAGCAGGCGATCTCGATGTTCTCGGGGATGATGTCGGCGATCTTGCAGATGGCCACGGTGATGATCATCCAGGCGTAGGCGTGGATGGTGATGCCGGGCACCAGCGCCTTCCAGACGCCCGCGCAGATGAAGCCCCAGGCGAAGAAGCCGCCGGAGACCAACAGGCCGATGCCCATGTTGGTCAGCGAGAGGGACTCGCGCTTTTTCTGCATCTCGGGGCTGATCTCCAGCTCCTTGGGGTCGATGCTGCCGGCCTGCATGAGCTGGCCATTGCCGTTGAGCTTGCCGCTGATGACCTTCACCAGCACGCCCGCCAGCACGATGGACACCGCGTTGCCGATGGCCACGGCGGGCGTCATGACGGACAGCGCCTCCGCCGCGGACATGGAACCGGAGCTCTCAAAGATCTTGGATAGCGGGGTCGCGCCGGCACCCATGCCGCCGCCCATGATGGGCAGCGCGATCAGCAAAAGCGCGTTCATCACCGGGTAGCCCATGATGGCCGCCATGCCACAGCACAGCGCGAAGGCCAGTATCAGGCCGCCGAAGATGGCCGGGAAGTAGCGGGCCGCGGCCTTCACCAGCAGCTTGCGGTTCATGCCGAGGATGGAGCCGGTGATCAGGGCGGCGATGTACCAGTCGAGGAAGCCGCCCTCGGTCTTGAAGAAGGTGCCAATGTTGCCCACCAGGTCCGAGGCGCCCTTGGCGCTGGCAAAGGGCATCGCCATGTTGTAGATGGCGGTGCCGGTGGCCTCGTCGACGCCGATCTTCTTGGGCAGCAGGTTGAAGAACACCAATAGCGCGGAGCCGAAGATGCACACGATAGCCCCGCCGCCCAGGTAGTCCTTTATGATCGGGGTGTGGTCGCCGATCCAGGCGAATATGGTGCCGATGACGATCATGAACGCGAAGCACCCCGCCATGCCCGCGGGCAGCACGCCCAGGTAGGTGGCCAGCAGCACCACCACGGTGATGATCAGGAAGAACTTCAGAGGCAGGTTAAACAGCTTGAATTCCTTATCCTTTGACACGATTTCCAGCCTCCTTGAACGCTTTTGATGGACTGTCGGGCGTCAGATGCGCGCCACGCCGGAATCCCGGGCGGCCTGGGCCACGGCCTTGGCGACCGCCGGTCCCACCCGCGGGTCGAAGGCGTAGGGGATGATGTAATCCGCGGTGAGCTCCTCGGGGGAGATCAAATCGGCCAGCGCCTTGGCGGCGGCCATCTTCATCTCT
>CACXBB010000035.1 GCA_902765735.1 uncultured Eubacteriales bacterium | reverse complement strand
CAAAGGGCGAACTGCCGACGTCGGAAATCGAAGATTTACCGACGCGGCACCGCGCGGGCTGGTCGCGCCTGCCGTAGGCAGTGGCGCGACTGCTGTCCAGGGGAGCTGTTGCCGACGAAGTCGGTGACTGAGAGGTCATGCCTTCCCCTTGAGGGGAAGGTGGCCGAGCGAAGCGAGGTCGGATAAGGTGCCTATTCCCCAGAAAAGAGTGAAGAGCCATAAATTAACACGAACTGCCGATCTTTTTTGACAAAAATACATTATTGAGATTGAATTTTGTGCGTTAAAAGTGTATGATTATATATGTGTGTTTTCGGAGGTGAAGCCGATATGGCGAAATATCTGATAAAGCGTGTGGCGATGATGATCATCACGCTGTTTTTGATCGCGCTTTTGACGTTTGTGCTCATGCACGCCGTGCCGGGCGGCCCGTTCACCAGCGACAAGCAGGTGTCGAAGGCGGTCATGGACGCCCTGAACGAAAAGTACAAGCTCAACGACCCGCTGTGGAAGCAGTTTGTGGACTACCTCGGCGGCCTGATCCGGCTGGACCTGGGCCCGTCCTTCAAATATCAGGGCAAGACGGTCAACGACTTCATCAACAACGGCCTGCCGTATTCGGCCCGTCTGGGCGCGGTGACGCTGGTGTTCGTGCTGCTCGCCTCGATCCCGATGGGCATCGTCTCAGCGCTCAAGAACGGCAAGTGGCAGGACATGCTGGTGATGGCTCTGGCCACCATCGGCGTGACCATACCGTCCTTCGTGATCGCCACGGCGCTCATATACATCTTCTCCTTCAAGCTGGGCTGGACCCCCATGTACGGCGTGGACAGCTGGAAGGGCTACATCCTGCCGATGATCGCCATGGGCGGCTACTCCGTGAGCTTCCTGGCGCGGCTGATGCGCTCGTCGCTTCTGGACGTGATGGGGCAGGACTACATCCGCACCGCCCGGGCCAAGGGCATCAGCGAGACCCGAGTGGTGGTGAAGCACGCCTTGAGAAACGCCATGATCCCCGTGGTGACGGTGCTCGGCCCCACCGTGGCCAACCTGCTCACCGGCTCCTTCGTGATCGAAAAGATATTCGCCATACCGGGCATGGGCGGCTACTTCGTCAACTCCGTCACCCAGCGCGACTACACCACCATACTGGGCATGACGGTGTTCTACGCCGCCTTCCTGATCGCCATGGTGTTCATCGTGGATCTGTTCTACTGCCTGATCGATCCGCGCATCAAATTCGATTGATCCATCTTACCGGAAAGGAGGGAACGCCGCATGCAGAACGCGAGCAGATGGGAGCGCGTGGCCGGGTCCTTTGACGAGGCGGACCGGCTGTACTCGAAGCCCCGGTCCTTCGCCAGCGACGTGTGGTTCCGCTTCCGTCACAAGCCTACGGCGCTGGTGGGTCTGATCATCATCGCGCTTTTGATACTCTTCGCGGTCGTGGGGCCGTACCTGACGCCCTACGGCTATGACGACCAGAACACCAAGCTGGCCAACATCCCCGCCCTGATGAGCGTGTATCCGGCGCCGGACGGCCAGTACATCTACATCACAAAGGCGCTGAAGCTTATAGAGGTGGACGCCTCCGGCCGCCTGGTCCGCCAGCTCAAGAAGGGCAAGGACGACTCAAAGAACAAGGTCACGGTGTTTCCCTACAAGGACGACATGACCGTCACGCTGGACTACACCGCCCAGCCCGTCACCATACAGGATCAAAACGGCAACCGCATCGAAAAGGCCAAAACCGTGTGGAACCGTTCCTACCTGCTGGGCACCGACCACCTGGGGCGCGACATATTGAGCCGCCTCATGTACGGCACCCGCATATCGCTGCTGGTGGCCTTCATCGCCGCGCTGGTGAACATGATCATCGGCATATTCTACGGCGGCATCTCCGGCTACCTGGGGGGACGGGTGGATGCGGTGATGATGCGCATCGTGGACATCATCGCCACCATACCGCTGACGCTGTACGTCATACTGATCAAGGTGTGCCTGGACGACGGCATGATCTCCATCATCATCGCCCTGTCCAGCGTCTACTGGGTGGACATGGCCCGCGTGGTGCGCGGCCAGGTGTTGAGCCTCAAGAACCAGGAGTTCGTGATGGCCGCGCGCACCATCGGCTCCTCCACCGGCACCATACTCACGCGCCACCTGATCCCCAACGCCATGGGGCCGATACTGGTCACCGTGACTATGCTCATCCCCAGCGCCATCTTCATGGAGGCGTTCATGAGCTTCATCGGCATCGGCATCGCGCCGCCGCTGGCGTCGCTGGGCACCATGTGCAACGACGCCACCGACGCCCTGCGCACCAATCCCTATCAGCTTTTCCTGCCGGCGCTGGTGATCTGCTTTATCATGTTTGCCTTCAACTTCGTGGGCGACGGACTGCGGGACGCGCTCGATCCCAAATTGAAGAAGTGAGGAGGGGACGCCATGGAACCGATTTTGCAAGTCCGTGATCTGCACACCTCCTTCATGACCTCCAACGGCGAGGTCCACGCGGTGCGCGGCGTGTCCTTCAACGTGGAGAAGGGAAAGACGCTGGGCATCGTGGGGGAGAGCGGCAGCGGCAAGAGCGTCACCAGCCTGTCGATATTAAAGCTGCTGGGCACCACGGGCCGGGTCACCGCCGGGTCCATAAAGCTGGACGGCGAGGAACTGACCGGCAAGAGCCGAAAGGAGATGCGGGCCATTCGCGGCGCGCGCATCGCCATGATCTTCCAGGACCCCATGACCTCCCTAAACCCCCTGATCCCCATGGGCGAGCAGGTGGGGGAGATGCTGTGGGAGCACAACCGGAGTATGAGCAAGGCCGAGCGGCAGCA
Source organism: uncultured Eubacteriales bacterium (assembly GCA_902765735.1). Taxonomy (GTDB): domain Bacteria; phylum Bacillota; class Clostridia; order Christensenellales; family Aristaeellaceae; genus UBA2862. The sequence continues at coordinate 29,780 of CACXBB010000035.1, read as the reverse complement.
GAAGGTGCTGGAGCTCTTCCGGATGGTGCGCATCCCGGAGCCGGAGAAGCGGCTCAAGTCCTATCCCCACGAGTTCTCCGGCGGCATGCGGCAGCGGGTGATGATCGCCATGGCGCTGGCCTGCAAGCCGGAATTGCTGATCGCCGACGAGCCCACCACCGCGCTGGACGTGTCGATACAGGACCAGATCCTCAAGCTGATGCGCGCGCTCCAGAGGGAGATGGGCATGAGCATCATGTTCATCACCCACGACCTGGGGGTCGTGGCGGAGCTCTGCGACCGGGTGGCGGTGATGTACGGGGGCTTGCTGATGGAGGAGGCCGACATCGTCGATATCTTCAAAAGGCCCATGCACCCCTACACGCTGGGGCTGATGGCCTCCATCCCGGACATGAACCAGGACAAGCATGTGAAGCTGCAACCGATTCCCGGCTCCCCGCCGGACATGATCCATCCGCCGAAGGGCTGTCCCTTCGCGCCCCGCTGCCCCTACGCCATGCGGGTGTGCATGGAGGAGATACCGCCCTACGCCGTCACGGGCGAAAACCGCCGCAGCATGTGCTGGCTGCTGGACCCCGAGGCCCCGGCGGCGGGCAATCCGTTCAGACAGGGAAGGGAGGCGGCGGTATGACGCAGAACAACGCGCCGCTGTTGCGGGTCGATCACCTGACCAAGCACTTCCCCGCGGGCGGCGGCAAAGTGGTCCACGCCGTGGACGACGTGAGCTTCACCATCCGCCGCGGCGCCACGCTGGGCCTGGTGGGGGAGAGCGGCTGCGGCAAATCCAGCTGCGCCCGCACCATCATACGCATCTACGAGCCCACCTCGGGAAGCATCTTCCTGGACGGAGACGATATCAGCGCGCTGTCCCAGAAGCAGCTTTTGCCCTACCGGCGCAAGATGCAGATGATCTTCCAGGACCCCTACGCCTCGCTGAACGCCCGCATGACCGTGCAGGACATCGTGGCCGAGCCGCTGCGCGCCCATCACATCTGCAAAAGCCGCGCCGAGGAGCGGGAGATGGTCATACAGATGCTGAACCGCGTGGGGCTCAATCAGGACCACGCCGGGCGCTACGCCCACGAGTTCTCCGGCGGCCAGCGCCAGCGCGTGGGCATCGCCCGTGCGCTGATCCTCCAACCGGAGCTGGTGATCTGCGACGAGCCCATCTCCGCGCTGGACGTGTCCATACAGGCTCAGGTGGTCAACCTGCTGCGCTCCTTCCAGGAGGCGCAGGGGCTCACGTACCTGTTCATCGCCCACGACCTGTCCATGGTGCGCTACGTCTCCGACGACGTGGGCGTGATGTACTTAGGCCAGCTGGTGGAGCTTTGCCGGGCCGACGAGATCTACGCCCGCCCCGCCCACCCCTACACCCGGGGTCTGTTGTCCTCGGTGCCGATCCCGGACCCGGTGGCCGCGCGGCTCAAGGACACCGTGGGCCTCGAGGGCGACCTGCCCAGCCCCATCGCGCCGCCCTCCGGCTGCCGGTTCCACACCCGCTGCCCCTATGCGACGCCGATGTGTTCGGAAGCGGCTCCGGCGCTTCGGGAGGCGTCCCCGGGACACTTTGTGGCCTGCCATCAGGTCAACGGATAACCGATGAAGACGGCCCTGCCGTTTTTCATAGATCATTTTATCAAGGAGGAAACACCATGAAGAAGATTCTGTGTCTGATGCTGTGCGTGCTGCTGGCCGTGGCCGGTCTCATGACCGCGAACGCCGAAGCGCCCGTGCAGGAGCTGACTTACGCGCTGGCCAACGAGCCCGACGGCATCGACCCCGGCGTGACCAACAACTCCTTCGCCTCTCCGATCCTGAACAACGTGTTCGAGGGTCTGGTGGACTATTCCAGCGAGGACGGCGCGCTGATCCCCGGCGAGGCCGAGAGCTGGGAGATCTCCGAGGACGGCCTGACCTATACCTTCACCCTGCGCGACGGCCTGAAGTGGTCCGACGGCAGCGACCACACCGCCGCAGACTACGTGTACTCCATGAAGCGCATCCTGGACCCCAACACCGAGGCCAAGTACGTTGACTTCCTGCTGGACTACGTGGAGGGCGCCGCGGAATACTATGAGGACAACAGCATCGATTTCGATACCGTCGGCGTGAAGGCCCCCGACGACCGCACCTTCGTGTTCACGCTGAAGGCGCCGGCCCCGTACTGGATCGACATCCTGGCGATGTGGACCTTCTGCCCCGTGCAGCAGGCCACCGTCGAGGCCAACGGCGAGCGCTGGACCGCCACCGCCGACGCCTACGTGAGCAACGGCCCGTTCCGCATGGCCGAGATCAACATGGGCGAGAGCTTCGTGCTGGAGAAGAACCCCTACTACTACGACGCCGACAAGGTGAAGCTGGACAAGATCACCTTCCGCTTCATAAGCGACCTGGGCACCAGCCTCATGGCCTATGAGAGCAACGAGATCGACGGCATGGACTCCATCCCCACCACCGACATGGCCCGCCTGAAGGCCGAGGACGCCGGTGTGGTGGTCACCCCCTCCTACGGTACCGTGTGGTATGACTTCAACTGCGCCAAGGCCCCGTTTGACAACGTGCTGGTCCGCAAGGCGTTCTGCCTGGCCGTGGACCGCACCGCCATCATCGAGGACGTTGTGCAGACCGAAGCCGATCCCGCCTACTCCTTCATGAGCCCCGGCTACGTGGTGGACGGCGAGGACCTGATGGACGCCGCCAGCGACAACGGCCTGTCCGAGGAGGCCGACGTCGAGGCCGCCCAGGAGGCGCTGGCCGAGGCCGGCTATCCCGACGGCGAGGGCTTCCCGGAGATCACCCTGAGCTACTACTCCAATGAGACCGTGGGCAAGGTGGTCGAGGCCATGGCCCGCCAGCTCCAGGACAACCTGAACATCTCCATCAAGATCTCAAACGCCGACTGGGCCGTGTACTACGACGACATTCTGGCCGGCAACTTCGACATCGGCGCCATGGGCTGGAGCGGCGACTACCTGCATCCCATGACCTTCCTGGCCCTGTTCCGCACCGGCGACGTCAACAACCAGGTGAAGTACTCCAACGCCGATTACGACGCGCTGGTGGACCAGGCCGCCAACATGACCGACGCCGCCGAGGCCTTCAAGGTGATGCGCGACGCCGAGGCCATCGCTGCCGCCGAATACCCGGTGCTGCCCCTGTACTACAAGGCCAACACCAAGCTGATCCACAACAACATCCAGGGTTACTTCGTGACCCCGTCCAACGACCTGCTGCTCAAGACCGCCTACGTGGCCGAATAATCAGCGGAAATGACACTGGGGCTGTCTCAAAACGACGATCATACGGCGGAATCGCATCGTAGGGACGCCATTCATGGCGTCCGCGGGCGGCATAAATGCCGCCCCTACGGCGAATTGCCCGGCGTTTTCGTTTTGAGACAGCTCCTTTCAGGAGAGGCAATATGACCGAATGTATCATCACCATGGCCGACGGGTGCGAGATGCGCTTTGAGCTGTTCCCCGATAAGGCCCCGATCACCGTGGCCAGCTTTGCCGAGGTGGCCAACCGCGGCTTCTACGACGGGCTGGCCTTCTGCCGGATCGTGAAGGGCTATGTGATCCAGGGCGGCTCGCCGGACGACGACATCATGACCGACAGCGACTTCCACATCCCGGGGGAGTTTCGGGAGAACGGGTACGATACCGGCATGGACCATCGCCGCGGGGCCATCTCCATGGCCCGGGACGACGCCCCCGACACCGCGGGCACCCAGTTCTTCATCTGCCATCAGGACGCCCATAAGCTGGACGGGCGGTACGCTTCCTTCGGCTACATGACCGAGGGCTTCGACGTGCTGGACAGACTGGCCGACCTGCCCACATCCGGGCCCCAGACGTGGAACAGGCCCCTCGAAATGCCCCGCATGCGGCGGGTGCGGGTGGTCAGCGACGAGCCGCTGCCGGAGATACGAAGGTTATAAAGCATCGACAAAAACTAACCGTTTCATAACCGTTACGGTTTGACTGTCATAATCCTGCGGTGGTAAAATGCCTGCGTTCGCGGGCGGCGAGCCGCCCGACTGCACACAGGATATGAGGGATTTACGAATGACCTGCACGCAATGCCACCGCAACGCCCACACCAGGGACGGGCTGTGTCCCACCTGCGCCGCCATCGCCGATCTGAGGAAGGCCGGCTACGCGCAGGACGAGATCACCGTGATCGTGGAGATGATGGAGGACGGGCTGGACGACCGGGAGAAGGAGCGGCTCGTCAAGCTGTCCTACCGGCTCTCCCCGGCGCATTCATGACGGCAAGCATCAGCGCCCCTGATCGGCATCGGGGGCGCTTTCCATGTCCCTTCGCAGGCTGTCCGCCAGCTTGTACCACCGCTGCACCGTGTTTTCCAGGAAGAAGTAGTGCCAGAAGTAGAAGCCCAGCAGCACGGCCAGCAGCAGCATCACGACGGCGGCAAGCGGGTTGGTCTCGGGGTGGAGCACGGCCAGATCGACGGTAAACAGCTCTGTAAGCACGGTCATGACCAGTACGATCAGGTGGACCAGCCGCTCGTGCTGGAGCCAGTGCAGCCTGAGAAGGTGCGTCTCCAGAAGCGCCGGGGTGGCCTTTTGCGCGCGGACCTCGGCCTCGTGCGCCCGGCAGTATTGTTTGATGTTGATGCCGAATCTGTCGTTCATGGGGATGCCTTTCTACGCGCGCGTCAGCTTCTTCACCCAGGTGTAGCGGTTGGCCCGTATGAATGCGGGGACGCACTTGAAGATCTGGTCGGAATTGAGTATGAATGTCACCGCGACGGGGGACAAATGCCACACGAACGCCGAGAGCAGCGACAGGGGGAGCACGATCAGCACGATGGAGATCGTGTCCAGCTTCAGTATGTAGGCGGTGTCGCCGCCGCCGCGGATGATGCCCGTGTTCACGCACATCTGGTAGGACATGGTGAATATCGTCACCGTCTGGATGGTCATGAAGGCGTTGGCCATGCGCCGGGTCTCCGCGGAGATGTTGTACACGCGCAGAAGCGGGAAGCGGATCGCCGTGAACAGCAGCGCCAGCGTCGCGCCGATACCGAGGAACAGCACCTGGAGGGTGCGGGTGTACTCCCGCACCTTTTCCATGTCGCCGACCCCGACGGTCTTGCCGATCAGCACCGCGGCCGCCGACGCCGCGCCCACCGACGCCACCTTCAGAAGCAGAAACAGCGTGGAACTGATGGACTGGGCGGCGATGGCGCCCTTGTCCATGTGGCCGAGTATGACGGTTTGAAGCGCGTTGCTGACGCCCCATATGGCGGCCCCGCCGATGATGGGCAGGCAGACGCGCACGTAGTCCAGGAGCATCTGTTTATCCACGCGCAGGTAGTCGGCGGGACGGATGTGCAGCGCGTCGTCCCGGGTGAACAGGAAGGCCGCGACGATCACAAACTCCACGACACGGGCGGTCAGCGTGCCGATGGCCGCGCCGCGCGTGCCCAGCTCCGGGAAGCCGAAGCGCCCGGGGATCAACACGTAGTTGATGGAGATGTTGACGATCAGCGAGACGACGGACACCCGCAGCGCGATCTTCACCGACTCCGCGATGCGCAGGGTGCCCAACATCACCGTGGTCAGGCCGAACGCGACGTAAGAAAAGCGCATGATGCGCAGGTAGGCGATGCCCTCGGCGATGATGGCCTCGTCGCCGGTGAACAGCAGCATCGCGCCCCTGGGAAACAGCGATACGAGGATAAACAGCGCCGTCGTCAGCCCCAGCGCGAACCGCGCGGCGACGGACGACAGCTTGCGCACCTCGTCAACGCGGCCCTGCCCCCAGTACTGGCTGCCCAGCACGATCATGCCGTTGCTGATGCCGTAGACCAATTGTTGCAAAACGAACTGGATCTGGTTCACGGCGGCGACGCCGGACAGGGCGGTCTCGCTGTACGCGCCCAGCATCACGTTGTCCGCCAGATTTACGGACAGTATCACTGCCTGCTCGAGCATCAGCGCCACGGTCAGGGCGACGAAGGATCTGTAAAACGCCTTGTCCCGGGTCAATCCATTCCTCTCCTTAAGGGCTAATCGCCCTCGTAGTATTCGTCGTCAAAGATCAGGTTGCCCGCCTCGGTGATCCGCCGCCGCCACGCGCGGATGCCGACCACCAGCTTCTCCTCCTCGCCCTCCTTAAACAGGGCGGCCTTGAGGGTCACCGGCCGGGGCGCGCCGTTGATCAGCAGGCGGTACTGGGTCTTGAAGCTGCCGTGCGCCCTGATCTCACGCATGACGTTTGCCAGGGTGAACTGCCTGCGGAAGGCGGGGATGTCCTCCGGGTAGAAGTAGGTCTCGGCGTTGCGGACCGACTGGCCGAAGAAGTCGCTGCCCTCCTTGGCGAGCCCCAGCGTGTCGTAGTCGTCCGAGGAAGAGTATTCGATGAAGTCCCCCGTGTCGGGGTCCACGGTGTAGAGGCTCAGGTAGTCGTCGGACAGGGCCATGACGCGGATCATCATGTCCCGCTCCTTCTGCAGGTCCTCCTGGTGCTTCTTCTGCTTCATCTGGGAATCGATGATGCTGATGCCCACGATGATGCGGTTGCCGCCCGGCATGCGGGTGATCTTCATGTTGGCGTACAGCGGCGCGCCGGTGTCGATCAGCCGGTAGGTGGTGGTGAACACGCCCTGTTCCTGAAGCTCCCTGAGGATGTTCTCCCTGGAGAACCAAGCCAGGAAGGAGGCGCGGTCCTCCTCGTAGATGCGGGTCATGGTGTCGCGCTTGGCGGATTCGAAGAAGTCCGTCCCGTGCCGCTCCACGGCCAGCTCCTCGCCGCCGACCCGGGAGGAGTACTCGATGAATTCGTCCGTGTCCAGGTTGATGACGTAGATGTTGTAGTAGTCCGCCGCCAGCGCGCGGGCGATGTCCGCGTAGGTGGTGCTCTGGTCCGGAGCGGAGATGGACAGTATGGCGATGGCCACGGCGGTGGCGCCGGTGACCGGGTTCTTGCCCACGGGGTTCATCACGCCGTGGACCTTGGAGCCGTCGGCCAGCTTGCCGTCGTAGAGCGTGCGCTTCCCGCCCGAACCGCACTGACGGACCAGCTTCAAGAACATGGCGGGCGGGCCCTCCGGGTTCACCGAAAAGCCGTCGGGCCGGGAAGCGAGGTCAAAGCCGAAGTAGCGCTTGATGAAGTTGCGGTAGGCCGGATTGGTGCGCACGTAGTCCAGCTCCCTGTCCGTGACCTCCAGTATGCCCGCGGGCAGCGTGTTGAAGTAGTCCTTGCGGGTGCTCTCCTTGTCGGCGATGACGGTGATGTCGAACAGGTTCACCCGGCCGATGGCGGCGTAATACTCCGCCTCCTCGGGGTTCTCAAAGCCGATCGCCGTGCCGGTGCGGTAGCGCTCGAGGATCGTCTCGAAGGGATTGGGCCGGCTGTAATAGTAGCCCTGCAGCTTGCTGCAGCCCACCTCGCGCAGGAACTCGACCTCCTCCGCGGTCTCCACGCCCTCGCACACGGTGTCGACCCCCAGGTCGATGGCCATGCGGATCAGGTCGGTCAGTATGATCTTGCTCTCGGCGCCCTTGTAGAAGCTCTTCAGAAACAGCATGTCAAACTTGACCAAGTCGAAGTGGATGTCCTGCAGCACGTTGAGCGACGAGTAGCCGCTGCCGAAGTCGTCCATCCACACCTTGAAGCCCAGCGCCTGGAAGCGGAGTATCTGCGCCTTGATGAAATCGAAGTCGCTGCCAATGATGCTCTCGGTGATCTCGATGGTCAGACGGTCCCGGGCGATGCCGGCGTCGTCCACCCGGCGGCGGATCTCCTCCACGATGTCGCAGGCGTCGAAGTCGGCCCGGGACAGGTTGAGCGAGTGGGGCACGACCTGCAGGCCCATCTCCCGCTGGGCGTGCATCTTTGCGAGGATGCGGTCCAGCACGTACAGGTCCACGCGGTACATGAGGCGGGCGGTCTCGAGGATCGGCACGAAGAGGCTTGGCGACAGCATGCCCTTCACCGGGTCGATCCAGCGGCACAGCGCCTCCTCGTCGCACACGCGGCCGTTGACGGCGCGGACGATGGGCTGATAGTACACCTGTATCCAGCCCTCCTCGAGGGCCTGATCCAGACGGTTGATGATGTAGCGCACGCCGTCAAGCTGGTCGAGCATGCCCTTGTCGAAGTAGTAGTAGCCGGAGGCGTAGGAATCGTTGTGCCTGTCGCAGGCGAACTTGGCGCGGTCGCAGGCCACGTTCACGCCCGCGGTCTCGATGCAGTTGCGGTAGATGCCCACCCGCACCGGCAGCGAATTGCCGCCGTTGGCGCCCTCGCACGCCTTGAATACCTCGGCGAGCACCGCCTCCGCGGATTCCTCGTCGGTCACGGCGGCGAAGTGGTCCTCGCTGTAGCGGCAGACGCACTTTTCGCCGTAGAAGCGCACCAGTATCTCGGTTGTAGTGCTTCATGCCGATCAGATCGAAGTACAGCATGGCGGGGGCCTTGCCCTCGTTGAGCAGGCGGCGGCGCTCGGTGACCGCCAGCCTGAAGAAGCAGCGCATGTTGGGCAGGCCCGTGAGCATGTCGGTGTTGATCCGGCGGTTCAGATCCTCGATGTACTTCTTGATCTGGTTGCGCATCTTTAAAAACGCGCCGGTCAGCTTGCCGATCTCGTCGTTTTTGTGGTAGTCGAGCGCCACGTCGTAGTCCGCGTCGGCGAGGCGCTGGGCCGCGTCCGTCAATTGGTGCAGCGGGAAGGTGATGGCCCGCATGACCACGAGTATGATGACGGCGAACACCACGATGACCGCCGCGGTGATGAAGTAGATGCGGTGCACCAGCCGAATCCAGGGGGCGTTGATCTCGCTGACCGGCGCGGTGATGACCAGCTTCATGCCGTTGCGCAGCGTGAAGAAGGACATCTGACGCTCCTCGTCCCCGAAGGAGTAGCGGATCAGGGAGTCGCCGCTGTCCTCGTTGAGCAAAAGCTCCTGGGAGACGGACAGGTCCGTCAGGTGGGGCGTGATCCACTGGGGGAGGTTCGGGTGGTAGAGTATGCGGGCGTCGGCGTCGCACAGGCTGGCGTAGCCGGTCTCATAGACCTTGATGGGGCTGACCTGGGCGGCCAGCGTGTCCAGCGGGATGTCCATGCCCAGTACGCCGATGAGCGCGCCGGTGCTGTAAATCGGCACCACATAGGAGCAGACCCACGCCTCCTCCGGGTAGTGGGCGTGGAAGGGGCCGACCCAGCAGGGCCGTCCGTGCCGGATGGGCGTGAAATACCAGGCGTTGTGGGTCATGTCCGAGGGGTCGAAGGCCGAGACGTTGATCGGCGTCTGCGCCACGAAGCCCGCCTTGCCGAAGCGGGAGAAGTAAAAGCCGTGGGCTGTCCGGCTGATCTCGGGATTGATGCAGTAGTAGTAGGCGATGATGCCGTTGGTATGGCTCGCTACGCTCTCGAAGGTGCTCAGGGTGTGGGCGCAGTGATCCGCGATGTAGGCGTCCAGCCGCGCCGTCTGCTTGGACGTGCGCGGCTGACCGGCGCGGGAGCCCGCGGCCCCGCACTGAACCAGGGTAACGCTGTCCAGCGAGTCCACCGCCATGTTGGCGGCCATGCCCACGGACTGCTCGATACCCTCGAAATACTCGTCCAGCGTGTTTTTGGTATCCTTTCCGATCAGCCGCATCTCCTCGACCGAGCGGCGGTTGGTCTCATCCCGGATCGAGCAATAGCTCGAGGCGAATATGGAAAAGATCGCCACGAGTATGGCGGCGACCGAAATCGCCGTGATTCTGAACCGGATCGAATGCACTCTCATATTTTCAACCCTCTCGGATGGTCATCTCCCGATACTTATTCTTGACCGAGCCGTTCCAGGAAGCCTGTATGCCCTCCAGGCGCTCTGATGACACGTAGTAGAAGAATCTGGAGAACAGCGGAATCCACGCGGCGTCCTCCTGCGCGATGATGTACTCCATGTCCCGGTACTCCCGAATCCTCTCGTTGGCGTTCGGTATGGCCCGCGCGGCGCGCACCCGCGCCATGATGTCCTCCCGCGGGTAGCAGAGGCTGCGGAAGCGGGCGTTTTCGGCGTTGCCGAAGAAGGTGTAGAGGAAGTTGTCGGGATCGTTGTAGTCGGCGGTCCAGGTGGCCGAATACACGGCCAGCTCGCCGCTCTTTCTGCGGCGCATGAACTCGCTCACGTCCAGCACCTCGATGTCGGTGTGGATGCCCGCCTCCTCCCACATGGCCGCCGCCGCCCGCACCAGGTCCATCTCGCCCAGCGAGGAGGCGGAGCTGACGCTGAACGTGAGCGACAGGCCGTCGGGGTAGCCGGCCTCGGTGAGCAGCTTTTTCGCCTCGGCCGGATCATACGGGATCTCCGGAAGCTCCGGGTTGTAGCCGTACAGCCCGTGGGGCATGATGCCGTTTTCCAGATAGCCCTGCCCGCTGTACGCCGCGTCCAAAAGCAGCATGCGGTCCAGCGCGCGCTGCAGCGCCCTGCGGACGCGCACGTCGTTAAGCGGTTCGACGGATTCGTTGAGGGCGATGTAGGTAATGCTGATGCGCTGCACGCGGAACAGGCGTTCATCGTAGATGTCCCCGTGCAGGAAGTACTCGGCGGACTTGCCCACGTCGTCCAGGCACAGTATGTCGAGCTCGTTGCGCTCGAACAGCCGCCGGATCTGCTCAGCGTCCGTCATGAAGCGCAGGTCCAGCCCGTCGCACTTGGGCGCGCCCTGCCAGCAGTAGCGGTTCGCGGAGAGGATCATGCCCTTGCCGTGCTCCCAGCTGTCCATCACGAAGGAGCCGGTGCCGATGGTCCAGGCCGGGTCCCTGCCGAAGCGGCTGCCGGCCTCCTCGGTGGTCTGCTCGTCCAGTATGGAAGCCCCGGGCATGGAAAGGCAGGCCAGGAACGCCTCGAAGGGGTGCTCCAGCGCGATCGTGAGGGTCAGCCGGTCCAGCACTTCGATGCCTTCCAGATGGTCAGCCTCGCCGTTTTCCAGCGCCACCACGCCCACGATGTTGTCAACGATGTCCTGATTGCAGGCGTCGGGGTGGGTCAGGAGCCTTGTGAAGGTGTAGAGCACGTCGGAGGCGGTCATTGGGGAGCCGTTTGAGAAGGTCACGCCGTCGCGCAGGTGAAAGGTATAGGTGCGGCGGTCGTCGGAGATGTCCCAGCTTTCGGCCAGCGACGGCAGGATCACGGCGTTGCCGTCCGCGTCGTGCTCCATCTCCACCAGGCGGTTGAACACGTTCTGGGCGACGGTGTAGTGGATCGACGTGCATTGGAAGTCCACGGTGTCCGGCTCGTCTTCGATGGCGACCAGGTAGCGCACCGTCTCCGGCTCGGGCTTCGCCGACGGCTGGGGCGGGGCGGAGGCGTCGCCGCCCCCGTTGGCGCAGGCCGAAAGCATCACCGCGGCCATGGCGATGGCGAGCAGCAGACAAATCGTCCTTCTGATATCGGTCGGTGTGCGCATAGCGGCTTCCTCCTGTGGTCATCGGTTGCGGTCGCAGGCGGGTTATAAACGCTGTAAGGTGCACGGTTAAGCTGAATCTAATATCCTTATTTATATTATACATGATTTCGCACGATTATTCAATCTTATTTTTGGAGAAGGCGTATTAATATTGCGTTTGTGTAACCGCGCGGGCACAAGCTTTGACCGATGTTTTTCTGATTTTGACCTCTCGACAGACCTGCACGGATATGCTACAATGAATACAGGGATGCCGTGATTGGCGGAAACATGGAAACCGACCGGAGTATGTATCTGTTTATAAACAGACTACGGTCTGTACTGGAGTTTGATCGATATGGACGTCGATAAGGCCGCGATGAGCGATGTGACGGCGCTGGTGGACATGCGGTTACAATACCTTCGGGAGGACCATGGCGGGCTCGACGCGGATCTGGAGGATGCCATCAAGGGAGCGCTGCCGGGCTACTTTCGGGCGCACCTGGGCAGGGACCTGTTTGCCTATGTGATCCGGGAGGGGCGGAGCATCGCGGCCCCGGCTATCTCGTCCTGATGTCGGTCATCGCGCTGGCGGGGCTGCTGTTCACCAGCGTGCTGATCGGCATCATCACCAGCGCCATCGAGGTGAAGATCGAGAATCTGAAGAAGGGCAACTCCCGCGTGCTGGAGACGGGCCACACCGTGGTGCTCGGCTTCTGCCCGGGAGAGTATGCGCTTTTAAACAATTGATCCTCGCCGCCGCGGGGAAGCCGACGTGCGTCGTGGTCGCCGGGGACATGGAGCGCGAGGAGATGGAGCAGGCGATCGGCGAAAACATCGACGTTCCCAAGAACTGCCGGATCGTGTGCCGCACGGCGGACATCACGGACCCGACCTCCTTCGAAAAGTGCTCGGTGGAAACCTGCCGCTCGATCATCGTCAGTCCGACCGACGACATGCGCACGATCAAGGCGGTGCTGGCGGTCTCCAGGCTGCTGGAGGAGAAGCGCGTCCCGGAGATCGGCGTGAACGCCGTCATCTCCCGGCCCGAGTACCGCTTCCCGCCGTCCCTCGTGGAAACCGACAACATCACGACCCTCCAGACCAACTACGTCCTGGCGAAGCTGATCGCCCACTCCTGCACCCAGACGGGCATCTCTGAATGCTTCACGGAGATCTTCAACTTTGAGGGCGCGGAGTTCTACCTGACCGGCGTCGAGGGCATCGACGGCATGACCTTCGGCGAACTGACATCACGCTTGGACGGCGGCGTGCCCGCCGGGGTGCTGCGCGACGGGAAGATCGCCCTGAATCCCCCTGCGGCGCACCTCCTCAACAAAACAGACCGGATTCTGGTTTTCGCGGACGAGCGCGATTTCGCCCGGCTGGTCGCCGATGTGCCGGAGCCCCTGCCCGATGCCGAAGCCCCGGCGGCGGAGCCCGGGGACGGCACGGATGTGGTCATTTTCGGGCATAATGAGGCGCTTCCCGTCATCCTCCGGGAGCTGCCTGACGATGTGTCCCGCGTGTGTCTCGTGGGACGGACTGATCCGGAGGAGAGGGAAGCGCTCGACGCGGTCGCTGCCGACCGAAGTCTGTTTTTGGAGTACGCGGAAAATGAGGTGGGGACCGAGGCGGGGCTGCTGGCGCTGGCGCGCTCGGCGGAGCACATCGTCATACTGAACCGCCACGAGCTGGAGCCGGAGGAGGCGGACATGCAGGTCGTCTTCCTGCTTCTGAACCTCCGGGACATCCGGCAGAGGTACGGCCTGCGCTTCAACCTCACCGTGGAGATGCGAAGGGAGCGCAACCAGCTGCTGGCGGGATACGGGGATCGCACCGATTTTATCGTATCGTCGAGCATGTCCTCGCTGATTTTGGCGCAGCTCGCCGAAAACCCGGAGCTCTACGGGGTGTTTAGGGAGATCCTCTCCAACGCGGGCAATGAGATCTACATCAAAAACGCCGGGCAGCTGCACCTGACGGGGCGGCACACTGTCCGCGCGCTCAGGCGGCGCATGCTCGAGCGGGGCTATGTGCTGCTGGGCTGGCTGGACGAGAGCGGCAGCAGCGCGTTCAATCCGCCGCTGGACGCGGAGCTGACCATCGCGGAGGGGGACGGCCTGATCGTGATCGGGGAGTCGTGAGCGCGGGGAGAACCGGACGTCAGTCCTCCACGTCGAAGTGCTCGAGCACGCTCTTCGCCGCTTCCGGCCGGTTGTCGCCGTGGCGCACGAAGGCCATGGTCACGAAGGCCAGCGCCATGCACCCGGCGGCGTAAGGAAACAGCGTGTGGTAGCCCACGTGCTCCAGAAGCCACCCGGAGAGGATCGGCGTGAGCACCTGCGCTGCCATGGAGAAGGTGTAGTAGTAGCCGGTGTACTTGCCCACGTCGCCGCTGCGGCTGATCTCCACCACCATCGGGTAGGAGTTCACGTTGATGGCCGCCCAGGCGAAGCCCACCAGCACGAACAGCGCGTAGACGACGGGCCCGAAGGTCGTGATCATGCCGGTGACGGCGAAGCACATCCCCAGCAGCGCCACGCCGATGAGGATCATCCTCTTGCGCCCGAGTATCGAGGAGAGCATGCCCACGGGCACGTAGGACACCACCGCGCCGCCGGTGGCGATCATCAGGCACGACGCCGCGCCGGACAGATCGCCCCACATGCGGGTGAAGTACTTCGAATAGGCGGTGGTGACGGCGTTGTAGCCCATGTACCACAGCGCCACGGAGACCAGTATCAGCGCGAGGCTGCGCATCTTGTCGGCGGGCAGCCTGCCGCCGGGGGAGGCGTCGTCGTCCTCCTCCGGGTCGGCGTTCTCGCGGCGCAGGGCGTTTTCGTTGACGCGCAGGAGAAGAAGGATCACCGACACCGCCATCAGCGCCGCCACCGAAACGAACACTCCGGTGAAGTCCGCCCGGCCGTCGGGATGGGTCCCCACTAAAAGCCGCACCGCCGCCAGCGCGTAGATCGCGCCCAGCGCGCCGGTCAGGTTGATGATGGCGTTGGCCTTCGAGCGCAGGGGCTTGGGGGTGACGTCCGGCATCAGCGCCACCGCCGGGGAGCGATAGGTGCCCATGGCCACCAGCAGAAGCCCTAAAAGCGCGATAAACAGCCCGAAGCGGCCCGGCGCGTCGGCCCCCGAGAGCATGAGCGTCAGCGTCACGGCGCAGGCGGTGCCGAAGAGTATGTAGGGCATGCGCTTGCCCAGGCGGGTGTTCGTGCGGTCCGACAGCCTGCCGAACAGCGGCAAAAGCACCAGCGCCAGCACGTTGTCCGCCGCCATGATCGCGCCGGAGAGGCTGTCGCCCACATGGAAGGTGTCCCGCAGAATCAGCGGGATGACGGTGTCGTACATCTGCCAGAAGGCGCAGATCGAGAAGAACGCCAAACCGATCAGCAGCGTCCGTCGGGTGTTCAGCTTCATGACGCAAAACTCCTTTTTGCAAGCGTTGTCATCATTATAGCCGCTTTGAGGGGGATTGTAAAGGCGGGCGACGCACGGCGCACGCACGAATATGCTGTCCGAAGGCAGGACCTCTCCGCCTCGCTACGCTCGGCACCTCCCACTCCCTCCGTCTCGGCTTCGCCGAGCCACCTCCCTCTAAGAGGGAGGCATGACGGGGAGGCAAGAGGGCTACTTTTATACGCGGCAGCCTTTGCCTTCCCCTTCAGGGGAAGGTGGCATGGCGAAGCCATGACGGATGAGGCTCCCCTTCCAGGGGAGCTGGCCCGCAGGGCCTGAGAGGTCGTTATCCCAAAAGAAAATATGAAGAACCAACTTTATTTAAGAAAGGGGCAGGCTTATGATCCGAAAGTATCCGAATCTTTGTAAACCCATTACGATTGGCCGCGTGACCTTCCGCAACCGCATGTTCTCCACGCCGCTGGGCGGCACGGACATCATGAACGACGGCTGCATCGGCCCGAAATCCACGGCGTTCTACGAGCTTCGCGCCAGGGGCGGCGCGGCGGCGGTGACCGTCAGCGAGTGCATGGTGCACCCCGCCACCGACGGCAGCCACGCCTACCACCTGGACGAGAGCATCCTCAATTCGCTGGCCTGCGCCACCTACACCGCCGACGCCATCCGACGCCACGGCGCCATGCCCAGCCTGGAGCTTTCCCACTCCGGTATGTACGCGGGCACCTACATGACCGACAAGACCAAGCAGAAGGGCTTGAACCAGTGGAGCGCCTCGGCTTGCACCCGCGACGACGGCGTGGAGGTCAAGGCGCTGACGAAGGACATGATCCGGGAGATCGTCGCCGCCTACGGCCACGTGGCGGGCCTCGCGAAGCGCGCGGGGTTTGAGATGATCATGATCCACGGCGGCCACGGCTGGCTGATCAACCAGTTCTTCTCGCCCATGTTCAACCACCGGGAGGACGAGTACGGCGGAAGCCTCGAAAACCGCTGCCGCTTCGCCATCGAGGTTTTGAAGTCGGTGCGCGCCGCCGTGGGCCCCGGGTTCCCGATCGAGTTCAGGCTCTCCGGCTCGGAGTGCGTGCCCGAGGGCTACGACCTGGACGAGGGCATCCGCATCGCGCAGCAGATCGAGCCCTACATCGACCTTTTGCACGTCACCGCGGGCACCTATCAGAAGACCTTCGGCATCACCCATCCCTCGATGTTCGAGGAGCACGGGCGCAACGTGTACCTGGCGGCGGAGATCAAGAAGCACGTGAAGGTGCCGGTGGCCACGCTGGGCGGCCTCAACGACCCCGCGCAGATGGAGGAGATCATCGCCTCCGGCAAGGCGGACGTGGTGTACATGGGCCGGGCGCTGCTGGCGGACCCCTTCCTGCCGCGGAAGGTCGCCGAGAATCGGGACGAGGAGATCGTGCGCTGCCTGCGCTGCTTCACCTGCATGGCGGAGCGCGCCGCCACCGCCACCCGGCGCTGCACCGTGAACCCGCTGATCGGGCGGGAGAGCGAGGGCAGCGAGGTTGTCCCCGCGCCGGTGAAGAAGAAGGTGCTGGTGGCCGGCGGCGGCCCCGGCGGGCTGTACGCGGCCTGGACCGCGGCGCGGCGGGGCCATCGCGTGATATTGTGCGAGAAGGAAGGCGAGGTGGGCGGCATCCTCAGGGGGGAGCAGGCCCTGTCCTTCAAATACGACATGTACCGGCTGGCGGGCACCTATAAGCTGCTTGCGGAGCGCGCGGGCGTCGAGATCCGGCTGAACACGGAGGTCACCCCGGAATACGCGGAAAAGGAGGCCCCCGACGCGCTGATCGTGGCCGTGGGCTCCGAGCCGCTGCTGCCGCCGATCAGGGGCCTGGACGGGGAGAACGTCATCATCGTCAACGACTACTACAAGCATATGGATGAGGTCGCCGACGACGTGGTGGTGTTCGGCGGCGGCCTGGCGGGCTGTGAGATCGCCGTGCACCTGGGCATGCAGGGGAAGAAGGTCCACATCGTGGAGATGCGGGACAAACTGGCCCCCGACGCCAACGTGCGCCACCGCCCGCTGCTGTTAAAGGAGATCGACAAATATGCGGCCGTGCACCTCAACCACAGGGGCGTGGCGGTGCGCCCGGACGGCATACTGTGCGAGGATGCCGAGGGGAAGGAAGTGCTCGTGCCCGGAAGCACGGTGATCTGCGCCCTGGGCCAGCGTTCCCGCGTTGATGCGGTGAACGCGCTGATGGACGCCGCGCCGTTCGTGCGCGTCATCGGCGACGCCTCCCGGGTCGGGACCATCACCAATGCGGTGTATTGGGGGTATCATGCTGCGCTGGATATCTGATGAATTGGGATCCGCTCGCAATATTTCCCGATTGACGCGCACACGCCTCATGTGTTAAAATGAGATTACGTTATTGATGACAACGACACGACCCGGGAAGGAACGGCATATGACGGCATCTGTACAGGAGAGCTATCCCCAGAGGGTTTTGAGGGACATGAACGAAGCGGTGCTGGTGCTCGATCGCCAGGGCCGCATACTCTATGCCAACAGGCCTGCGACGCGCATGCTGGAGATGGGCGACAATTACGTGCCCGGCGAGACGCGCTTCGGCATGAATTACGACCAGAAGTACAACGACGGCTTCTACGAATGCGTCACGGACGCCCTCTTTCACAAGCAGAAGAACATCGTGCAGACCGTCCGGTACATGACGTCCTCCGGCAGGAAGTATGTCTTCCGGATGTCCATCTCGTATCTGGCCGACGGTCCGGGCAACCTGGTCATCACGCTGGCGGACGAGACGGAGACAATGCGCCTTAAGGAGCGCATCATGGAGTCCACCCATACGTTCACGATGTTCCTCTATGCGTTCTGCGTCTGGATGATCTTCTACGCCTTCTGGGTGTTCATGGGGAAGCCCTTCTCGTACAGGCACATGACCCGGGGCGTGGAGGTTCTGGGCCTTCTGATGTTCTTCTATATATCCATGTATACGAAGCTGAGCTGGAAGGACCTGGGCCTCGCGCCGCGCAACATGGGAAAGACCCTTCGCACGGCGGCGGTGGTGGCGCTTTGCAGCGTGGCGTTTCTGTTCGCGCTCAAGGGCGTCATACGGCTGTTCAGGCCCGACGCCTACTCGCCGGAGGCGCCGTTTTGGGACATCCGCCTGTTCGGCCTTCCACAAATCGCCTATATCTTCACCGCCGGCATCCAGGAGTTCCTGGCCCGCAGCGTCATGCAGGGCAACCTGTCCCGCATACTGATCGGCCGGCACAAAGCGACCTCCGCCATCGTGCTTTCTTCGCTGATCTTCGCCGCGCTGCACATCCACCTGGGGTTTTTGTTCATGGTCGGCGCCGCGATCCTGGCGGGGCTCGAGGGCATTCTCTACAGGAAACAGCGCTCGATCTACGGGGTGTGGATCGTCCACTGGGTCTTCGGCGTGACGGGCACGCTGCTTCGGCTGATCGACCACTGACGGCTATAAAGAAGCGGGGGAGAGTGCCCGGGGATGTCAACAAAACTCCATATATAACAAACAAAACACCATGTTAAATTGTTGTTTTCTATAATATGATGTTTACATGGAGTCAACGAATTTTCACGCGAAGATCAAAATCTCCGCGGCGAATAATAAACAAGGAGGGTATACTCATGAAGAAAGTACGGGTTCTGGTTTCTGTTCTGCTTGCATTCGCCATGCTGTTCAGCGCGGCGGCCCTGGCGGACTACTCCGTGGACACGCTGGAGGTCAAGATCTGGGATAACAACCAGCTGGCGGGCCTGCAGGAAATTGCCGATCTGTGGACCGAGCAGAGCGGCGTGAAGGTCAACATCCAGGTGGTCAACTGGGACAACTACTGGACGCTCCTCGAGGCCGGCGCGACCGGCGGCGACATGCCCGACGTTTTCTGGATGCACTCCAACAACGCCGAGATGTACATGTCCGCCCAGAAGCTGCTCGACCTCACCGATTACATCGCGAACAGCGACGTGGTGAAGCTCGAGAACTACTATCAGGGCATCACCGACCTGTACAGCAAGGACGGCAAGTACTATGCCGTGGCCAAGGACCACGACACCATCGCCCTTCTGTACAACAAGGCCATCTTCGACAAGTACGGCGTTGACTACCCCACCGACGACTGGACCTGGGAGGACTACAAGGCTGCGGCCGAGAAGATCACCGAGGCCTCCGGCGGTGAGGTGTACGGCGGCGCCTGCAACACCGGCAACAACCAGGACACTTTCTACAACATCATCTATGACTTCGGCGGCTATGTGATCTCCGACGACAAGAAGGTCTCCGGCTGGAACAACGAGAACACCCTGAAGGCCTTCGAGTTCATGGGCACCCTGTTCAACAACGCCTGGGCGCCGCAGCCGATGCTGGCTGAGAACGGCAAGAACATCCTCTTCGAGAACAACAAGATCGCCATGGATACCGAGGGTTCCTGGATGATCCGCGAGTTCTACGACCATGAGGGCCATGAGGATTACGCCTGGGCCATGCTGCCCTATGAGGACGTCAACGGCAACGGCCAGTGCGATGAGGGCGAGCGCGTCTCCATCTACAACGGCCTGGGCTGGGCCGCCTCCGCGGACGTGAAGGATCCCCAGGCTGCCTGGGATCTGATCGAGTGGTTCTCCAGCTATGAGATGCAGCTCAAGCAGTCCGAGCTGGGCGTGACCATGGCCGGCTACATCGGCTGCTCCGACGCCTTCATGAACGCCTTCCCCGGCATGGACATCTCCGCCTTCCTGAAGATGGAGACCGAGGGCACGCTGGTCTTCCGTCCCTACAGCAAGTACACCTCCCGCTGGGAGGATCAGGCCACCCGCGACCTGGTGACCATCTGGAACGATCCCTCCACCACCGAGAACGTTCTGAACACCCTGGCCGCCGACATGAACGACCTGCTCGCTCAGGAATAACGACCCCTTGATCAAGGGCCGGAAGTTACGGCTTCCGGCCCTTTTGGAATCAACGCAACGGTTCGGCCCGGCGGGCGATCAGGGGATCGCACCTACAACAGCACGATCTCATCCGTAGGGGCGATGCCCTCATCGCCCCCTGATAGACGACCCGGGCTGAACCGTTGCGATTCATGGACCATTTCTGAACGGGAGGCTTGATTTCATGGCAAAGACCAAAATGACGCCCACCCAGAAGAGCCAGGCCAAATGGGGACTGGCGTTCGTGGCTCCGACCATGATCGGCCTGCTGGTGCTGAATTTCTATCCGATTTTTAACACCATCTACCAGTCCTTCTTCAAGACCGGAGACTTCGGCATGGGCAACATCTTTGTGGGCCTCAAGAACTACGCGACGGTGCTCGCCGGAAACAACTTCTGGCGCGCCCTCGGCAATACCTTCAAGTACGCCCTCATCGAGGTGCCCTTTTCCATCGTGTTCGCGCTGCTGCTGGCTGTGTTCCTGAACCGGAAGATCGCCTTCCGCGGCGGCTACCGCACGATATTCTTCCTGCCCATGGTGGCGGCCCCGGCCGCGGTGGCCATGGTGTGGCGCTTCCTCTACAACCAGCAGTTCGGCCTTCTGAACAACGTATTCCACACCACAACGGCGTGGATCTCAGACCCGAAGATCGCGTGGATCTCCATAGGCGTCATCGGCGTGTGGAGCATCGTGGGCTACAACATGATACTGCTGATCGCGGGATTGCAGGAGATCCCACACGACTACTACGAGGCCGCGGAGATCGACGGCGCGACCGGCGTGAAGCAGTTCTTCCGCATCACGATACCGCTTCTGAGCCCCACGATCTTCTTCATCCTCCAGACCCGCATCATCGGCGCACTGCAGCAGTTCGACCTGATCTTCATGGTCATGGACCGTTCCAACCCGGCGCTTCCGAAGGTTGAGACCGTAGTCTACTACTTCTACACCACCGCCTTCAACCAGAACAACCGCGGCCTGGGCGCGGCCATCGTGGTGACCATGCTGATCATCATCATGGCGATCACGGTCATTCTCCAGAAGTCGGAGAAGAAGTGGGTCTTCTATAACTGAGAAGGGAGGGGAGCACATGGAAAGCTACAAGGCAAAGAAAAACCTGACGCAGGCGCTGATTCACCTGTTTCTGATCGTATTCTCCATCACCATGCTGGTGCCCTTCCTCTGGATGGTGCTCACGGCGTTCAAGTCGCAGACGGAGGCCACCGCCATCGACCCCTTCGTGATCCTGCCGTCCACCTGGAACTTTGACAACTTCGCCACCGTCTGGACCAGCTACAACTTCCTCTACCTGTACAAGAACACGCTTTTGATGATCTTCTTCCGCGTGCTGTGCGCGGTGCTGACCGCCACCATGGCGGGCTACGCCTTCGGGCGCCTTCAGTTCCCGTTCAAGAACCTGCTGTTCTCGCTGGTGCTGATCCAGATGATGGTTCCCAGCCAGATCTTCATCATCCCGCAGTACATCATGGTCAGCAAGCTCAAGTGGATCAACACCATCGCCGGCCTGGTGTTCCCGGGCATGGTGACGGCCTTCGGCACATTCCTGCTCAAGACGGGCTATCAGGGCCTGCCAAAGGATCTTGAAGAGGCGGCGAGCATCGACGGCTGCAACATCGGCCAGCAGTTCCTCGTCATCATGATGCCGCTGACCCGCTCGTCCATGGTGTCCCTGGGCATCTTCACGGCGGTGTTCGCCTTCAAGGACCTGATGTGGCCGATGATCGTTTGTTCCGATGCCAAGAGCACCACGCTGTCCGCCGGCCTGGCCAAGATGCAGGGTCAGTTCTCCTCGAACTTCCCGCAGCTGATGGCCGCGGCGACCATGGCGTGCCTGCCCATGATCGTGCTGTACCTGATCTTCCAGAAGCAGTTCGTCGAGGGCATCGCCACCTCCGGCGGCAAGCTGTAATATCACGGGACGGAGGCTGTCTCATAAAGACGATCATACGGCGCAATCGCATCGTAGGGACGCCATTCATGGCGTCCGCGGGCGGCATGAATGCCGCCCCTACGGCGAATTGCCCGGCGCAGGTTCGTTTTGAGACAGCCCCGTCCCAACCGGATACCGGCGGAGGGCGTGGCATGAATCACAGCGAATACAGCGAGACCGTGTTCTACCGGATCTTCCGGGAGCCCTTTCCCCGGCAGACCGAGAACCTCTACCTGACCATCTGCGGCATCGAACAGTGTACCCCGGACAAGGAGATCAACGACCGCCTCCGGGACGGCTACCACCTGCACGTCGTGATGTCCGGCGAGGGGGTCCTCGAAGCGGACGGCCGGCAGACCACATTGCAGGCCGGGCAGATGTTTCTGGTCAAGCCCGGCGAGCGGATCAGCTACCGCCCGGTCGTGAAAAACCCCTGGGCCTACTGCTGGATGGCCTTCGACGGCGAGCGCGCCGGCGAGTACATGCTCAAGGCCGGCTTTGACCGGGGCGTCTACCACCTGGACGCCCACGTGGATATCTCCAGCTTCTACAACCTCTGCGAGCGGGTGCTGAGCGCGTCCCAGCAGAACACCTCCGCCGCGCTCAAGCGGCTGGGGCTGCTGATGGAATTCGTCGCGCTGGCCATCGAATCCGCCGAGCGCGGACGCACCCACAACGTGCGCCGGGAACACAAGGCGCTCTACAAGAAAAAGGACTACATCCGCTACGGCGCGGAATACATGCTGAACTACTACGCCAGCATCAACGTGGGGGACGTTTCGAAGTACCTCGGCATCGACCGGAGCTACTTTTCCTCCATATTCAAGGAGGGTGTGGGGATCGCCCCCAACGAATACCTGCTTCAGGTGCGCATGCGCAATTGCGGCTATCTGCTGCAAAACATGGATATGTCCATCCAGGAAGTGGCGCACTACGTCGGATATGAAGATTCCCTGACCTTTTCAAAGGCGTTCAAGCGCTTCTTTGGGGTCAGTCCAAAATACTATCGGGAAATGCCTGCGGATCAGCGCCCGGACCTCGAGGCCATCATCGCCGCGCACAGGCAGAACACGACACGGGAGTGAAGGAAATGCCCATCATCTACGACGCTGCATTGAAAACCCTTTCTCTGCACACCCAAAACACCACCTATCAGATGCTGATCGGCGACACAGGCCATCTCTTTCACCTGTACTTCGGGCGCAGGGTGGACGCGGCAAGCTTGGCTTACCGCATCATACCGTCGGACCGGGGCTTTTCGCCCAATCCCTTTGAGGCTCGCTATCATCGCGAGATATCGCTGGACACGCTGCCCCAGGAGTACCCCGGGGCCAACTCCGGCGACTTCCGCGTCCCCGCGCTGGACTTGATCGGCGAAAGCGGCGCCGTGGGTACCGACCTTCGCTACCTGCGCCACGAGATCCGCGCGGGCAAGTACGCCCTGAGCGGGCTGCCCGCGGCCTTCGCGGAGGCAGGGGAGGCGGAAACGCTCTCCGTTACGCTGGGTGACGCCGCCACCGGGCTCGAGGTGGAGCTGCTCTACGGCGTCTTTGAGGCCGCCGACATGCTGACCCGCGCGGCGATCATACGCAATACCGGCACATCGGCCGTGACGCTTGACCGCGTCGCCAGCCTGTGCCTGGACATCCCCTTCGGAAAGTGGGAGCTTCTGCACCTCCACGGACGGCACTGCATGGAGCGCAACGCCGAGCGCGTGCCGCTGATGCGGGGCATACAGACCGTATCGAGCCGCCGCGGCGCGTCCAGCCATCACCACAACCCCTTCGTGGCCATCGTGGCCCCCTCGGCCACCGAGACCCGTGGCGAGTGCTTCGGCATACTGCCGCTGTACAGCGGCAACCACCGCACCGACATCGAGGTGGACCAGACGGATTCCGTGCGGGTGGTCAGCGGCATCAACCCGGACACGTTTTCGTGGTATCTAAAGCCCGGCGACAGCTTCTTTGCGCCGGAGGCGGCCCTCTGCTTTACCGACGGCGGGCTGGGCGACCTTTCAATCCGCCTGCACCGCTTCATACGCCGCCACATCATAAGAAGCCCCTGGAAGGACCGCCGCCGCCCGGTGCTGATCAACAGCTGGGAGGCGATGCTGTTCGACTTCGATTCCGAGAGGCTTTTGCGCTTTGCAAAGCAGGCCTCGGCGCTGGGCGTCGGCATGATGGTGCTCGACGACGGCTGGTTCGGCGCGCGCAACAGCGACCTGGAGGGCCTGGGCGACTGGACCCCCAACGCCGCCAAGCTGCCCGGGGGACTCAGACCCCTGTCGGACGCCGTACATGCACTGGGCATGAAGTTCGGGCTGTGGATCGAGCCGGAGATGGTCAACGAATTAAGCGCGCTCTATGCGGCCCATCCCGACTGGGCGCTCACTGTGCCCGGCCGCAATCCCGCCTTCGGGCGCAACCAGCTGGTGCTGGACATGGGGCGCGGGGAGGTCGTGGAGCACCTCTTTACCGTGTTCTCGGCGCTGCTTCGGGACGGGGGCATCGACTACATCAAGTGGGACATGAACCGCAACATGACCGACGTGTACAGCTGCGCCCTGCCGCCCGAGCGCCAGCGGGAGGCGAGCCACCGCTACATGCTGGGCGTGTACGACCTGCTGGACCGGCTGACGACGGCGTTTCCCGAGGTGCTGTTCGAGGGCTGCGCCGGCGGCGGCGGGCGCTTCGACGCCGGCATGCTGTACTACACGCCGCAGATCTGGTGCAGCGATGACACCGACGCCATCGAACGCATCGCCATACAGCAGGGCACGTCCGTGGCCTATCCCGTGAGCGCCATGGGGGCCCATGTCTCGGTGTGTCCCAACCAGCAGACCGGGCGCAGCGTGCCCTTCGGCGTGCGGGGCATCGTGGCCATGAGCGGCACGTTCGGCTATGAGCTGGACCCCGCGCAGCTTACCGAGGACGAGCGTCAAATGATTCGCGTCCAGATCGACCGCTTCCACCGCTGGTACGATGTGATACAGTGCGGCGACTGTCACCGCCTGACCGAGCTTGAGGACCCGGGGGACTTCACCGCCTGGGAATTCGTGACGCCGGACAAAAGCCGGGCGCTTTTGAATGTGGTGACCGTCCACACCCGGGCCAATCACCCCGGCGCGCACGTTCGGCTGCGCGGGCTGGACCCGATGGGGATGTATAGGATCGACGAGGTCTGCTGTGAGGGGTGCGTCAATCCCTCGATGGATGCGCCTCTTGACGGCGCGGCGCTCGAGGGCCGCGTGCTCTCCGGGGCGAGCCTCATGTACGCGGGCTTCACGCTGCCGCCGCTGATGGGCGACTACCCTGGCGCGCAGGTGTCGTTCGTGCGGGTCGGTCCGGACGGAGGCATTCTCTGATGCGCTCGCTGCCTCAGTGGTACCGGGACGAGCGGGAGAAGCTCAGGGGCTACGGCCCCCGGGACGTGCTCAAATACATCTGGCAGTATTACAAGCTGTGGATCATCGGCATCGGCTTCGTGGTCGGCTTCGCCGCCTACGCCGTCATCATCTACGTCACGGTGCCCGGGGACATCCACTTCTACGGCATCTGCTCCAACACCTACGCCCGCCTGGGGCCGGGCTCCGATTTCTACAACGGCTTTGTGGAGGCGGCGGGCTACGACCTCAGGACCGGCGTGGTGGAGATCGACAGCGCGAACTACTGCAAGCCCTCCGTCAACGCCACGGGCAACACCTACTATGAGAAGCTCATCTCCATGCTCGACGGGGGCGTGGACGACGTGTGGATCGCCGGGGAGGAGGACGTGGTGGCCGTCGGGGCGACGGGTCGACTGATGGACCTGAACGGCGCGGCGGCCGACGGACGGTTTTCGGCCTACGCGGACCGCTTCGTGTACTGCACGCCCCTGCGGGACGATTACAGCGCGGACCCCGTGGCCGTGGGCATCGACCTTGCCGGGACCTGGCTGGTGGGGGAGTATCACCCCTATCCCGGCGGCGCGGTGCTGGGCGTGAACGCCATCACCAAGCGGCCGGAGCAGGCGGTGGCGTTCCTGGACTATCTTTTCCGCTACGAGGGGTGAACGGTCATGCGGTTTCTGCTTAAGCTGTTCGGCGAGGAGAGCGCCGTGGGGCGCTTTCTCAACCGCCTGTACATCGTGACCGTCTCCAACCTGCTGTTCGTGCTGTTCTGCGTGCCGGTGGTGACCATCGGGGCGAGCATCTCGGCGCTTGACTACACGCTTTTGAAGCTTCAGCGCGGCGACAAACACTTCAAGGTGGCCGTCACCTTCTGGAAGGGCTTCAAGGAGAGCTTCAAAAAGGCCACGGTGTGCTTTGTGGCGCTGGTGGTGCTGGAGCTTGTCCAGCTTCTCGAGATCAGCTGGTGCAGGCAGTTTCAGGGCCCGGTGGCGCTGTTCCAGTACGCGCTGATCGGCATGATGGTGCTGGAGGGCATCGTGGCGATGTACCTGTTCCCGGTCATCGCGGCCTTCAACGGGCCGTTGAAGGAGCTTCTGCGGGACGCGCTCTTCTTCGCGTTCAGCAAACCCCACCGCATGCTGGCCTGCGCGGCCTTGCACGCCGTGCCGGTCATCGCGACCTACTGGTACTTTCAGTACCTGCCACTGTGGGCGTTTCTGTGGCTGCTGTTCGGCTTTTCGGTCATCGCCTACCTCTCCACCCGCATCATGCTTCCTCAGTTCATCCCCTTCCTGCCGGAGGTGGACATCTGCGGCGATATCATCCGACCCGGGCAGGAGGACGACCCGAACATCGTATCCGGCGAGGACGACTCCGGAGACGATTTCGACGAAAAGACCCTTCACGAGATGATGAAGTACGGTCTGTGATAGTGAAACTTTGGGGTTTATCCCCTTGGTATAACATGGTGTCCGCCTACTCCACAAAATAGACGGGCATACATACGAAAAGGAGGTTACCTGTTCCGCAGGGCCCGCGGTGCGGCAGTGTGGAGACCTGTCGTAATGTGGTTCGCTCTTCACCGGGCGACACGAGGGCACGGCAAAGGACCGTCGTGCTCAGGGCCGGACGCAATGGCAGAGGTCGTTATCAAGAACATGAAGAAGATCTACGGCGGCAAGACGACGGCGGTGCACGATGTGAACCTGCACATCAAGGACAAGGAGTTCATCGTGCTGGTCGGGCCCTCCGGCTGCGGCAAGTCCACCACGCTGCGCATGGTGGCGGGCCTGGAGGACATCTCCGAGGGCGAGCTGTACATCGACGGCAAGCTGTGCAACGACATCGCCCCCAAGGACCGCGATATCGCCATGGTCTTCCAGAACTACGCCCTTTATCCCCACATGTCCGTCTACGACAACATGGCCTTCGCCATGAAGATGAAGAAGGTGCCTCAGGACCAGATCGACAAGAAGGTGCGCGAGGTCGCCAAGATCCTCGACATCACCCAGTACCTCGAGCGCAAGCCCAAGGCCCTCTCCGGCGGCCAGCGCCAGCGCGTCGCCATCGGCCGCGCCATGGTGCGCGACCCCAAGGTCTTCCTGATGGACGAGCCGCTGTCCAACCTGGACGCCAAGCTCAGAAACCAGATGCGCGCCGAGATCATCAAGCTGCGCTCCTCCATCAACACCACCTTCATGTACGTCACCCACGACCAGACCGAGGCCATGACGCTGGGCGACCGCATCGTCATCATGAAGGACGGCTATGTCAACCAGATCGGCGCGCCGCAGGACCTCTACAACAAGCCCGTGAACCTGTTCGTGGCCGGCTTCATCGGCATGCCGGTGATGAACTTCTTCGACGGCTCCAAGCTGCTGTTGGAGGACGGCAAGTACTACGCCCAGATCCACTCAGCGAAGTTCGAGCTTGCCGAGTTCCAGCAGAAGGCGCTTAAACAGAACAACCAGAAGCCCTGCGACATCATCGCCGGCATCCGTCCCTGCCACATACTGCTCGACGAGGGCGAGCTCACCGCGAAGGTGGAGGTCTCCGAGATGCTGGGCAACGAGGTCAATCTGCATACCGACTGCGAGGGCGACCACGTGGTGATGGTCATCCCCACCATGAACCTGGAGACCGACGTCAGCATGGGCAGGACCATACGGTTCACCACCCAGCCGCGCCTGATCCAGCTGTTCGACAAGGAGACCCAGAACAACCTGATCTGGTTCGACGAGGCCTCCGCCAAGGCCAACGCCCCGGTGTGCAAGGAGTACAACTTCTGATCAAACGCTCTGTGGCCGGAAAGGCGCCCGAATCACATCTTTCCGGCCCTTATTATGCCGTATTTGCGGCGTTACAGACAGAAACGGAGGAATAATATGCCCAGGATCGCATTCATGGGCGCGGGGTCCACGGTGTTCGCCAAGAACGTGCTGGGCGACTGCATGATGACCCCCGCGCTGGAGGACAGCGTCATCGCGCTCTACGACATCGACGCCGTGCGCCTCAGGGAATCCGGCGAAATGCTCCAGGCCATCAACCGCAACAACGGCCAAAAGGCGAAGATCGAGACGTATCTGGGCGTGGAGAACCGCAGGGCCGCGCTCGAGGGCGCGAACTACGTGGTCAACGCCATACAGGTGGGCGGCTACGATCCCTGCACCATCACGGACTTCGAGATCCCGAAGAAATACGGGCTTCGCCAGACCATCGCCGACACGCTGGGCGTGGGCGGCGTGTTCCGGGCGCTGCGCACCATCCCCGTGATGCTGGACTTCGCCCGGGACATGGAGGCCGTGTGCCCCGACGCCTGGCTGCTCAACTACACCAACCCAATGGCGATGCTGACCGGCGCGATGCTTCGGCTGACCGACGTCAAAACTGTGGGCCTCTGCCACAGCGTGCAGGTGTGCGCGTCCACGCTGCTCAAGGAGCTGGGAATGGAGTACGACGACCGCGTGCAGTGGAAGATCGCCGGCATCAACCATCAGGCGTGGCTGCTGGAGCTTAAAAAGGACGGCGTGGACCTCTACCCCGAGGTCAAGCGCCGGGCGCTTCTGTATAATGAGGGCAAACTGGACATCGGCACCTTCGAGGAGCGCATCGCGGGGCTTTCGCAGGGCGAGGAGCTGCCCGAGTGGTGGATGGAGCGCATGAAGGCCGACTACGACGAGTACAAAAAGACCGGCCGCCACGGCGACATGGTGCGGCTGGAGCTGATGCGGCGCTTCGGGTACTACATCACCGAGTCCAGCGAGCACAACGCCGAGTATTGCCCGTGGTTCATCAAGGAGCGCTACCCGGAGCTGATCGAGCGGTTCAACATCCCGCTGGACGAGTACCCGCGGCGGTGCATCCATCAGATCGAGGACTGGAAGAAGCGGGGCCACGAGCTCACCGAAAACCCGCTTTTGACCCACAAGCGGACCCACGAGTACGCCAGCTACATCATGGAGGCCATGGAGACCGGCGTGCCCACGAAGATCGGCGGCAACGTATTGAACACCGGACTGATCACCAACCTGCCGCGCAACGCCTGCGTGGAGGTGCCCTGCCTGGTGGACAAGAACGGCGTGCAGCCCACCTTCATCGGCGACCTGCCCGAGCAGTGCGCGGCGCTCAACCGCACCAACATCAACGTGCAGCTGCTGACCATCGAGGCCGCCCGGACGCTGAAGAAGGAGCACATCTATCAGGCGGTCATGCTGGACCCGCATGCCGCGTCGGAGCTGTCCATGGATGACATCGTGGCGATGTGTGATGAGATGATTGAGGCGCACGGCGACTGGCTGCCTGTATACTATTGAAATATAGGCTGTCTCGGAACGATTAAATACAACTAAACCCGATGTAGGGGCGCCCAATGGGCGCCCGCCCGACAGAAATCATGGTTCCGATCGGGCGGGCGCCGCATCGGCGCCCCTACATGACGTTAGCGAGTAAGATGAAGCGTTTTGAGACAGCCCCTCGTTTGTTATGTGACCGTTAAATGCGCGCCACGCCGGAATCCCGGGCGGCCTGGGCCACGGCCTTGGCGACCGCCGGACCGACCCGCGGGTCGAAGGCGTAGGGGATGATGTAATCCGCGGTGAGCTCCTCGGGGGAGATCAAATCGGCCAGCGCCTTGGCGGCGGCCATCTTCATCTCT